>CALAJH010000028.1 GCA_937922655.1 uncultured Bacteroidia bacterium
CCTGCATTTTCGCGCAGGACGCGCCCGTTGTGCGCAAGGACAAGTACGACGACCCGCGGCTCAACACCCCGGTTCCCTTCACCTTGGGTGACCGCGACCGATTGCACACCGTCGAAATCAAAATCGAGGCCATCGAAAAATTGATTGAGGCCGTCAATCGCCGCATCGACGACATCAACCGTCGCATCGACGACACCAACCGCCGCATCGACGACACCAACCGCGAACTGGGAAAGACCAACGAACGCATCTTGTGGATGTTCGGAATACTCGTGACCCTCGGCGGCGGACTTTTCGCCTACGTCAACACCAAATTCGACAAAAAATTCGAACGCTTGGAAGAAAAGTTCGACAAAAAGTTCGAACGCTTGGAAGAAAAGTTCGACAAAAAGTTCGACCTCATCGTCGAGCGGTTAAACTCCATCGACCTCAAACTCGAAAGGTTGGGAGCCAAAGTCGAAGATTTGGAAAAACGTCAAGACCGAATCGAAGCCGAAGTGTTTACGGCGCGCTAAGCGTTTACAGACGTAATTTTTGAAACCCGAACGGTCGCTTGACTTTCAACGGCAAGGCCGTTTGTATATACACCTCAATTTGAAATCGAAAAAAGGCGCAAAAACCCGACAAGTACAAAAACCAAACTCGTCCAAACAAGCCTTGTTTTGTTTATCTTTGCATTTCACAAGTTCGATTGGAATGAATAGACTCGCGATAGGAGTGTTGGCGACGGTGCTCGTTGTTGCCTGCCAAAAAAACGAAGCGCTTTTGACGCCCGATTCCACGCCACAAAAACTTTCCGAATACGGCTTTTTCGTCGGCGAACTCAAAGAGCTTAAACCGCGTTCGGACGTTCTTCCCTACGAGCTGAATTCGGCGCTGTTCACCGACTACGCCCACAAAGCCCGGTTCGTATATGTACCGCAAGGAAAAAGCGCGCGTTTCGACCCCGACGAAACATTCGACTTTCCCGTCGGCTCAACGCTCGTCAAAAACTTTTTTTATTACAAGGACGAAAGAAATCCGTCGTTGGGTCGCCAAATCATCGAAACACGGCTGTTGGTCAGACAAGATACGGGTTGGCGTTCGCTGACCTATCGGTGGAACGATGAACAAACCGAAGCCTCGCTGTTACGTGCCGGGGAACTACGCAACGTTTCTTGGGTGGACAAAAACGGTCAAACGCAAACCGTGCTTTATACCGTTCCCAACGAAAACGAATGTTACGGATGCCATTCACTCGACTACAAAACCACGCCCATCGGTCCGCGGGCTCGGCACCTGAATCGAAGTTTCGATTACGCCGACGGAAAAGCACATCAATTGGCCAAATGGACGGAGCGGGGGATATTGACGGGCGCCCCGGGGGATTCGACGCTCATGCTCCGTTTGGCGGCCTACACCGACACGACGCAGCGTCTCGAGGAGCGTGCACGCGCTTATCTGGAAATCAACTGCGCCCACTGCCACAATCCGCGCGGCCCCGCCAACAATTCGGGACTCAATTTGAATTACGACGAGACCCACCCAACGGCCTACGGCGTATGCAAACCGCCCGTTGCGGCGGGACGAGGCTCGGGCGGCCTGAAATTTTCCATCGTTCCGGGAAAACCCGAAGAGTCGATTTTGGTTCATCGTATGAAAATCAACGACCCCGGCGCCCAAATGCCCGAACTCGGTCGAGACAAAGCCCACCTCGAAGGCGTCGCCCTCATCGAAGAATGGATAAGAAAAATGCCCGGGCGTTGCGGCGATTAGCGAATATTACGCTAATTTTGCACCCCACAATCCATGAGCAAGAACATCGACGCCGCGGACGTCAAAATGCTTTTTGAGTTTCCGCGCATTATTCACCAACTTCACCGGGCGTTTGGCGGACAAGTTACCGACAAATTGGCCGATTTTTTGGGCGACGAACCCGATTCGCTTTTCGACCCTTTAAGCGACGAGTTCAATTTCGGCGTGCTTTACGCAACCGAAACCGGCCTCTTTTATGAACTGGGCTATCGGCAAAACAAGGACAAGATATTGTGCGGACTGACGCTTTCGCTCGAAGCCGATTCCGACGACGTCGACGTTTTTGAGACGAGCATGAGCAAGGCCGCTCAAGAATGGACGGGCTGGATGCGCGAACTCGCCAAAGTGGACGACGAAGACTTCGTTTTTTGGCACCGAACCCTTCCAATCGACGATTTCATCGGCCAAAACAAACCCGTAGAAGCAATCGAAAAGTTCTTTTTGCTCTGCCTCGACGAACTCAAAGCCCTAAAAAAGAAGTATCCCGCCATACCGTGGTCTTGACAAGAATTTTGTTTTGGCGAAAATTTTGGTAAATTTGAGCGATTTTTTGGGTGAACGCATGAGTTTTCCCATATCCACCACTTAGACGGCCCACCGATGACCGATAAGCAGTTATTGTACGCCTACAACGGGGAAATGAGCAATCCCGTGCTGAACAAGATTCTAAGCACCATTCAGACCAAACTTAGCGCATTGGGGGAAAAACGCAACGTCGTCAAAAACGTTAATACGATATTGATAGAATGTTGTCAAAATCTCATTTATCACGCCAAAGACAAAGACACGTTAAAAGAGGATTTTTTCCCCAGCGTTTCGATTTATAAAGACGCGGGAGGATACCGAATTTCGACGCGCAACGTCGTTGCCGGAGAGGATGCGCAAAAACTCGAGGCCTACCTTGCCAAACTTAACGCATTTTCTCCCGAAGAACTCAAAAATTTTTACAAAGAACGGTTGACCGACGGAAAAATCAGCGCCAAAGGCGGCGGCGGTCTCGGCCTCTTGAACATGATTCGCGCTTCCAAAGACGGCAAGCTCGTCTACCGTTTCGACCCCGTCAACGAACAATACCTCATGTTTACCCTTTCGTTTCTCATGTAAATTTCAAAGCATCCATGAACCCACTCAGAATAGCGCCCACGGACGAAACCCCGACAGTCAATTTCATTCCCGACGAAGGAAAATTCGAAATCAGCGGCAACTCTTATCCCGAAAATTCCACCAAATTTTATTCCCCCGTCTTGGATTGGCTTAGGCGGTTTTGCGCAGAAGCCAAAAACCAAAAAATTACGCTGGACTTCAACTTCGATTATTTCAACACCAGCTCGGCCAAATACATCCTCGAAATTTTGAGAATCCTCCAAGATTGCCAAAAAAACGGCAACGAATGCCTAGTACGCTGGCATTACTTGGAAGAGGACACCGACATGCAGGAAGCAGGCGAAGACTATCGCGATTCGATAGATTTGAATTTCGAGTTCGTCGTTCGTGAAGATACGTTGTAAAAGATGGGGTTGAAATTGGGAAAAAAAGCCGGCGACGAGGTATTCGCCAAAGAAAACGACGATTTGGCGCGTTTTCGAAATTTGGTTGAAAACGTGGACGTTTCCGCCGACGCCTTGCGCGAAGCCTTGCATCAATTGCTTAAAGGCTACGAAGCCATTCTCGAAGACAACAAAATCATGATACAACAAGGCGACCGTATGCAACGCAAGCTCAAGTCCGCCTTTACCGAACTCAATCAACAAAAAGAAGAAATCGAGCGTCAGAACACGGAAATCCAAAAAATCAATCGTGAACTCCAACTCACGCTCAACGCCTTGACCAAAGCCAAAGCCAGCCGAAAAGCCCAAACCTTTACCCTCTTTTTGGCCCTCGGCCTCTTCATCGTTTCCGAAATCCTCGAAGAATTGTCGGAAACGGTACTCGACAACTTCTGGATTTCCTTCGGCGTCAAGGTTCTGCTTGTTCTTCTGCTCAAGCCTTTGGAATCGTTTTTGGAAGGCCACTTCCAGCGAAGAAACATCAACAAAGACGACCGCCACATCGTCGAACAGTATCTGAACAAATCCTCGATAGAAAAAACGGAAACGGTGGAAAAGTTTGTATGACGTCGTTCATTTGACGGTCATGAACCCCGCGGGCCATGCCCGGGTATACGGTCGTTTGGCTTATCCCGCCACCTTGCGCGGGTATTCGACGGCCGTGGTGGGACGCAAAGGCACGCGAACGCCGGACAAGCCCGTCAAAATTTTTGAACTCGAATTCAGCGGGCGCGGACGGGCGTTCAACCACGTCGCCCTTACACGAAAAGCCCTCGAGATAAAAACCCGAATTTTTCACATCCACAGTCCCGAACTTTTGCCTTTGGCCGCCGTCTTGAAAAAATTGCGTGCCGCCAAAATCGTTTACGACGTTCACGAAAATTACGCCCTCAACGCCCTGACCGCGGACGGCTACCGTTTTCGCCGACCGCTGGCATTGGCGGTTCAAAGCGTCGAAAACGCCTTTGCGTCCGTATTGGACGGCGTGGTCTTGGCGGAAAAGGCGTTTTTAAATTTGCCTTTTTTGGCGCGGGTGAAAGGCCCCGTTGTCGTTTGTCCCAATTATTTCGCGCCTCCGACCCACGAACCGTCGCTAAGCCCCGAATTTATTGCCTCGCTCGGCGATTACCTGCTCTATACCGGCACCCTGTCCGAAAAATGGGGAACGCAAAGCGCCATCGACGCCGCCAAGAAAATGAACGCGAAAATCGTCGTCGCGGGCCACAGCCACGACAAACGTTACGTCGAACGGCTCCAACGCCGGGCCGACGGCGCAAACGTCGTTTTTTTCGGCGGTACCCAATACGTGGACTATGCGGATATCGTCGCCTTGATTCGCGGGTGCCGGGCGGGCTTCGCCTTGTACCACCCCGACCCCAACCTCGTTCAACGCAGGCCCACCAAATTTTTCGAGTACGCCGCCTTCGGCAAGCCCCTCTATTACACCGACGCATGGAAAAACGCCGGCGTTTACGGCGTGGCCGTTCCCTTTCCGTCCGACGATTTTTCTTTTCCGCCCCCTCCTCCGCCCCTGCCGCCCGCCCTCGAAAATCCTTACGCCCATTTCGACCCCGTGGACGAGCTTTACCAACGGCTGTTGAACGGCTAACGTTGGGAAAAAAACCGAACGCGGGCTTGGAAGCGAACGGCAAAATTTTGTCTCGGCTTCCATCATGAACAGTATCTTGTGGATATTTTAAGAAGGAGAACGCGGGACGGGTGAGTAATTTTGAGGCGTGAAACTTTTTACGCTTTACGCGCTAGTGTTGGCGGCGTTGGGTTCGGGGATGACGGCGTGCAACGGCAAATCCAAGCACGTCACCGTTCCCGACTCGCTTGCCGTCGCCCAAGACACCACCCCGCCGCCCTTCGACCCCGGTCCGGTCGACCGGTTTTGGAACGATTTGGCCCGGATGCTCGCGGGATTGCCGCCCGATACGGCTTCGACGCTTGCGGCCGTCGAAGCCCTGCCCGCCGTTGTCGAACACCGGCGTTTTTTCGACGGCGCGTGGCAAAAAAAGACCGAAGCCTTCATCGCACCGCTGGACCAATGGGCGACAACGGAAATCGCCAACGAACGCAAAGCCGCAAAAAACGTTCTTTACCCTTTCAGCGGCGCCGACGCCATGACGATTCACACGCTCTTCCCCAACGCCCCCCGTTACGTCATGTTCGGTTTGGAACCCGAAGGTACGCCCCCGTCCCCGGCGCTCATGACCCCGGCCGTTTTGCCCGCCAATCTCCGCAACCTCCAAATCGCCCTCGACGACATCCTGCTTTTGAGCTATTTCAAAACCATCGACATGCAATCGGACTTTCGGCGCGGCGAACTCAACGGCACGTTGCCCGTGCTTTTGGCGTTCTTGGCCCGACGCGGAAACCGCATCCTTTGGGTCGAACGCGGAATCGTCGGCCCCGAAGGCGTTTTCGACACCGCCGGCGTGAAAAAAGTCCCCATGAACCCCGACGACTCCCTCGTTACAGGCGTAAGAATACGTTTTCAGCCCGAAAACCAACCCCAAACGGTACAAGACCTCTACTATTATTCGGTCAATATCGACGACGGACACATCTCGCGTTCCATGCGTCGGCTTTTGGCCAAATACGAGCCCTGTTATACGTATATTAAGAGTGCGTCGTATTTGATGTATTATCCTTCGTTTTCGATTATCAAATCGCATATTTTGGATTACAGCGTGTTTATCTTGCAGGAAGATTCGGGCATGCCGCTGAGTTCGTTCGACCGCAACGTTTGGGATTTGCAGTTTTACGGCGCTTACAACCGCCCCATACCGCTTTTTGCCAACCGCTTCCAAACCGAATTGTACAAAATCTACCAAACCGACCCGTCGGTCAAGCCGCTCCCCTTCGGCATCGGCTACAACAACACGCCCGGCAAGTCTAATTTAATGGCCGCACGCAAAAAAAACCCTTAAAAATTGGATTTTTAAGGGGTGTGGGGGATTCAAAATAAAAATACATGGAAGCAAAGCGACTGATAGAGGAGGTCATAGCGCGTTTCGGACCGCGACGGGCCGCGTCCGACGCCGAACGCAAGACACAAGAATATTTTTTGCGGACGTGGGGGGAATTTAGCGACTTCACCAAACTCCACGAGTTTCAAGCTCCTTTGCGGGCCAAGTTCGCCTTGCTCAAGCCCGTGTTTTTCGCTTACGGCCTTTCGCTGATTGCAGTGTGGATTTTTCCCGCAGGGGCGGTTTTTCTTTCGACCGCGGCGGCGCTCGCCTTCGTCGTCGCTTTTGTTATGAACTATCCGGCGTTGGATATGTTCTACAAACCCTACGGTTCGTGCAACGCCATCGCCGATTTGCCTTCGGAATTGCCACCCAAAATGACGCTCGTTCTTTCGGGCCACAGCGATTCGACCCCCGAATTTAAATGGTGGTATCGGTGGAAACGGTTCGGCCTACGGGCAATGGTGATTTCGGGTGTAGGTTTGACGCTTTATCCCTTGTTTTGCGTTTTGGCCCTGACGACGTCGGGAAGCCACGCCCAACACCCGCCGGCATGGTTGGGCTACGCGTGGCTGGCATTCGCGGCAACGGCGCCCTTGTCCGTCACGTATTGGGACATTCACGGCGAAATCGTTTCGCCCGGGGCGCAAGACAACCTTTCGGGCGTGGCGGTGGCCACGGAGGCGGGACGGGCTTTGGCCGCAGGGCCGCGCCTCAAACACGTCGCCGTGCGCATCATCGGCTTCGGCGCCGAAGAAACGGGTTTGCGCGGCTCGAGCGCCTACGTCAAAGACCACCTCCACCGCCTCAAACAAGAAAACGTTCTCGTCCTCAATTTCGACGGCATTCTCGACGCCGACAACCTACACATTCTTACGGGCGAAGCGTTTTCTTTCGTCAAATACAACCCCAAACGCATCGCGGAGTTGGAAACGAGTTTTCGGGCCGTGGGCGCCAACGTCAAAAAAGGCGCTTTGCCCATCGGCGGAACGGACGCCGTCAGTTTCAAAAAAGCGGGACTCGACGCGCTGACGGTCGTCGGCCTACCCCTCGACCGCCTGCATCCCACCTACCACACCCGGCTCGACCAACCCCAATACGTCCAAGAAAAAGCGCTCCAACACTGCATCGAGGCGACGGTGCATTACGCCCGTACCCTCGACGCCCAATTCGATTAAATGGAAGTCGAAATTATCGAAGCGATACTGTTCATTTCCGAACAGCCCGTGCGTTTGGCCGAACTCGAAGAGATTTTCGCCCGTCCCGACATGGCGCCCTTTTGCCCGGGGCCGGGGGGCGTGGCCGCCGCCGTCGAAAAACTCAAAGAAAAATGCCGGCGCGACGACTGCATCTACGAACTCAGGGAAATCGCCGGCGGCTATCAACTGCTGACCAAACCCAAGTTCGTCGCACCGATACAAACGGTCTTGGCCATGCGTCAAACCAAGAAGTTGTCGAAGGCGGCGCTCGAGACCTTGGCCGTCATCGCTTACAAACAACCCGTAACCAAAGCCGAAATCGAACATATTCGCGGGGTCAATTCCGACTATGCCATTCAAAAACTGTTGGAAAAACAGCTCATAGAACCGGCGGGCAGGGCCGAACTGCCGGGCAAACCCCTGCTTTACCGCCCCACGGCCCAATTCATGGCCCACTTCGGCATCAACTCCCTTGCCGATTTGCCCAAACTCAAAGAATTTTCTTAACCGCGCCGCGCCGAAACCCATGAGGGGATTTTGCGAATTTGACGGCGACGCCGTAAATTAGCGTCATGGATTTGTTGGAACGCTTGCCCGCCATCGAAAGTCGATTTGAGGAGGTTAATCGGCTGTTGGCCGACCCCGAAACCCTTTCCGATATGCAAAAATTAAAAAATTTAAGTAAAGAATATAAAAAACTAAACAAAATTATTCCCGTCGGCAAAAATTACCGCCTCGTCGTGGACAACATCGCCAACGCAAAAAAAATTTTGGAGGAGGAGGCGGACGAGGAATTTCGCGCCATGGCCAAAGACGAACTCGTTCAACTGTCGAGCGAGGTCGAAAAACTCGAACAAGAGCTGAAAAATCTGCTCATCCCCGAAGACCCCGAAGACTCGAAAAACGTCGTCTTGGAAATTCGCGCCGGCACCGGCGGCGACGAGGCCGCCCTTTTCGCCGGCGACCTCTTTGAAATGTACAGACGTTACGCCGAAAAAAAAGGCTTTGAGTTTGAAGTCAACGACTATCACGAGGGTAGCGTCGGGGGATACAAAGAAATTACCGTTTCGATACGCGGCGAGGACTGTTACGGCTTGATGAAGTTCGAATCGGGGGTACACCGCGTGCAACGAGTGCCGGACACCGAAACACAAGGACGGGTGCATACGTCGGCGGCGACCGTCGCCGTCATGCCCGAGGCCGAAGAATTCGACGTCGTACTCAACGACAACGACATTATCAAAGAAACGTTTTGTTCGTCGGGTGCGGGAGGGCAGTCGGTCAATACCACGTATTCCGCCGTGCGTTTGACCCACGTGCCGACGGGGGTCGTCGTTTCGATGCAGAACGAGCGTTCGCAAATCAAAAATTATGAAATGGCGCTCAAAATTCTCAAAACCCGACTTTACGACCTTGAAATCGAAAAACGCAACGCCGAACAGGCGGCATTGAGAAAGTCGTTGGTTTCGACGGGCGACCGTTCGGCCAAAGTACGCACCTACAACTTTCCGCAAAGCCGGGTTACCGACCATCGCATCGGCCTGACGATTTACAATTTGCCGGCGATATTGGCGGGTGATTTGGACGAATTTATCGAGGCCCTGCGTTTGGCGGAAAACATGGCCAAACTCGAAAATCTGCAAACGGTGTAACGAGTATGGAGGCGTGGATGAAATGGTGGGACTATGCCGGCGTTGCGGCGTTGAGCGGATTTAAGTTCGTGCCGGGGGTGCTTGCGGCCCTCGCGTTGAAAATGAACTTTTGGGAAACGACGCTATGCACGGGCGTGGGCGGCGTGGCGGGCTCGACGTTTTTTACGTATTTTGGGAAACAAATAGCGTTGGGGATGGCGAAATTACGGGCGCGTTTTACACGTCGTCCAACGGCTCCCCCGCCCCCGAAAGCCGAAACGCTGGCACAAAAAGTTTGGCGCAAATACGGTCTGACGGGCGTGGCCGCGCTCACCCCGCCGATATTCAGTCCGCCTATCGGTACGGCCATCGCCTTGGGCTTTGGTACGCCGCCCCGTAAAATCGTCGCCCATATGGGGGTTAGTTTTGCGGTTTGGGCGCCGATTTCCGGCACGCTCACCCTTTTCGACTACCACGCCGCTTGGAGGGCGTTTTTCGGCTGAAACTCAATCGTAAGTGCGGTAGCGCCGGTCCAAAAAACGGGTTTCGTCGCCCGACTGTTGGACAAACAATCGAAACCCTCGTTCATCGATGGCGACGTTGACGTTTTGAAAAAGACGACGTTGCATTTCGTCGGGCGGAATTTGACGACGATGAATGGCGTCGAGAACGGCGCGGTAATCGCGGGCTTCGCGTGCGGGCGTAACGGCTTCACCCGGGGTGAGCAAAGCGGGAACGGAGTCTTTGCCCGGCGTTCCGCCTCGAACGGCCAGCGTACCTTTGGAAAATTGTTGGACGGCAACGGTGGCGGTTTGCGCCGCGCCGAGCGCCGCCACCACCCCGGCCAAAATCGGGCCGAGGGTCGGTCCGCCTTCGGCCAAAGCCTTCGTTACGGCCACGGCGGTGTTGGCGATGGTTTCGGCGACGGCGACGGCCTTTTTTACCTGTCCCGCTTTTTTGGCGGCCTCGTCGCGACGGCGTTCGTAAAGGGCGCGGTCGGCGTGCATTCGTTCGAGCGCTTGTCGTTGGTTTAGAATTTCGCGTTCGAGTCGGGCTTTTTCGTCGCCTTCGGCGTTGTTTCGGTAAGTTTCGAGTTGTCGGAGGCGTTCTTGGGCGGCGGCGATATCGGCTTGGACGGTTTGCAGGCCGTTACGGGTTTGGGCGTCGGCCTCGGCGGCGACGAGCGCCGACGCTTGCCGGGCAAGGTTCAACATAGGAGCGAAGGCGGCGGAAAAACGCACGGTTTCGTTTTGCAACGTTCGGGCGAAAGCGCGTTCACGGTCTTGGTCGATGCGTTCGAGGGCCCTTTTGGCCGCCTCTTCGCTTCGACGAAAAGCGCGAATTTGCGCTTCGCTCAGACGATTTTCCGCACGGGCAAGGTTTTGGCTCAAAGTTTCGAGTTGCCGGGCGCCGAAAGCGCCGGCGATTTGGCCCCCCAACGTCTTGGCAACATCCCCCAACTTTTCCAAACCTCCCCGCATACGTTCGCCCGCTTTTTGCGCCGCCGCAATCTTTTCCGCAATTTGTTCGTAAAGTTCGATTTGTTCGCGCAGTTCGTCGCTAATCTCCCGTTCGATTTCCCAACGGTCTTCGGTCGCGATGACGATTTCCATTCTCGCAAAATACATCGCAAGCCCGGTTCGTTACGCCTCCCGCGTTGTCGGAATTTAAAAGCCGAAATATTCTTCGTAAGCTTCACGGCGTTCTTCGGGAGACATATCGCAAAGGTCGTCGTAGGGGATGTATTCTTGTAAATCTTGCCACATATCTTCGTCGTCGGCCTCGTCCCAAACGTCGTCGTCAAAGTCTGCGTCGTCGGCCTCGTCCCAAACGTCGTCGATTTTCTCGTAAGCCCTGAGGTTGTCGTTATGCATAATAGTCGATAATGTAATAATTTATAATGACGAAATAGATTTGATGTATAGTTTGCAATCGAATGAGTAGGCAATTTCGCAACGAAGGAAAATTTTATGGTTAAAAAACTATTAAAAAATCAATCGGGGCGTTGAAGGATGAGGGCGGCGGCGCCGCCGCCGAAACCCGCGGCATTGACCATGACGGTTCGAAAGTCTCGAACGGAGTTGTCGTGAACGGGATAGGGCATGTTCAAAGGGCCGAAACGAAGCATGAGGAGCGCGACTTCAAGGGCGAGGGCGGGAGCTGCGCCAAGGGCGTGGCCGGTGAGCCATTTGGGGGCGTAAAGGTAGGGACGGGGCCGATGTTCCCAAACGGCGGCAATGGCGGCGAGTTCGGCGGCGTCGCCGGCGAGGGTTCCGGGGGCGTGCATGACCACGGCGTCGGGCCAGAGCCCGGCCTCGGCAATGGCCGCACGCATGGCCGTTTGCAAGGCCGCGCCGTCGGCGCCCGTCGCGGCCAAATGCGGCGGTTTTTCCGTTCCCCATCCTACTCCGATGATTTTCGCCCAAACGGGGCCGTTGCGTTTATCCTCGTTTTCCAATGAAAAAACGACGGCGCCTTCGCCCATGACCATCGTATCCTCACCCTGAGACGCCAGCGGCCGACACGGAAACTCCCGATTTGCACGGGAACGGTGGGCGTAAGCGCCCGTCGAACGCATGGCGCTCAGCGTAAAAGGCGTAAGCGGCGCCTCCGCACCGCCGGCCAAGGCCCGTTCCACCACGCCCGCACGTATCAACGCCGTCGCCGTCGCCACCGCCGTCGCCGCCGATACACACGTTTGCGATACGACGAAAGCCGTTGTCGGCGGCTTCAAACGTTCGGCCAATCGCGCGGCGGGCAAAGAGGCCAAACCGCCGGCCGTCGTTGTCGGCGAAGCAAAAGGCGAAACCCGCTTGGCAGAGGAAAAATCAGAGAAATACTGCTCCCCACGACCCGCCGCCCCCCGCGCCGAACCCACGACAATCGCGTAATTGCGCCCCGGTTTCCAATTTGCGGCCGCAATTTCGCAGGCATACGCCGCCATCAACGCCGCGCGGTCAAACAACTTTTCCCTGCGTTCCAACACGGCGACGTAAGATTCCAGTACGGCTTCGGCCTCGGCATCCAAGCGGGCGGCCAAAACACTTTCCTCTCCAATTTGCGTCGGTCCAACGGCCGTACGCCCCGAACGGTAACGGGCATAAACGCGTTCGACGCCCGTTCCCGCCACGGAAATCGAACCGTATCCCGTAACGACAACCCCCACCGTTAAAACTGTTGGCCTATCATGAAATGGAAATTGAATCGGCGCGACAGCGGACTCGGCGGGTCCAATCCATACCCCAAATCTATGCCCAACAAACCAAATATGGGAAGAAATATGCGTACCCCGCCCCCCACCGAGCGGCGAAGATGGAAGGGATTGTAGTTGGCAAATTTTCCCCATGCGTTGCCCGCTTCGGCAAAACCATGCACCCAAACCGTGGCCGTCGGAGACAAAGACAAGGCCTGCCGAAGTTCAACGGTAAACTTGTTGAATATCGCATGTCCCAGAGCCGCATTGTCGCCCACGGATTGAAAATCCTGATAACCGCGTTGGGCAATAATTTCGCGTCCGTCGAGGTTGAAACCCATCAAACCGTCGCCGCCCAAATAGAAACGTTCAAACGGCGACAAACCAATGGCGGGATTGAAATATCCCAAATAACCCGTCAATGCCCGTGCAAACAACACGAATGGAAGTTTGACGTTGGTGAGTTTGGTATAGGTTTCGGTGGAAAACTTCCATTTGTGAAACTCAAGCAAACGATACTTTTCGTTGGCGCCCAAATTGGCGTAATCCTTTTTGATAAACAACGACCACGGCGGCGTGGCTTCCACCGAAAAGTTCAGCACCGAACCGCGAGTCGGAAATATCGGAACGTCGATGCTTGTACGGTCGAAAGTTTGTTTCAAACTAACGATATTGACCTGCCCTCTGTCCACGCCGCCAAATATCGAACCGGCGCCCCGCACGTCGTAAAAACGATAACCCAACGAAGTAAAGGAACGGAAAAAGTCGTCGGGCCATTTCATTCTTCGACCAAAATCCGCCGAAATACCGACAATGTTTATCCTGTAATTGGAAAAGAACGAACGTTGCATGGAATAGTTGGCATTGACGCCCAAAGAATTGGGTTTGAAGCCGCCGAGCCACGGTTCGATAAAAGAAACGGCGTAGTTCTGAAAGCCTGCGCCGTTGAGTTGGGCACGAATGGAGAGCTTTTGTCCGTCGCCCGAAGGCAAAGGTTTCCACGCGCTTTTTTGCAAAACACGACGTGCCGAAAAGTTGTTGAACTGCAATCCCACCGTACCAATCAACCCCGTTCCACCGATGAAGTTGTTGTTGAAGTTTCTTTGCGGTCTGCCGCCCCATCCCGCTTGAAAAAACAACTGGTCGCTCGGTTTTTCCTCGACGACATACTTTATATCCACCGTTCCCTTTTCGGGATTGGGAAGGGGATTGATTTGCATATTCTCTTGATTGAAAAAACCAAGATTCAAGATTTCTCGTTGAGTGCGAATGATTTCCGCACGGCTAAACTTATTGCCCGGATAGGTGCGAATTTCGCGAAGAACGACGTGGTCGGAGGTTTTGGTGTTACCTTCGATAATGATTTTGTCGTAAGTGGCCTGCGGGCCTTCGGCCATACGTATTTCCAAATCAATCGAATCCCTGTCCACCGCGATTTCCACGGGGTCGATTCTAAAAAACAAGTGTCCGTCGTCCAAATAGAGCGAACTGATGTCCGAACCGTTGGGGTCCATGGTCAATCTTCGTTGGAGAAGTTGGGTGTTGTACACCTGTCCCTTCTTGATTCCCAAGAGCGTATCCAAAAATCCGGACGTATATTTAAAGTTGCCAAGCCACGTAATGTTTCGGAAATAATACGTGTTTCCTTCGTAAAGTTTAATGTGAAGATTGATGCGGTTGGGGGCGGTGGCAATAACGGAATCTTTGAGAATTCTCGCGTCGCGCAAGCCTTTGGATTGCATGAATTCTATTAATGACGACTTATCTTCGCCGAACTTTGCGGGAATATATTTGGACGCTTTCCAAAAACGCCAAAATTTAATGGGTTTGGTGTTTTTAAGTTTGGCCAAATACTTTCGGGTTTTTATTTTTTCCGCGCCGTCGATAATTATTTTGCCGATTTTCACCCGCTTTCCTTTATTGATACTAATGACAAGTACGATGCCGTTTTGCATTACGTCGTCGGGACGGGTGGTGATATCCACTTTGGTATTGAAAAAACCTTTTTCGTAATAAAAGTTTTTGATGATGCGAATAACGTTTCTGCGTTTGGATTCGGTAAAACGTTGTCCGCGGACGAGTTTGACTTTTTCCCGTAAATCGTCGGCCTGACTTTTCGAAATGCCGACAAAGGTATATTTCGCTATTCTTGGACGCTCCTCAACCTTGATGACAACATATAGTTTTTCCCCGAGAATCTTTTCGGCTTCGATGCTAATGTCGGCAAAAATGTTTTGCTTCCAGAGTTTTTTGATGGCATCGGCGAAAGCGTCTCCGGGAACGGTGATTTTTTGTCCGATTTCCAATCCCGAAAGGGAAACAAGGGCGTTTTTGTCGCCAAACTCGATACCTTCGACGGAAATTCCCGCCAATTCATAGTCGCCCGGCGGAACGTATTTTCCCGGAATTTGTGCAAACAAAGGATGCGACAAAGCCCAAAACAAGGCTCCGAAAAATATGGATTTCAACATTTAGACCGCTTGTCCAATAAGGGTGGCGCCGGTGGACGACGTGATGTATACCGAAACGTAATCGCCGGGTTGCAAGGATAAATCGTCTTTGGGGAAAACGACCATTTTGTTTTGGTCGTTGCGTCCGCAGAAGTCGTTTTTCGAACGTTTCGAATCTCCTTCAATAAGTACTTTGAACGTTTTTCCCACGTCGTTTTGGTTGGATTCTCGGCTTAATCGATTTTGAAGTTCGATGATTTCGGCGAGCCTTCGTTTCTTGATTTCTTCGGGAACGTCGTCGGAATATTTTCTGGCGGCCAACGTTCCGGGACGTTGCGAATAAAAAAACATAAACGCCGAATCAAATTTCACCTCCTCCATCAGCGACAATGTTTGTCGGTGTTCGTCTTCGGTTTCGGAACAAAATCCGGCGATAATGTCGGTGGAAAGACCGATGTTCGGAATGAAACCACGAATCATTTTGATTTTTTCGAGGTACCATTCACGGGAATATCCACGGTTCATCATCTCCAATATTCGACTTGAACCGCTTTGTACGGGCAGATGAATGAAGTTGCAAATGTTTTCGTAACGCGCCATCGTTTCGACGACGTCTTCGGTGATGTCTTTGGGGTGGGAGGTGGAAAAACGGACGCGCAAATCGGACGCCACCAGAGCCACTTTTTCCAACAAACCGGCAAAAGATACGGATTCGTACTTGTAGGAATCGACGTTTTGACCAAGAAGGGTAACCTCGCGATAACCGTTTTGGTACAAATCCGTGGCTTCTCGCACGATGCTTTCGGGGTCGCGCGAACGTTCCCGTCCCCGGGTGAAAGGGACGACGCAAAACGAGCACATGTTGTCGCAACCGCGCATTATGGTAATAAACGCGGAAACACCGTTGGTATTCAGGCGTACGGGCGCCAAATCGGCGTACGTTTCTTCGCGAGACAGCAGGACGTTCACCGCTCTTTGTCCCGATTCCACCTCTTCAATCAAAACGGGCAAGGTACGGTAAGCGTCGGGGCCGACGACCAAATCCACCAAGCCGCTTTCGTCCAAAAGTTTCTTTTTGAGCCTTTCGGCCATGCAACCCAACACGCCGACCATCAATCCGGGATTGCGTTTTTTAATACTTTTGAAGTATTCGAGGCGTTTCCAAATTTGGCTTTCGGCGTTTTCACGAATGCTGCACGTATTTAAAAGCACCAAATCGGCCTCTTTTTCGTTTTTTGTGAATCCAAAACCCGAGTCCGCAAGCACGGATGCGACGATTTCGGTGTCGGAAAAATTCATTTGGCACCCGTAGGTTTCGACGTAGGCGCGTTTTTTTCCCGTACCCAAGCCTTCGTACGCGCTCCCCTGACGGCTTTCGTCCATCGTTTTGTCCAAAAGCGTTTGGGGGTTAAACACTTTTTGCGTTAATTGGCTCATATCTTACGCAAAGTTAAACATTCGGTGAATCATAAAGCGGTTTTACGAATAAAAGCCGAACTCAACGGCTTGAAATTGAATAATTCGTATAGAAATTTATCCGAAACCGATGAAAATTTAGTGGATTTTTGTTCCAACGATTATTTGGGCTTGCTCAAAACGAACAAACTTCGCGCCAAAATTAATGAAATTTTCCCGGATTCCTACCCGACAACCGGTTCGGGAGGCTCGCGTCTCTTGACGGGAAACCAACGTTTTTACCAAAACGTAGAAAAACTTATCGCCGAACATCATCAATCCGAGGCTTGTTTGGTGTTTTCCTGCGGATATATGGCCAATTTGGCGGCGCTTTCCACCTTTGCACAACGCCACGATACAATATTGTACGACGAATATTGTCATGCGTCGATTCGCGACGGAATCCGACTCTCGTTTGCCAAAAATCTGTCTTTTCGCCACAACGATTACGACGACTTGTATACCAAAGCCAGAATTGCGGACGAATGTGTTTGGGTCGTAACCGAAAGCGTGTTTTCTATGGACGGCGACGCGCCCGATTTCGATATTTTATCCGATATTTGCCGTTCCAACGACGCGACATTGATTGTCGACGAGGCGCATGCACTCGGCATTCTCGGCGAAAACGCAATGGGACTTTCCATCGGAAAAGCGGACGTAAGAACACTCGGTTTTGGCAAAGCCGCAGGCGCTTCGGGCGGCGCCGTT
Source organism: uncultured Bacteroidia bacterium (assembly GCA_937922655.1). GTDB lineage: Bacteria > Bacteroidota > Bacteroidia > J057 > CALAJH01 > CALAJH01. Next base: position 16,953 of record CALAJH010000028.1, read on the forward strand.
TTGGCCGACAATCAAACGATTGACTTTCTTATCAACCGTGCAAGACCCTTCATATATTCGACGGCGCCGCCCCCGTTTTTTTGGCAGTGTATCTATGCTTTTTACCATATTATTCCCGAAATTCAACTCGAAAGAAACACTTTGTTGGAGAACGTTCGGCGACTCAAAGAAAAATTAAACAATGACAATATTCCTTATTTGGGGGGAGACGGAGGAATACTTTCCGTACTGTTTCCGGGCAACGAAACCGTTAAAAAAGCGGCCAAACATATTCGACATTCCGGGTTCGACGTACGTCCCATCTTGCATCCCACCGTTCCAAAAGGAAAGGAAAGAATACGCATTTGTATACACTCTTTCAACACCGAAGAACAAATTATAGGATTGGCAAACGCCCTGAAGCAAGCTTATGAAACTTTTACTCTTCAGCCTTAGACCGCACCTCTATAAACACAGGAAACTCTTGTTCTGGGGAACGGTTTTCACGCTGATTTCCAACTGGTTTTCGATATATCCCGCACAAGTCGTTCGGCATGCGTTCGATTTCGTTGGCGAACTGCTTAAAACCTCCAAACAAATGGAAGGCTTTTCACAAAAAAGCGTCGTCACGGACGCGCTTTTTTACGTGCTGCCTTTTTTTGGTTTGTTTATCGTTGTTTTGGCCTTGATTCGCGGATATTTTTTGTATTTGGTGCGCCAAACGTTGATTGTCATGTCCCGAAAAATCGAGTACGAACAAAAAAATCAACTTTTCAAAGCGATGTTGGGATACAGCCAAAATCAAATTCGCGCCATGAAAACGGGCGATTTAATGGCACGAATCGGCGAGGACGTCGCCAACGTCAGGATGTTCGTCGGCCCCGGCATCATGTATTCCTTGAACACCCTTACCCTGTTCGGAATGATTATCGTTACCATGGTTTACGTCAATCCCGAATTGACTTTTTATTCCGTTCTTCCTTTGCCCCTGTTAACGATTTCCATCTATTACGTACATTCGATTATCGTCCGCAAAAGCGATGAAAAGCAAAAACAAATCGGCGTGGTTTCGTCTTTTGTGCAAGAATCTTTTTCGGGAATACGCTTAATAAAAGCGTTTGCAAGGGAAAAGGAAATGGAAAAAAAATTCGGCGAACTTTCCAACGCCTATAAAACCAAAGCTTTGGATTTGATTCGTGTGGATGCGCTTTTCATGCCGCTCATTGTTCTTTTGATTGGCATAAGTACGATATTGACGATATGGATAGGAAGCGAAAAAGTCATCGCGGGAACCATCACCATTGGCAATATTGCCGAATTCGTCATTTACATCAATCTATTGATTTGGCCCGTTGCGGCCTTGGGTTGGGTAACGAGTTTGACGAACAAGGCCGTTTCGGGGCAAAAAAGAATCAACGAGGCGCTTAACACTTTCTCCGAAATACAATACCCGGAAAACGAATCCCAATCTCCCAAAACGGGCGATATCGCCGTCGAGTTTTACAACGTCAATTTCACTTATCCGGACACGGGCGTCCATGCAATCAAAGATTTGAGTGCAAAAATTGAGAAAGGAAAAATATATGCGATAGTGGGCAGGACGGGGTCGGGAAAAACCACGCTTTTACAACTCATGATGCGCGTTATCCAACCTCAAACCGGAATTATCGAGCTGTTTGGCCGTCCGCTGGAAAGCTATACCCGACAAGAATTAAAGCAAACCTTCGCCTACGTACCGCAAGACGTGTTTTTGTTTTCGGATACCATTGCCGCCAACATCGCTTTTGGAAAAGAAAACATCAACCACGAAATGCTTGAAAACGCCGCCCGCTTTGCACACGTTTACGACGATATCGTTCATTTTCCGGACAAGTTCGACGTCAAAATTGGGGAGCGCGGCGTAACCCTTTCCGGCGGACAAAAACAACGCGTTTCCATCGCAAGAGCTTACGTCGTCGATGCGGATATATTCGTCATGGACGATTCTTTGTCGGCCGTCGATACCAAAACCGAAGAAGAAATATTTTCCAATCTTCGCTCAAAACTCGACAAAAACAAAACGATTGTCATCGTAACCCATCGCATCACCACCGCCCAAAGATGCGACGAAATCATCGTCGTTGAAGGGGGAAAAGTCGTCGAAACGGGGACCCACGACGAACTCGTTTCCCGTAAAGGCCCCTATTTTGAATTTTATACCCGACAACAACTCGAGTCCCAAGTTTATTCGTAATGCGACGAATTCTATTGATTTTGGTTTTCGGATATTGCCCGGTTTTTGCACAGGACGGCGACGTTCCGCTCAACGACGAATCGTATCATTTCATCGACCGTATGGACGTGAAAGGGCTTATAAAAGACGGAATGCCGACCGATATAAAACCCTATCCAAGAGAAACAATAATGGGCGTTTTGAGAAATCTTTCGGCAATTTCGGGAGACACTTTGAGAAAACGCGATAAAATTCTCGTTGAACGTTTTCGTTTTGTTTACGACGATTCCTACGCCAAAACCCGGGATTCCAACAGACACGTCTTTAAATATGTTTTCAGAAACCGGCGCGACTTGTTGCACTATACCAAAAAGAATTACAAAGTTTTTTTCAACCCCGTATTGGGATTAAGCGCCGGATACGACCGTACGAACAACGCCGTTTCCACGTCGTTTTTTCAAAATACGCGGGGTGCGAACATTCGCGCCGGACTCTGGGGAAAAGTCGGGGTTTACGCCGATATCACCGACAATCAAATCGCTTTTCCAAATTTTATCGACCGATATATCCGCAATCAAAAAGTCGTTTTCGGAGAAGGTTATTTCAAAACATTTAAAGAACGTTCGTTCGATTTTTTCAACTATCGCGGATATATCACGTATTCGCCCGTCAAGCAATTGAGAATAAAATTCGGCCGCGACCGCGCTTTTTGGGGCAACGGTTATCAATCTTTGGTCTTGTCCGACCACGCCACCGATTATTTTCTGTTGAATCTTACCACCCGAATTTGGAAACTCGAATACGTCAATCATTTCGCTCAACTCATAGATTTTATTCCCAACAAACCCGACGCTTTGGGAAGCTATCCCCGCAAATATGCCGTCTATCATCAGCTTTCTTATCGTCCCGATAGACGCGTTTCCGTCGGCTTGTTTGAATCGATTGTTTACGCGTCCGCGTTGCCGAACGGAAGTAGAGGGTTTGAAATTCAATATCTAAATCCGATAATATTTTATCGCGCCATCGAGCAATACATCGGCAGTTCGGACAACGCAAGCATTGGTTTGACGTTGAAAATCAACGCGCTCAAACGCCTGCAGTTTTACGGGCAGTTGGCGATTGACGATTACAATTTCGGACAACGAAAGTTCGGCAAAGGTTGGTGGGGAAATAAAATCGCTTGGCAGGCGGGAATAAAGTATATTGACGTATTGGGTTTGCCGAACTTGGATTTACACTTGGAAACGAACCGTATTCGTCCGTACACGTATTCGCATTACAACGCCGCCTCGAATTACGCGCATTACGGCCAACATCTTACCCATCCTTTGGGGGCGAACTTACACGATTTTCACGCGATTGTCCGTTACAGTCCGATGGCCGACTTGTTTTTGCAAACGGTGTTTTCCTATACGATTGTCGGAATGGATTTCGACAACTTCAATTTTGGTTCGAACATCTTTTTGCCCGACCTTACACACAACAACGGGGAACCGAATCCCGACTTCAACAACTTTACGGGACAAGGAAAACGTTTGAATATACAAACGTTTTGGTTGAAAGTCGATTATCGAATTTGGCGTTGGAACGCTTTTTTGTTTATTGAAGGGGTGTATCGGCGCGAAAACGAAAACGGTTTTGCGAGCGCTTCGATATCGGGCGGCGTGCGTTGGAATCTTCCGCGTCGCGTGGCACGAATATGACTTTTGCGGTTAATCTTGGGGCTCCAACGCAGGGTCGTTGAGATCGTCGTCGTCTTTTTTATCGTCGTCTTTTTTGTCGGGTTCGTCGGCAATGTCGTCGTCTTTTTTGTCGTCGTCGTCTTTGTCCAGCGATTGTTCTATCAATTTCTCGGCAATAAAGTTGCCTTTTTCGGTGAAAAGCAGTCGGGTAAGGGTTTCGCCGTCGTCGCGTTGAACAAAAAGAAGATAGGCCTTGACTTTCATTGGATCTTCGAGGACGAAGGAAAAATAGATAACGGCCGAATCGTCGAAATCGGTCAAATAATCGGTGACGGCGGGAGGTAAATCTTCGTCTTCAACTCCGACTCCTTTGTAAAGGACGGCAAATTTTTCGCTGAGAATCAATGTTTTTTCGACGTCTTCATGAACGAAAACGGCTTGATATCCGTCGTCCCAACGGTCCCATTCGTCGTCTTTGTGTCCGGGAAAAAGTTGTTGAAGTTTGTCGAGGGCGTCTTTGGGAATTTCGTCGAGTTGTCCGTGGGCGGCCTTTACCGGGGCGGGGGGTTCCGGGGCGCCTTGAGCCCAAAGTTTTGAGGCCCAGAGTACCAAAAGCGCAAGCGTCAAAAAATTTTTCATAGCGATTGGAGGGCAAAACGAAGGCGTTGGAGGGTAATTTCTTTTCCGAGGGTTTCCATAATATCGTAGATGCCGGGGCCGAATCCGATACCGCAAAGCCCGAGACGCAAGGCGGGCATGATTTTTCCGGGTGCAAGTCCGTTTTTTTCGCCCTCGGTTTTGACGATGGTTTCGATGGCGGGCGCCGTCCAGTCCGTCAAATTTTCAAGTATGGGTAAAAGTCCGGCGACGAAGGGGCCGTTCCATTTTTTTGCGGCCGTCTCGGCGTCGAAGTGCGTCGGCGCCCGGAAAAAATATTCTCCGTGAACGAAAAAATCCTTCGTATATTCGACCCTGTCTTTGAGCATGCCGATGATTTTCAAGAGCTTGTCGTCGGGCGGTGCGTCCAAACCCTCGGCGGAAAGGCGCGCTTTGAGTTCGGGCAAAAAGCGTTCGTTGGGCGAGGTTTTGATGTAATGTTGGTTGAACCAGACGGATTTTTTTTTGTCGAACTTGACGCCCGATTTTCCGACGCGTTCGAGCGAAAAGAGTTCGACGAGTTCTTGGAGGGAAAAGATTTCGCGGTTGTCTCCGGGGTTCCATCCGAGCAGGGCAAGGGTATTGACGACGGCTTCGGGCAGATAGCCGGTTTCGCGGTAACCGGAGAACTTTGCGCCCGTGTTTGGGTCGTTCCATTCGAGCGGAAAGACCGGAAAACCGTATTTGTCGCCGTCGCGTTTGGAAAGCTTGCCGTCGCCGTCGGGACTCAAAAGCAGGGGGAGATGGGCCATCTTGGGCGCCTCCCAATCGAAGGCTTTGTAAAGCACGTGGTGCAGCGGCGCCGACGGCAACCATTCTTCTCCGCGAATCACGTGCGTGATGCGCATAAGCCGGTCGTCGACGACGTTGGCCAAGTGGTAGGTGGGCATGCCGTCGCTTTTGAGCAGGACTTTGTCGTCCATTTCGGCGCCCGCGACGCTGACCCAACCGCGAATTTCGTCGTAAAACCGCACCTCTTGTTTACGCGCAATCTTGATTCTGACGACGTACGGCGCGTTTTCTTCGAGGAGGCGGCGGGTTTCGGCGGCGGGAAGGGTGAGGCTGTTGCGCATGTATTCGCGCGTAACGGCGTTGTACTGCGGCGATTTGACGCCTGCGGCCTTCATTTTTTCGCGCATGGCTTCGAGTTCGTCGGCGGTGTCGAAGGCGTAATAGGCCCATCCTTTTTCGATGAGCAGCTCGGCGTACCTTTTGTACATCGGTTTGCGTTCGCTTTGTCGGTAGGGCGCGTCCGGACCGCCGACGTGCGGGCCGTAATCGGGACGAATTCCCAGCCATTCCAACGTTTCAATGATGTACTCTTCGGCGCCGGGGACGAAGCGGGTTTGGTCGGTGTCCTCGATGCGCAAAAGAAACTCGCCGCCGTGTTTTTTGGCGAAAAGATAGTTGTAAAGCGCGGTTCTCGCCCCGCCGATGTGCAACGCCCCCGTGGGGCTGGGCGCAAAACGCACCCGTACCGTCGAACTCATTTTCGGCACAAAATTACGACTTTGGCCCGCGCCGGACAAACGGCGTTTTTCGTTATCTTTGCATTTCAATGCCCATCGCCGTGAAAGAGTACCAACCTTCCGAGGACGTGCTGAAAAAAATCGTTTCGGAAATCAGTCATGCCCATTTGCCGGCGTTTTTTGAACGCAAAAGCGTAATTACGGGCGAAGAAATCGCTCGTTTTCATCGCCACGAACAAACCAACAAGTTCGTGCTTTTGCAAATATTTCGCGAATGGAACACCGTTTCGTCGAAATTCGCCCATCCGTATTTCGACTTTACGCATGAAGAGGTACAGGCGGCGCTGCAAACGTTTCAGAACGTACTTTCGCGACACATCCTCGTCGAAAAATTGGAGTTTCGCGCCTTGTTTGAAAAAGCGGTCTACAACACGCTTCGTCTCGTTCTTCAACCCGAAACCGCCCTCGTCGGTTTTTTTTTCGCGGGAAAAGAAAGCATTTCCATCGCCTCTTACGACAAATACGTCCGTTATTTTTCCGACTTTGATTTTGCCGTTTCGGGCATTGCCGCCTACCACAAACGCGAAGGTTTGACGACGATGGAACGGAGCGTGTTTATTGAAAAATTTAGACGCATCGTTCAACTTTACGAACAAAAACATCGACGCGGCGTGTCGGCCTATCGCGAGGATTTGTTCGTGGAGCTGACGGGCAAACGCCTTGCCGAATACGGGTTTGATTCCGCCGCGGGCGTCGCGGCGCCGCGCAACGAAACGCCCCGCGTAGCCGACTCCTTTCCACCCCCCCGTGTCGAAGCGCCCCGCGTAACCGACTCCTTTTCGGCGCCGCGCAACGAAGCCGGAACCATCCCCGTTTACGAACCCGTTAAAAGGGTGGTGGACGGGTTTGCGAAAGCCGCCCCCGTTCGCGAAGAAAAAATATCCCTTGACTCCATTCCGATTCACAAACAGTTTCAATTCGTTCAAAAGATATTTGCGGGAAGCAACGCCAAGTTCAAAGAAACCCTGGATGCGGTGGGAAAATGCGGTACGTGGGAGGAGGCCCAAACCTTTCTCCAAACCCGGGTACTCAATATGCCCGGCATCGTACGCGAAGACAAGGTAACCGAAGAGTTCGTTCAACTCATTCGCCGCCGGTTCGAGTAGCGGCAAGGGCAAGGTTGGGGCGGCCAATGATGCGCCCGTGTTGCAAACAACCCCTGCGTTTGCGTTCGCGGACAAGCATTGTCAAGTTCTATGCGCGGAACCGGATTGGCTCCAAAGCCCCAAATTCGGCTGTGCCTTGCGCCGTCTTGTTGCACACGCGGAAGACGGCCCCAACCTAAGCATGCACCGATACGATACCGGGCGGTTACATACCGTGTGACGAGACTTTCGTACAAAATTGCGAACCAAAACGAAAAGCATGGAGGGTTGATGGAAATTTCGGCGTCGTCCGTCGAACCCCGGCTTTTCGTCAAAACTTACGGGCGCGGTGCGGACGTCGATACCTCCGGCAAGGCGGCGTGCGAACAGTCGTGGCCGCTTACGTCATAGGAAATCGCCAATCCTCCGGGAACGTTCAAGTTGGCGAAACGCGCGTTGCCGTTGTTGCGGATGCAGACTTTTTTGCTTGCGTCGGCGCCGGCGGCGGGGTGAAGGTAACCGTCGAAAAGAATGTCGGGCACCGAATCGCCAAAACTGGATTTGAGCAGGCTGCTGATGAAAGGCTTGTCCAAAGGCATGAATTTTTGGCGTTGGTAGCGGTTGTCGTGGATATGGATGGCGTAGGTTTCTTTGCCGTATTCGGGGTCGTTGATGTTGAGTCCGGGGTCGAAGAGGGTGAGCGATTGATAATTGACTACGCCCGTTCCCATAACGGCGCAATCAATGACGTCGTTGTCGAAAACTTCGACGTCGTTCATGCTCATGACCATGATGCCGGTGCCCGAAGGGACTTGACCGACGATGTTGCCTGCGGGCGCGAAGTTGGGGGTGTTGTTGTCGCGGATTTCGTTGCGGAAAATGCGGACGTTGGCGCCGTTTTTCACGGGCAGATTGGGCAGGTCGAAAATTAAGATGCCGCCGGTGTTGTTGACGGCGAGGTTGTTGTAGACGTCGGCGTCGACGGTGTTTTCGATTTCGATACCCGCGACGTTAAGGCGGGCCTCGGAGTTGCGAACGACGACCGTCGAACATTGGCCGACGTAAATACCTGCGTCGGACGCGCCTTGGGCCTTACATCCGTCTATCATGACGTTTTTACAGGAAACGGGATAAAGGCCGTAGGCGCCGTTGGCCGAATCGGCGCCCGTCGTCCATTCCACCATAACGTTGAAAAACGTTACGCCGTCGGAGTCCTTGATTTTTATGCCGTCGCCTTTGGGGTCGCGCACGGTCAGGTCGCGAATCATGAACTGTTTGAGTTCGGCGCCGCGAATACCTTCGGCGCCTTTGGCCGCGTCCTTGAACACCAGTATCGTCGCGTCCCTGCCTTTGCCGCGCACCGTGACGTTTTCTTTTTTGACCAGTGAAAGCGTATTGTTGAAAGTGAAGGTGCCGGCGGCGAACTCGATGATTTCCCCGGGCTTGACGTCGAGCATCGCTTCTTGGGCTTGGGTTTGGGCGTTTTCGCCGGGCTGGATGACATAAATTTTCGGACCTTTGTCCTCGTCTTTTTTGCAGGCGACCCAAGCCAGCGCCGCCAGCCCCGTGAACGCCGCTTTTCTTAAAGCAATCATTGCGTTATGTTTTTCCAAATTTATGCGTACGCCGCAAATATAAAGAATATACCCACGCCGGCAACTTTTTAACGCGAATTGTTCAAGTCCATAACCGAACGGCGTTCTCGTTTAATTCGTTGTGCGTCGATAACGGCAAAATCCGTATTGAGGCGAAACGGTCGCCAAAGCACGGAATAAAAACTCCTTATCTTTTTTACCATTTTTCAAAAGATTTGCCCTCGTCGCGACAGTGTACGACAAGCCAACGACAAAAAATCTTGTGCATTAAAAACAACCGTCGTTTATCCCCCATATGAAAAAACAATTTTGAAGACGCCCAAGAATAATCTCCGTCGTTATTTGTTTAACGCTACAAAAAAATTTGTTTAACACTACAAAAAACATGGTTTTGCGTTTCGTTTTTTAGGATGTTGCGACTTTCACGGGCGGGCATGTTGTGGCGTTTACTATGCAAATATCGTGCTTTTGGGGCCCGTGGATATTTTTTCTCGTCGTTACCCGTGATACACCACCGATTTTTCTTTTGCCTGTGGATAATTTTTTTCATTTATAAAGCAACTTTTATTGCCCGCCGGCGTATTATGCGTAAACATTAAGTTGTGGCAACATCTTTGGTTACTCAAGGAGTACGCATCAGCGTACAGACGACCTTCGTACCCGAACAGTCGTCTCACCGGACTTCAACCTACGTATTCGCGTATAACATCACAATAGCCAACGAATCGGACCAAACGATTAAGCTATTGACGCGTCATTGGCGCATCGTCGATGCGAATATGGACATTCGCTTCGTAAACGGCGAAGGGGTTTGCGGCCTGCAACCCGTTCTGGCGCCGGGCGAAGAACACGTCTATACGAGCGGATGCATGTTTCGTACGCCCATCGGTAAAATGGAGGGACATTACGGCATGATTCGTGTTTCGTCGGGCGAACATTTCGAGGTGGCGATTCCGCCTTTCGTTCTCGCCACCCCCGACCAACTCAACTGATGTACGTCGTTTACGGCGCCAAGAGTCGTTTGTCGGTCGGGAAGCATAAGTCCGAGGACGCCGTGGCCTTTGAAGATGCAACGGACGTTCGAGCCTATCGCAACGCCATGTCCGCGTGGGTCAAATACGGCGTCGGGGAATTGAACGTTTCGGGCTTTAGCGATATGCGGGGTTTTGAGGCCTTGTTCGACGGTATTTTTGCCGCCGGGGGATTGGTTTTGTCTCCGGACGAAAGCCGGGCGTTGATTATCGTCAGGCACGGAAAATACGACCTTCCCAAAGGCAAAGCCGAAGACGGCGAATCCGCCGAAGAAACCGCGCTCCGCGAGGTCGAAGAAGAAACGGGCGCCCAAGCGCTGCGTATTGTCCGTCCGCTTTTGACCACCCGCCACGTTTATCAAAATCCGCACAAGAATGGGAAATGGACGCTCAAAACCACGCGATGGTTTTTGATGCAAACGGACGCCGATTTCGTTGCCCGCCCACAAACCGACGAGGGCGTTAGCGCCGTCGAGTTTGTCCCCGTCGCCGAACTCGACGGCTTGCCGACCTATCCCGCCGTTGCCGACGTTTTTCACGCCTACCTGCACTTGTAAGCGTCCATGTACATCAAGGTACAAACGGCGCAGTACGTGCCGATAGAATACGAGGCGGCATCGACGGGCGAACGCATCGCCGCGTTTTTGTTGGATTTAACGCTCCAATTCGCCTACGTTTATTTGGCAAGCAAGTTTTTTTCGTCGGCACGCGTCTACGACGCAACGTGGTACATTCCTTTTGTCGTCGTTCCTTTTGTGTGTTATCCGCTGATAAGCGAAACAATGTTCAACGGACAAACGCCCGGCAAGGCCGTGATGAAAATTCGGGTGGTCAAACTCGACGGTTCTTCGCCCGGATTTACGAGTTACTTCATGCGATGGATACTGGGCTGGTTTGAGAATTGGGTGCTGTTGGGCATTCCGTCCTTGATTGCCACGGCGTCCAACGCTCGCGGACAACGCTTGGGCGACATGGCCGCCGGCACCGCCGTTATTCGGCTCGGATACAAGGTCAAGTTTGAGCATACGCTTTTCCGCGAGTCGGGCGAGGATTACCGTCCCCATTACCCTTCGGCCGACCGGCTTTCGGACAAGGACGTGGCCATCATCAACGAACTTTTACGTTCCAAAGAAGGCGCGGTCAAAGAGCGGTTGTTGGAAAAAGCGGCGCGACGCGTGGAATCGATTTTAGGCGTTACGGCCCAAGAACCACGACCCTACGATTTTCTCAACCGTCTCGTTCAAGACTACAACCACCTCGCCGGGCAGGAAAAAGACTGATAAGCCGTCGCACAAAATTGCGTAGCAAACGTCGCCGGCCGGTACATGCTCAACCGCGTATTTGCGCAAAAGAACGGCCCGTTTTTAAGTCGGGCACAACGGTCGAATCGTCGTCGGCCAAAGAGAGTTTTTATCTTTAAGCGTTCGGACTTTCCGTCGTAAGTATTCGTCGTGTAAATATAATTGCTAAATTGCCGAAAATTTTGACAATATGTCCATTAAAGAATATGACTTGGTTGTGGTCGGCAGTGGGCCGGGCGGTTACGTGGCCGCAATACGCGCCGCACAACTGGGTATAAAAACCGCAATCGTCGAACGTTACGCCCAACTTGGCGGTACGTGCCTGAACGTCGGTTGCATCCCCTCCAAAGCCCTGCTCGATTCGTCGGAGCATTTTCACAACGCCGTCCACCATTTCAAAACCCACGGCATCGACATCGACGGCACGATTACCCCCAATTTACCCCAAATGATTCGTCGAAAAGACGAACTCGTCGGTAAAATCGTGGACGGCGTTCGTTTTTTGATGCGTAAAAACAAAATCGACGTTTTCCACGGCTTTGGTTCGTTTGAAAATCCGAATACGGTCTCGGTGGCGTTAAACGACGGCGGCACGCAAAACTTGGCGTTCAAACGCGCCATCATCGCCACGGGCTCCAAACCCGCCTCCATTCCCAACGTTCCGATAGACAAAAAGCGCATCATTACCTCGACCGAAGCCCTCAAACTTCCCGAAGTTCCCCAAACGATGGTGGTCATCGGCGGCGGGGTCATTGGTTTGGAGATGGGTTCGGTGTATGCGCGTCTGGGAACGAAGGTCGTGGTGGTAGAGTATGCCGACGGCGTACTGGCCTCGATGGACAGGGAACTGGGCAAAGAAATCCAAAAAATATTGGTCAAACATTTGGGCTTGACTTTTCATTTGTCGCACCGGGTGACGGGTGCGGTCGCCACGGATACGGGCGTAAAAGTAACGGCGTTGAATCCGGCGGGCGAAGAGGTTTCGTTTGAGGCCGATTATTGTTTGGTGTCCGTGGGTCGCAAACCGTTTACCGACCGGCTCAACGTGGACAAGGCGGGCGTTGCGCTCGACGAACGCGGCCGCGTCGTCGTCAACGACCGGCTTCAAACCTCTCAATCCCACATTTACGCCGTCGGCGACGTGGTACGCGGCGCGATGCTGGCCCACAAAGCCTCGGACGAAGGCGTGATGGTTGCCGAACAGATTGCGGGGCTTCATTCCCACGTCAATTATCTGTGCATACCGAACGTTGTGTATACATGGCCCGAGGTGGCAAGCGTCGGTTATACCGAGGAAGAGCTTAAAGCGCAGGGCCGGGCCTACAAAACGGGCAAATTTCCGTTTGCGGCCTTGGGCCGGGCGCGTGCCTCGGGCGACCTCGACGGTTTCGTCAAAGTACTGGCCGACGCAACGACCGACGAAATACTGGGCGTCCACACCATCGGGCCGCGTTGTGCCGACGTTATCGCCGAAGCGGTAACGGCCATGGAGTTTCGGGCTTCGGCCGAAGATTTGGGGATTTTTTCCCACGCGCATCCCACGTTTGCCGAGGCCGTCAAAGAGGCGGCGCTCGCCGCCACCGCCAATCGCGCCCTTCATTTGTAAAATCGATGTACGCTTTTCAACGACTTGGGGCGGCGCTCGTCGTTGCGGGCGGACTTGCCGGTTGCGCCCCCGATTTAACCGCCCCCGCCATCCATTCGGGTACGTTGGATTTAAACCGTATCGTGGCCGTTGGGGATTCGTATTTTGCGGGCTACGCCGACAACGCCCTGCACCGCGAGGCACAAACGTATTCGGCCGCCGCCATTTTCGCACAACAATGCCAAAAAGCGGGGGGAGGAGCGTTCAAAATTCCGCTCGTTCCCGAAGGCCCCGGGCTTGGCACCCCCGTTCTGCTCAACAACGCCCGATACGTCGTCAAGTTTGACACCACGTGCCGACTTTTCGGCGGCGAAACAATAGAACTTTTGCCTTTTCCGATAGCCAAGGCGGGCGACGCCGCCATCTTGGACGAACGCCTCGAAACCGAAGGACCGTTTCAAAATTTGGCGCTTCCACTCATGCGGGCGCACGAGGCGACCACCCCGAACCTTGGCGACCCCGCAAGGTTCCCTTTTTCCAACCCCTACTTTTGGCGTTTCGCCCCCAACGCAACGGCCTCGGTCTTGGACGCGGCCCTCGAACAAAACCCGTCCTTTGCCATGATATGGGTCGGCGCGGGCGACTACATGATTTTCGGGGCGCAGGGCGGCGTCGAACCCCTACCCGGCGTTCCCATCGCCTACCTCACCCCCCCCGACCGGTTCCGTCGCGGACTCGATTCGTTGTTAAAATCTTTTGCCGCCGCAGGAGTGCGCATGGTCGTCGGCAATTTACCCTCGCCGTCGTCGCTTCCGATTTTTCACACCGTTCCCTACGACACCGTCTCGATTTCCGCCGCCAAAGCCGCCGAACTGAGCACAAAATGGAACGCCGATTTCAAAACGGGAAAAAATCCGCTTTGGGTCAAGGACAAATCGGGAACGACGCGGTTTATGCACGCCGACGAATGGCCGCTATTGACGGCGCTCGACGAAATCAAGTGCCGCTCCAAAGGTTTCGACGTACCGCTGGACGACGCCTTTTTTTTGGAACGCTCGGAAATCGAGGCGATGAATGCGGCGGTCGCCGAATACAACGGTATCGTTGCCGAATTGGCCCAAAAGTATTCGATTCCCGTCGCCGACCTCAACGCCTTGTTTAAGACCATGGAAGCGGGTACGCCCGTGGACGGCATGCCCATGAGCATGAAGTTTATCGAAGGGGGATTTTTTTCGTTGGACGGCATCCACCTCACTCCGCGCGGCAACGCCATCGTCGCCAACGAATTCGTCAAGGCGGTGAACGCCCATTACGGCGCGGCCCTTCCTTTGGCCCGACCCACCGAATATCGCGCCGTACTTTTTCCGAAATAATCCCGGCGGTAATGCCAAGCAAACGACGATACGGGAATTATCGCTTGACGACTTCAAATTATGGCTTTCTACCAAAGATAAAAATTATCCTTCGGGTCGATTTTTTCATTGTTGCTTGTTTGGCGCGGCCCAAAAAAATCGCAAAAAATTTGCAGGCTCGAAATAGATGCGTAATTTTGCGGCTCAATTGCCCGGGTGGCGGAATCGGTAGACGCGCCGGTCTCAAAAACCGGTGGGATAACACCCGTACCGGTTCGAATCCGGTCCCGGGCACTTTCATATTGGTGATTGAGAGTTTTGATAGAAAAAGGGGCGGAGGAGGCCCCTTTTTTTTTATTTTCGCGTTGTGAACGAACCGAAAAAGAAGCCCAAGGGCTTCGACGCCAAAATGTCGTTTCTCGACCACCTCGAGGCCTTGCGTTGGCACATCGTCCGTTCGATTTTGGCCGTGGCCGCCGGCGCGATTACGTGTTTGGTATTCATCCGCGAAATCGTACAATACGTCATCCTTGGGCCGTTGCGCAACGACTTTCCCACCAACCGCTTGGTTTGCCGGCTCAACGCCGATTTTTGCGCCACCCCCATTGAGACGACGCTTCAGGCCACCTCCCCCGCCGAACAATTCACCAAAGCCATCGTCATAGCAATCACCGGCGGTTTTATCGCCGCTTTTCCTTACGTAATTTGGGAAATTTGGCGTTTCGTCAAACCCGGGCTTTACGCCGACGAAATCAAACGAACACGGGGACTGGTAGGTTTGGTGAGCGGTTTGTTTTTTGTCGGCGCAGCCTTTGCCTACTTTGTTGTTTTGCCTTTTACCCTCCGTTTCTTTGCGACCTTTTCGCTCACCGACGAGGTGCAAAACATTTGGCGCATCGGCGAAGTGATAAGCTTGGTGGTACAATTTGTTTTGGCGGGCGGGGTACTCTTTGAGTTGCCGGCGTTGTCGTTGTTGTTTTCGCGCTTGGGATTTCTTACGCCGGGTTTGTTGAAACGCTTTCGCAAGCATGCGGTGGTGGCGTGCCTGATATTGGCGGGCGTGCTGACGCCGAGTCCGGACGTAATCAGCCAGTTGTTGTTGGCCGTGCCGATGTTGGGCCTCTACGAAGTGAGCATAGCGGTTTCGGCGAGCGTGGAGCGCAAGCGCAAACGCGAAATCGAAGCGATGCGCCAAAAAGTGGCCGCGGAGCAGGCGAAAGCCTTTGAGGTATAAACGACGTTGTTGGAGTTGGGCGAACAGGGCTTCAACGCCGTCGAAGTCGTCGGCTTTTTGGCGAACCATCGAGGCCAAGGGCATGCTAGTTCGAATAGTGTTAAACCGACGTTGTAGCGATAAACGGCAAAACCGCCGGAAGCGATGAGCGCGTCGTGCAAACAATTCAAACCGCTAAATCTTTTTAGTAAAATTTATGGACATTTTTTTCGTATTTTTGCGTTCCGATTAAGTATCAAAAAATCGCAACCCGAATCATAAAAGTATGAAAAGCACACGTTCGATTGCCGTGGAAGTGGAAGAAAAAAATCCCCGCCCCGTCGCCGATTGGGACGGCGCCATCGCCGCCCATTTGGAGTGGCTCGACAAAATGGACCGGCTCCTTCAAGGCAAACTTTCGCTCACGCTCGACGAAGCCGTCGACCACACCCAGTGCAAACTCGGCCGTTGGCTTTACGCCTTCGGCCTCAAAGACTACGCTTACATTTCGTGCATTGACGAAATCGAACAAAAA
Organism: uncultured Bacteroidia bacterium; assembly: GCA_937922655.1. Taxonomy (GTDB): domain Bacteria; phylum Bacteroidota; class Bacteroidia; order J057; family CALAJH01; genus CALAJH01. The sequence continues at coordinate 32,709 of CALAJH010000028.1, forward strand.
CACATCGTTCTTCACGCCACCGTTCGTGAAATTATCGACGCCTACACCAACAACCGGATCGCCAAAGCCAAAAAACTTTTCGAGGAACTTCAAGAAATATCGCGCGAGCTTGTGCGCTTGATGCAAATCGCGCAAATGGAAGACCGACTCTACGACCTCGAAGACGCCCTTGTCGTCGGTTCTAAAATACAGAAATTTCTCGGCCGACATTCCGATTTGCCGAAAAATTACTTCAAAGACGTTGTGCTTTGGAACAAGCCGCGCGACGGCGTTTCAGGCGACTTCTTCCACTGCGCCACCGAACCCAATCATTGCACCCTGTTTTTGGCCGATTGTACGGGCCACGGCATTGCCGCGGCGATGGTCGGCATTTACGTTCAAACGATTATCAAAGGCGTGCAGTCCACGTTCAAAACCGATTCCTTGCCCGAACTCGTCAAATACATCGTCGGTTACTTCCACCATCTCAAAGAAACCGAAGCCGACGAGATCGCCGCTCAACTAATCGGTTTTGAATTTGCGGCCGTTCGATTTCATCCGGCGTTGCGAAAAATCGAGTATTGCGGCGAAGGCATAGAGCTTTGGCGCGAATACGACGGCGAGCTAACCAAAGTTTCGCCCAATGAAAAAGGCGTGGTTTGCACCGAATTTTCTCCCGCCGTCGGGGACCGGTATTTTATGTATACCGACGGCCTCGTCGACCAATTCGGCGGCCCCGATATGCGCAAGCTGGGGCGTAAGCGCGTCCACGCCGCCATTACCGAAAACGCCGGAAATTCGCTCGAAACCCAAGTGCAGGCCCTTAAAGACGTGCTCTGGGATTGGCAACGCGGCACCCGGCAAACCGACGACGTTACCCTCGTCGCCTTCGAGGTCTAAAACCCCAACGTCCAAACGCTTATCCGAAAACGCCGACGCGGAAAACGACGAACCGTTTTCCGCGTTCGTATTTTAAACCGTTTTTGTTTTTCGCAAAATCAAAGCTTGGCGGTTAAGTTTTTTTCATCTCGTCCCCTTTTTAAATAATAGGTGCGATATGCTTTGGGGTTGTCGAAAAATTTGGTAACTTTACGATTCAAAACATTTTTCGTATGAAAAGCATCGCGTGGATAACGATATTGCTGTGGGGAACGGTGGCGGCACAAAGCTTGGGCGTAACCGAGGGGGCGTTGCTTATTGACGGCGAACGCGTCGAGGTTGATGCGGCCACCCTTCGCCAACTGCAAGACCAACAATTGCGCCAATACAACGAAGGCCGTTCGGTGGTGGGTGTGGGTCGGGCTTATCGTACGACGCCGGCGTCGCCGATGGAAAAAGTTCGTCTTGTGTCCGACCCCGTTGTCAAGCCCGAAATCGGCGCCGAGGCGCAAGCGGGTTTGAAGTTTTCCGACCGGTACGTGCCGTTCATGGTATATCCGAACACGCCGGCGTTGGGGCATCCGTGGGCCGGAGCCACGCAGTACGTCGGCAACAACATCCACATCTATCCCCAAGACCCGACGCACGGTTTGGCGCGTTCTTTGGGTGCGACGCTTTTCGGCCCGTGGCTTCCCGGCGTCGGCCCCGCTCTTCCCCCCGTCGTGCGTTAAGGAGGGTATTGGGTACGACGCTCGCATTGAAAAAATGTCGGTGAAATGGCTTTATGCGCTCGTTTTGGCATGGCCGCTTTTAATCGTACGTACGGCGTGGGGCCAAACGTTGAGCGTCAAAAATTTCGAGGCCGAACTTCGGCTTTACGGTGAAACGCCTGCGGTTCACGTTCGTTTCGAGGTCGCGAACGCCTCCGAATACGCCCTGTCCGCACGGGCGCCGGAAGCGTATTTTCGAGTTTTGTCGCCGCCGCATGTTTTTTCCCAAGCCCGCGATTCGGCCACATTCTATTTTTTGCCCGTACAAACCCCGCCCTTGGATGGCGCCGTTGTCGTCGAATTCGTCTTTTCCAACGGCAAAGACGCGGCGGTCGAAAGTTTTGTTTTCGTTCCCCGCCGGGGAGACGGCGCCGTTGCCGCCGCCGGTTTCACGCTTGAAGCCCACGCCGACGCAAGTTGGAAACGCTTAATTTGGGCGGAAAAAACTTTCGACCTTCGCGATTCCGGGTTTATGACCCACGACGGCGCCGTCGTCCATCGTTTCGACCCTGTTTCCGGTTTTGAAAATCGAATCGGTTGGGGCGACCAAGAAACGCGCTCTTTTTTTTTCGACGGCTCCCAACCCATCGAACAGACGTTCTTTGCATGGAACTGTGAAGACTATTTGGTCGTCGAATACGGTCGTGAAGGCGGAATCTACTTGGACGCGGGCATGACGACCGGCAAATTTATCGACAACACCGTCGTACTGACCGACGGACAAACTTATTTGGGATTGGCGGCGCTGTGGGGCGAGGCGTTCGGGGGCGTTTTGCCGCCAACCGCGGATGCATCCATGCGCTTTACGGCAAGGGATACGTTCGTTTCGGGCGGTGCGGCAGGAGCGCTGTGGGCGACGGCGTTCGCCTTGTCCGTTGCGGGTTCGCAAGCCGAACTTCTTGTGCGTTTGGCCAAGGCCCGCCATCGTTACGATTGTCAATATGAAGCGACGGCGGGATTCGTCGAAACGGCGTCGTCGGTGGACGAAACGCCGCAATTCGGCGGCGCTTGCGGCGAAAATTTTGTCGCCGTCGAAATTTCGGTTGTAAGCGAGGCCGCCGGAACGGTGGAAATTCATGTGTGCGGCGGCACGGCCCGCGTTCCGGGCGACGCCTTGCTGCCCCAACCCCGGCTGACCTTCGAAGCGCCGGGCGTACAAAACCTCGTCGTTTACGTGCGCGACGACCAAGCCCTCGAAACGACCGAAACCCTCGAATTGTGTTTGGTGGCCGATTGCGGCGCCGCCGTCAAGTCGTGTTCGTTCCATCGGCACACCTTGACGATTTACGACAACGACCGCGAACCCGCTGCGCCTTTGACCGTCGCGCAAACCGTGATGGAAACGCAAGCCTACCTCGGACCCCGGGAAACCGTCGTTTTTTACGGTCCGGGAAACCGGTCGTTGTTGGCCAAAATCGAAAACCTCACCGACTTTGATTACGGATGCGTAAAATTGGGCATAGACCGAGCGGGTAGAGGGGCGCGCCCGTTTCAGAATGCGGCCTTCGGTTCGTTTGCGGCGGAAAAAACGTTTTACGTTCACCCCGAACGTTCCCATCCTTTTGGACGTTTTCGGATTACGCTTTATTATACGGCCGAAGAAATCGACGGTTGGCGGGCGCAGACGGGCGGCGAACACGATGTATTAAATATGTTCAAATCCGACCGGCCGATTGCCGGCGTTACCCCCGCAACGCCCAACGTCAACGGCGCCTACGGCGAAAACCAAAACGTGGCGCATTTCGGGACGGATTATGCGGTGAGCGCGGAATTTTCGACGGGATTTTCGGGTTTTGGCATCGGCAAAGACGGCTGGGACGGGCCTTTGCCCCTGAGAATATTGGACTTTTCGGCACGGGTAGAGTCGGGCGGGGTAAAGCTGGCGTGGCGCTCGGCGGCCGAAACCCACGCCGCCCGCTACATCGTTGAACGTTCGACGGGCGGCGCCTTCGAGGTTTCCGCAACAGTTCCCGTCGTCGGCGCATCCGAATATCGCTGGTGGGATTGGACGCCGCCCGCCGCCACGCTGTACTATCGCATCCGCGTCGAAGACTACGACGGCGCCGTCGCCTACTCCGAAACGCGTGAAATTCGCTTCACAGAGGGCGACTGGGCCGTTTCCATGCACCCCAATCCTTTTTCCGAATACGGACAAATCACCGTCCATCCCCCCGATTCCGAACAGCTATTCGATTTACGCTGGCGTGTATTGCGTCCCGACGGGGCCCTCGTTTGCGAAAACGTCGTTGCGGTAAAAGGTACGACGGTCGTCGGCTCCGATTTGTTTGCCCGCCTTGCCCCCGGTGTGTACATCCTCGATTTTCCGACGCTCCCCGTCGCCAAAATCAAACTCGTTAAACAATGACGGCAAAAACAACAACTTTGGGGCGCGTACGTAACGTTCGGCGACCTTCCGCGCCCTTGCCCAAAGGCTGGCGTCGTTCAACGAAAAGAATCAAGCACACGGGCTAAATTTTATTGAAAACGCAACTTTTAAAAATTTTTTCGTATTATTGCATTATGGCACGAAGACCGAAATCGAACACCGTCCCGCAAGTAAACGCGGAACTTAAAGGGTTCGACGTAAAAATCAACGAATTTGGAGAAATCGTTTCGACTTACGACCTCGAACAGCTCAACGACTTCTTGGACCGGAAAGTGGACGACAAAAAGTTTCGGGGCGTCGAAGTGGTGAAAAGACGCGAGGGAAGCAAATGAAAAAACGGATGGCGGCGTTGATGTTCGTCATGTGTTGGGTGGGCGTGCTGTCGGCGCAAATACCCGACGATTTGGCACAAGCCATAGAACGGGAAGACGTCGAGGCGGTCAAGGCGTATGTCGCTTCGCAAAAGCCGGACGTTTCGGCGCGTCGGGAGGAGAGCCGGGTTACGGCTTTGCATTTGGCGGCGAAAACGGGCAACGCCGCGTTGGTGGAAACGTTGGTTTCCGCGGGCTGGGACGTGAACGCCGACAGCCAATGGGGAACGGCCGCACACGCGCTGTTTTTGGCGCCGAAGGCCAAACGCTGCCGGCCCGAAGCTTTTGAAGCGCTTTTCAAACGGGAAGTCGATTTGGGCGCCAAAACCGAACAGCACGGCACGCTGCTGCACCGCGCCGTCTTTGAAAACTGCCCTCAAATCGTCAAAATGTTCATCGAAAAAGGGGCGGACGTGAACGCCAAAGCTACCTACCTGCAACAAACGCCCTTGCATACCGCCATCCGCGAGGCCAAAGGCGATCGCGACGTTCTCATTAAACAACTCCTTGACCACAAAGCCGACGTCAACGCCCCCAACGGACGCGGCGACACCCCCTTGCATTACGCCGTGGCCTTCGGTGAAACGGCCCACGTCCAAATGCTCGTCGACGCCGGCGCCAAACTCGAAGTCCTCAACAAAGAAAACAAAACGCCCTTGACCCTCGCCAAAGAACAAAAAGAAACCGACAAAATCAAAATCCTGCAAAAAGCGGGCGCCAAAAGGTAATGGTATACATCGGGCCGATAGCGGCAGGGGAATTTCCGCTTCTGCTCGCGCCGATGGAGGACGTGAGCGACCCGCCTTTTCGCCGGCTTTGCAAAGAGTACGGCGCCGACCTTGTTTTCACCGAATTCGTCTCGTCGGAGGGTTTGATACGCGATGCGGCCAAAAGCCGAAAAAAACTCGACGTTTTTCCCTACGAACGGCCCGTGGCCATTCAACTTTTCGGCGACGACATCAACGCGATGATTGAGGCCGCGAAAATCGCGGAAAAAGCCGAACCCGATTTTATCGACATCAACTACGGATGTCCGGTCAAGAAAGTGGTGTGTAAAGGCGCCGGCGCCGCCGCCCTCAAAGACCCCCAAAAAATGGAGCGCATGACCCGGGAAATCGTGCGTGCCGTGTCCCTACCCGTAACCGTCAAAACCCGTTTGGGTTGGGACGAAAACTCGATAAACGTCATGGAAACGGCGCTGCGTCTCCAAGACGCGGGCATAAAAGCGCTCTCGATTCACGCGCGCACCCGCGCCCAACTCTATAAAGGTACGGCGGACTGGACGTACATCCGTGCCGTCAAAGAACATCCCGACGTCGAAATCCCGGTTTTCGGCAACGGCGACGTCGATTCACCGCAAAAAGCCCATCACAATCGCATCGCTTACGGCCCCGACGGCATCATGATAGGCCGTGGCGCGATAGGTTCGCCGTGGATATTTCGAGCCGTCAAACATTTTTTTGCCACCGGCGAAACGCCGCCCGAACCTTCGTTGGCCGAACGCGTCGCCGTTTGCCGCCGGCATCTGGAACTTTCCATCGAATGGAAGGGCGAAAAAACGGGAATCTATGAAATGCGCCGCCACTACGCCAACTACTTCAAAGGCCTAGCCGACTTCAAGCCCTACCGCGTGCGGCTGGTGCAAGGCGAAACGCCGAACGAACTTTTCGACGTACTCGACGAAATCGCCGCATTAAAGGGTGTGGGCGCGTGCGTCGGGGCCTAAGGTTTCCATATCGTCCATGCCCGGCCAAGCCACGCTTTGATTGAGAATCGAATCGATTTCCCGCAAACTCTGTTGTTGGATTTCGATTTGACTCAGGGCTTGGGCGATGGTCGAATTGATTTGGCCGAGGTTCGAAAGCGACGAGGCTTCCTGCAAAATCAGCGAAAACGTGTCGTCGAGGTTGTCGAGGTGAAGGAGGGCCACTTGCAGGTCTTCTTTGAGCTCTTCGGTACGGTGAGTGCGTTTTTTGAGCAGGGCGATGCGCTGACGAATCATATCGGCGACTTTGGGACCGGCGGTTTTGAGGTCGGCTTCGAGTTTGTCGAGTTGTTGCTGAATTTCGCCTTTTTCGCTCGGTTTTTCAAGTAGTTTTTCGTATTCGGAAACGGCGTAAAGCAGTTGTACGTAGTGGGTTTCGAGCAGGTCGAGCCGCTCCAAAAGTTTTTCGTCCTCCTCGCCCGTACGTTCTTTTTTTTGAATCAAGGAAATGATTTTGTTTTTGGTTTCAAAGAGTTTGGAAAAACGTTCGAGTTCTTTTTCTCTGAGGTCTTTAAGGTATTTGACGGTTTTGAGGTTTTGTTCGACGGAACGAAGAGTGGAATCGTATTTGGCATTGACGGCGGTTCGGAAGCGTTTGCTTTTGGGCATAAGGCGAAGATAAAACATTTCGGCGGCGCCGGCAAGGAAAAGCGTTCCCCCCGTAATTTCCGCCGGCGCCCCCAGCGCAATCATCACCCCGACGGTCGCCATGGCGACGGTCGCAAAGGCGATGTTCACGGGCAGTATGGCGGCCTCCCTTACGTAATTGATTAATGGTTTTTCTTCGCTCATGATTCCCCCGTAAAGTGCACAAAATTAATGAAAAAGGCGGGAAATTTTGTTTTGTGTATGGGATGAAATTTTTGGCGAAAAAAATCGGGCCAACGAAACGCGTCGGCCCGAAAAAATCGTCGGCGGCCCGCGTCAACGCAGAGGCGCGATTTTGAGCCACAGCGCCGTCCAAACGAAGGCAAACCCTGCGGCGCAAAGCCCTGCGAACAGTGGCAGTTCGCGGGCGACGAACGCCGTCGTCCATACGCCGGTGCAGTAGACGCACCCTCCCAAAGGCTTGTAAAGCGCCCGCAAAAGGGGGGCAAGGACGTAAGGCCGGGCGCGCCGCCATTTTCCGTTGTGCCGCCGCAAGCGTCCCGCGTGAAAAAAAAACGCCCGTAAACCGCGTTCGTAAGCGTGCAACATCTGTCCACGCTCAAAAGCGAAATAGAGCAGGCGAACGAAGGCCGTCGCTCCCGCCGAAATCCACAGCGCTTCGATTACCGCCAACATACCACGTAAATGATTAATCGGGAAGCATGGCAGCCGCCTTTGCGTCCGCCGCATCGAACGAGTATCACGGTGTTCATAGATAATGGGATTGTACGGCCGGGTCGTAGCAAAAACAAGGGTCGTTGGGCAGGCGGATGGAGGCGCAAACGTTTTTCAAGGCTTTTTGATATTCGTTTTCATAATCGTGAAAAAGGGTGCGAAGCCCGTCGCGGTCGAAGGTCGTGAACCGATTGAAACGGTCGGAACCGAGCCGATGCCGGAGAGATTCCGCACCCAGCAAATACCACAACGGCGTGCGCAAAAGTTCTTTCATTGAGCAGAGCCATCGGTCGAAGTCGCAACGGATTTCGTATTCGACGCTCAGCCCGTAGCATTCGTCGCAAGCGCAACGATGTGCATCGAAGCCGAAAACGCCGTCTTGGGCAACGGGACCGCCGTCGGCATGGACGTTCGTCGCGTCGTAGGAGATTGTCAGTTCGGGTAAAAATCCTTTTTCGACCGAAAAGATGTTTTTTGCCGCCGTTCCCGCAACGTCGATTTCCACGTTGTTTAAACCGTCGTGCAATCGAAGGACGAAATCGGCGGGTTCGACCAAACGAATGCCGACCTTGCGCACATAAACGAGGGCAAAGTCGCCGCAGGGAAGGTCGAATTTTAGGCCGCGGACGTGGGTTTGCGGGTCAAGGGAACGGCCGGCGGGTTTGCCCGCCAAAAGCGGCCCCCGGGACAACGCCGGCCGAAAACATGGGCCAAAAGCGGCCAAAACATCGGTGCGAAACCGGGCAAAGGCCACCGTTTGCACCGACCGCCACACGCCGGGGTAGTGGGATTGTTCGCCGTCGGCCCCGGCCTCCATGCCTTCGAGCGACACGCCGGGCAAAGCGTTGACGTACAGGCCCGCCACCGGTTCGCAACCCTCGTCCAAACCCACCCAATCGCGAAGACAATCATCGAGCATTTTTTGCGTATCATGCCCCGCAAATTAAAGTCGTTTGAACGTTTGACCAATCCTCCCCGCCCTTGGAACGACGGGACTTTGAACAAAAAACAACGTATGTCGGCAATCGAAAACAATCCATCGTTTCCAAAACAATTATCGACGCCGATTGCCGAATCGCAACGATGAATTTTATTGTACCCAACCCGAAAACATCCAAACGCCTCCAACCAATGGGCAAAGACCAAGCTAAGCGTCCCCCCTCTTCGCGGAGGGGGGACGAAAAAGCCCAAAAAACAAAGTTGGAAAAGAGAAGCCGACTATTTCATCGAAACGATGCGCAAGGTTTGTTGGGCGCGTCCGGCGACGATGCGTGCGGTGAAAACGCCTTCGGGCAGGCCGGCGACGTTTACCGAATGCGAACCCGGTGCAAGCAGACCGCACCGTTTTTCGTACACCGTACGGCCGAGCGCGTCAAAGACGACAACGACGGGCGCGGCGGGTTCGGCAAGCGAGAACGTCAATTCGGTTTCTCCCTTGAAGGGATTGGGACGGGCGGAAAGGCCCCACAACGTTTTGTTTTCGGTACGACTGACGACGGGAACGCCGCGAATGGTCAGCTCCGTGGCAAAAGAGCGCGTGCGAATCCCCGGTATTTGGGCCAGTTGCGGGTTGGAGAGGTCAAAATTGCCGAACGGGGTTTGGGCGGTACCTTCGGCCGTAGTGTAGACGCGGGGGGTGAAAACACTGTCGTTGACGAAACCGTCGGGCGTTCCCGAAATCGTGAAACAGATTCGGTTGGCGCCGGGGTCGAGGGCGTTGAGGTTGAAAACGCATCCGCCCGAGGCACAGTCGGAATTAAAGACCATGCCCGGAGGAAGTCCGCCCAAAGAGTCCACCCGAAAACGCGAGTAAGTTACCGCCACGTTTCCGGAAACACCCGGAGCGCTAAAGTTTTGGGAAGTCGGGAAGTCGAGGGTCATGTTTTGTTCGGTGTAGGCGGCGGCGTATTGTCCTTCGGGCATGGGGTTGGGTTTCAGTTGGCCGTCGGTGGCGGGAACGGCCTGGTTGCACAAGGGCGTAAGGCTCGAAGGTTGGATGTTAAGCGTGCAACGGTAGGTCAGCGTCGAAAACTGGGCCGGCAAATCCACCACTTGTCCCGTGGACGTAGTAACGAAACCCTCGGCGCGAACGATGACAAAAGGCGTAAACACCCCGGATTCCGTCGGGATACCCGGATTGACGTTAAAACAAACACGATTTTTTCCGGGGTCGAGCGGGTTCACGACGTAACGGCATTCTTGCGTCAAACAGTTTTGATTGCTGAACGTCAATCCCGCCGGCAAGCCGCCCAAACTGTCGATGGTAAAGGCGGTGAAGGTGGCCGTACCTTCGAAAAGAAAAGGAATGCTGACGGTGGAATCGGTGGGTAAATCGAGGGTGAGTTTTTGGATGGAGTAGGGCAGGTTTTGGTTGCCGTCGGGCAAATTGACGGGGCGAAGAGTGTTGGGCGAACGCGTCAATTCGTTGTTGCAGAGAGGAGTGAGGGACGCGGGCGTAATTTTGAGTTGGGTGCGGAAGGTGAGCCGGCGCACGCCTTGCGCTTGGACGGGCAAAAGCGGCGAATCGATGTCGAAGGATTGCCCGGCGACGACGACCGTACCCGAGGCTTTAAGCCGAACGAAGGGATAAAACACGCCGTTTTCGGTTGGGGTACCGGCATTGACGTTAAAACAGACGCGGTTGGCGCCGGGGTCGGCGCCGTCCAAATTGTAAATACAGGCTTGGGTAAGACAGTTTTGGTTGTCGAAGGTCAATCCCGCCGGCAATCCGCCCAAAGAATCGATTTGAAAGCGGGTGAAGGTGGCGTTGCCAAAAACAAAGTTTGAATCGGTGGGAAGGTCGAGGGTGAGGGCGACGGCGTTGTAAGCGACGTTTTCGACGCCGTCGGGCATGGGGTTGGGGCGAAGTTTGCCTTTGACGATGGGCGTGCCTTCGTTACACAAGGGAGTAAACTCTTCGGGCGTGATGGTCAGCGACGTGGAAAAGGTCATTTGACGGGCGGCGGTCGTCGCCCCCGAAATAACGGGGTTCGGGTCGTTGAGCAGAACGATCGTACCCGCCGGCGGCAAGCCCAGCGTGGTGTTGTCAAAGCCCGGCAGCAAAGGATTGGACAAATCGGGCATGATAAACGACCCCGTTGCCTCGGTTTCCACGCCCAAGTCGAACACGCCCGATTGTGTGGGCGTTCCGCTCAACGGAATACATCCCCGGTTCGTTGTCTCGATGGGCGAAATCGGATAAATACAGCCCGGATTGTTGCAACCCGCCGTGCTGAAGGTCATGCCCGTCGGAACGTTTACCGTTCCCGTAACGGTGAACGAGGTGTAGGTTACCAGCACGGACGGAAAAGGAATGAGCGGCGGCAAACCCTGAATGGCTAACGTGAACGTCGAATCCTTGGGAAACTTGACGGTCATGGAAAGCGGGGTTCCGTTGTTGTAGGGGGTGTTTACCGTACCGTTCGGTGCGGGTTTGGGATAGAGTCCCGTCGCGGCGATGCTCGAATTGGCCGTGCATTGGGCGTGAATTTTGCCGCACAAGACCGCCACGCATATCGTTAAAACGATGGCTTTGTACATTTTTTTTATTGCTTGTATTTTTTTGAAAAGAGTGACAAGGACCGGATTGGAACTTTTTCGGTTTCCCGCAAATTTATAAAAAAATTGGATTGTATTTTGCAAATCCCAAAAATTAACGCGTGAAATTAACGCGTGGGCGGGAGCGAAAGGCATGCGATTTTAGACTTGGTTTTTACCGCCCGCGAGGGCGTAACCCGCGACGAGGGCGGCAATGGAAAGCGTCAACGACGCGGCGGCGTAACCGGCCGCCGTCGTTTTTTGCCCCGCCGCCCACAGGCGTGCAACGTCGAGCGAAAAGGTGCTAAAGGTGGTAAAACCGCCGCAAAACCCCGTTCCACCGAAGGCGTAGACCCGTCCCGACGGCGCCTTCGCGAAAAGAGCTCCGAGAACGAAGCCGCCAACGACGTTTACCGTCAGCGTGGCGACCCAAAACGGCAACCGCCCCGCAAGCGCAACGGCAACGGCGTAACGCAAGGCCGCCCCCGCACCGCCGCCCGCGCCCACCAACAACGCCTCCCACATCACGCCGACGTCCGCGCCGACAAGCGCTCCTCAATTTCCTGCAACGTCAAAGAAAACAACTCGAACTGTGGAAAATGACGGCGCAACAAATGCATTTTTTTTACAATCGTGTCCGCCGCCGACGGGTTGCGTTCCGGATATTGCTCGACCTCTTTGAAATACGCTTTCACGTCTTTGTGGGCGCCTTCGATGATTTTGGCCTTGATTTTACTGATTTCAAAGCTGTTTCCTTCCCGCTTAAAGTATGCAATAAGCAACGGACGCATCTTTTCGCGCTCTTCGGCTTCGAAGTCGCTTTCGGCAAAAGCGCGTATCAATTGAAAAAGCGCTTCACGGTCGCCTTTGCCGTCCATGTATTTGCCCATTTCCACCCAAAAAAGGTAGGGAACGAACATGCCCCCGCCCAAATCGGCGACCAAGCGTTCGAATTGTGCCAAATGTTCGGGATAACCGACGACCTGCGCCAAAAGTGTTTTGAGTGCGTCCAAGGCCCACGTGCGGTTTTCGGTTTCGTTGTAGTATTCGCGTACTTTTTCTATGCTTTCTTCTAACGTCATAATGATGGAATGTTCGGCAATGGGCCGACGACTTCCGCCGTTTACGCAAAATTACACAAGTTTTCCGTTCCTTGCGCGCGTGCGGATAAAAATTGGGGGCCGAATTGCGGCGTTGAGAACGCTCGTTCTCGTCCGCAACGACCTCCCGCAACGGATTTGGGTTGATTTTCGTCCAAAGTCCAAAACGCCTCCTTATGCAACATCCGAAACGGGCGGGCCGTAGACGGGCGTCGAAACGTTCACTCCGAAATCGAACCGTGTTTTTCTTTGTTCGCGGGTCCCGATGAGGGCGTCAAGAACATGCCGTCGCATACGTTTGCCAAAGGCTTGAAGGCTACGCTTGGGTTGGGCTCTTGCGGGCGTAAGGGGTTAAAAAAAATTTTATTTGTATCTTTTTGACGGATAACGGGCGTCTATTATTTTTGTATTGGATTGCGTTGCGGTAGCGGTTCCCCGAATATCTTTTATCCAAAATGAAACCTTCCGCAACTTTTTGGCGTATTTACAAAAACCGTTTCAATGAGTTTGCCGATAGTCCTTTGCGTCGACGATGAAAAGATGATACTCGACAATTTGCGCGAGCAAATCGAACGTTGGTCGTCGGGGCGTTATGTTGTCGAAATCGCCCAAAGCGGCGAGGAGGGTCTGCAGTTGCTTGACGAACTCGTCGAAGACGGCGAGGAGGTGGTGATCGTTGTTTCAGACCAAATGATGGAAGGCTTGTCGGGAGACCAATTTTTGCGACTGGTGCGCGACAAACTGCCCACCACCCAACTGATGCTTTTAACGGGCGGCAACAATCCGCACGAAAAAGAGCATTTGGCGATGGAATCCGCGGGGTTGAAGGGGCATACGTTGTTTCATTTTTTGGCCAAACCGTGGGCGGAAAAAGATTTGTTCGCGATGTTGGACGAATGCATAAATTTACGGGCGGGCTTGACCCCGGCCTAAACGGTAGGGTTGCACCGCTAACGATAGCTTGTAGTGATAAACGGCAAAACCGCCGGAAGCGACGAGTGCGTCGAGGAATTTGACAAAGGAACAATTTTTTCGGACCCACCGCGAAACTTTGGGGCGCAACGTGCCGTTGAAACGCTCGACGCGGCGGGTTCGTCCCCTTTGGCATGGAGGGCGATGCAACTCTTCGGCAACAACGCTTTTGTAAACTT
>CALAJH010000029.1 GCA_937922655.1 uncultured Bacteroidia bacterium
GATTTGGATTTGCCCTACAAAAAACGCGGGCTTTTCGGTCAAACGACCATCGAGGTCATGGAAATCAAAGCCGCCCACGCCGCCAAAAGAGCCGCGGCGCAAAACAAAGATTCGCAAAACAACGAAGCGCCGCCCGAAAACTTGAACGGCGGTTCAAACGACAACCCCGAAAAAAAACATGATTTCAAGTTGCAAGAAACTTCGTTGGCGGACGCCGAGTTCGGTTCGGAAAATTTCACGCCGCCTCCCTAAGCCGGTTCTTTAAATTACACAAGTAAATAAATAAATTACACAAACAAATAAAGTATACACAAACAAATAAAGTTCCGTTGGAAAATCGCGCACGGCCGAACGTTTGTCGGGTACGCGTGCGCTTGTATTTGCGTTGTGTTCGTGAACGGTGGTTATTGTTAGAGCGAGGGTTGTGGATTTTTTGGGTTAAAAACGACGGTTGTTCCTTTGGGGGCGTAAAACGAAAACGTCAGGTATTCGGCGTCGTTGTCGGCGACGTAGACGCTTGTCTGCGTCATGGATTTGAATTTTTCGTAAGCCGCGATATCGGGTGCGTACCAATACCGAAAAACGGGTACGAACGCGACGCTTGCCGCCGCCCAAAGCGCGGGGGCGAAACAACGCCATTGTCGAAAGCGGGCGAGGGCGAGGGCGGCGGGCGCCGTCCAAACGATGTACGCCTTGTCGGGCGGTTGAACGACGGGAAGGAGCATCAATGCCAAAATCACAAGGGAAAAACGGGCGGCGGAGCGTTCCCATACTCCCGAACCGCGTGCGAACGCCGCCAACAACACCGCCCCCGCCCATGTGCCGAACGTCGCCACGGACGCCCAACGATATTCGGGCGGCAACCTCAAAGGACTCAAAAATTCGGCGACATAGGGTAGATAATCGGGCAAATGGGCCAGTTGTTGTGCGAGTGTGGACGGTGGGTAAAAGCCGGTGAGGTTGCCGCCGGCAATGAAAATCGGCATATAAAGGGCGGCGGCGCACGCAACGGCGACGACCATGCGCCAAGGCCGTCGGAAAACAAGCGCGGCCGCCGCGACGACGTACACAAAGACGGGCGCGGTCCATAAACCCAATGCGGCCGCCGTCACCGACAAGGTTTTTCGGTTTGTGGTTTCGGCGTAAAAGACGAGCAGGGAAAAAAACGCCAAAAAAGCATATCCTCGCCCCAACACTCCGTAAAGCGTAGGGCCGAAGGAGAAAAGAAACGTTCCCGCGGTCAAAAACGCGGCTTTTGCTCCCGAACGCCGTGCCGTCCACAAAAACAAAACGGCGCCCGTTGCGCCCGTCGCCGCCCACGCCGTTAATCGTACGGCCCACACCCCGTCCAAAAACACGTCCGTGGCCCAAACCGTCATTGTGTGGAAGACGTGATTGCTGGGAATGGGATAGTAGCAGGCGATGAGCGCCGGGCCGCGTCGGACAAACGTCGTATAGACGTTGGCCTCGTCCATCGTTATCGGAAAAAGGGAGACAAAAACGGCGTTGCGTACGGCCCAAACGACCATTAATCCCGCAAACAACGTTCGTTGTGCCGGCGATAGGCCGCGCCACGTTTCTTGCGTTTTGGCGACAAGTTCGAAGGGGTAGCGAAGCGACGGCGCGGGTAACATCCAGGGCAAAACCATCGCCGCCGTGGCGCCGAGGCGCATCCAAAAAAATTTTTGGGGCGTGAAGGCGGCGGCCAAAATCGCGCTTTTTTCCCGGGGGTCGAGCGTGGCGTTCAAATGCGCCAGAACGGCGGAATGCTCCAAAGTCCAAAGCCACGCGACGAACGCCGCCCATACCGCCGTCGCCGTCCATCGAATGTTGCGGGCCGTTCGTCGGTTCATGGTACGCAATTTAGGCGCTTTTTTTGTAGTTTTGTAAGATAAAAATGACGACCGTCCCGTTGGATGTACGAAAACGTTTTTTGGCCGCCGCCGCGCGGACGGGAGCGGTGTGCGCTCACGCGGCGTTGTGGGTTGCGTTGGCGTGGGTTTTGAAAAACGACGCCCTCGAATACGCGCTCAACGGCCCCGTCGAACGCATGCTCAACGGCCATAAAGCCTCGGCGCGTTGGGAAAATCCCCGTTGGACGGGTTGGGGAAAAATTGCGGCGGACAAAGTTCACTTGCGTTATCGTCGCGGCGAGGCGACGGCCACCCTAAACGGTTTCGCCGTGGCGTTTTCGACACAAGGAATGGATTCGGTCGCATGGCGCTCGGCACACGTCGTTTTTTACGAATCGAAGCGTAAAAAAAACGCGTTGAAATCTTCGGGTAAACGCCCGGTGCGTTTGCCCGCGGCGGTGGCCAACGCCTTGCCGCCCCGCCGTTCGGCCCAACTTCGCGCTTTGTGGGAGAAACTGCATTCGTTGCCGCCCGCCGGCGACGTTTACGACACCCGGGTCTTTTTCGACTCCCCGCAAATCGAGGGCGAATTTTGGTTTCCTTACATCCGTTGGGGCCGTCGCGAAAACTTTGTCCACATCGAAGGGCGTGCGCAAAACGAATGTACGCGCATGGCCGCCGTCCACGTGCGCGATTTTGCCGTTCCTCCGATGGAATTTTCTTTTTGGGCGGCGGGACGCGAAGAGGGCTTCGAGATTTTGGAGGGTTCGCGGGTGCGCGTCGGCGAATGCGACTTTTTTCCGAGGCTCAGGTACGCCAAAGACAGTCTCGGCTTCGAGGTGCAAATTCCCGAACAGCCGGTGGCGCGATGGTTTTCCGCCCTGCCCGAAGGCGCGTTCGACAAACTCAAAAAAATTCGGCTCACGGGCGAAATCGGTTACCGCATCACGGGCGCGATGAACGTCAATCGTCTCGACCAAATCGCCGTCGACGCCGAGGTTAAAGCGAAAAAACTACGGCTTGACACCGGCTCGGTGTGGTGGATAACGGAGGTCAACGGCGAATTTTCGTGGCAACCCTTCGGCGCACGGGCCTTTCGGCGCATCGACCCCGACGACCCGCGCTACGTCGAACTCCACGAAACCCCGGAATTTTTGCGCCAATGCCTGCTTTTGGCCGAAGACCCCGGATTTTACCGACACAAAGGCTTCGAACCCACGATGTTGCGCGAGGCCGCCGCCGACAACCTTGCAACCGGACGCTTCCGACGCGGCGGAAGCACGCTGACCATGCAGTTGGTCAAAAATCTTTTTCTCACCCCCCAAAAAACCATTTTCCGCAAACTCGAAGAAGCGGGCATCGTTTGGTGCATCGAAAACCACGACCTCATTTCCAAAGACAAAATCCTCGAACTCTACCTCAATTGTGCGCAATGGGGGCCGTCGTCGTACGGCATACGCGAAGCGGCGGATTATTGGTTCGGCAAAAAGCCGCTTGAGCTTACGCCCGAGGAATGCGTGTTTTTAAGCCTGATTTTGCCCGCCCCCGCCCGGGCCCTGCGCCTTTTCGACGAAAACGGCGTACTCAACGACGAAGCCCAAACCCTCTTTGCAACCATGAGCCTGCTCCTCGACCGCCACGGAATCATCGACGCCGAAGTCGTCGAGCTCGACGTCAAAAAAGTCTGCCTCGAAGGACGGGCTCTCGCCGACCTAATCCCCGTCGAGCGCTGAGTCCGCCAAGCGCCCGCGCAAGCTTATAACCCGGCGCCGAAAAAACAAAAAAACAAACGCCGCAAGACCAATCCCGCCGCATCCTTCCCAAAGCAAAGCCTTGCGTTTGTTTGTTGGTACGAATATTTTACGGGGGGACGACGGTCAAAAAAATTCATTATATTTGCATGTTGGATTTACATTTAAAAAACATGAAAAATTGGCTTGCCTTATTGTTTCTGACGGCGGTCGCGAATACGGCCGTGGGTCAAGGCGTTACTTTCAACAAGGACGTGGCGCCGATAATTTTTCAAAACTGTTCGGGCTGTCACCGTGCGGGGGAGGTGGGTCCGATGCCGCTGACCAATTATGGCGAGGTTTCGGCGTGGGGCGGCATGATAAAATATGTTACGGCCAACAAAATCATGCCGCCGTGGCGCCCCGACCCGCATTACAGCCGTTTCGCCGACGAACGCCGCCTTTCCGATAAAGAAATCGAACTCATCGGACGCTGGGTCGACGACGGCATGCCCGAAGGCGACCCGGCGCATTTGCCGCCGTTCCCCGACTTTCCCCCCGGCTCCCCTCTCGGCGAACCCGACGTCGTCTACACCATTCCCGCTTACACCGTTCCCAACAACGGCGACGTCTACCATCGCGTCACCATTCCCTCCGGTTTTACCACCGACAAATGGATTAACGGCGTCGAACTCGTACCCGACAACCGCGCCATCGTTCACCACATGTTGCTGTACGTCGGTCAATACATGCAAAACATGATTGGGGGTTGGGTGCCGGGCCAACGCGACCGCTTCCTGCCCGACAACATGGCCTATAAAATCCCGGCGGGGAGCAACCTCATCCTCGAAATCCACTACGCCCCCGGAAGCATGGGTCAGGTCGACCAAAGTCAAGTCAAACTTCATTTTTGTCCCAACCAAACCAATCCGCGCCAAGTGTTCATCCAGCCTTACATCAACTGGGTGATGGGGCTTCAAAACGGGCCTTTGCGCATTCAAGCCAACGAGGTCAAGACGTTTTACAACTCCTTCAACCTCAACAGCAATATTTCCGTGTTAGGCCTTGCGCCGCATATGCACCTCATCGGCCGGAGTATGGAAGTGTTTTCCGTTCATGGAAGCGACACCACCAAGCTCATCAAGATTCCCGATTGGAACTTTGCGTGGCAAGGGTTCTATATGCCGCAAAAATTGATTAAAATTCCGGCGGGCAGCGCCATCAAAGCCGTTTCCACCTACGACAACACGCCCAACAACCCCTTCAATCCGTCGAATCCGCCGCAGTTGGTACAGTCGGGCGAATCCACTTACGACGAAATGTTGCTTTGTTATTTCATTTACGTCAATTACCAGGCGGGTGACGAAAATATTTGGCTGACGGACACCACCCGAAACGCCTTGACCGTCTATCCCGGCGACGCTAACAACGACGGTACGGTAACGACAAGCGACTTTTTCTTGACGGCGGCGGGTTACGGCAAAACGGGTCCGATGCGCGAGCCTTTGCATCAAAGCACGGTTTTCCGGGCACAGAAAGCGTCGTATTGGCCCGGGACTACCAATTACCGCGGCACGCCCGTCAACGACGCGTTCCTCGACGCCAACGGCGACGGCGTCCTCAGCCTTTTCGACGTCGCCGTTGCCGTCTTGCACCGAGGCCAAACACGACCGTAAGCCAAAACGCCGACCCCGCCGTCCCGCTTTGCGCAAACCCTTTCAGGGACGAACGAGCGGCCGCCCTTCCGTTTTTTTCGACGGCGGCGGAAAAGTGGGACGGCGGCGGCTTTGATTTTTTTCTTGGTTTTGCCGACGAACCCTCATCGCGCCAAAATTCCGGACCAAGGGAATTTTCGGCTAATTTTGCGTCCATGAACGAACTCCATTTGTACAATTCGCTCAGCCGGAAAAAAGAGCGTTTCGAGCCGGTTCATCCGCCGTTTGTGGGCATGTACGTTTGTGGGCCGACGGTCTACGGCGACGGACATTTGGGCCATGCCCGCCCCGCCGTAACCTTCGACGTACTCTTTCGCTACCTCAAACATTTGGGTTACAAGGTGCGTTACGTGCGCAACGTTACCGACGTCGGCCACCTGGAAAACGACGCCGACGAAGGCGAGGACAAAATCGCCAAAAAAGCGCGGCTCGAGCAGGTTGAACCGATGGAGATTGCCCAGTTCTATACCGACCGTTACCACGCCGTCATGGACCGGCTCAATTGTTTGCGCCCGTCCATCGAACCCCGGGCCACGGGCCATATCCCCGAACAAATCGAAATGATTAAAACGATTTTGGCCAACGGTTTCGCTTACGAAATCAACGGTTCGGTGTATTTCGATGTTCGGGCCTACGCCCAAAACTACCGTTACGGCGAACTTTCGGGACGCGAAAACATTGAGGAACTGCTGGCCGGTTCTCGGGAATTGGAGGGACAAAGCGAAAAAAAGCATCCGTCGGACTTTGCGCTTTGGAAAAAAGCGGGCCCCGAACACATCATGCAGTGGGATTCGCCGTGGGGCAGGGGATTTCCGGGCTGGCACATCGAATGTTCGGCCATGAGCGTGAAGTATTTGGGCGAATGGTGCGACATCCACGGCGGCGGCATGGACCTCAAATTTCCGCACCACGAGGCCGAAATCGCGCAAACCAACGCCTGCCTGCACCCCAAACCCGCCCTCAATGAAGCCAAATACTGGTTGCACAACAACATGGTAACCATCAACGGCCAAAAAATGGGCAAATCCCTTGGTAATTTCATCACCCTCGACGAATTTTTCACCGGCAAACACCCACTCTTGGAACGCGCTTATTCGCCGATGACCATTCGTTTTTTTATATTGCAATCGCACTACCGGAGTACGCTCGATTTTTCCAACGAGGCCTTGCAGGCGGCGGAAAAAGGTTTTCGGCGGCTGATGCACGCCGTGGCGCTGGCGCAAAGTCTTAGACCCGCACCCGTTTCAACGTTTGGCGTCCAAGACCTCAAACGCCGGCTTTACCACGCCCTCAACGACGACCTCAATACGGCGGTGTGTGTCGCCGAACTCTTTGAGGCCGCACGGCTTGTTCACGCCCTTGACCAAAAAACCGAAAAACTCAACGAAGAAGACCTTAACGACTTCGTCGCCGTCCTGCGAACTTTTGTTTTCGACGTGCTTGGCCTCCAAAACGAAAACGCCGAAGACAAAAGCCGTTTGGACGCGGCGGTCAAAATTCTCATCGACCTGCGCCACGCCGCCCGCAAAAACAAAGACTTCGCCACCTCCGACGCCATCCGCGACCGCCTCAAAAACGAGGCCCGCGTCGTTTTGCGGGACACGCCCGAAGCCACCGTCTGGACCGACGCCGAATAGTCGGGCCGGCATAAGTCCGGGCCCAAACCCTGCCTGTTTTTGAGCAAAGGCGGCCGTCCCGAACCCATCCAATGTCATCGTCGAAAGAAACTTACACGCCGTCCCCACGCCCCGAGACGCTTTCGCGCCCGTTTCGCGTGGCCATGCTCAACCGCTACGACCGACAAGGCGGGGCGGCTATCGCGGGCTTTCGTTTGGCCGAAGCTTTGTTGCAAGCCGGCGCCGACGTACGTTTATATGTACGCGGAAAAACCGTTGCCGACGATTTTGTGCGCGACGTCGGCGGTTTTTCCGAAAAACTCGACCTTTTGCTCGAAAAAGTCGTCGTCGGATTGCACGACCGAAAGCCCGCGTGGAACTTCGGCTTCGGACTCATGAGCCGAGGCGTAAAATTTAACATCGAACCCGCCGACGTGGTTCACGTTCATTGGCCGCATCACGGTTTGTTGTCTTTGGAAGGATTAAGGCGTTTGCCGGGGCCCGTTGTATGGACGTTGCACGACATGTGGGCGCTTACGGGGGGGTGTCATTACGCGGGCGCCTGCGAGAAGTATCTTGTCCGTTGCGACGCCTGTCCCCAACTTCGTTCGCGTGCCGGCGATTTGGCCGCCCGTCAGTGGGAAAAAAAACGTCGGCTTTTTGAGGACAAACGCATAACGTTTGTTGCGTGTTCGCGGTGGTTGGCGGCCGAGGCGCGGCGTTCGGCGCTGTTGGCCGGGGCCGACGTTCGCTCCGTTGCGAACGCCATCGACGTCGACGTATTTTGTCCGGGCGACAAGGCCGCCGCTCGAAAAAAATTCGGTTTGCCGCCCGAGGCCTACGTGGCGCTTTTTGCCTCGGCCCGCACCGACGACCCCCGCAAAGGCTTTCATTATTTGGCCAAGGCGGCACGGGGCAAAGATTGCGTCGTGGCGTTGATGGGAGAAAACAAGTCCGCCCCGCCGCCCGGAACCGTTGCGTTGGGAAAAATATCGGGGGACGCGGCGCTTGCCGAAGCTTATCGCGCGGCCGACGTTCTCGTTGCCCCGTCGCTCGAAGACAATCTGCCCAACACCGTCATGGAAGCGGCGGCGTGCGGCGTAGCGTCGGTGGGTTTCGACGTTGGCGGCGTTCCCGAACTCATCGACGACGGAAAAACCGGCTTCGTCGTCGCGCCCGGAAGCGTCGAGGGCATTGCCGCCGCCTTGGACCGATTTTCCAACCCCGATTTGCGTCGTAGTTTTGGCGAAAACGCCCGAAAAAAAGTTCTCGACGAATTCGCCTATGCCGTCGTTGCGGAAAAATACATGGACGTTTACCGTCACGCGGTGGAAAAACATCGGCGCTTGCCCGACAAACGGGACGATTGACAAACGTATCGCGGGACGGGCGCCGCAATCGGTTTGCGAGGACGTTGATTTCCGCGGCTTGGACTTGCGTTCGGGGACGATATTTTTGGGGTCTTTGGATGCGTCAAGGCGGGTAAAGGCGTAAATTTGCGGCCATGCGATATATGATTACGGCGGCCTTGCCCTACGCCAACGGCCCGTTGCACATCGGTCATTTGGCGGGCGCTTTTTTGCCCGCCGACATTTACGCCCGTTATCGGCGGCTGGTCGGCGACGACGTGCTTTTCGTTTGCGGTTCGGACGAACACGGCGTGGCCGTCGCCATTCAGGCTCGAAAAGAAGGCGTTACCCCCCGACAACTCGTCGACCGTTATCATCCGTTGTTTGAACGTTTGTTTCGGGAATTCGACCTTTCGACCGACATTTATTATCGTACTTCGGAGGCGTTGCACCACCAAACGGCGCAAGAGTTCTTTTTGCGTTTTTACGAAACGGGACAATTGATTGAACAGACGACCGAACAGTTCTACGACCCCGAGGCCGAACTTTTTTTGCCCGACCGTTACGTTGTCGGCACGTGTCCGCATTGCGGCAACGACCGTGCGTACGGCGACCAATGCGAAAAATGCGGTTCTTCGCTTACGCCGCAGGAGTTGATTTCGCCGCGTTCGGCGCTGACGGGCAAAGTCCCCGAACTTCGCCCGACCACCCACTTTTTTCTGCCCTTGGACCGTTGGCAGGAGCGCATGGAAAAATACATTCTTGAAGAGCATCGGGATTGGAAACCGAACGTTTTGGGACAATGCCGTTCGTGGTTGCAACAAGGGCTTGCGCCCCGCGCCATCACCCGGGATATGGATTGGGGGGTTGCCGTTCCGTTGGATTCGGCCCGAGGCAAAGTGCTTTACGTATGGTTCGACGCGCCCATCGGCTATATTTCCGCCAGCAAGGCGTGGGCGCAACGCCGCGCCCAAACCCGTCCCGACGCCTCGCCCGACGACTGGAAAGCCTATTGGACGGATTCGACCATCGTTCATTTTATTGGTAAGGACAACATCGTTTTCCACTGCGTGGTTTTTCCCGCCATGCTCATGGGTCACGGGGAATTTCGCGCCCCCGACTACGTCCCGGCCAACGAATTTCTCAATCTCGAAGGCGAAAAAATTTCCACCTCGCGCAACCGCGCCGTTTGGTTGCACGAATACCTGCAAGATTTTCCGGGCAAATCGGACGTTCTTCGTTACGTGCTCACGGCCATCATGCCGGAAACCAAAGACGCGGACTTTTCATGGAAAGACTTTCAAGCCCGCAACAACAACGAACTCGTCGCCATCGTCGGCAACTTTGTGCATCGGGTACTGACGCTGATACAAAAATATTACGGGGGCAGGGTTCCGTCGCCGGGCGTATTGGAGCCGGGGGACGAAAAAATATTGGCGGCCGTGGGTGAATCGGCGCGGGGGATAGGGGAGGCGTTGGAAAAGTTCAGGTTCAAGGACGCGTTGGCCGCCGCCGTCCAACTTGCCCGCGACGGCAATAAATATTTGACCGAAAACGAGCCGTGGCATCGAATCAAAACCGACCCCGAACGGGTCAAGACCGTGTTGTTTTCGGGGCTTCAGGCGGTGGCGGGCTTGGGGGTGGTATTGGAACCGTTTTTGCCGCAAAGCGCGGCTAAAATCCGTCGTCTTGTCGGCATGGAAAGCGTTGCGTGGGCGACGGCGCAACAAACGCCGCTCGTCGGCGCCGGTACGCAACTGCCCGAGCCCGAACTGCTTTTTGAAAAAATCGAGGATGCGGCCGTCGAGGCGCAAATCGCCAAACTCCCTTTGGCCGTTGGCGTTGCGTCGGAGGCTTTGGCGCCCGCGGCCGAGGCCCCGAAGCCCGACGTCGCTTTCGAACAGTTTGCATTGACCGACTTGCGCGTCGGGCGTATTCTCAAGGCCGAGCGCGTTAAGGGTGCGGACAAACTTTTGCGTTTGGAGGTGGATTTTGGTTTTGAACGGCGAACGATAGTTTCGGGCATTGCGGCGTACCATACGCCCGAGGAGCTGACGAACAAAAACGCGGCGTTCGTCGTCAATTTGCCGGCGCGCAAGCTTCGCGGCGTTGAAAGCCGGGGCATGCTATTGACGGTCGAAGGCGCCGACGGTACGCTTCGGGCGCTGTGGGCGCCGGACGAAGCGCCGCCGGGCGCCAAAATCGCCTAACGCCGCCAATCGGCGAACCACGACGATATTTTGAGGTTCAAGACCCCAAAAACGGCTTCGCGTACGATTTTTCCCGACATTTTCGACGTACCGCGCGTACGGTCGGTGAATATTATCGGCACCTCCTTGATTTTAAAGCCGTATTTCCACGCCTTGAACTTCATTTCGATTTGAAAGGCGTAACCGACGAACTTGACGGGTTTTTTAAGCAGGGTTTGGAGGGTTTGGGCGCGGTAGCATTTGAACCCCGCCGTTGCGTCGCGAACGCCCATGCCCGTAATCAAGCGCACGTAAGCGGAGGCGAACCAACTGAGCAAAACCCGGCTCATGGGCCAATTGACGACGTTTACGCCGTTGATGTACCTTGAACCGATGGCGAGGTCGTAATTTTCGTCTTTGCAGGCGGCTAAAAGCCGGGGCAAATCGGCGGGATTGTGGCTGAAATCCGCGTCCATCTCAAAGATGTATTGATATCCGCGTTCCAAGCCCCAACGAAAGCCGTGCAAATACGCCGTTCCCAACCCCAATTTTCCCGAACGCTCCTCGATAAACAAACGGCCGGGGTATTGTTCAAAATGTTCTTTGACGATTTGGGCGGTGCCGTCGGGCGAGCCGTCGTCGATGACCAACAAGTGGAGGTTGCCCGGTTGGGCCATGACCGCCGTTATCATGTCGGCAATATTTTCGCGTTCGTTGTAGGTCGGTATTAAAACCAAACTTTCGGGCATGAGTAGGGCGTAGGGTGGCAGCGCGCAAATATAAAGCAAATGCACCAAAAACACGACGCGTCGCGCAAATTGGCGCGTTTTGTTTAGGGAAGCTTCGTCGTTTTGCGTTGTCGAGGTTTCCGACAAATTTTGAAACGAACGTTTTTTTTCGTTTTATGCTCAAAAGATCGGGATAGAAGCGTTCGCCGGGCGGCCCGCCGCCGGAAAGCCGCCGACTACCGAATTAAAAGGCGGTGGTGGTATTTTCGGGTGGGGGTGGAAACTTCGGCAATGTACATGCCGGGAGGAAGGTGGGCGTCGCCGGCGTTTTCGGTGTGTTGCCAAACGCCGGCGTTGCGAACGGAATGGCGCGTTTGTCCGACGATTTCTCCCGTGGTCGCGATGTAACGGATGTTTACCCAGCCCGGCGTTTCGACAAAAGTGCGGAAGGTGAATCGTCCGTCGGTCGTCGGGTTGGGGTATACCATACTCCAACCGGGTTCGTCGGCAATGAACACCTCCACGACGGGGGAATAAGCAACTTTTCCGTTGAAGTCCACGATTTTAAGACGGTAGCGGGCGGCGCCGATAAGGGGGGTAGGGTCGAATTTGGCGTATTGGCTTTCTTTTTCGTATTCGTTGTTGGGTGCGGTTCTGGCGGTTTCGACAAAGCGTTCGGAGTCGTCGGCGCGTTCGAGGATGTAAACGGCCAAATTCTTTTCGCGACAGGTCGTCCATTGGACGTGTACGGCGTTGTTTTCGGTGCGCGTGGCGGAAAAGGCGCGGATTTCGCAACCCATCGGCACGTCGCCTTCAAAGAGGGCGACGGTTTTGAGGCCGGTTAAGTCTGTGATGCGGAAAGCGCAAAGACCGCCCGTGCGCCGTTCTCCCGCCGTACCGACGCGTCCGTTTTCGCATTCCAAAAGAGCGGAAAATTCGGGCAGGGCCGAGGGCAGGTAGGCGGTCAATTCGCATGCCTCGCTTGTTTGAATTTCGTAGGCTCCCGAAACGGACGGACGCGAATAATACACGCCGCCCACGAAGAGGTCGCCGGAGCAGGTTTTGTCGCCGTATTTGACGCCAACGTTTGCGCCGGCTTTTTTTACATGTACCTCGCAAAATCGGTTTTCGTCCGCCGTACCGACGGGAAAAGCCAGCGTCATATCGTCGTGGGGGAAAATGCGGTTCAACGTTCCGACGACACGTCCCCATTGGTTGGGTTCCGTGGGTTCGTTCGGGCTTTTTTCCGCAACCGTCAAATCGGCGTAGAGCACCGATTCTTTGGATAAGGAGAATTCTTTTGTACGAACGGGGTATAACAAGGTTACATGGTCTTTTCGAGCGACGGAAAGCCGGGCGAGCGGGTTTTCGGCGACGATGGGAAGGTTGGGGCGGGAAATGTCGATGTGTCCCAAGGTTGGGGAAAGCAGCGCGGAGCCGCCGCGCCGCGGTACGTCGGTAACGATGGAGGTTCCGCGTACGCCGCCGACCGCGACTTGGGCTTCGGGTCCGGAAAGGGTAATTTTTTCGTCGCCGTTGCGGTGCAGGCCGCCGTTGAAGGTCAAGATTGTTTTTACGCTCAAATCGCCGCCGTTGAGGTGCAACACGCCGTTAATCGCGACGCCGTCAAAATGGACGTCGGCGTTTTCGAGCGTCAGATGCCAAAAATGAAAATTGCCGGAGGGGAAAACGACGGGGCCGTTTCCGTAGAAACGCACTTCGCCGCGCCACGCGGTCGGGACGGCGGGAAGGGCGGGGTTTTGGAGGCTGAGCGTGCCGCAGCGGCCTTGGGCGTCGGCTACGATTTCGCCGAATTGCGGAAGTTTATAGGGGGAAAAGACGTTTTTGAGGTCTACGCTTCCGGCCAAGACGGTCGTTTTTGCGGAAAAGGACGCGGCGGCGGCAAATTCGAGGCTTGCGCCGGGCGCCACTTCGCATCGTTCGACCTCGACCGCGCCGCCGTACACCGTCACTTTACCCCCCGTCGCGACGGTCAGCGTTTCCGCCGAAAGCGTACCCGCCTCCAGCTTAAGCGTGGACGTTACCGTGATTTGCGGGGCGCTTAGGTTCGTTGAAACCCGCGTCGGTTGGGAGACGGTAAGGTTTTGCGCCCGGACAACGGAAAATGTTGTCGCAACGGCAAGCAGACTTCGCAGGACCATAAAATGCAATTAGGGTTCGGCGCAAAATTAAACATTTTTCCCCGGTATACAAACAATTCGGTTGAAAAAAGTATTTGCGGACGCAAAGCAAGCGTCAAAAATAAGTTTAATCTCGGGGCGGTGGTTTTACCGACGTCTAGGGTCGAAAAAAATACGTAGGCATGCGGGTTGGTGCGAATTTGTGCGGCCTTTTTAAATAACGAAAATTTAAGGAGGGGCGTGCAACCTTTGCGGCAAAATTTCGTATCATTGCGCAAAATTTGGATACGAATATGGAAAATCAATTTGGAGTTCCCGTACAACGGGGGAGTGCGTTGGAGGCGCATTTGACGTCGTTCGTACAAAAGGTGTTCGTCATCATGGGTGCGGGCCTTGCGATAACGGGGCTTGCCGCCTATCTGCTGGGAACCTATTTTTTAGGCAACGAGGAAGCTTTGCGTTCGGTGTTGATGTCGCCGGTGCGGTGGGTGCTTGTGTTTTTGCCGTTTGTATTCGTTTTGGTGTTGGGCGCGGGCATCAATCGTTTGAGTTACGCCGCCGCCACACTGATATTCGGGGCTTACTCCCTGACGATGGGTATTAGTTTGTCGTTTATTTTCGTCGCTTTTACGACCACGTCAATATTTTCGACGTTCGTCGTTACCTCGGGGATGTTTATCGCCACGGGAGTCTACGGCATGGTTACCAAACGCGACCTGAGCCGTTTGGGAAGCATTTTGATGATGGCCCTTTTCGGCTTGATTATCGCCACGTTGGTCAATATTTTCTTGGCTTCGAACGCCATGTCGCTCATCATCACTTTGGGCGGCGTAATTATTTTTTGCGGGCTGACGGCGTGGGATATGCAACGCATCAAAGAAATGGGCTTGCAGGTCGGCGCCGACGACAGCGAGGAGGTCAAAAAAATGGCCGTCATCGGGGCTTTGAATCTTTACCTTAATTTTATCAACCTCTTTCTTTTCTTGTTGCGTTTGCTGGGCGACCGTCGCTAAACGCTTTTGCAACGGATTTTACGAGGGGCCGCCGTTCCCTCGCGGTGGCGCCCGTTTTGGGGGCTCGCCGTGCAACCCGTTGGTCCTTCCGACAAAGGACCAACGGGTTTTGATTTTGTGGGCTTTTGCTTTCCGGCCAACGGCCGGAAAGCCTTGGGCCGCGTCCAATTTGGATGGCGCCGCTTTTGGGTCTTTGGGACGCCCGGCCGAACGATGCAACGGTCAAGCAATATATGCGTTTTCTGCGGACTTCACGATTTTCGACGTATCTTTGCGCGCCGGAACGGGCGTGGCCGATTGATTTTTTTCACGTCCGACGGCGAAAGTTATTCATATGTCAAAACCGATATTTCATTCGACGACGGTCGTGGGGGTGATACACAACGGGGTTGCGGCCATGGGCGCGGACGGCCAAGCGACGTTGGGTTCGACGGTCATGAAAAGCAACGTGCGCAAAATCCGCAAGGTGGGCGGCGGCAAAGTGTTGGCGGGCTTTGCGGGCGCTACCGCCGACGCTTTCACCCTCCTTGAACGTTTCGACGAAAAATTAAACCAATACGGCCAAAACATGAAACGCGCCGCCGTCGAACTGGCCCGCGATTGGCGTACCGACCGCTTTCTCCGCCGGCTCGAAGCCATGCTTGTGGTCATGAACGAGACCGACGGCATGGTGATTTCAGGTACGGGCGACGTCCTCGAACCCGACCACAAACTTTTGTGTATCGGTTCGGGGGGAATGTACGCCCAAGCCGCCGCCCTCACCCTGCTCAAACACGCCCCCCATCTGACGGCCGAACAAATCGTACGCGAAGCCCTCGGCGTCGCCGCCGACATCTGCATCTACACCAACCACAACTTCGATATCCAAACCCTCGGCAATCCCGCATGAACGAACCCGTTTTCAAGCATTACACGCCTATCAAGGTGCGTTACGCCGACCTCGACACCATGCGCCACGTCAACAACGCCGCCTACATGTCCTATACCGAGGAAGCACGCATCGCCTACTGTCGCGAGGTCTTGGGTTGGGACGGCGACCTCGAACGCCTCGACATGCTCTTGGCACGTTTTGAAATCGACTACCTGACCCCCGTTTTTCTCTTCGACGCGATAGGCATTTACACCCGGTGTTCGCGCTTGGGCAACAAAAGTTTCGACTTTGAATACCGTTTCGTCAGGCACGAAGCCGACGGCAAAGAAACCTTGGTCGCGCGGGGAAAAACCGTACTGGTGGCCTTCAGCATGCGAGAAAACCGCCCCATCCCCTTGCCCGACGCCTTTCGCAAAGCTTTCAACGACTACGAACCCTCGCCGATAATCCAATAAGCGCCCACGCTCGCACGGGCCGACGAATCGTCGGAAAATATCCGTCAAGCCGACAACGACGCGGCGCCGTTGCACGGTAAAGTCTCGGCGTAACTTTTCCGTGCTTGGTTTTTATTTTTCCGGAAAAAAATAAATTTTTTTTATTTTTGCATGCTAATATTTCAACCGATAATCCATTATTTTAATTATTTTTTTCCATGGCATTTCGCGCATATTTGGCCCACAAAGCCGAACACACCCATGAAAACACCTATTTCCAAGAATTTTACCGCAACCTCAAAGCTTATTACGAAGACCGCGACGAAGACGCGGTTATCGTCGCCAATCCCATTATCGACGGCGCCCGTCCCGACGCCCTGTTCATCAAAAACGAGGCTATATGCGTAATCGATTTTAAAGATTATTCCGGAGAGTTTCATTTTGACGCCAACGACGTTTGGAGACTTAAAAACACCCATCCCCCCGTGATTATCAAGGGGGGAAGCAAGAAAAATCCTTACGACCAGATTGACCTTTTTCGTAAAAAAATGGAAGCGTCTTTGAAGTCCGTTTTTCCGGCCCGTAAAAGTTTGTTGGTCAATGGAATGGTGCTTTTTCATGGCGGAAAGATTAAGGTAACCAATACGCTTCCCAAACATTTGAAGTGGTTTCACATTACGGACAAGTTCGATATGGTGAATAGGCTCGCGGCCTTGTCCACGCCGGACTTATATCTTACCGAGGATGATATAAACGGTTTTTTGAAAAAACACGGCATTCGCGAAGTATATAAGCTTCCCAGCGAGATGATTGCGGAAAAGGAGGCTCAAAAAACGCTTCCCAAAGACGCAACCGTTTGCGAACCCCAACGGGAGGCGTCGGCATCGAAAGCCGTTTTCGCGCCCGGTTTGAAAACGGCGCTTGCCAAAGACGAGGATGCCATCGCACAAGCCAAAATCAACCTCAAAACCTACATAGACCCGGCGGCCCAATTGACGTTTTGGAACGAGGGTTCGGCCAAGTTTTCCGAGTATGCCGACGAACCGATTTATTATCCCCAAGACGTTGAAATTCCGTCGGAAAAATTTGGTTACGGACCTTTCAACACCGACAAACGCCCCGAGTTATTGATGTTTTATTACGCGGTGCGTTCGGTGGTACCCGCAAACGTGGATATCGACGTGGTTTCGGGTCAATACGTCGAAAGATACCGTTTTACCGATGCCACAAACGGAGAAAGCGTTGTCATCGCTTTTCATTACAACAAAGATTACAAGTTTTTTCGCAACAAGGCGCAATGTTCGAATCCGGCTTCGGCGTTGGCCCAAGACGTTTTAACGTTGTTGTCGGGTTACGGACCGCAAAAAATCAAGAGTTTTGTGGGTTTTTCTTTGCGTCCGTGGCTGGAGTTGGTGTCGGAAAACATGGAAAAACATTACGGCGCCGGGGTGGTGGAGGCCAAAGCCATTCATTTTGGCGCGAATTTTAAACTGGCACGGGGCAAAGAGTCGTTGACCTGCCAAGCTTATCACAACGGACGCTTGAAAATTACCTCGGTGCTGATACAAGAATATACATCCCATGCGTTGTTTAACGATTTTAAGAAACTACTGGTATGAACGACGACACGAAAACCCCTGCGGAGCCTTTGCCGCCCAACGGCGACGAACGCAAACAAGCCGACGAACTCAGAAAATCCCAACAATGGGCCGCCGCCGCCGAACTTTACCGCAAATTATGGGAGGCAAAGGAACAGGCGTGGGACGGTTATTTTTGGGCGCATTGTTTGCGCAAAAGCGGCGATTCCGCCGCGTCGCTCGACGCCACGCGCGTCGTTTTTGCCAAACACCGCGACCACAAACCTTTGCGCAACCATTACGCCCTTTGCATCTACGACCTCGAAATCAAACAACTGAATCAAATCAGGAACGAAGACCGCGTCTTCAAAGCCCTAAGCGCCATCAAGGAACTTTCCGAACCGCCCGAAAAAATCGGTGATTTCAACCTCGTCAATGTCGCCGTTTGGAAGGTCGTTAAAATTTACAAGGAAAGGATAAACTTTGCCGCCGAGGCCATGCTCAAATTGACCGACCTGCTCGACCCCGACGCCCAAGACAACGATTGTTACGTTACCGAAGACGAAGACGGCAAAAAAGTCGAGCTGGCCTCCAAACGCGAAGAGTATTACATGCTCCGCAGCAAGGCTCTCTACGAACTCAAACGCTACGAAGAATGCGTCGAATGTTGCAATCAAGCGCTGTCGAAATTGGACAAATTCCATTACGACAACGACGTATGGTTCAAGATGCGCATCGCAAGGGTGAACGCCGAGTCCGGCGACGTCGCCCAAGCCATCCAACAACTCGAAACGCTTTTAAGCAAACGCCGCGAATGGTTCCTTCAACGCGACCTCGCCGAATGGCATCTCAAAACGGGAAACGACGACAAAGCCTTGAAATACATCCTCGACGCCGTCCTCAACCACG
Source organism: uncultured Bacteroidia bacterium (assembly GCA_937922655.1). Classification (GTDB taxonomy): domain Bacteria; phylum Bacteroidota; class Bacteroidia; order J057; family CALAJH01; genus CALAJH01. The sequence continues at coordinate 18,126 of CALAJH010000029.1, forward strand.
GCGACCCCGACAAAAAAATCAGCGTTTACAAAGCCGCCGTCAACATTTTTTCCCGGCTTGAACGCGAGGACGACGCCAAACGCATCGTTGAGTTCATCGCCGCCGTTTACAACGACGTCGGCAAAAAATTCGACGCCGAAACCGCCGAACTTCTGCAAAAATACGACGTGTCCCAAGACCGAAACGCAGACCTCAAAAAAGAATTCAAAGCCCTCAAACGTCGATGCGAAGAGATGCTTGCCGAACTCGTTCCCCGCTTTTCGGGTACGATTAAAAGAATCAACCCCGACGGTTTCGCCGGTTTCATCGAAACCGGCGACAAAAAATCTTATTTTTTCAAACTCAAAGACGTCAATGGAAAAAAAGAAGACGTCGTTCCGGGGGCCGAAGTCACCTTTGTCGCCGAAAAAGGATTCGACAAAAAGAAAAACAAGGAATCGGACGTGGCGGTAAAAATACAATTGAAAAACAACGCCCCCCAAGCCAAACCTCCCCCCAAAAAGTGAAAATTTTGACCAAAAGTAAATTCAAGCAAAGAATGGGTCGTTGTCCGTTTCCGGGAAAAGTTTTTATCTTCGCGTAAAAAAATCATGAAGGGATATTGGGTTGGAGCGGCGGCGTTTTTGGCCTTGGGCATGTGGGCGTGCAAGCCCCGAGAGACTCCCCAACCCGTCGCTTATGGAATCTTTGAAATCAACGTCCGTCCGTCCTTTAACGGCACGGCCCTGCAAACCGGCGTCTACTATTCGTTCGACTCGTTTCGCGTTCGCATAGACACGCTCCAAATCCTGACGACGGGGCCGAAACTCGACGGCGGCGCCTCTCATTACGACCGTCCTTTTTTGTTTTTTTTCACCTCGCAGGCGAACAAAACCACGCACGGCGCCGGAGTCTTTTACGTCTTTGAAACCGAAGCGAAAAAATACGCGGGAGCCCGGGTGCGATGCGGTTTGCCCGACGGCGTTTCCGACCGCGCCCGTCCTTCCGATTTTGCCCGCGACCACCCCCTCGGCGTCTCAACCGGTCTTTTCGAAGGCGAAAAATACGTCCATCTTAAAGTCACGGGGCAAACCGTTGCCAACGGCGACACCCTCCCCTTCCGTTGGCTCTTGACCCAAAACCCGTTTGAATGGATTTACCCCCAAGCCTTCGAAGTTCGCAAGGGAAGAGAAACCCAATGGATTTTTGAACCCGAAATGTCGTTGCTGTTTTTCAAGTTTTCGCCCCGAAGCCGGCCCCAAATCGGCGATTCGACCTCAAAGTTCGTCTCCGCTTTTCTTGCATCCACTTATTCTTATCTCAACGAATACTAATTTGTCGGCGAATCCGTCGTTTCGGTCGGTTTGGGTCAACCAAACCGACCGAAAAAACAACCCGCTCGATGTTCGACGACGTTGTTAATCAAAAGTCGTTCAAAAACGTCGTGGGTTTGCGCCGTGCAATTCCTTTTCCAATGCAAGCGATAAATTTTGTAAATTGGCGGAATGTTGGCGACAATTCTTGCGATAGCGTTGGGTTGGACGGCGCTGTGGGCGCAATGGGAAAGCCGTAGGGTGCATCCCGACGGCTTTGGGTCGGGCGCGTATCCCGAAATGATTGCCGGGGCCGACGGCGCCTTGCATTTGACGTATTGGGACGAAATCAACGACCGGCTTTTCTACCGCCGCAAACCGCTCAACGGTGGCTGGTTGCCCGCCGAAGACGTGGCTTCGGGGGGATATCGTTCGGCCCTCGCCGCCGGCGAAAACGGAATCGTCGCCGTCGCTTTTTTTCAAAACGTCGGCGGACAAATGCGCCTGCGCTACGCCACCCGTACCCTCGACGGTACATGGACCCGTCAAAACGTTTCCGAACAAGACTACGGTCCTTACGGCCCCGTTCACCGAAACCAAACCGGATTTTTGCAGGCTTCGCTCGCCATTCAATTCATGGACGACGGCAATCCGTTCATCACTTTTTTTGACGCGAAATACAAAGCCGGCAGTACCAACTACGCCGATTTTGAATTGCGCATGAAGTATGCCTATCTCCAAGGCGACGACCCCGTTTGGCGCGTTCGTTCTTTTCCCAACCTCCCGTATGTTTACGACTACGTTGTCGATATCGCTATTGGTACGGAAATACGCCGGGGTGCAAGAACGGGCGAATTTTGTCAAATTTTACCTCCCGTCGGCGGCGACGCGGACGTTTGGACGGTCGGCGCTTACAACGGCCACATTTACCGTTTTCGCCGCCCGTGGACGACCCACAACCCCGACGCTTGGGTCGTCGATACGATAGACACCATAGCCCGGCGCATTCCTTTGCCCAACTACGACGTCAATCGTCTGGCGCGTTTTCTGACCTTTCACACCTTCGAGGGTTTGAGCGTCGTGCGTACGCCCGATTTGAACGTGCATTATACCGTCGGCACGTCCGAACAATACGGTCACAATACGGGCGCAATAAACGCCGGCGACATGCGCATGCGCTTGATTTACGGCAAAGTGGCGCCCGACGGCACGAAAACCGTCGCTTTTCTAGCCCCCCAAGACAATCAGTACCGTTCGTATACGTGTTTGGCGGCCCGGGACGACTCCCGTCTCTTCGTCAGCTACGCCCAGCGCGACACCCATTATTACAAATTGGCTTACAGTGTCGACGGTGGACAAAGTTGGACGACGCGATTGTTGGCGCCCGCCGCCGCGCCCGACATGAAGGCGCCGCTCGTTGTCGTCGGCGATACTTTGTACTGCGTGTACTACAACGCCGGGGCGGGTTCGCTGTATTACGGACGGCGGCACGTTGGTTCGCCCGGCGGTTCTTTTGATTTTCAAGCTTTGACGAGTTCGTCGCGCATCGGGTATCAATCCGTCGCCGTTTTGCCGAAAATTTCCGGTTTTTTCATGCCCCACGTCGCCTATACCGAGGAAATGCAACGCAGGTTGTGGCTGGCTTACGAATTCAACGGGTGGACGCGGGTCGAGGCGCCGTACAAAGGTCGTTTCGGGCCCTTGTCTTTGCACGTTTCCTCCAACGGCGACGCCTCCGTCGTTACCCGCCACTTTGAAAACAACCGCATCAACCGTTACGTCTACGGTTCGAACGTTTGGAGCGAAACGTTTTTGGCTACCGCGCCTCCGGGCTGGAACCATTTGGCCATCGTTCAATCGAGCACGGGCGACGTCGTGCATCTGTTTTACCAAGAAAACAACGTATTGCGCTACACGCGCGTTACCGCGCAGGGCGTGCAAACGGCAAACGTGGATTCTCTTGACGGCGGACGTACGGGTATGGACGCCGCCGCCGCTTTGGACCCCGACGGCCGGCCCGTCGTCGTTTACCGGCAAACCAAGGGCGACGAACGGCGTTGGAAGTTCGCCCGGCAAACCGTCGCCAACACTTGGATTGTCGAGACGATTCGCGAATCGAATGCGCAGACGGTGGGAACGAACGCCGAGGTTAAATTGCGTTCGGACGGCACGCCCGTCGCCGCCTCTCGCAACGAAACGCTCAATCGTATTGTTTTGGCCTACAAATCCGGCGGCGCGTGGCAGTACACGGAGTTTGACGAAAATCCGGGCGGGGAAGTGGGGGTTCCGGTGCGTCTGCTTCTCGACGACGACGGCCACGCCCTTGTTTTTTACGGTTTTTACAACCTTAATTACGATTTTCGCGCCGTATACAAAAATTTGGATACGGGCGAAGAGTTTACGGTGATTTTGCCCGACAATCCGGAGGGCTTCGGAGCGGATTTTTGCGCCGGGATGTACGAAAACACGCCGTATCTCTTCGGACGCACGCACACGCCGGGCGCCACGGGACTGACGATGATAAGCGGCGAAAATTGGCGCGAAACGTTGATAAGCGGGTTGGTTTTAGGGCCGGCGGCGCCGGCGGTGCGTTTTTATCCCAATCCCGTGACGGACGTTGCAACCTTGTCGGTACGCGGTTCGTTCGTCGCCGACGTTTTCGACGTTCACGGACGACACAAAATGAAATTTTCGGGTACGGACACAATCGAGGCGGAGATGTCGGAACTGCCGCCGGGGATGTATCTTTGCGTTGTGGAGTCGGGCGGACGAAGGGCGGTCGTTCGTTTCGTCAAGCGATAACGCTTTGATACGGTTGGGGTTTCAAAGACGCGTCGAATACGTCGGTTCGCCGCCCCGCGAATCGTTTTAGGTTGCCGAAAACGTTTGGCGAAACGGCGTTGGCAACGGACGGGCCGTCGGAGAGGCGGGTGGAAATTAACGTAAAATGCGCAAGTTGGAGACGTGGGAGTTGGGTCGTCCCGATGCACAAACGGCCCGCAAACTTCCGAAAACGGGCGCCGCGGCTTTGTTGGAAAACGTACGCAGTTTGATGAACGTTGGCTCGGTGTTTCGTTCGGCGGACGCCTTCGGCTTGGAGAAATTGTATTTGGCGGGTTTCACGGGGACTCCGCCGCATCGTGAAATCCAAAAGACGGCCTTGGGCGCGACCGAATCCGTTGCATGGGAGCACGCGCGGGATTCGGTCGCGTTGGCCGAACGTTTGTTGTCCGAAGGCCGGACGCTCGTGGCCGTCGAACACACCGACGAAAGCGTGCCGATATACGATTTGCGTTCGTTGGGCGTGGGGGCGCCGGTGTTCGTTTTCGGCAACGAGTTGGACGGCGTAAGCATCGATTTGCTGGCGCGATGCGCGTTGGCGGTGGAAATTCCGCAGTTTGGGGCCAAGCACAGTCTCAACGTCGCCGTTGCGGCGGGCATCGTGTTTTATGAATTTTCCCGTCCGTAGTCAGCGCTTTTCCAAAACGGTTCGAAAAGCGACGAACTTGCCTTCGTAGCGTTGGGAATGCTCTTCGCGCAATTGGTCGGCAAAATTTTCGAGATAGTCGTCGAGGGCGGCGCGGTTGGCGCAAACGTATTGGACGTTGAAGGTTTCGAGTCCGGGTTCGGAAGGGGGGTCGAGAAGTTTGAGTAAACGGAAGTCCAAAAAACATCCGGTGGCCATGACGTCGGGGATGTGTCGGGCCAGCATCCACGCCTCCCAGTCTTGGGCGTAGGCCTCGTCTATGGCGATGGTTACGCTGTAAATGACGTTCATAAAAAAACCCGCCCGAGGGCGGGTGCAACGGGCTTAAATATTTTTTTAATGGGTGGCTAAGTATTGGGCGACACCTTCGTGCGTGGCTTTCATGGCGTCCTTGCCTTCGTCCCAGTTGGCGGGACATACTTCGCCGTGTTTTTCGACGTGTTGTAAGGATTTGACCATACGCAGGGTTTCGTCGATGTTGCGGCCAAGGGGGAAGTCGTTGACGACCATATGCCGCACGACGCCCTCTCTGTCGATGAGGAAGGTGCCGCGGTAGGCGATGGGTGCGCCGTTGAAGGCCATGACCTCGCGTTCGTTGTCGTCGAGGATGAATTCGTAGTCGCCGCCGAGTACGCCGTAGGCGCGGGAAATGGTTTTGGAAAGGTCGGCGACGATGGGATAGGTAACGCCTTCGATGCCGCCCTTGTCGCGCGGGGTGTTGAGCCACGCCCAATGGGACTGTTCGGAATCGACGGACACGCCTATGACTTGGGTGTTCAAGGCTTCGAACTCTTTGAGTTTGTCTTGGAAAGCAATGATTTCCGTGGGGCAAACGAAGGTGAAGTCAAGCGGATAGAAAAACAATACCACGTATTTTTGGCCTTTGAATTGGCCGAGGGTAAAGTTTTCGACGATTTCATCGCCGTTGATGACGGCTTTCGCGCTGAAATCGGGCGCGGGTTTTCCAACGAGTACGCTCATAAAATGAAAAAATATAGAATTGTGCTAAGACTTAAACGGTGGGCACGGCAAAAAAATTCCTTATCCATCGCCTCCTCTTGCCAAACTTCGGGTAACGTCCCGTTCTTTAATGGTCTCGCGTTTGTCGGGGGCTTTTTTGCCTTTGGCCACGGCGATTTCCATTTTGGCGAAATTGCGTTCGTTGAAATAAATCGAAACGGGAATGACGGTCGTGCCGGTTTCTTTCAATTTCGACTCAATGCGCCGAAGTTCTTTTCGGGTCAAGAGCAGTTTGCGGACGCGCTTGGGGTCGTGATTGACATAACCGCCGCGCTCGTAGGGACTGATGAGTAAATTACGAACGACGGCTTCACCGTTTTCGATTCGGCAAAAGGCGTCTTGCATGTTCACTTTTCCCGCCCTTATGGATTTGACTTCCGTTCCCGTCAAGACCATACCCGCCTGATATTTCTCCAAGAAAAAGTACTCGAAGCCGGCTCGGCGGTTGTGGACGACAACCGATTTTTTTTCTTTTTCCTTGTTATTTGCCAAGCGAATGGACGTACTTGTCCAACGCCGATTTTTTGTTGGCGGCGTTGTTTTTATGGATGATGTTGCGTTGGGCAAGTTTGTCCAACATCGACGACACCTTTCTGCGCAAAACCTCGGCCTCGGTTTTGTCCGTGGTTCTTTGCAGGCGCTTTATCATGTTGCGCGTGGCAACCAAGCGCGTGCGGTTGCGCAGCCGACGTTTTTCCGATTGCAAGAGCCGTTTTTTGGCCGACTTTATGTTTGGCATATCTACGAAATGAGGCCGCAAATTTAGGGTTTGGCAACGGTTTTTCCAAAAAAAAAATTATTCGCCGTACCGCGCGGCACGGGGTGTTTGTCGGATGCCGCTATCGTGATTCGCCCCCCATAGCCCGAACGTGCGGCGTCGTCTTCTTTGAAAACCTTTGCCGTTCGTAGGCTTTCATACGTTTGATTTTGGTTTTTTGTCGGTCGGCGGCGAAATCTTGGGACAAGGGGGGCGAATTTAAATGCTTCGGGGGCGGTGAACGCTTGCCGATTTTGCGTAAATTGCGCCCCGAAAATGCGTTGGGCTATCGTGATTTGGGCGACGTTTTTCGCCGTCGGCTGTTCGGACTCCGGACGATTGGACGTCGTCAAAGATTTTGACGACGAGCAATGGGTTTACGCCGATTCCATAAGCATAAATTACTCGCCGTCGTCCTCGCAACCCCGCAACATGATTTTATGTTACGGCCTTACGGATGAATATCCGTTCCGCAACCTGACGCTCAAAACCCGGACGTTGGCGCCCAACGGGGCCGTTGCCCGTTCGATGCCCATTTTCGTCGTTTCCGACGCGCAGGGACGTTGGAAATCCGAACAACAATGGGACGGAACTTACGTTTTTTGCGACACCGTATTGAAAAGCGTGGTTTTCGACTCGACTGGACCATACGTTTTCGACTTCAAACAATACCATCGAACGGATACGTTGAAAGGGGTCAAATTTTTTCGGGTAATCATCGAATGATACGGTTGTCGGCTTTGGACCGGTTCAACTGGGAGGAGGTGGCGGCCTTGAAGGTTGCCGAAGGGCAGGAAGCATTTATTCCGCCCAACGTCTATTCAATAGCGCAGTCGCGCTTCGAGCCTTCGGAGTTGTACGGCGTTTACGACGACGAGAGGCCCGTCGGTTTTTTGATGATTTGTGTTTGGGCCAAAATTCATTGGATTACGCGCATCATGATCGCCGCCGACCAACAAGGCAAGGGTTACGGCGCCCGCGCGATTGACGAGACGATAAAGATGCTCAAACGTCGCGCCGACTGTCGTGAAATCCGTGCCTCGATTCATCATAAGAACGTTCGCGCGCGGCATCTTTTTGAGTCGGCGGGTTTTACCTTCATGGGCGATTCCGACCCAATCGAACTTTTTTTTCACCTTGTCGTTAAAAGGTAATAAATCAATGAAACTTTCCAAAGGTCTTGTGGCATTGGCTCTGGCGATAGCGGCTTTTGCGTTGTCGGCTCTTGCGCTTTTGTCCTTTTATATCAAATCGGCGCCTGCGCCCGCCGAAACGTCCAAAAAAGTCGAAATCGAAGACGAGGATGAAGACGTGGAATTGGGCATAGTTATGTCCCACATACAGCGTTACGCGGAAAAACTGTATTTTGCGGGCAAAGCGGGCAACACGCCTTTGGCCGGCTTTTACCTTCACGAACTCGAGGAAACGGTCGAGGATTTGGAGCAAAAAAAGGTGGTGGACGACGGTATTCCCGTTGGTGAAATGGCGGGTGCGATGCTTAAACCCGTCTTCCAACGTTTGCGCGCTCTTGACCTCAAAGACCCCGCCGCATTTGAAAAAGAATACCTTGCGCTCGTCGAAACCTGCAACACCTGCCACGTCGCCTCCAAGCACGGTTTCGTCAAAATCATCGTTCCTCGGTCTCCTACGTATCAAAATCAGTCGTTTGAATAGCGTTTTTCACAACGCGGCTCTCGCTTTGTGGACGCATGCGTGCAAAAAAAGCCTATTTTTGTAAAAATGGGCAAAAAAATGGGCGAAACGATACACGTGGGCCGTCGGATAAAGGAAAGGGTGGCCCAAATGCCGGAATTGACGGCCAAAGCATTGGCCTCAAAAATGAATATGCACGAGCAGACGTTGTACGACGTTTACCGCCGCTCGTCCGTGGATACCGACAAACTCTTGATGTTCTCGGAGATATTGAAAGTTCCGTTGACGTACTTTTTTTCGCCTTACGACGACGGCAAAGACAACAAAACGCCGCCGGTCAAAACCGAAACGTCCGCCGCTTCCACTTCGGGCGCCTCGTCAATATACGCGTCCGCGTCGCCGCGTTCGGCGTCGTCCGCTGCGCCGGTACGCACGGTTTCGGAACCGGTTTCGTCCGGTGCGTTTGCACCCGTTCCGCCTTTAAAATCCGAAGAGGCGGCGCTTTTGCGCCAAGAATTGGAAAAATTGACGTTGGCGTTCAACGAGTTTTGCCGAACGGTGGAAACAAAAATTTCCGATTTGCAGCGCCAAATGGACGAACTCAAAACCCGTTTCGGGGGCGAAGAAAATCAAACGGACGAAAAATTGCGGGCCGTCCAAGAACAACGGATTCGCGAGCTTGAGGCGCTCAACGAGGAACGGTCTTTGCTTCTTCAAGCGCTTTTAAAGCGCCACCTTTAATCGTCTGTTTTTACGTTCGCGTAAGAATTTGCGCAACAATCCAAATCCAATCACGACGGCTATCGGCGCCAAAATCACCCATGCCCGGATGACGGCCTCGTTGTCCTTGACTTTTTTGTAATCCAAGCGTCGAATGACGACGTCTCGGGCGCGAATGTCGTTGAGCGATTCGTCGCCGACGAGGTATTCGACGGCGTTCATGAGCAGGGTTTTGTTGTCGGCGAGCATGGCGCCTTTGGCGCCGGGCGAATGGTCTTTAACGACGACGTCGCCATCGGAAACGACGACCATTTTGGTCGGCAAAGGGGCGCGGGGAAAAAATTTGGCCGTCGGGGGATTGGGGGCGAATGCATCGGTCGGGGCCTCGCGTCCCTCGTACGCCGACGCGAACTTACCGCTTAACGCCAAAGCCATGATTTTGCGGCCCTTGCCTTGATACACCTGCGGCGGTGGGGGATTGGCAATCATTTCCGCGAAGTCGATTACGATTTGTCCGCCCACGGCCCGGCTCAACGGCGAGGAGGAAAAAACGACTTCTTTGGTAACGCCGGGAGCGGGGACGGTGTCGATGGTGCAGGCGTAACGTAATATTACGTCGTCCAAGTTGCGGGTGATGGCGTGTTTGCCGAAAAACGACACCCGCGGATAAAACACCCACTTGAACTTTTGCATCACGGGTCGGTTTTCGTGCATAAACGTAACGTCGATAAGACCGGCAAAGTCGTCTTGGACGAGGTCGGTGTTGATTTTGAAGCCGTATTTGAGAAAAAGCTCGTTGAGGTTGACGTCTCTTGGACGGGACATGGTGGCGGCGTTGGGAGTACGGAAGTCGTTTTCATCTACACGGACCATGTCCATGAGCCAAAGCACCCTTCCGCCGCGCATGATGAATTGGTCGAGTTCGTACTTTTCACGGGCGGTGAAAAGGGTGTCGGGTTGGGCGACGATAAGCACGTCTATACCGTCCTCTTTAATGAGTCGTTTGAGCGAATCGGGTAAAAAGTGCTTGGAATTTCTGAGGGCCGAACCGTCGCGCACCGAAATTTCCGTGACTTCGTAAAATTTTTGGAGTTCGTTGACGAAGTCGGTCATGTAGTTAAGCGGCCATTCTTTGTGTCCGGTCAAAAAAGCGACGATGCGGCGTTGTTTTCGGAAAAGACGACGCATTTGGGCCACGAGTTTATATTCGATTTCGGCCTCGGCCTTGGCGTAGTCGCAAAAAACGCCGTTGGGAAAGAATTCGCAGTCGGATTTGAAGAGGTCGACGACTTCTTCTTTGCCGTCGTAATGAATGACGGCGGCGGGAAAAACGACTTTTTTCGACACTTCGCCCTTGCCCTTGATGGTCAGGGGTACGGGTTCGACGCCTTTTTCGCGCAGTTCGTTTTGGAGCGCGCCGTTGTCGGAGGGGTCGATGAAACGGTATTGGAGGTTGGCGCCGGCGCGGGCCTTCATTTCGACCAAAAAAGTAAGCACGGCGTCGCGGTAACGTTTGACCGCCGGCGGAAGGTCTCCTTCCAGATACACTTTGACGGTCATGATGCGGTCGAGGGTGTCGGCCGTGCGTTTGGAAACGTCGGAAAGGGTGTAGCGTCGGTCTTGGGTGAGGTCCCAACGAAAAAAATAATCGTAAGCCAAAAGATTGGTTACAAAAAGCAAGGCCCCGACGATAAAGGCTTGGGTGAGCAGAGGGGATTTTTTCATCGGCGGCGTTCGAGCATGGCTTGGGTTAAAAGCAGAAAAAAGGCGATGAGCGATAAAAAATAGAGGACGTCGCGCGAATCCACCACGCCCCGACTAATGCTTCGGTAATGTTCCTGTAAGCCAAGAAGCAGGATGAAGTGGTTGTAGTCGGCGAAAAACGGTAGTTCGGCCAAGAGGTCGAAGGCGGCGTAGACGAAAAAACAAAGAAAGGCCGCAAGGATGAAGGCCACGATTTGGTTGTCGGTGAGCGAGGAGCAGAAGAGGCCGATGGCGGCGAAGACCGCGCCCACCCCTAAAAGACCTAAATAGGCGCCGCCGATGCCGCCAAGGTCGATGCTTCCGACGGGGTCGGCCAGCCCATAAATGGCTCCGATATAAACGAGCGTCGGCAAGATGGAAAAGAATATCAACGCAACGGCGGCCAAATATTTGCCCAAAACGAGCCGCCGGTCGTCGAGCGGTTTGGTGGCCAAGAGTTCGTACGTGCCGGTTTTGAATTCTTCGGCAAAGGCACGCATGGTGATGGCGGGCGCCAAAAACAAAAACAGCCACGGCGCCATGGCGAAAAGCACGTCCGCCTGTGCCGCGCCCGTTTCCAGTATGTTGTCGGGGAATATCCAAAAAAACAGCCCGTTGCCCGCCAAAAAGACGGCCACGACGATATAGGCTATAAGCGAGTTGAAAAACGCCGAAACCTCTTTATGAAATATCCAATAAACGACGGCCATAGCGTTTAGGCTTCGGACCCGCGGCCCGATTGCACGGCAAAATTACGCCAAATTATTTTATCTATGGCGGAAAACGCACGGGGGAATTTGTCGGCCAATGAACGACAATCCTATGTTGCGAAGGCTCACGGGCCACGATCGAAATTTTTTTTCCCACCGATGAAAAATTTTGGGTTTATGTTTTGGTTGCGGATAATCTATTTGCTTATTTTGCACCGGGATTACGATGGGGTAGGCAACGCTATGCTTATCACGTGGAAAATCTCATAAAATTTATCAAGCAGCGTAACATTATTCACCGGACAACTCCAAACTACTAGATTAGCCGTCCGGCCGGTCAGAGAAAAATTGGTTTTGAACGCCTCTTAACATATAGGATGTTTAGATTTGGTTTTACAAAAAGCAGGATGCCGAACAAAGGCTTTCGAGCGCTCTTCTTGTTATGCGCGATGTTTTTACTCGCGCGAACGGGTTGGAGCCAGTGCGACGTAACGGCGAACAACTTGAACGTCGAAACCGAACCCCTTGTCGTCAATGGGTGTACGGGTGCGACGTCGGGGGGACGTATTGACGTTTCCGCACAAATTTCAGGCGGATTGCCGCCGTTTTATTTCGTGCTTTCGGGTGGCGGTTTGACCGAACCGCTTAGCACCGAGGCCCTCACGCCCAACACTTTTGGGGTGGTTGCGGCTTCGTTTACGGGCTTGTCCGCCGGAACGTACACCATCCAGGTGCGCGGAAGCGACATTAGCTGCCCGCCTCAGTTGGTGAGCAACAACATCGCACTGAGTTCTTCGACTATCCCGCCGGCCAATATCGTTTTGGCTTACCCGGTGGTGCGCGGGTTGTCTTGCGGTCTGACGGGGCAAAGCGGCTACCTTATCAACGACGGCGCTTTGACCTTCCAATCCGACCCTATCGGCGGTGCGTTTCCCTACCGTTATTATTGGTATTACGACGTCAATCCGGGCAACCCGCTTCCGGGGACGCCTGTCGCCGAAGGCGTACTGACTTCGGGTTCGCCGTTCGCGCTCAATCTTTCAAATCTGCGTCCGGGATATTACCAACTTATTCTCCGCGACGCCAACGATTGCGAGTTTAGCGCCGTCTATCAAATCGACGCACCCGCCGCTTTGGCCTCCAACGTTACGTCTTTCGCCTCGAATTGCGTCGGTCAAACGGGCGGCGTTTCCGTCGTTGTTACGGGCGGTCTTTCCACGGGCAAATTCTTGCGTCTTTCCAACGGCGAAACCTATTTTGTCGGTAACGCCAACGCCAACAACGAATTTGTTTTCAACGTTCAAGGATTGCTTGCGGGCGTGTATTCCTACACCGTTAACGAAAGCGTGAACGACGGTTGCGTCGTCAACGGAACGTTTAGCGTTTTGGAGCCTTCGGGATTAACCGCTTCGGCTTCCGTCAGCCGCGCGACTTGCAACGGCGGCGCCGACGGCGCCATAGACCTTTCGGTTGCGGGCGGTACTCCCTTTGCGCCCCTTCCCGGCGGTTTGCCCTACTATAACTACGATTGGCTCGACCTGCCGGGTACCAACAATCCCCAAGACCGCTCGGGTTTGAGCGCCGGCATTTATTCCGTTGTTATTTCCGACGCCAACGGTTGTGAAATTACTCGCACCTTCGAGGTTGGCCAAGCGTCCGCCATCGTTTCGACGTTTTCGACCGACCCCGCCGTTTGCTTTAACGCCGCCTCGGGACGCGCGTATATCGAAGTTTCGGGGGGTACGCCGCCGTATCGTTTGCAGTGGTCGAACGGCACGGTTAACAACCGAAACGCCAACGCTTCGGGGGTCGCCCACGACACGCTTTTCAATCTTGTGGGGGGCGACTATTCCGTTACCGTGACCGACGCCGCGGGCTGTACGCACGTACGTTCGTTCGCTGTCGGCCAAATCGCCGAATCGTTTACGATATCGGAAGTGGTAACCACCGACGTTTACTGCACCGCCGACCAAGCGGTGGGAGGCGCCGAACGCAACGGTACCATTACCGTATATACGCAAGGTCCGTCGCAAACGTATACTTATTTTGCTTCCAACGGCTCGCAACAATTTACGATTGTGGCCGACAATCCGGGGGTTTTCATCGGACTTCCCGTGGGTAATTATACGGTATGGGCGCGCGACATATACGGCTGCGTGGCTTCTTATCCTTTTGTGGTGCGCATCGGGGTTCCGACGCCTTTGGAAATCCAAAACATCGCCCGCACCAACGTTTCTTGCTTTGGTCAAAACGACGGTCGTGCATCGGTTTCCGTGATTGGCGGCACGCCTTTTGCCTCCGGCGCCCCTTATCGCTACGAATGGTCGAGCCTTTACGACCCGTTTTATCAAGACTTTGGCGCAAGCGTTTCCGGCTTGGCTCCGGGGCTCTACCGTGTAACCGTTTATGATTCTTATGGTTGTTTCACCGTTAGCTCGTATTTTGAGGTCGGCCAGCCCTCCGCTCCCCTGAGCCTTTCGTTGCAAGTGACGGATTTGGTATGTTCGGAAAACAACGACGGCCGTATCCGCGCCGTTGTCGCAGGCGGTACCCAACCCTACACTTATTACTGGGCCAGCTCGGGCGCTCCTTTCTTGGATTTGTCCGAAAACAGCCCGGAAATAACCAACCTCCCTCCCGGCAATTACAGCGTCGTTGTCGTAGACGCCAACGACTGTTTTGTTACCGCCGCGGCTTCGATTTCCAACCCGATTTCGTTTTCCGCCTCGGTCGTCGATGTGGTGCAAACCACGGTTTGCGATTTGCCCCCGTTCGTCGACCCCTTGACGGGTGAAACGATTTATCCGCGCGGCAACGGCTCGATTACCGTTCAATTAAACAACGCCGCCAATCCCCCTTATACTTTTGAGATTATACCGACGCCTTACGGATTTTCGCAATCGTTCGTGCAAAATCTCGGCGGCAATCAATATCGCATTAATTACCTTGCGTCGGGACAATATCAAATCCGCGTTCGCGACAACTTGGGTTGTTTGGGTACGACGGTCAATGCCCTTGTGGCGACGGTGCCTTCGCCCAACGGCATTGCCGGTTTGGTGGGCGGAAACAACGTTTCCGTTTCCTGCCCCGGCGGCAGCGACGGTTCGCAATCCTACCTCGTTCCCATTGGAGGCAATCCCAATTCTTTGTACTCTTACTTCCTCAACAACAACCTGATTTACAACACCATTCCCGCAGGCCCCGTATCGTTTGACAACCTCACGGCCGGCACCTATTTCCTGCGCGTATTGGAATCGACGACGGGTTGCGATTTCAACACTTCTTTTGTCATTGGTCAGCCCGAAGTCATCACCGCCACGGCCACCATCGATACCGCTTTCTGTTTCCCGTCGTTGAACGGCGGCGACGTTACGGGAGGGATTGCTTTGAACGTTTCCGGCGGCACGGCCCCCTATTCTTATTTGTGGTCCAACGGCGCGACGACGCAAGACTTGGTTAACGTACCCGCCGGATTGTATTCGGTGCAAATCCGCGACGCCAAAAACTGTACCTCCGAATTTTCGTTTACCATTCACCAAGTGCCGGCGCTTCAAGTAACCAACGCCCTTGTGTCGGGCATCACTTGCAACGGTTTCAACAACGCGTCGATAACCATTAACGCCGAAGGCGGCACGCGCAACGCTCTTGGTCAGTATACTTATATCCTGCGTCGTTTTGATGCGCAAGGCAACGAAATTTTCCCGCAACTTATCCAAGCCAACTCCAACGTCTTTTCCGGCTTGAGCGCCGCGACCTATCGTATTTCGCTTATCGACGACAAAGGTTGCACCTACGATTATCCCACCGACGTCAATATCGAAGAACCTGCTCCTCTGCAAATCACGGCAACGACGGTGTTCAATCCTACGCAATGCAACACGGCCAACGGACGCATTCGCGTGGACGTCAATCCCGCATTGCCCGGGCCCTACAATTTCTATTTGCACCGAGTCATCAACGGTCAAGTGGAAACGGCCGTTTACGTGGCATCCGGTCAAAGCGTAAATCCGACCTTTTTCTTTGAAAACGTCGAAGGACAAGACAATCTTTTCGGCAGCGTGCAATTGCCCAACTACGTTGTTCGCGTTACCAGAGGTTCCGACGCCTGTGTAACGTTGAGCGGACTTTTGACCGTCAGCCAACCCGAGCGTCCTTTGATTAACAGCGCCGCAATTCAAGCAAGCGTGCAAAACGTTACCTGCGCGACCGTTGCGAACGGTTCGATGTCCGCCGCCGGCGCGGTGCAAACTACCGCATCCGCCGCCAACTTGCAATATTCGTGGTTCCGCTTGCTTTCCAACGACGAACTTCCCGAAGGTACGGCCTATCGACTGGGGGTTACGGCTTCGAATTTGCCCGGCGGTCGGTATCGTTTGATTGTAACGAACTTGGCGACGGGTTGCCGTTCGATTTCCGAGCCGATTCAAGTGGTTGAACCCTTGCCGTTGCAAGCCTCTTTTGAACAAGTTACCAACCCTTCCTGCAACCAAAACACCGGCGCCATTACGGTGCGTGGTATTGGCGGCAATCCTCCTTACAACTTCGTTTGGTCGACTACGGCGCAAACCGCCGGCGCTTTGACCTCGTCGCTTTCCAACCTTGGTCCGGGCATCTACGGTGTGACCATTACCGACGCTTTGGGCTGTTCCACTACCGGGCAAATTCAGTTGGTTCAACCGCCGCTTTTCGGCACGTTTGTTTCCGTTGATACCGTTACGTGTATCGGCACGCCTACCGGCGGCATCAACCTAACCGTTTCCAACGGCGATGGTCCGTTCAACGTCGTGTTTAGCGAAGTGGCTGAAAACGGCTCGCTCGTTGTAATAAGCGAACAAACCTTTGGGGCCATCAACGGCGGGATGCAAACCTCTTACACCGGCCTTGAAACGGGGACTTATCAATTGACCGTTACCGACGTCGGCCGCAGATGTACCGAGTTTGTTCCGGTCATCGTTCCGACGCGCGATTCTTTGCGTGCCGTATTCTTTTCCGGTGGACAAACGGGCACGACTTTCGCCGTCAATTGCCAAACCGGTCTTAGCGCCGCGATATCTACTTTGGTTACGGGTGGCAAAGCTCCGTACAACGTCCAGTGGATTAGCAACAGCGGTCAAGCGATTGTCGGCACGACCTTGCCCGGCGGTCAAGCTCCGGGCAACTGGACGTTCGTCATCCGCGACGCCAACAACTGTACCCGTGCCTACAACGTTCAGCTCGTCAATATTCCGCTCTTGACGACGGCTACGGGAGCGAACGTACAATGTACGGGCGACAACAACGGACGCATCGACATTTCTTCGACGGGCTTCAACGGTTCGGTTACTTACCAAATTACGGGCAACAACGGTTTCAGCAACACCTTGATTACTCAAACGGGAACGGCGGTACAAACGGGCTTGGCGCCGGGCGTGTATACCGTACGAGCCTCCGACCAAGCCGGTTGCCAAGGCAACCCTGTAACGGTAACGATTTTGCAAGCCAACACTTTATTGACCGTTGGCGCAACGGGTACCAACCCGCCCTGTCGCAACGAGGCTACGGGTTCGGCTACCGCCGTGGTAACGGGTGGACAAGCTCCGTACAGTTTCTTGTGGGCCGCCACCCCGGGCAATCCCGCCAACGGCGCCACCACACCCTCGGTGCAAGGACTTGCCGCAGGTTCGTATTCCGTTACCGTTATCGATGCCAACGGCTGCCAACGCACCGCCACCATTCTTATCGAACAACCTGCCACCGTACTTACCGTTACGGCGCAAGTTACCGACGCGATTTGCGAAGGCCCCAACGGCGCCATTAACTTGACCGTTACCGGCGGCGCCGAACCTTACGTCTACAACTGGTCCAACGGTTCGACCCAGCAAGACATATTCAATTTGTTGCCCGGTGTTTATACCGGTACCGTTACCGACGCCAATGGCTGTACCCGCATCGCGGAATTAACCGTGGGCGGCGTTCCGAATCCGGCTATCGATGCGGCGATTAGCCAACCTTCCTGCTTTGGTTCCAACAATGGAACGATTGCCGTAAACATAACCGGCGGTACGGCTCCGTTTGCTTATCAATGGAGTACGGGTCAAACGGGAGCGACGGCGACGGGATTGTTTGCCGGCGTGTACGAAGTCACGGTAACGGACGCGAACGGATGTACCTCTTCGCGTACGTTCGAACTCGGCCAACCCGAACCTATTGGCATCGTTTCCTTAGACCTTACTCCTTCCGCTTGTCAAGAACCGACGGGCGCCATTCAAATCGAAGTTGAAGGCGGTACGCCTCCCTATACCTACAATTGGACGGGACCCGGTGGTACATACACGACCGAAGACCTGTTCAATGTGCCTGCGGGTAGCTACCTCGGTGTTATCACCGACGCCAACGGCTGTATTTTGGCCGCAACGGTCGAGCTTGAACAAGATACGGATTTGAATCTCGAACCTCAAGTGAGCGCTATCAGCTGCTTCGGCGCCAACGACGCCCGCGTGTCGCTTAATATCTCCGGAGGTACGGGTGAAATCACGGTATCTTGGACGGGCCCGAACGGCTTTACCTCCAATTCCGACGTCGTGGACAATCTTGGTCCGGGTACCTATACCGCCGTGGTTACCGACGAATTGACTTGCTCTCGCGTATTCCAAATCACGTTTGTCAATCCCGCGCCTTTGGCCGTCAGTGTTGTTTCGATTATTGACGCGGAAGCGGGTGCGAGCAACGGTTCGGTGGATATCAGCGTTTCCGGTGGTACGCCTCCTTACACTTACATCTGGTCCAACGGCGCGACGACCCAAGACCTTGTAGGCATTCCCGCAGGTACTTATACCGGTTCGATTACCGACGCCAACGGTTGCAACGTTACCGCGACCGTAACCGTTGGTTCGCTTCCGCAGTTGGCCGTGAACGGACAAGTTACCGACGCCGGTTGCGGTGTGACGCAAGGCGGTGCGATTAACATCACCGTTTCGGGAGGCAAACCCCCGTACGCTTTCCAATGGTCTACGGGCGCGACGACCGAAGATTTGGTCAACCTCGAAGCAGGGGAATATACCGTCGTGGTTACCGACGCCAATGGACGCACGGCAACCCGTACCTTTGAAGTCAAATCCCAGCTCGAAAGCATCAAACCTTTGATTGTTGCGGATGGAAATACGACGATTTGCGAAGGTGGAACGGTACTTTTGACGGCTCGTCATCCCAATCCCGAATTGCAAAGCCAATACATCGGTTATTTCTGGTCGAACGGTACGGCGATTCTTGGAACCACGCAAGGCATAACCATCCAACAAGCGGGAACGTATTTCTGTACGGTGCAAACCGTATGCGGCGATATCAATTCCGACCCTGTTACGATTACCGTCAATCCGCGTCCGACTCGTCCCTCGATTGTGGCGGACACTTTGCCGAACGGCGCCGACCGTTTGCGCGTGGCCGCTCCCGTTACCGGCGCCACGTATCGTTGGTATCGCAACGGTGCGGTTTTGACCGGCCAAAACGCTTTCCAAGTTCTGCCCGACGTCGACGGTCTTTATACCGTTTCGGTGTTGTTGAACGGTTGCGAATCCGACCAATCGCTTCCCTACGACTACAAAAGCTCGGTGGGTCGTTTCGACGTCGTCAACGTCGCACCGCTCACGCTCTACCCCAATCCCACCAACGGTACGCTCAATCTTGGCGCCGACTTTAAGGGCGCAACGCAAGCGCGGGTCGAGGTGTACAATCAATTGGGTCAAGCGGTGGCTAAATTTGAACGTACCCCCGAAAACGGAACGATTAGCGTTTCTTTGGACAATCTTTCCGCCGGTGTTTACACGCTTCGCGTTGTAGCGGGCAAATCCTACTGGACGGGCCAAGTCGTTAAGCAATAATCGTTGATTCGATTAATTCCAAAAGGGCGGGCCGAAAGGCTCGCCCTTTACATTTTTCGTAACTTTA
The DNA here is from genome assembly GCA_937922655.1 of uncultured Bacteroidia bacterium. Taxonomy (GTDB): domain Bacteria; phylum Bacteroidota; class Bacteroidia; order J057; family CALAJH01; genus CALAJH01. The sequence goes on from CALAJH010000029.1 coordinate 37,431, forward strand.
CGACAAATTCACGCCGCTATGTCTACGCAAGTTTCTTCGATTTCGCCCAAGCGGGTAACCACCCATACGCTTTTAGCCATGAAAGCCGAGGGGCAAAAAATATCCATGCTGACGGCTTACGATTTTTCATTTGCCAAAATTTTGGACGAGGCGGGCATTGACGTGTTGTTGGTAGGAGATTCGGCGTCGAACGTCGTTGCGGGACACGAAACCACTTTGCCCATCACCCTTGACCAAATGATATATCATGCTTCGGCGGTGGTGCGGGCGGCGCGACGGGCATTAGTGATTGTGGATATGCCTTTCGGAACTTATCAAGGCGATTCCAAAACCGCCTTACAATCGGCGATACGGATTATGAAGGAATCGGGAGCACACGCCGTCAAGTTGGAAGGCGGCGAATTTGTCGTCGAATCGGTCAAACGCATTATTTCCGCAGGGATTCCCGTCATGGGGCATTTGGGTTTGATACCCCAATCGATTTACAAATTTGGAACCTATACCGTTCGTGCGAAAGCCGAAGCCGAAGCCGGCCAACTGATAAAAGACGCCAAACTTCTCGAAGACGCGGGTTGTTTTGGTTTGGTGTTGGAAAAAATACCCGCCGAGCTTGCCGGAAAAGTAACGAATATTCTCAAAATACCGACCATCGGCATCGGTGCGGGCCCGTTGTGTTCGGGGCAGGTGTTGGTTACGCACGATATGTTGGGTATTACCAAAGATTTTTCCCCCCGGTTTTTACGCCGTTACGCCAATTTGTACGAAACGATGTCGGACGCATTCAAGCGCTACGCGGCGGACGTGAAATCGGGTTCGTTTCCCGACTACGAAAAAGAATCCTACTGACGTGCGCATTGAATGCAAAGCGGGACGATATTTGGTAGGTTGGAGCGGCGGGCCGGATTCGACGGCGCTCGTCCATTTGATGCTTGACGCCTCCTGCCAAATCGCGGCGGCCCACATCAATTACGGTCTTCGCGGCGCCGAAAGCGACGAAGACGAAAATTTTGTTCGCCGCATGGCCGAGAAATGGGGAATTTCCCTTTACGTTCATCACGCCGATATCTCCGAACATAAAGGCCTTTGTTTGCAGGCGGCGGCGAGAAAAATTCGCTACGATTTTTTCCGTCGCTTGGTTGCATCGGAAGGTTACGATTACATAGCGTTGGGACACACGGCGGACGACGATGTCGAAACCCGTATTTATTCTTTGTTGCGTTCGAAACATTTTAATCCATTGGCGGGTATTCCGCCGCGACGTTCGTTAATCATACGTCCGTTGATTAAGTTTTCCAGAGCGGAAGTCATACATTATTTAACGAACCGCCGCATTCCCTATCGAACGGACTCCTCTAACTTCAAAACCGAATATTTGCGCAACAAAATACGTCTTGACGTTTTACCTAAGTTGGCGGAAATCAATCCGTCGTACGCCAAACAAATATCGACCGCAGGCGCTTTGGCGGATGCACAGTTCCGGTTGTTGCGGCGAATTTTCGTGCGTTCGGGTATTATAAAAAATGATTTTTTGGACTTGGAAAAATTGTTTCGTTACGAAAATAAATACGGCGCGGATTTTCGTCGTTTGTTTTTTTTTCAGCGTTTAAAAGAGCTTTACGGGTTCAATGCCTCGGAATTGGAAACGGCTTTGCGTTTGGTTGACGCGCAGACGGGCAAGACCGCGCGACTTGGCGCAATGCGTTTGGTACGGGAACGCAGCGGTATGGTGTTCTTGCGTTCGGAAATCGACGCGCCCGAGCCCTTGTCGATAAAAGACGGGGGAGGGGAGGGGAGATTTGGAAAATGGTACCTTTGTTGGGGCGCGAACAATATTCCGGGAGAAGGTTTTACGGCCGATTTGGAACGCTTGAAATTTCCATTGACCGTTCGCGTCGGACTGGCGGGAGACGCTTTTGTGCCGTTGGGAATGCAAGGACGCAAAAAAGTTTCCGATGTTTTGACGGAAATGAAGGTTCCCGCCGCCGAAAAAAAACAATGGTTTGTGGTCGAAGACGCCGAAGGAATAATTTACGTGCAAGGTTACCGTCCGGCGGAACGGGTGAAAACGACGGCATCGACTCGTTCCGTGTTTTATTTTCGGTTTAGCGAACAAGCGTAACGGTTCCGGTGCGGTTGAAGGCGCGCCCGTTGTAGGCGGCGGCGTTGATACGGTAGGTGTACACGCCTTCGGGGCAGGGCTGACCGTTGTAGGAGCCGTCCCAAAACGGGGCGTTTGGACGGTTTGCAAAATAAACCCGCGTTCCCCAACGGTTGTAAATTTCCATTTCAAAAGTTTTCAATCCCCGACTGAAAACGGTAAAGGTTTCATTGACGGCGGGGCCTTCTTGGTTGGGGGTGAAAACATCGGGAATCCATAGATACGTGCTGTCGTCGATTTCCACGCGGCCTTTGACCTCCCAACGACAACCGTCGCGGGTCAAGTAAACGAGCGTGGGATAATAGACGCCCGTACCGGGATAAACGTGGGCGGGGAAACGATTGAGACTGCGAAGGGTGTCGCCGTCGCCGAAAATCCAGATGCGTTGCAAGGGTTCGGTTTCGTAGCGGGTGGTGTCGCGAAATTGAATGGTCGAACCGTAGGGTTGGACGTCGGGGGCGCCGTCGTAGGTGAAGCCCAACGACGGCGGGCGTTGAATCACGTCAATATTAACGGCCTTCGAGGTGTCGGTGAGGTTGGGACAAAGGCGGGAAACGGCGACGACGGCGTAACGCCCCGGTGTTTCGACGGCGATGCGTACGCGGTCTCGTCCTTCGGGATAGCGTTCCCCGTCTTTGAGCCAAAAATAGTCTATGCCGTCTTGGGGTTCGTAGGAGAGTTCGGCGTATCCTCTCCCCTGACAAAATATCGCGTCTTTTCCAACGAGCTCGGCCTCGGGTTTTGTCGGAAAACTTACGTTGATAACACGGGTTTGGGTAACGCATTCGGGATTTGCGGTCAAGGTAACGACGGTATAATAGTTTCCCGGGACGTCGGTTGTCAGCGTGGGGGTGGTTGCAAGCGGGGTGTTTCCTCGAAACCATTGATAGCGATAGCCGGGTGAATCGGGGTTAATTTTGAGGGTGGCGACGCCGTTGCAAAACGGGGGTGTCGGGTCGGCGACGATGTCTACTCCGGGAAAAGGATCGGCGCCGATGTTGATGGACGTTCCCAACGTCGCTTGACAGCCCGTCGTCGGGTCGGTAACGACGAGGGTTGCGGTTGTTGGAAGGCTGAGCGTCAAACGTTGGGAGTGGACGTTGAAAAAGTTGGTTCCGTCGTGGGTAAAATTCCATCGGTAGTTGAGGCCGTCGGGCCGGGCCTCGAGCGTAACCGACCCGCCTTCGCAAAATTGCAACGAGCCGTCGATTACGGCATAACTCGGAACGGGCGCGGCGTGAACGGTTATAATTTTTTCCACCGAATCGGTACAATATCGTCCCGTGTTGCCCAATTTTACCCCGTATTTGAATCCAAGAGTATATGTTCCGGGGGGATAAAGGGAGGGGTTGAAGGTCGCGTTTTCAATAAGGGTGCGTTGGCCTTCGGCGTTTACGATATAATATTCGACAAGGGGGTTGTTTGCGGCCGGTGTTCCCGTTCCTTCGAGAGCTAGGGGAGGATGGTTGGAACAAAATTTTACGGGCGGGGAAAAAGCGGCGTTTACTTGCGGCCCGCGAAAAACGCTCATGGTTGTTTCGGCGTCGCACTTGCTGCGTGGGTCGACGACCCTGAGTATAATCGATTCCGAACGATGAAGGGTAATGAACGCGGCACCGTCAATGGTTTGTCCGTTGCCGAGCGTCCAAACGTATTCATAGCCTTCGGGACGAGCCAAAAGCGTTACGCTTTCTCCAAAACAAAACGTGTCCGACCCCACAATTTCTATGCTTGGGATGGGGAGGGAATCGATTTGGATGGATTGGCCGGCGGAAGTGGAACAGACGTGGCCGGCGTCGTCGGCAAGAGTATAAGTAAAAACCAAGTTGTAGACGCCGGGGGGATAGAGTGCGGGATTAAACGCGCCGCCGGGCAGTGAGTAGGTTTGTCCTTCGTTTCCTATGAGCGTAAACATGCCGGTACCGTCGTTGGGTGAGCCTTGAGCGGAAAAAACGAGGACGGGGTCGTCGGCACAAAAACGCTTGTCTTCAAGGAGGGGAAAGGTAACGAATGCGGCGTCGCCGAAGTGAAGGGTTTGCGTTTGGGGGTGTTGCCATGCGGTGCGTCGATAACTCGAAAGCGTTTGGGAAACGGGCACGCTCGGGGTTGTCGGCCCTGCGGCGGTGGAAAACGTTTCCCATGCCGCGCCGTTCCAACGCGCCCAACGTTCGTGATAAAGGTCCTCGCCGGGGGCGTAGAAACCGGTTAGGTTGGCCGTCGTCGAACCCCATAGTCGATGAAAATATCTCGGGCCGATTCGGCACAAGGGCGCCACGGTTTGGGAACGGTCGTATCCCGCCGTCGTTGCGTCGCCCAAGGCCATGCGTGCAACGAAAACGCCCGTGGCGTTTGGTTCTACGGCCAGCGGACGATACAGCCATTGACCGTTCGCAACGTCTCCGACGGGAAAAAGATACGTTCCCGTACCGGTGGTTTGTCGGGACAACGCACCCGTTTCGTCCGAGCGCACCATGCCCGAATCGGCCCGAAGTACGGCTTCCGGCGCCCGTTTGAGGACGAAAACCGTATCCGTACGGGTATCGAGCAGGCGGTTGTGCAAATCGAGCGTGTCGTTGATATAGGTGGGTAAAAGCGTGGTTTTCACGCCCGTGCCGCGCAGGCGAAGTATGGGGATGCGCACGGCGCTTCCGGGGACGTTGGTGGAAAGGGATTGATTGGCGCCGGCTAAAATCAGAGCTCCCGGAGCTATCTGCACACCGTTCATCACCGCCGAAAACAACGAGTCGGGGTCGTCGTTGACGACGTCCCCAAAAACGACCAAAGAGTCCGACGAATGGTATACTCTTCCGGCTTGGTTCCACCAGCCGCCGCGAACGCTGACCAAACACCCCGCTTGGATGCGTATTTCTTCGCCGCGATTGACGGCGACGATTTGTCCCAACGCCGGCGCCAACATCCCAAACGCCAAAGCCGAAGTTATCGCCCACTTTATCATTAACGGCAATTTACGAAAAATTGCGCAACCGGCAATGAACTAATTTTTCGATTCAAGTATTAACGTAAAAGTGAAATCACTGTATATCGTTTCGGTTCACGCTTCGCCCAATCCGAACGCGTGCAAAATGGCTTTGTCCGGCGAATTGGCGGAATGGGGCGCTTACGAATGGACGCACGACGATTACCCGACGGGCATGCCGTTGGCGGATTTACCTTTGTCCGTCGAAGGCGTGGAACGCATTTATTTGGCGGGCGACTTCGTTACCGTCGTAAAAAGCGATGCGGCAAGCTGGGATACGCTTTTTCCGCAGGTGCGCGAAGCGGTGCGGGCGGCGTTGAAACGACCTTTGCCCTCCCTTGAAAGTTTGAGAAATTACGCCATCGCGATGCCGCACGACGAACGCGGTTTTGCCGAGTGGATGGCCGCAAAAGTATTGCCCGCCACCGAACGCGACGGTGGGGGGATTTTTTTTATCGGCATGGACTCGGAAAACGTGCCCTTGCTTAAAGCCGCCGGCGCCTGCAAAGGTTGCCCTTATTTGTCCGAAACCGTGCAAAAAGGAATTTTAATTCCATTGATTCAACAAAAAAACGTCGTCGACGTACGCGTTGTTTAGTCGGTCGAGTACATGTTTTTGTAGCCCGAACCCGAATCGAGCGTGTAACCGACAACGGAACGCTGCGGATTGACAAACAGTTTGAGGATGGCGGGTTTGCCAACGGGGTCGTACGACGTAAAACGCATGTATTTGCCCGACGGTTCTTCGCCCAACTTTTTTAGTTTTCGAAGCGTATAGCTTCGATAACCCGCCGTTCGGGACATATCGAAAGTGTGTACCGTGCGCTTGCGAAAATCGTAAAAACCGACGAGGCTCATTTCAAAGATGTGGTCGTACTCGGCCCAATAACCCTCGCCGTAGTCGGTAAAACCCGAGAATTGGAAGGCCGCCATCGTGTCGCCGTTGACGTGCATGATGAAGGCGTTCTGGCTGAGAGTGTCGTAGATGGCGACACGATCGGCGTAACGAAGCGTATCCGTTCCCCAATAAATAACGGTGTCGCAGAGCGTCGAGTCCTTAACGAACGAATAAATAATGCTGTAAAGGGTGTCGTTGATGAATTTGGTCATGACCACGCTTCCGGGATGGCGTATGATTTTCTTCGACGGAAAATGCGCGATTTCCGAACACGTTAAAAGGTAATCTTGGCTTCTGGAAAGCGAAATTGGGTTTTGACAATGATGCGGGAAATCCACCAAGCCTTTCATCGCCACTTTTCCGTCCATACCCACCGTTGCATAAGCTTGGGCGAACCATGAAGTCCCCCCCGGCGCCTCCGCGAACGAAAAACGGAATATCGCCTGACGGTGCTTGTAATTGTAACCGAAAAAATCGGCGCCGACCATAACGTTGTTGCGCAAATAGTCTTTGGTTAATACCGCCTCGAACTCGTCTTTATAAAACGTTTTGGAAAAAAAAGGCTTTTTATTGAGATAACCGTCGATTTTGACGGCGTAGTTGTTTACGTAGTTTTCTTGCACTTTGAACCTGCAACGGCCTTCGAGATACAATGTGGGGACGACTTGCGGACGATGAGTGTTGAAATAATTGAAAGTAAAACGGAGGGTATCGGCGCCGACGACGACGCTCGTATCCGTGACGCGCTCAAACGAGTCGCATATGGCCGAATAATAGGGCAGAGAATCTTCGAGTTCAAAAGTCTCGCTAAGGCCGCGTTTGGCTTCGCGGTCCCAAGCGTAATACTCGGGGTAATATCCGTAACTCCCGGCGTATTCCCGCCGACAACCCGCCAACACCAAGCCTAACAATAATAGCCTCCTCATTGCCCCAATATTACGAAAAATTACCCTAACGCCGCAAATATTTTCGCCGAAACAAGAAAATTCAATGCCGGAAAACTTGTACGCGGGCATTGGCCGGCTTTCCGCAAACCGCCGGAATCTTAAATTATCGTCTCTCCTTGATTTTACTCTTTTCCCGTTTCTTTCTTGCCTTAACCCGCTACGGGGAAAATCGACGGATTTCAAAAAATTTTGGCGTTAGAAGACGGACGCCTTCGCAAAGGCGGCGGTTGTTTATAACATCCCGTCGGGGGCGCGTCCGGCCCAACGTTTATTCTTGGAGGGGCATAAGAGTTTCGATTGATATTTATAACGTTGATGGGAGGGTAATGCCGGTTACTGCACGCTTCTAATATCTTCGACAATGTGCGGAGGGGCAAGCCCGTCCAATATTCCTCCAAAACGAATAACCTCGCGCACCAGCGTCGAAGAGATGTGCGCCGTTTCGGGAAAGGCGATGAGGTAAACGGTTTGTACCCCGGGAAAAAGGTGGTTGTTGAGCAGATCTATGTTTTTTTCGTACTCGAAGTCGGGGGCGGCACGCAATCCGCGCAATATGAATTCCGCGCCGCATTCGCGGGCAAAATGTACCGTTAATCCCGAATACGTCTTTACCTCGACCCGTCCGTCGCCTTCAAAACATTTTTCTATCCATTCGACGCGTTTTTCCACAGAGAACGTCGGGCTTTTTGAAGTATTGACGCCTACGCCGACGATGATGCGGTCGAATATTTTCAGGCCCCGGCGAACGATTTCAAGATGTCCGCAGGTGATGGGGTCGAAAGAGCCGGGAAAAAGGGCGGTACGCATGAAAAAAATTAGACCAAAGCGGGGTTAAGGGTTTGCAGGCGTTTGATGCGCGGGTGCATGACGGCGAAAAACAACGGCGGAATCAACGCCAAAAGCATCATGCCCGGATAGCCCGTAGGAAGTTGCGGGCTGTCGTCGAAATGACGCAACACTTGGTATTTGCGCCCGGCGTGAAAATGATGGTCGGAGTGGCGCGTGAGTTCGAAAAGCATGATGCGGCCTACGACGTGGTCGGAGTTCCACGAGTGGACGGGCATGACTTTTTCGTAATAGTTTTCTCCCAATTTTTTACGGCTCAGACCGTAATGTTCGATGTAATTGACGGTTTCCAAAAGCAGGACGCCACCGCATGCCGCCGCCAAAAAACATACGCCCGTCATCCATCCGTAAAATCCGAAAACGAACGCCACGAACGCCAATTGAATTAGGGTGAAGCGCACCATTTCGTTTTCCCATCCGAAGAGCGCCTTGCCCGTTTTACGGACGCGCTCGTTTTCCAGACGCCACGCCGATAAATAACCTTGCGTTATCGAACGCCACCAAAAAGCGTAAAGCGATTCTCCGTAGCGCGCCGACGCCGGGTCTCGGTCGGTTGAAACCCAACGGTGATGGCCCCGGTTGTGTTCGATGAAAAAATGCATGTAAAGCGTTGAAAGAAGTAGGAGCTTGGCCATGAGTTTTTCGTACCACGTGTGCCGGTGGCCGAGTTCGTGGGCGACGTTGATGCCCAACACCCCGCAACTCAACCCCATGGCCAGTACACGCCCCACCCGTTCAAAAAGGGTCAGTTCGGGGTTGGCCATACCGCGGAAAAACAAAAACAAAAACGTGTATTGAATCGGTACCATGAGGTAGAGCAGCACGTCGTAACTGCGGTCTTTGCGTCGAATCTCCTCGACCTCTTTGCTTAAATTCGCGGGGTCGGGCGGAATGAACAGTTCCAGCAAAGGAATGAGCACAAAGGCGTAGACAAGCAGAAGGTAGGAAAAGGCCCCTCCCTGCGTCAACGACACGATGCCGACTATCGGTATCGTCAGCGTCGGCAAATATTTCAGTATCCCCAATCGCAACATGGCTTCGGTCTTAAAATACACGACTAAAATACAAAAAATATTTTGTTTCGCATGCATGAAAGAGGAAAAAAAATTACGTTTGCACAACACTTGTTTTACATAAACGCCGGCTGTCGTAAATGACGGTTGCGGCAATGTAAAAGGGTAAACCCAAAAGGGACAAACCAAAAATTCATGGTTTGGGGATTTTCATTCAAAGCGAATGCCGATGACCAGTATGTCGTCGATTTGTTCACGGCCCGCCTTCCACTCCTCCATCGTTTTGTCCAAAATTTCAAGTTGTTCGGCGGCGGGCCGTTGATGAATTTCAAAAAGCAGTTCTTTAAATTTTTTATACATGAACTTTCGTCCTTTGGGGCCGCCGAATTGGTCGGCGTAACCATCGGAAAAAAGGTAAATGGCCTCGCCCGAAGAATAGGCGAAGCTATGGCTGTGGAAAACGACGTTTTCGTATTGTCCGCCGCCAATGGGAAATTTGTCGGCTTTATGCTCTTGGAGTTCGCCGCCGGTGATGTAATAGAGGGGGTTGTTGGCGGCGGCGAAACTGAACGTGCGGGCGTCCAAATCTATGGCCGCCAAACAAATGTCCATACCGTCTTTAGACGTTGAACCGGGTTCGTTTTGGTGAAGATTGCGTTTGACCTTTTCGTTGAGAACGTTGAGAATTTGGGCGGGTTCGGTTACGCCTTGTTCATTAACGATTTGGTTGAGCAGACTACAACCCATCATGCTCATGAACGCGCCCGGAACGCCGTGGCCCGTACAGTCGGCGGCGGCGACGTGAACCACGTTCCCTTTTCGGGTGAACCAATAAAAGTCGCCTGAAACAATGTCCTTCGGCTTAAAAAGCAGGAATGAATTTGGCAGCCACTCGCTTAGCAGTTGACTTTGAGGCATCGTCGCCTCTTGTATGCGCTTTGCATACAATATGCTGTCGAGAATTTCGTGGTTTTTGTGGTCGATTTCCGCGTAAGCGGCGGAAAGACTTTCGTTGGCCGCGCGAATCTCCTCGAAGGCGTTTTCGAGTTGGGATTTTTGACGGGTGATTTCGACGTTGGCCTGTTCAAGGATGATGCTCTTTTGTTCGATGAGTTCTTTTTGTTGCACGACTTCGGCCGTGCGTTCGGCGACTTTTTCTTCGAGAAGGCGTTTGTCCTCTTCGAGACTTCGTACGCGCCAACGCACCAAGCCGTATACCCCGCCCGCACCCAATACAACATAAAGCAGTATCGCCCACCATGACCTATACCACGGTGTGGGAATGACGAATTCAAAGCTTGCCACGTTGCTTTCGACGTGGTAGATGTTGCGGGCGCGCGCCATGAATTGGTAGCGGCCCTCGGAAAGGTTGGTGTATTCTTTGTAAGATTCTTTGGTCCAATTGGACCATGCGGTGTCGCGGGCGCTCCACCAATTGCCTTCAAGTATCAGACGGTATTGGAATTCGTTGGCGGCGGCGTTGTCGTAACTGGTCGCCGCGCAAACGAAACGCAGTACGTTTTTGCCAAATTCAATTACGGGAACCCAATCCGTGTTCTGTTCCAAACCCGCCGCGCCGAAGCGGTTGCGGAAGGCGCCCGCGAATATCGTCGAATCCTCGTTAAGCAGCACTTTGCGAATGACGGCGTGGAACGGGTCTTGGTAGGTGGCGGCCATGCGCGTATCCAAGCGCACGATGCCGTCGTTGCCCCCGAGCCATACCACTCCATCGTTTTCGGCGAATATTTGATTGACGTGAAAGTTGCCTATCCTACGGAAGGGAAGGGGGTCGAGTTTGAAGGTGTTGAGTAAAGTATCGCGAACGACGGCAACGGTCTCGAAGCGCGTGCCGCCGGCGATAGTCGTCGTCGTTATCCATATTTGGCCGTCCGCCCCTTCGACGATGCGATACACCCCCTTGCTTCCGTCGGCAAATTTGGCGCCGTACTTCGGTTCGGGAATGAATTTATCGTTTTCAAAGCGAAACAGTCCTTTGTTGTTGCCGACCAAAAATTGATTGCGTACGTAAAAGACGTAGTTGTCGGTGCCGGAGCGAAGGCCGTCGGCGGGGCCGAAGCGTTTGATTTCGGGTTTGCCCCGCCGTCCCGACGTAAAGCGTAGTCGTACCACGCCTTGCGACGTCGTTCCCAGCCACAGTTCCCCGTTTGGCATTTCGACCATGGAGCGTACCGTTTCATTGACCCCTACAACCCGGCCTTCGTCCAACCATGTTCCGTTTTGGTGGTAGAGGCTTGCCAAACCGTCTTCCAAACCCAAATACAAACGCTTCGGGTCCAAAGACGACGAGGCCATCGTATAAGCGATGTAGTCGTTGAGCAAGTAGGCGTTTTTTTCGCGTACGATGTAAACGCCGCCCGTCGTCGCCGCGAAAAGCGTGCCTTTCGTTTCCAAAAGCGACCAACAATGGCTGTTTACCCCCGCCACCGGTTCGTAGGGTTGTTTGTTGAAAATATTGACGTCCTTGTCGAAGTTGCGGTAGAGAATGCCGAGGCTCGTGCCGATGTAAAGATGATTTTTGTAGCGTGTCAGACATTCGACGTTTTGTTTTTGGCCGACGAACGTCGTTTGGAACGAAAGAGGCGTGGCGACTTCGGCACGGGTTACGCCGTTGGAAAGCGCGAGCCACAATCCGTCCTGACCGTCGCAAAAAAGAAAATTGACCTCGTTGGATTGTAGGCCCGTTTTTTCATTGATGACGTGGCGCACTTCGCCCGTCTCGTCCAAAACGACCACTCCGCCCACCGACGTGCCGAAGGCGAAACTGCCGTCGCGCATGCGGATGGCGTGGTAAAAGTTGTTGTCCACCAAATAATCCACGACCTCGTGTTTCCACGGCTCGAGTTTTGCGTGGTCGTAGACCATGAGCGCGCGGTCGCGCGCGCCCAACAACACCCGTGTATCGTCGTAGGGAATGAGAAAATAAATGCTTTCGTCGGCAAAACTTTCGCCCAAGGGCAACAATTTTAGTTCGTCGCCCACCAGTTCCTGCAACCCCACCCCGCGTTGGCGAACGTACAGCCGTCCGTTGACGTAAAAAACGGTGTGAAATTCACGTTCTTGCGCCCCCGCCTCCCACACTTTAAGCGATGATTTTTGAATTTCGGCGGGATTGCCCGACGCCGGAAGGGTTAAACGGAAAATGTAGGCCGAAGTATGAAAATAGATTTTGTCGTCGACGGCGTGGACGCTCCAAACGTCGCCGAAGTCGGTAGTTGGAAGTAGCGATGTTAACGAACGAAACCGCATGTAGCCCGTAGAATCGGGACTCAAATAACCGAGTTCCCGAATCGCTCCCACGAATACGTAGCCGTTGGCGTCAATGGCCAACGAACGTACGGCCACGCTCATACGTATCATGCGCCATTCGTAACCGTCGTATTCAAGCACCCCCGAATTGTTGCCCACGTACACGATACCCCTGCCGTCTTGCACGACGGCCCAGTTTTGAGCCTCGGCGCCGTACTCGTCGGTCGTGAAGTTTTTAAGAAAAACCTGCGAGGCTTCTTGGTGGCGACTGCGCTTGCCTGCGTTTTGCGCCCACGAAAACAAGGCGCCAAACCAAAGCATCGCCGTTGCCGCGACTATCAGTATTCGATAAACCATCGGGGGTATTCGTCGTGTTTTCTGCCGGTATACGCTAAAGCCTGCGCAAAGTTGCAAAAAATTTTGTCAATCCCTTGTTGAACGGAATTATTGGAAAGCAATAAGTTTTTCCGAACCCTTCAAGCCCAAGCCCTTAACGAGAATCAATGCGGGGACTTCAAAAAAGCGTTAAGGGCGCGGCGGACGTCGGAGCGGGGGTCGGTGGGTGAGAATTCGGATTCGACGTTTCGCACGCCCGGATTTTCGCGCGTAAAAAAAGCCATGTTGCGTTCGCGTCCCGTTAAAAGGAATTCCGGGAACACGACCCGATAAAATTTTTCGGGAACGATTCGAGCGGTGTCGCCGTGCCAATGCAAATAACCACCCGTACCGCGATTTTTTTCCCCCGCCGTTTTGAGCTCGACGAGCGCCTTGCCTTCCACTTCGGCTTGAAGAATTTTTCCGCCAAAGGGCAGAATGCGAAAAAGGTCGTATTGTGTGAGCGTACCGCGAAGTTTGTCGTCGATGCGGATGCTTCCGGCATTGAAAAAGGCGATGTCGGGACGGTCGCCGGCGTGGAAAAAAGCGGTGGCGACGGTTTGGGTCAAGGTGTTGGAACGGTTGCGTACCGCCGCCTCCGAACCGTCCCATTCGCCCTCGATGCGGCAAACGACGGCTTCGGGTTCGAATCCCAAAGCTCGGTAAGCCGTTCGTCCCTTTTCCATCCACGCATCGACCACGCTTTGGACACGGGGGTCGGGGCGAATCCGGGGACCCAATTCGACGATTTTCGACTCCAACCTCGTTTTTTGGTTTTTCGGTTCAAACGTCAAAACGTGAACGTAGGCCGAGCGGGCGTTGGCGTCGGCTTTGGCGATGACCGTGCCGAGGTCGGTGCGTCGGTAAATGCGTTCGTGTTCGTGGCCGCCCATGAACAACGCCCATTCGGGCCGGCATTGCGCCAACGCCGAATCCTCGTGATAATTTAGATGGGTCATCGCCACAAGTACGTCCGTGGAGTCTTTTATCGTTCGGGCTACGCGGTCCAAGGCCTGTCCCGCGTTTCGGTATTCCGCGTATGGAGGAAGCGTAAAGTTCAGCGTAACGCCCGTCAATCCGATGCGAAATTCATTTTTTTTCTTGCGAACCCTCAAAATTCGGTATTCGGGTAAAGGTTTTTCGTTTTGAACGAACGGTCGCGACGGCGGACGATGCAAAAGATTGGCGGAAATCCATTCGAATTTTGATTCGTTGATGCGGGCCAGTAGCTCGTTTTCCTGAACGTCGAACTCGTGGTTGCCAAAGGTGGCGAAGTCGAGTCCGGCGGCGTTGAGGCAGGCGACCATTTGCGCGCCCGCCAATTCCTTGCCGTCGATAAGCGCCTTACCCATCGCGGACGGACTTAAAAAGTCGCCCGCCAAACATAGAAACACCGTATCGACGCGGTTTTTCCATTGGTTTTTAAGCGCGGCGACGCGGGCAATTCCTCCCGAACGTCCGTCGTCGAGCGCGTCGATTTCGTATACGTCGTTGATTTGAATAAAGGCGACCCTGATTCTTTGGGCCCCAAGCGTCTTTAAGGACGGTATCGTCAATGCGGTTGCGACCGCGAGCGTTACAAGCCGTTTCATCCGATGTTTTCAACGATTTTGAATCCCGTGGCACGGTAGGCCGGATAAAAAGCCGAAAGCGACGACAAAACAACGACCAATGCCGCGATAAGTAAAAAGTCGGTCGGGCGCATTTCGACGGGATAAGCTTGAATGAGAAAGGCGCTGTCTTCGGAGACGCCGAGTTTCAGCAGGCCGAAGCGTTCTTGAAGGATGCAAAGCAGGGTTCCGAGAATCATGCCGCCGAGCGCCGCGCCGCCGCCGATAAGTATTCCCAAAGCCCAAAATACGCCGCCTATCAGGCTTCGCCGTCCCCCCAAGGTTTGTAATATTCCTACGTCCCGTCGTTTTTCCGCCGCCACCATCGAAAGACAAGCGACGATGTTGCAGGCGGTCAGCGCCAGCATGAGCGCCAAGACCAAAAATGCCACGGCTTTTTCGTTGCGCATAACCTCGTACAACGTTTGGTGCTGTTCGTACCATGTTTCGACGCGATAGTCGGGTCCCAAAAGTTCTTGGAGTTTTTTTCGGAATTTGTCGGGCGAAACGCCGTCTTTAAGTTTGATTTCATAACCCGTACGCCGACCCTCGGCCTCGAAAAGTTTGTCGGCCACGGGCAAAGGGACGATGACCAATTTGTCGTCGTAGTCCTTTTGCAGGGCGAAAACGCCGCTGACCCCCAGTACGGCCGAACGTACGGCTTGGGCGGGGTCGGTGGTGAGCAGTTCTTTTTTTTCGGAAAGGGTGAGAATTTCGATTTTTTGAAACGGGTCGTTGACGGCGAGGCCGATATTTCCCGCGACGCCGATGCCGGCGACAAGCGCCGGTTCGCCGAAGGTGTCTTTGAGGGCGTACCTGCCGAAACGCACGAGGCGTTCGACGTCGCTGACGGTCTCAAAATCGTCGTCGGCCCCCTTGACCTTGACGATTTGCTCTTTGGAGCCGTTTCTAAGTACGGCACGGCCTTCAAGCACGGCGGCCACCGCCCGGGATTCGGGCATCTTGCGGGCCAATTCCCCGGCTTGTGGCTTGACGTAACGCCCCCGCGTCGCGCTCACCCGCACGTCGGCGTCGAAAGATTTAAACAAATCCCGTAAAACGGCCTGAAAGCCGTTGAAAACCGAAAACGTTACGACCAGCGCCGCCGTAATCAATCCCACGCCCACCGTCGTTATCGCCGTAATAATTTGTATGGCGCCGGGCATATTCGGGGAAAACAAATACCGTCTTGCGATAAAAAACGCCGTTTTCAAATCCGTTGCGCAATTGAACCACAAAATAGCGTATTTTCGCGTATTGTTTGAACGGACAATGAAATATTTTTGGCGGCTTGCGGCGGCGACGCTGTTTTTTGAAGCTTTAGGTCTCAACGCCCAGCAACGATTGCTTTCGCTCGAAGAACTCAACAACACCCCCAAATACGTGCGGGTCGAGCATGCTTTGCCCAACGCCCCTTTTGCCCTCAAACTCGACTTGACCTATCACGAGCTGACCAAGCTTCCACCTGAATTCGCGATGCTCCAACAGCTCCAATACCTTGATTTGAGCGAAAACTCTCTGAACTTTGCACCCGAAATTCTCGCAAAACCCCAAAATTTGCAATACCTTTACCTCAGGCGCAACGTCATTGAACGTCTTCACCCCGCCCTTTGCGAACTTTCCCATCTCAAAGAACTCGATTTGTCCGAAAACCGAATTACCCAACTGCCGCCCTGCGTGGACGGATGGACTTCTTTGGAAAAATTGATTTTGCGCCGCAACCGGCTCAAAACCGTTCCCGCAACCTTCGGAAACATGCCAAAACTCAAATACTTGGACATGGCCTTCAGCGGCGTGGCCGTCCTACCCCCCGAAATCGGCAACCTTTCCGCCCTCCAAGAACTATACCTCAACTCCAACCGACTCGAAAAATTACCCGCCGAAATTTCACGGCTCGATTCGCTCAAAATTCTCGACCTCTCCTACAACTACCTCAAAGAAATACCGAAGGAAATGACGAAAATGTCCGCCCTTCAAGAACTCAACCTGCGCAACAACCCCCTTTTCCGGCTTCCCGAAGACCTTTCGGGTTGGGCCAACCTCAAAGTCATCAATCTCAAACAATGCCAAACGCTCAGCAAAGCGGAAATCATTCGTTTAAAAGAAAAATTACCCAACCTTAAAGTCGTTCATTGACGGTGTATGTTCGACCCCGATTTTTTGCAATTTTTTGAAGAACTCTCGGAAAACAACGAAAAACCGTGGTTCGAGGCCAACAAAGCACGATACGAGCGCGTGGTCAAACGACCGTTTGAAGATTGGGTTATGGAATTCCAAGAACGGGTTGTGCGTTTGGCGCCCGCCTATCCCCCCCGAAAACCCTCCGAACTCATCTTTCGCATCCATCGCGACGTGCGTTTTTCCAAAGACAAATCGCCGTACAAAACCCATGCGGCGGCTTATTTTGCGGCGGCCGGAAAAACGTCCGAAACGGCGGGCTTTTACATGCAGTTTGGAAAAGACGAAATTTGGTTCGGCGGCGGTGTTTGGAACCTTGATAAAAACAACCTTTACGCGGTGCGAAGGCGCGTCGTCGAACACGGAGACGAACTTCTCTCCCTCGCCGCAGACCCCGAATTCGTGCAAACTTATGGCGAAATCAAAGGTGAAAAAAACAAAAACGTTCCCAAAGAATTTGCCGACGCGCCCGAGCGTTTCCACGAACTTCTCAAACACAAACAGTATTTGTATTGGGCCGTTTTATCCGCGCAAGAGTGCTTTTCGCCGCAAATCATGGACAAAGCCGAGCGTTTTTTCGTCGTCGCCGAAAATCTCAATCGCTTTTTCAATGCCGTGTTGTACCCCGCTCATTTTCGGCGGCTCGCCGATAGACAAACGTCGTGAACCAAAGTTTTTCAATTCAACGATGTAACGGTGGGTAAAGTTTGTTTTCGTCGGGTGGCGATTTCTCCGCCCGGATGTACTCAATGGACGGCATGGGGAACCGGGGCGCGGACGTTGGGGGCGGAGGCGTTGATGATACGGAACGCGGTGGACGTTGTACAAGCGCTGCGTTCGTTGTCGGATTTGGGATTGCCGCTTGTCTACAATGGGCTTGGGCGGCCACCCGAGGGGGTGGCCGCCGTGCATCATAAGTCGTCGGCGCGTCATGGACTTTGGCCCGGCGTGCTTAACGGCCGTTCCTGTCATACGTTTGAAGAGGCGGCGGTGGCTGTCGCGGCGGGCTACGATTATATTTTTTTTAGTCCCGTTTTCGCTACCCGTTCTCATCCCGACGTTGCGCCCGTCGGGTTGGAGGCATTGCGAAGGGTTTGTGAAACCTTGCCGATTCCCGTGTTTGCTTTGGGAGGGGTAAATCGTAATAACGAACGCTTGTGTTTTGAGGCGGGAGCGTACGGCGTTGCGGGCATCGACGGTTATTGGCAAACTATGACCAAACGCTAACGGCCGTTGGGGCGCGCGGCGGCTTTTCGTCTTTGGTAAAGAGTAACGCGTCGGAACTTGCACAAAACCCATTCTTTTAATTTTGTTTGTAACTTTGGCCGGCGAATGGAAAGCATGGAGCAATCGAATCCCGCCGCCGATGTGTAACGCCGTCCAAAACCTTGGGCAAGCGGCGGTGGTGCGTTGGTGCGTCATTGCGGCGTTGGGGACGACGATGGCGTCGTGCAACGCCACGCGTTTTTTGGCCGACGACGAACTCCTCGTCAATCGGGCGCCGAAGTTTGTCGGCGCCAAGGCTTTGAGCATCGAAGTTTTAAGCGCCGCCGTGCGCGTCAAGCCCAACCGCGATGTATTCGGAAACCGTTTGTTTTTGCACCTGTACAACGTCGGGAGGAGCATCGAACGCGATTCTTCTTTTTTCAAGCGGAAAATTTACGCCCGTATCGACCGCCAACGTTTTTACGAACGTTTGGTGGTGCGTTGGCTCAAAGAGGTGGCGGGCGAACCTCCCGCACTTGTGGACGAATATGCCCTCGTCGAAGATTGCAAAAACCTCGAAAACCTTTACTTTTCACGCGGTCATTTGAACGCCCGCGTTCGTTACCAGCTCAAACCCCGTCCGCTCAATCCGAAAAAAATATCGGTGCGTTTCCGTATCGTCGAAGGCCCCGTATTTTTGACGGCGGAATTGGTCTATGAATCGGGCGACAGCCTGCTCTTGCGGGCGGTGTACGAATCGGTCGAAGCGAGCGCCTTGAAACCCGGCGAGCCTTACAACGAAGAGCGTTTGGCCGCCGAACGCGAACGCCTCGGCGAACTTTTGCGCAATCGCGGTTATTACGCCGTTGGGCCAAAGGACGTAAGCTATTGGGTGGACAGCACGTATTATCCCGTTCAAGGAATCGACCCTTTCACCGGGCTACCGCAAAGAGTGTTGTCCCCGCCGCGTTTGGCGCCGCGAAAAACGCCAATCCCCGTCGAATCCGTCGCCCCCCCAACTTCCGCGATAGACACCGCCCGTTGGAACGACGAGGATTTTTTTTCCCTCTTTTTCGAAGACGAACCCACGGCGCCGCCCAACGAGGATAATGTCCAAGACGACGAAACGGGTTATCGTATCGGCGACGACCGTCCGCGTTACCTTTTTACGCGTTTGTTGATTCCCGACAGCGCCTACGTTGAGCGGACGGTCAAATGGTTGTCGTTGCGAGGGGAGGGCGGGCGTAAAAAGACGCGGTTCAAACCGCCGGAAGAGGCGCGGTGGGTGGCGACGGTCGTACGTTTGCCCGATAGCGCCGAGGTCTATCGTGTCGGGCGGGTGGAGGTGGAACTTTCTTCGTCGGCTTCGGAGACCGAACCCTTACGCCTTTACCCGCCCGAACTTACCTTTGAGGACAGAAAACGTTTGCGTTTGCCCGAACGTCTGTTGCGTCCCGAGACGCCTTTTGTTTTTTACATAGACCCGACGCTCGTACGTACGGTCAATCTCAACGCCGTCGCCGCACGGATTTCGATATTTCCCGATAGTATTTTTCGGGTGCGACACAGTTCCGAGACGCGGCGACGGCTTCAGGAAATGGGCGCCTTCCAAAATATGCGTATTGCCTATTTGCCCGATTCGGCCAACCGGGTGGTCGCCAAAATTTCTTTATCCCCGCAAAAACGCTTCAGTTTCAAGGCGGGCATGGAGGCTTTCCAAAACACCGACCGGGTGAACAACAACCTCCCCGGCGCGGGACTCAACCTTGTCGTCGGCAAACGCAACGCCTTCAAACGAGGCGAACTGCTTAATTTTTCCGTCAACGCCAGTGTCAGTTTTTACCGTCCCAAGGACGTCGGTGAATTTACGACCTTTGTACAATACGGTGCGCGTTTGTCGCTTGGCGCGCCGCAATTTCCGTTTTTCGAACGTCTTGCTCAGCGTTTTTACCGTAAATGGGGTATGTACAACCGCCAAACGATTTTCTCCTTCAGTCAAAACCGTGAAAATCCCCGTGAATTTATCCGCACCACCACCGCTTTCGACTGTAAGGTGCAATGGTCGAAATACGCCGACAAAGACCGGGTCATGAACGTTTTTACCCCTTTGAATCTTTCGGTGGTAACGACGCCGATAGATTTTGACGATTTCGCCCTCAGCCTCAACAACGTCGAAAAAGTCGAGGGGGCGGATGCGCGGCTGTTGCTCAACGCCCAACAGCTCAACACCGCGTTTTTGTTGTGGCGCGACATCCAGTCGCGTTTCAATTCCTACACGTCTTATTACCGCGTTTGGAACGACGAATACGGGCGGCTTAGGTACCGTCCGACGTTTTTTTGGCGGGCGGGCGCGGAAATGGGCGGCAACATCGCTTATTTGATTGACCATGTTACCAACCGGTTGGGACGGGGGGACGGCGACGAAGGCGACGGCTTCGTTTTCCCGGTGCAATACCGCTACGGACAATTCGTCAAGTTGGTTGCGGAATTCAAGACGTATATGCCCTTGGACCAACGCAGCGAGTTGGTTGGGCGGGTGTTTGTCGGCTGGTCGCGCGGGATAAACAAAACGGGAACGATACCGTTGGAAAGCCGTTTTTTTTCGGGCGGGGTGAACGGGGTTCGGGGGTGGCAATCGGGAACGTTGGGACCGGGGCTTTTTTCCCAAAACTTCAATCGTGTTTTTCCCCCGGGCGGGGAATACAAGTTCGAGTTCAACGTCGAATACCGGGTGGACATAGTCAGTCCCTTGGAGGCCGCCGTTTTTTTGGACGCGGGCAACGTTTGGTATTCGCCCTTCAACCGCAGCGATTCGCGTCCGGGCGAAGAGTCGGTGCTTTCCCGGCGCACCCTGCAACTGGGCTATTCGGCGGGTTTGGGTTTGCGCATGGATTTACAGTTTTTGGTTGTGCGTTTGGACGTGGGCCAGCAAATTTACGCCCCCGACTTGCGCGACTTCGTCGTCAAACGCTTCCCCCAAGACCTCGGCGGTTCGCGCATTCAGTACAATCTGGCCATCGGCTATCCGTTTTAGCCCCTGCGATTCGAAGCAGGCCGTAACAACGTCTTTTATACGGCGCCGTCATGTTTTGCGTGCCGTTTCTCTACAAGTCTAACGGCGTTCGGGTGAAATTCTCATCGCATATTTGTCCGGCGACGTTTTTCGTTGCATATTTGTCGCTAAATTGGCGCTCATACATTATATATGCATACGATGGCACAAAAGAAAAAAAACAAGCTCAAAATCGTAGTCGCCGTTTTCGGCGTGCTGTTTTTGCTTTTTGTCGTGGCGCTGGTCGTCGTCCCGCGTCTTTACAAAGACGAAATACACGCGAAAATCAAATCGGTCGTCAACGACCAAATCAACGCCAAAGTCGATTACCGGGACTTCGACGTTTCGCTTTTACGCAACTTTCCCTATTTGACTTTTTCATTGGAGGGTTTCCGGCTGACGGGCGTGGACGCTTTTGAAAAGGATACGCTTGCGCAAATCCAACGCTTCGACTTTGCCGTCAATCTTATGAACGTTGTGCGCAAGGAAAAAATCAACATCCGTAAAATATCGTTGGATTCGCCCAAAATTTTTGCGCATGTATTGGCCGACGGTCGCGCCAATTGGGATATCGCCAAAGCCGACACCACCCCCGAAATCGAAGATACCGTCAAAAAAGAACCTTCGGACTTTGCGCTCAAACTCTCGAAAATCGAAATCAAAAACGGCGACGTCGTTTACCACGACCAAGCCGCAAAAATGCACGCCGAAGTGCGTAAACTCAACTTTTCGGGAGGCGGCGACCTATCGGCCGACCAATACGATTTTTCCACCCAAACCCGAATCGAGGCCGTCAATTTTGTCATGGACGGCACGAAATACGTCCGAAACCTCAAATTCGAATCGGACATCGACCTGTTTATCGATTCCAAAAACTCCAAGTACACCTTAAAAAACAATCGGGTCAAACTCAACGAACTCGAACTTCAATTCGACGGTTACGTGCAAACGCCCGATTCGACCGTGGCCATGGACATGAAATTCAAAGCCCTTGAAACGCGCTTCAAAGGGATATTGTCTTTGGTTCCGGGCGTGTATACCAAGGATTTCGCCGCGCTCAAAACCGACGGTACGCTGGCGCTCGACGGTTTCGTCAAAGGCGTTTACGCCGACAACGTTTATCCCGCGTTCAACGTTGATTTGAACGTGGCCAACGCCTTCGTTCAATATCCCGACCTGCCCGCGCCCATCAAAAACATCAACGTAAACGTCAACGCCGCCAATTCCACCTCCGATTTGAACAACACCGTCGTCAAGGTCAAAAAATTTCATCTCGAACTCGAAGACAACCCCGTGGATTTGACGGCGGTAATCGCGGGTTTGGAAAATCCCGATTTGGATGCGGCCGTCAAGGCGAAAGTGGATTTGGCGAAAATTATGCGCGTGGTACCGATGGAGGGCTTGACGCTCAAGGGTTTGTTGGATTTGAATGCGACGGCCAAAGGAAAAATCGCCGAAAACGCTTTGCCCGCTCTCGACGCCACCGTCAATTTGACTCAAGGGTACGTCAAATCCGCCGAATTTCCTGCGGCCATTGAAAATTTGCGCATCGCCGCCGTCGCCAAAAACCCCACCGGAACCAACGCCGACCTTGACCTCGACGTTTCCGATTTCCACGCCGAAATCGACAAGGAACCCATCGACGCCCGACTCAAACTCCGCAATCTCGACGACCCCGACTACAACCTCGTTCTCAAAGGCCGTCTTGATTTGGAAAAAATTCTCAAAATTTATCCCATCGAGGGTATGAGCATGAAGGGCGTGATGGTCGCCGATTTACAAACCGAGGGCCGTATGTCCGCCGTCGAGAATCAAAAATTCGAGTCCCTGCCCACCTCCGGAAAAGTAAACCTCAAAAATTTCGAGTATTCGGGCGCCGACGTGGCCAAGCCCGTCAAAATTGAAAACGCCGACCTCTCCTTCACCCCCCACCACATCCAACTTTCGGATTTTCGTTCCACGCTCGGCGCCAGCGACGTCGCCCTCGACGGTAGGGTCGAAAATTACATCGGTTATCTGTTTTCCGACAAAACCATCAAAGGCAGTCTGAACTTGCGTTCACAAAAGCTGGATTTGAACGAATGGATGAGCGACGAACCTTCCACGTCCGCCGAACCCCAACCCGAAGACGACAAGCCGCTCGAAGCCCCCGAAATCCCCAAAAACATAGATTTTACCCTCACCACCGCCGTCCAAAAAGTATTCTACGACAACCTAAAACTCGAAAATCTGCGGGGCAAGGTCGTCGTCCGCGACCAAGCGCTGGATTTGTCCGATTTGCGTTTTCGGCTTTTGGGTGCGGCCTTTTCGACGACGGGCAAATACATCGCCAAAGACCTCAAACGCCCGTTGTACGAGTTTGGATTCAAAATCGACTCTCTGTCCTTCCAAGAGGCTTACAAAAGCTTTGCGACCATACAAAAGATGGCGCCGATTGCCAAAGATATGACGGGCCTTTTTTCGACGTCGCTGGCGATTTCGGGCGCCTTGACCGCCGCCATGGACCCTGTCATGGAAAGCATCAACGCCAACGGCGCCGCCACCGTCCTCGACGCAAAGCTCGCCGGTTTTCCCGCGCTCGAAAAAATCACCCAACTGACCAAACTCGACGACCTCAAAGAAATCAAACTCCGAGACACCCGATTGAAATTTTCCATACGGGACGGACGGCTGTTCGTCGAACCTTTTGACGTCAAAACCGGGCCTTACACCCTCAATGTGGCCGGAAGCACGGGGCTCGACCAAACCATAGATTATAAGCTCAAATTGGATTTGCCTCCCGGGGCGGCGGGTTCGGCGGCGACAAGCGCCCTTTCCAACCTTACCGGAAAATCCTTCGACAAACCCGAACGTATCGTCATCGACATGATTATGGGCGGTACGGTGCAAAAACCCACCCTCAAAGCCGCCGGTTCCAACGTCAAAGACGCCGTAAAAGACGCAATCAAAGACGAATTGGACAAAAAGAAACAGCAGGCGCAGGAAGAACTCGAAAAACGCAAACGCGAAGCCGAAGAAAAAGCAAGGCAGGAAGCCGAAAAAGCCAAACAAGAGGCCGAGCGCCGCGCCAAAGAAGCGGCCGACAAAGCCAAACAAGAGGCGGAAAAGGCCAAACAAGAGGCCGAGCGCAAAAAACGCGAAGCCGAAGAAAAAGCAAGGCAGGAAGCCGAACGTAAAAAACGCGAAGCCGAAGAAAAAGCCAAAAAAGAAGCCGAAGAGAAGCTCAAAGACAAAATTAAATTTCCACGCTAATATTTGCGCAATCTATTTTTTCTTATAATTGCGCCCAAATTCTAAAGCACCCTAACCATGTATTGGACCCTCGAACTTGCGTCCCATTTGGAGGATGCGCCTTGGCCGGCGACGCGCGACGAACTCATTGACTATGCCCTGCGTACCGGCGCCCCTTTGGAGGTTGTCGAAAACTTGCAGGAATTGCCCGAAGACGACGCCCCTTACGAAAACATCGAAGAAATTTGGCCCGATTATCCCTCCAAAGAAGACTTCCTTTTTAACGAAGACGAATACTAAGGCGCTCAAAAAGCGGCGTTCCCAAGCGTTCCTTGTCAAGGGGCGCTTGCTTTTTTCGTTCGTGGCGAAGTTTGCAATTTACGCACAAGTTATCGGGGATAAAACTTTTGTGTAGTGTTTTGCGGAAAACACATTATTGCGTAATATTGCACTTTATAGCCGTCGGGGTACGGAAAAATGATAGTAAGATATCAAAAGTTGGGGGAACTGGCGCCGCGGTTGTCGGAAATGGCATGGCGTGCGTATTCCGGCGGTACGTCCGCTCCGGGTGCATTGAGCCTAGACGAACTGTTTCGACGTTTGCAGTTCGTCAAAATGCTGGTTTCCCTGTGGTCGCACGCCTGTTTTGCCGACGGCGAGTTGGCTCCGCCCGAGGAAATGTCCGTCGGCGAACTCATGGAGTTGTTTTTCGGCGGCGAACGTTCGCTTTTTCCTCGCCAATTGGTGGATAGAGACGCGATTTTCGGCGAATTGACCGAGGCTTTCCTCGACCCCTATCCTTTGGACGACGTATTGGCCTACGGCGCCGAATGCCCCGAAACCGCACAACTGTTTTTTGAGGAGGCCTGCTGTATTGTTGCTTCGGACGGCGTATGGCACGACGCCGAAGATCGTTTTCTCGACCGTTTGGCCGCACGTCTGGGTATTTCCACCCCCCTTCGTTTTGAAATTCAGCAGCGTTATCGCCATCGTAAATTATGATGAAAATATTATTGACGGTATTGACGCTGACGGCCGGCGCCCATGCCGTGATGGCACAATTTTATTCTTTGCAAACGCTTTCGGCCCCTTACCATCCACTCGAAAACCCCACGCCCCTCCTCGACGAACAAGGCCGGCTTACGTCCGAAACCCGCCTCCCGATTTACGACTTCTTTTTTCCTCTCTTTGGCGACACCATGACCTTCATGATGCTTACGCCCCATTACATCGGTTTTGAACGCCTATGGGAAATGGGCGCCGTCGCCCTCGCAATGGATGTTCAAATCTTGAACAACACGGAAATTTCCTACGTCAAAGAAGGCCCGCAACGTGCCCAAACCCTTACCGTCCAATGGAAAAACGCCGGTTTTGGCAACGACATTTCCAAATCCGACTTTTTCGACGCGCAACTGACGCTTGACGAGCAGACGGGCTGTATCGAAATTCATTTCGGAGCCAACCGCGTCTCCTACCCCGAACGATATCTGGGGCTCAACGTCTACCGCCATTCGAGTTTCGACGAAACGCCGACGCACGCCGCAGGCCTCTCGGGCGTTCCCGACGCCGCGTATTTGGCCGATGGCGGACATTTGTGGGGTGTGGCGCAGTCGGGTACCAAATATCAAATTTGTCCCTCGGGTTATTTGCGTCGTTCGCACGACCAAGAGCCGCAGGCCCGCGTCGCCGTCTACCCCAACCCCGCGACCGACGTCTTGAACGTTCAAGCGCCCGACGGGCCGCTTGAATTTACTCTTTACGATGCGCAAGGAAGACGCGTCGTCCGAACCGAATCCCGCCAAATCGACCTCGCCCCGACTCCCCGGGGATTGTATTATTTGGTCGTTGAAGAGCACACGACGGGGCGGCGCTTTATCCAAAGCGTTATTAAGCAATGATTTGTATTTCCAATCGAATGAAATTTTTTACTCTCGTCTTATTTTTTTTCGTGGCATCGTCGGGGCTTTGGGCGCAATCCTCAACTTCCGCCCGTGTCGCGTACGAAAACTTCGTTCGGCAATATCTTCATCGTTCCGACAAAACGTCCGTCGACGGACAAAAATACATCATTCCCGTAGTCGTCCACGTCGTCTACTCCGAACCTGAAAATCGGGTGAGCGAGGCACAGGTGCGTTCGGAATTCGAACATTTACGTAAATTGTATCGTCGCATTCCGGGTACTTACGGTTTTGGCGCGGGCGCCGATACGCGCATCGAATTTGAACTTGCGACCGTCGCGCCCGACGGCAGTCCCACCGAAGGCATTACCTATACTCAAAACGCCGAATACGCCGACCTTCAGGTGGGCCCCGACCCCAATGCCGACTACCCCGCCTCCGAAAACGTCGCTTTAAAAACCCTCGTCGGTTGGGACAGAAACAAATATCTTAATATTTGGGTGGTGGAAAAAATCACCGTGCTTTCCGATGCGGCCGAGCTGGCGGGTTACGCGCAGTTTCCGTGGGAGGAGGCGACGACGACCGACGGGGTCGTGATTGCCGCCGACCGTTTTGGAAGCAGCGCCGCGCCGGGCTCGAAAGCTTTGTATCGTTACGACTACACCACGGCTAAAAATCTTGGGCATTGGCTCGGCCTGCTCGACGTCTATACCTCCGGCGGATGCACCCCGGACGACTGCTCGCAAACCGGCGACCTCGTTTGTGATACGCCCCCGTCTTACAGTCGGCCCAAACGCACCGACGAACGCATCAACAGTTGCAATCTCGAAGCCGGCGGCGACCGCCCCGATTTGGCCCGCAACATCATGGAAAACTGCTTCCAACCCATGGCCCCCAACCAATTCACCGCCGGTCAAGCCGTTCGTTGCCATGCCACGCTTGAAAATCCCGATTTGCCGCGACGCCATAGCTTGTGGCAGGAAGCCAACCACCAAGCTACGGGTGTTGGCAAATGGGGAAAAATGGAGGCCGAATTTAGCGCAAGCCATCGTTTTACCTGCCTAAACGCAAGAATAAAGTTTCAAAATTATTCCCGTAATTTTCCTACCCGTTATCTTTGGTTGTTTCCCGGCGGTACGCCGGCTTCCAGCGACGAACCCAATCCCGTCGTCAGTTACGCCGCCGAAGGCAATTACGACGTCGTTCTTTACGCCATTCGTCAAACCAACGGCCACGAAGAAGAAAGTATGGTCGTAAAGAAAAATTACATTCGAGTAACCGACAGACGCACTTCGATTCCCGCTAATATTCAAAATGCTCCCGAAGGTTTCCAGATTACCGTCCCGCCCGTGACGTGGGGCTTGGAAAACCCTGACAGCGTCCGCACCGACTCCGTCGGATTGACTTGGCGGATGCACACGCAAGCCCCCGGCATGGTCAACGGCGCCGGAGCGTTTGGAAAAAGCACCGCCGCCGCCGTATTTCCCGGCTATTTTTACGGCGACTACGGCCAACGCGACGCCATGGTTACCGTTACGTACAACGGTACCCAGCGCGTCGGCATCGGTGTGGAATTTAGCTACGCTTACGCGCCCTTGTATTTCGAGCGCGACAATCCCAATCTTTTGGCTATTCGTCGCCTTTATGCCGACACGCTCAACGTTTGGTATTCCACCGATTGCGGTGAAACTTGGGAGCTTGCGTGGAGCAAAGGCGGACTTGAACTCAATACCGCCGGAACCGTTCCCGACCAAGACACGCCCGGCCCCTTCGTCCCTACCCGCGACCAATGGCGAAAAGAAACCGTACGTCTGCTCAACGCCGACCGAAAACCCTTTATTCGCATCAAATTCGAGGCCGTAAACGGCTGGGGAAACCACATTTATCTCGACGACGTAAACGTACAAGTCTTTTTCCATTGCGACACCTGTTGCAACGCCGCTTGTTGCGTCGACACCTGCGATACCACGTCCCACCGATTGCTTGCATCCGCTTCCGAATTTGTCGTCTACCCCAATCCGGCCAAAAGTGAAATTACGGTGGACTTTGGCCTCACGACGGCGGGAGCCGTTGAAATCGAATTGTCCAACCTTTTTGGCGTGCGAGTCGCCTCGTGGGACACCGAAGTTTTCCCGGCGGGGAGGTCGAAAAAAACATTGTCTTTGCCTCCGTTGCCGGCCGGCGTTTACCTTTTGACTTTGCGTTCCCAAAAATCTCCCGCCCTTTCCGCAAAAATCACCGTACTACCCGAATAACGCCGCCGCTTGCAAAGTGCAAAAACGGCTTGGGTTTGTATGGCGGGAATGCCAACGTTCCCTTGCCGAAAAAAAAAACAAACACGTCCATCCTTTGGCAACGACGAACGGCCAATAATAAGCCGGCGATAACGCGTCATTGTCCTCCCCCCTACACGTGTCGAGAGCGTTTGTATTTTCGCCTATTTTTCCGGAATACCGAAAACGTAGGAACCAAGCTCGTTTGGTTCGCACGGTAAGTTTATTCATCGTTGTCCGGTTTGATTTTTGCGACGGCAGGGATGAATTCGCGCCCATTCAAAATATTTTATATTTTGAATGGGCGCCAAAATTTGTAATTTTGGGCGTCCGTATTTTAGCTTTAAGCATAAACTTATTTTTTGCATATCGTTTTATTTATGAAAGTCATTGCATGGATTTGTGTGGCGACGTTGTGTTTCGCCCGTGTGGGTTTTTCGCAGGGAACGTGGACGTTTATCACTCCGCAAGGCAAAGAGGCGTTTTCCGCTCGGTTTGAAGACGCCGGTGATTTTAAAGAGGGTTTGGCTCCCGTTAAAAAAGACGGCAAATGGGGTTTTATTACCAAAAACGGCGACTGGAAGCTTGAACCGAAATACGACCTTGCCCATTCGCATTCCGAGGGCATGGCCGCCGTCATGCTCAACGACAAGTGGGGGTTTGTCAGCATCGAATGCAAGGAGATTGTGGCGCCCAAGTACGACGTGGTGCATTCTTTTAAGGAGGGTCGGGCCGTGGTGGCGCTCGGGACGCATTTTGGTTTTATCGACAAAACGGGCAATGAGGTCGTCAAACCGAATTTCAGCTTTGCCGACGACTTTTCGGAAGGCGTGGCCGTCGTGCAAAACGGCGCCGCCTATGGTTACATCGACAAAACGGGCAAAACCGTTGTCGGATTTATGTACGAGCGGGCTTATCCTTTTTCCGAGGGTTTGGGTGCGGTGCGCAAAAAAGGCCTTTGGGGCTTTGTAGACGCGACGGGAAAAGAGGTTTTGCCTTGCCAATATCAGCGTTTGGACGCCGTTTTTCACGAAGGCGTCGCCCTCGTTTTGTTTGAAGGCAAATATTCCTACATCAACAACAAAGGAAAAGACGTTCACGTGCTGTTGAAAGCCGACGGCGCCGGGCCGTTCAAGGAAGGTATGGCGCCTTTTCAACTCAAAAACAAGTTCGGCTACATCGACCGAGAACATTTCCGCGAACCCATTGCCAAATACGAGGCCGTCCGTGCCTTTAAGGAAGGACGCGGCGCGGTACAAATCGCGGGCCAATGGGGTTACGTGGACAAAACCGGAAAGGAAATCGTCCCTCCCGCCTACGACCAAGCCGAGGATTATTCCGAAGGTTTGGCGGCCGTTCAGCTCAAAGGGCTTTGGGGATATCTCGACGGCGGCGGTACGGTTGCCGTTACTCCTGTTTACGCCGCCGCAGGGCCTTTTTCCGAAGGCTTGGCGAGGGTGGCGCCGATAAATTAAGGATTGCGTTGGTTTTGACGGCGTAAACGGTGGTATTTAAAGCACGGTAAACAATTTACTGATTCGGCCGTCGTGACGAGGAGTCTAAACCCGCTGAAAAGCGGGCGGTAAACCGATGGAATGGATACGATTGGAATTTGGCTTGGGGGCGACCTTCGAGGATAAGGGAGGGGATAGAGGCGCGGCGCGACGCGCGGCGGCGCGGGCCTGCCTCTGCCGTTTAACCGGCGGCCTTGAACGCGAACCCGCCAAAAACGAGCGCGGCGCCCCCGTATCCCCTCACGGCTTTGTTTCCTTGTCGCATACACGGGGGGCCGCCGCCGCCGCCTTCCATCCCGACAGGCGTGTCGGCGTCGACGTCGAGCGTCTCGACCCTAAACGCCTTTCCCCCGTTTACCAAAAGTTCATGAACCCCGACGAGCTTCGACGATTCGAAGCGCATGCCTCCGCGGCGTTTTTCTTTTCCGTTTGGTCGATAAAGGAGGCGATGTTCAAAATCGCCAACGCCTATATCGAGGAGGTGTCGTTTCGGCGGGAATTGTGGGTCGAGCCGACGTTCTACGATTCGGGGCGGGGAACGGGGGTCGTCGAACGTCCGGGTTTTCGCGTCGAAATGGAACTTTACCGCTTATTCGTCGGCGAATACGTTTTTTGCGGCGCTTTGCTGCGGTAGTCGCAAACGTACTCGTTCCAACCTTTTTTACGCAGTTCGCAAGCCGGGCAATGACCGCATCCGTAACCCCAGTCGTGCGCCGCGTCGCGCACGCCGTGGTAACAGGTGTGCGTGCGATTGACGACCAGTTCCAAACCTCCCAATTCGTCCGCCAGTTGCCAAGTTTGGGCTTTGGTCAAAAACATGAGCGGGGTAAGGATGGGTATGCGGCGGTCGAAGGCCAAATGGATGGCGGTTTCCGCCGCCCGTACAAACTCTTCCCGGCAGTCCGGATAGCCCGAATAGTCGGTTTGGCACATTCCGGCGACGACGGCATCGGCGCCGACGAAATATGCGAACCGGGCCGCCGTCAGCAAAAATGAAAGGTTGCGCCCCGGAACGAAGGTGTTCGGTCGTTCGTCCCCTTTTTCGATGACTTTCTCGGGGTGCGTAAGCGCGTCGTCGCTGAACGTCCGGATTTCGTCGCTTTTCACTTCCGTTAATTGCAAGCCCAAGTTTTGACAAATGTCGCGGGCGCATTCGATTTCCACCGCGTGGCGTTGGCCGTAATCCACAACGAGCGGAAAAACCTTTTCAAATTCGCGTACGGCCCATAAGAGACAAGTCGTCGAGTCTTGCCCGCCGCTGAACAGCACGACCGCCGATGTTGGGGAAGTTTTCGACATCGAGCACAAAGATAAGGCAAAAATTTACAAATCCCGGGTTTCCCCGAGTTCTTCGAATTAAGGTTTAAGTCGTTTTGGGGGGCGTTTCCCCGTCGCAGAGTTCGCATTGCGCCGGCCCGCAAGGTAAAAGGTTTATTCCGCCGGAAAGGGCAAGCGGCGGCTTAGTCGGGACACGACAAAAACTTCGTTCTGCCTTACGCGTTCGCGTCAATGTTTTTTTAATTTTCCGTATTTGTCAGCGTCATGGCCGAGGCTTTGCACGTTTGACAATTTTTATTCATGAAAAAAATCATTTTTACGGCGGCCTTGCCGGCGGGGGTTGTTTTCGCTCAGAGCGGCAGGTATTTTGACCTCGTCTTTGCCGCTTTGGATTCGACGAAGGACGTCGTTTACGGCCGAGCCGTAAAGTGGGACGGCGACACCATCGACCTTCATGCGGACGTTTTCGAGCCGTCGGGCGACGTCGAAACCGCTCGCCCTTTGCCGATATTTATTTTCACGGCGGCGGGTTTTTGGAAGGGGCGAAGACCAACGAAAAGGTGGTGTGGTTTTGTCGTTCGTTGGCTCGGCGAGGCTATGTTACCGCTTCGATAGAATACCGTTTGGGCGTAGACGTGGATAGCATTGGCGGCGAGGCGGGGGAACGGCAAATTATTGGCGCCGCCGTTCGTGCCATGCACGACGCCAAGGCGGCCGTACGTTTTTTCCGTTCCCGTGCGGGGCAATGGCGCATCAACCCCGAAAAAATATTTCTTGGCGGTAGCAGCGCCGGCGGCGTAACCACCATGCTCGTCGCCTACATGAATTCGCAAGAGAAATTCTTGGAAATTGCGCCGCGTTGGCTTTGGGACGAATTGGGCGGTTTGGAAGTACAAAGCGGAACGCCGGACGTTTCTTCGGCGATTCAAGGCGCCGTCAATCTCAACGGTACGTTGGCACGGTCGGGCCGGGTCGAAACGGCGATTCCTTTGTTTAACGTTGCTTCCACCGCCGATAGCCGGATTCCGTTCGT
>CALAJH010000030.1 GCA_937922655.1 uncultured Bacteroidia bacterium
GACGGGAAGGTTGGTTTTTCGCAAGCGTTTTGAGCCGAAGGGGGGCGTGGTGGAGGTTTGCACGGGCTTGGCCGTTTCGGGGACGTACCGTCTCGTCTGGAAAACCGCGTCGGGCGAAAAATTCGCCGTCCTGGTCGTGGCCGGATAGTATGGCGTTCAGAAAAGCCTGCCGACCGTTGTTTTTGATTAAATTCGCGGTCGGCAGGGGGCTTGCCGTTTAGAATGTAAAATCGTATGAGAAGACTTCCGGTTTTCTTTTTGATAGACGTTTCCGAATCCATGGTAGGAGAACCCTTGGAATTGGTAAAGGAAGGGTTTACTACGATATTAAACGATTTAAGGTACGATCCATACGCGTTGGAAACGGTGTGGCTGAGCTTGACGGTTTACGCGGGCAAACCCAAAACTCTGGTGCCGTTGACGGAGCTTATGAGTTTTCGTATGCCTCAATTGCCGATTGGAGGAGGTTCCAGATTAGGGAAGGCTTTGATGTATTTGGCGGGTGAATTAGAGGGTTCGGTAGTGCGATCTTCGCCCAACAATCGAGGGGATTGGCGGCCGGTTGTTTTCTTGTTTACCGATTCCGAGTCATCGGATGACGTCGCCGCCGCTATTGAATCGTGGAAAAGTCGTCCCGCAGGCAAAAGCGAGATGGTGGTGGTTTTGTTTGGAAATTCATCGGACGCCCCCGCTTTTCGTTCCCTTACCGAAAGGATATACCGTTTCAATCGTACCGACCCCTCGGCCTATAAAAACCTTTTTCGTTGGATTTCCACTTCGCTTCAATCGGCGTCGGTTGTAGGTATGAATCGGGTCTGCACGTCTTTGCCGGAAAGCGTGCAAGCTTTTGACGCCGGTGCACGTAGCGAAAGCGCTTATTTGGTTTTTTCCGCCAAATGCTCGAAAACGGGAGGTTTATATCTTGTCAAGTACGAACGATTGCCCAACGACCAATATCAATTGATTGCCGCTTATCCCGTTAAGGACAGTTATTACGAGTTAAGCGACGATACGACGATTGACTTCACGCTTCATTTGGGAAAGTTGAACGGTTTTCCATGTTGTCCTTACCCAAATTGCGGCAATCGTTATGGTTTTTCCATATGTACATGTGGAAAAGTGTTTTGTAGTTCGGGCGCCGAAAGTTCCCAATGTCCTTGGTGCGAAAAAACGAAGTCTTTTGGCTCCAAAATCGGTGAGGTTGGCGTTAAGCGGGTTGTGGGTTAAACTACCGTGGGCGCACCCCGGGCGATTTTGGGTACGCCTGCGTTATCATGCTTGGCAAGACGCAAACACGGGAACGGGGATTCCTTGTATAAGGTCGGTTTTGTTTCCGTTTTCATCCACCCGGCAACACCGCAATCTGTCTTTGAAAACTTCGGGTTTGAATATCGAGTTGCCCAAAAGCATTCTGGCGCACTCTTGAATGCCCTCGGTGATGGAGGGATGGGGATGGACGAGTTCGGCCAATTCGGCAATGCTTCTTTTGTCGCGTATCAAAAGCGCGGAGGCCTGAATGACGCTCGAAGCATGTGCCCCAACTGCACGTATGCCCAACAGCCGCATTTCATCATCGTCGCTGACAATCATCTTAATAAATCCTCGGTCGTTGCGTTGGCAGATGGCCCGGCTAATGAATTCGTAGCGATAAACACCGACGCGGTAAGGCATTTTGGCCGACCGACATTGCTTTTCGTTCAACCCTACGCCCGCCACTTCGGGACTCAGAAACATAATGGTGGAAACGTTGTCGTAACTGACGGGGGACGGTACGGAGGCGTAAATCTTTTCCACCGCGTGCCTTGCTTCGAGTTCTCCGACGTTAACCAAACAAATATCGGCGGTCAAATCCCCGACGACGTATATATGTTTGGCGGTGGTTTGCGAATCGTCGTTGACGATTTGGCCGCGCTCGTCCACTTCGACTCCCGCATTTTCCAAGCGTAATCCCGCGGTGTTGGCTACCCGCCCAATTGAAATCAGCGCTTTTTCGGCGTAATAAGTTTCACAGCGTCCATCATAATAATTGAGTACGTATTTTACGCGGCCGTTTTCAATTTCCATACTTTTGAGCGCGGACTTGCGATGAATCGTTACGCCGTTTTTTTCCATGTTTTCGGCGACGATGCAGGTCAAATCTTCGTCCTCGAACGGCAGGATTTGTTCGGATTTGTCAATAATGAACACTTTCGTTTTTCCGAAAGCGGCAAAAATCGTGGCAAATTCGCACCCTATGACTCCTGCACCCAAAATCACAAGACTTTCGGGGAAGTTGTCAAAATTGGATATTCCGTCGCTGGTGACAATGATTTTTTCGTCGACGGGAATATGCGCAAGTTTGCGGGGCGATGAACCCGTCGCCAAAATAACGTTTTCTGCCCAAACGACTTCTCTTCGCGCATCGGACTCGATTTTTATTTCGTGTGGGGAATCAAACGAGGCGAAACCCGTTTTGTAAGCGAACCTTCCCGTTTTTTCAAAATAATCGAGTTGTAAGCGCATTTGGGCGTTGCGCTCGGCTTCGGCTTCATGTACCGTGCGAATAATGGCCTGATAATCAAGGTCGTAACCATGAACCCGATAACCGCGGTCGGTGATGTGCAGGTGTGAAACGTCTTTGGCGATTTCCCAGAGGGTTTTGGACGAAAGGGCGCCCTCGTAAATTCCCGCCCCGCCCAATCTGTTTTTTTCTACGAGCAGTACTCGTTTTCCGTAATCCAATGCGCGTATGGCCGCCGCATATCCCGAGGGGCCGCCACCGACGACACACACGTCGTATTTTTCCATGAAATGGTTTGAATGTCAGGCTAATCCGTTGCCACGACAAAATTAGGCAATTTATAAGGCAATACCAAGGCGGCTCGTACACCAAAGGGTTAAAATATTGGGCGTCCGAGATATTTTCCATCGACTCCGTTTTTGACGGTGCAACATACACGCGGATAACTATCATGTAATTAAGAGTTTTTAATTTAAAAAATATATTTGAATTAAATTTCAGTAGAACTTTACCGGCCGTTCTTGTCCGAGAACGAAAAAGCATTCGATGTGGGTTGTGTTGTGTGGGCCAATTGT
Source organism: uncultured Bacteroidia bacterium (assembly GCA_937922655.1). Lineage (GTDB taxonomy): Bacteria > Bacteroidota > Bacteroidia > J057 > CALAJH01 > CALAJH01. The sequence continues at coordinate 3,076 of CALAJH010000030.1, forward strand.
AAAAACGTTTCTATATTTCGACCGCTTGATTTTGGTCGATGAAACGCCGTCCCCGCCAAAAATATTTGAAAATTACAGCGTATTTAACCGAATTGTTTTCCCGTTAAATTGTTGCACTTATCAAAACTTGTGCATGTTTTTTGAGCGAATCACGCCCGACTTATTCGTTCGGTAATTCGATAAAAACATTGTGTTGGAATTAACGGGAACGAAACACTCAAAACATTTGTAATGCTATTAATCGCCTAAACCAAACCATTTTATTCACCTTAAACCCCAATGAACGATGAAGACGTTAGGAATAAAATGGGAGCCGTTTCGCCAAAAACTGGCACAAAACGATGTTGCGTTGTTGGACAAGTGTAGAATTTATTTTACGCTTGCGGCCAACTTTAAAGAGTATTTCGAGGCGGGAAAAAAGGCGATTCTCGCCGCGCCCAACGAACCCAAGTTCCGTGCCTATAAAGCCGCATTTCTGGCCTTGGAAGCCAAATACGCTTTTTGGCCGACGGACAAACTTATGTACGTTCAGCGTGCATTGACGCTCTTGGATTCACTGGTCTCCCATCATCCGGAAGATGTGGAAATACGCTTCTTACGTGCGATGATTGCCGACCGATTGCCGTCCTTCTTCAATAGAAAGGCACAAGCTTTGTCGGATATTGCATATGTCGTACGACACCTTTCTCGGTTGAAAGAACCCGAATTCGAGGTCTTTGTTTTGGATTATCTCTCTTCCGAAGTCCAACTTTCGGAACAACTTGAACGTAAAGTTTCCGAACTCAAATCCGATTACGACGCAAAATCCGCCCTTTAACAGGGCGGATTGACTTCTGAATCATCGTATGTACGGCCCTAGAAAACGGAGCTTTCGTTGCCGTGCATAAACTCTAAACCTCGTTCGTATACAACCAATGTTTTTATTGCCGAAGGTGGTTCGTTCCCAATCCGACCCATGAATTCATGGAGCGTTCCCTTCGAACGCATACACAAGGAACGGTCCTCGCTTTCCGACCCTTGCCGCATCCCGTAGGTAAGTTTGACTTGGATGGAGCTGTTTTCATCAAGTTGGTATAAACGTAAATGCGTTCCGTGTCATTTGGGATGTAAGGACGTCAAGAAAAAGGATTTTGTCTTCGATGTGGACGAACCTTGTGTGTTTTTAGATCGTAAAAGCAACAAAAACCGGGTATGGACACACTGCTCTGTTGTCAAACAATCCGGGTAACATCCACGGTCTTTATCGTTGGAGGTTGGAGCGCCAAAAAAACTATGGAATCAAATTCCAACGCAAGAAAATTCTCTTTTCCATAACGATTTATACGCGGTATACCAAAGCGCCGTTCCCGAAGAGGTACGTCGCGCTCAATCTCAAAGAGGACAAAATATCGTGTCGAGCTTTTCAAGGGCACGTCGCTTTTCAATATTTCGCAAGAAAGTTTGCTCCTTTGCCAAATCCCTCGACGCACTCACCGGTTCCGATGGCGTTGCCATTCATCGCTACAATCCCTCGTTATTGGTTTAACATTACCCAAGCATGGTTTTGGCGTTTGGCTTTGCGGCGATAATTTTATGCTTTCGCGCCCCGTATTGAAATATTGTTTAATTTTGGGCCAAAGGGTCCGTTTTTAGCGGGCGGACGAATTAGGGTACGATATTCGTACATGGGTGAATTAAAATGACGAAAATATACCTAGTCTTGGGAATATTGGGCGTTTGGTCGACGGCCGCCTATGCCCAGCAGTGCAATATCATTTACGTTACGCCGAACGGCGCGACTTCCGGCGTCGCCGGTACTCAGGACAATCCCGCCGAAATCAACTACGCCGTTTCTTTGGTTTCGGAGCAAACCCGGCATATTTTCTTGGCTTCGGGCGTTTATACGTTGAACACCACTTTTCCTTTGGTGGACGGCGTAACTTTCGAGGGCGGCTTTGACCCCGAAAATTATTGGGCCAAAACCAACGCCGCACCCACGCTCATTATCCGCACCAATCAAAACCCTCAACAAAATCCGTTTCGTATCGTCGGCATCGAGGCCGTGAACGTTTCCAACTTTAAGCTTCAGGACGTGGATTTGGTCGTCAACGATGTAACGTCGTTGGGCAACGGATGCTCTTCGTACGGGTTGTATGTCCGTGGTGCGTCGAATTACCGTATTGTTCGATGCTCGTTTCGTTCGGGCAACGCCGCCGACGGTATGGACGGCGCCAACGGTTCGCCGGGCGTCAACGGTTCGCCGGGCGTCGCAGGCGCCAACGGCAACACTCAATGTGCTCAGTTTCAATGTCCGGGTACGTGTTCGGGAAGCAATGCGGGCGGTGCGGGCGGCAACGATTGGTCGGGCGGCGCGGCGGCGGGTGGCGCGGGCGGCAACGGAGGACAAAAAGGCTGTATTTCCGCGCTTTTTGGTTTGCCTTTGCCCGGAACCGAACAAGCTTTTCCCGGAACGTCGGGTAATGCCGGCAATGGGCCGGGCGGCGGCGGCGCAGGTTTGGGCGGGCAAGGGGTAACCGTCATCGTCGGCGGCTCTTGTCCCGCCGACGCCGCCGCCAGCGGTACGCCGGGAGCCGACGGCGCCAACGGTGAAGGCCGAAACGACAATCCCTTGCTTTACGACGGAACCAACGGCGTCGCCCAACACTCGTCAGGGTTTTTTATGCCCGGCGACGGAACCGACGGCGTCGATGGACAAGACGGCTCAGGCGGAGGCGGAGGCGGAGGCGGAGGCTCGCTTGCCTCCTTCTTTTCCGGCAATCTTGGCGTTACGGGGTTGGGATGCGGCGGCGGCGGCGGCGGAGAGGGTGGACAGGGCGGAAGAAAAGGACGCGGTGGACGCGGCGGCGGCGCCTCTTTCGGCGTTTATCTCTGGAACGGCGGCGCCGGCGGAAAATTTATCGATTCCCGTGCCGATGCCGGCAATCCCGGACGCGGCGGTCGAGGCGGCGTTGGCGGCAATGGCGGCAACGGCGGCAACGGCGGTAACGGCGGCGGAACCGCCGACCCGCCCGTCTGCAACATCGGACGCGGCGGACGCGGCGGACGCGGCGGACGCGGCGGCAACGGCGGTAACGGTGGTAACGGCTCAAACGGTATTTCCCGCCCCCTTTACCGACACAACACCCCCAATTCCGCCTTCGACTCCCTCAATTATCGTTCCCCCAACGAACCCGCCGTCAAAGTCTTTTACAACGGATGTTCCAAAAGTCGGGTCCGTTTTCAAATCGACGCTTCGGGTGAAATCGTTTGGTTTTTTGGCGACGGCGCACAACCCATTGCCGCGGGAGGAACAAACGTCGAAGCCAAATATCAAACCCTCGGACGCAAAACCATCACCGTGCTCGTTAACGGCCAACCGTTTACTTTCTCCGATTTTATCCACATCCGCGAAGACGGCGCCCCCTTCCTTACCTACATCGAATCCAATCACGACACCATCTGCTCCGGCTTTACCCCCCTGTTCCGTTCGTCGCTCACCGACGCCCTCCGTTACGATTGGAAAATCGAAGGCCTCCAACCCCAACTGCCCGACTACGATTTTCCGTCCGTTCCATGGAACTTTATCAACAACATCGTTTTTGAAACCCCGGGCGACTATCGAGTCGTTATGCGAAGCTATACGGCATGTTGCGGATATTCCGAATGGGACACCTTTAATGTACACGTCCGGGCCAACCCCGCTCCGTCAATAAATTTGGTCTCCCAAAGCAATATTTCCGTCGGTATCGAACAAAATCCTGTAACCTTTATCGCCAATACGACCAACGTCGGTCCGAATCCCGTTTACGTTTTTTATCTCAACGGTCAGCTCGTTCACTCTTCCACCTCGCCAATATGGACGACGAGCGCCATTCCCGTCGGAATTCATACCGTTCGTGCGGGGGTGGTGATTTTTACCGAATGCTTGAACGGCGATACGATTTTTTCCAACACCCTCAACCTTAAAGTGCTGCCGCGTGAAATTTTTGTCATCGGCCAAAACCGGTACGCCGACCAAAACAATTCGTGTATTACCGTCCGCCAGTTGAATCCGGGGTCGAATTTCCGTCCCGGCGAACCGATTTATTTGTCGGTGGTGCGCATATTTTTCGACCCCGACATCACCTTGTATTCTTATTGGGATTTGGGCGACGGACGGGGAGCGACCGGCGACACCATTATGATTGTCTACGACCAAGCCGGCGATTATACCGTTACCGTGGCGCCGGGCGACGAAAACGGCCGACTTTTCGACGAACCGGCATGTTCGCTCACGCTTCGGATTCGCCCGTATGTCCGGGCGCAATTTGGCGCCGATGTTTTTGGCGGCTGCGCTCCTTTGACCGTGAATTTCTCGAACCAAAGTATCAACGCCGCGAGTTACGTTTGGGACTTTAGCGACGGCGCCCCCGTAGTAACCCACGCTTCTCCGACGCACACCTTTCTTTCGCCCGGCGTCCATCGCGTGCGGCTTTTCGCATTTGGCGGTTATTCCAACGACGTCGATACGGTTTCGGGGGTCGTTACGGTATTTCCAAGACCCACCGCCGATTTTAACGCCGTTCCCGCCCTCGTTTGGGGCGGAAACGATACCGTTCAATTCAATTCCAACGCCAAAGGCGCGGTGAAATGGTTTTGGGACTTTGGCGACGGCAATACTTCCGAAGAACGCGACCCCCGACATTTCTATCCCGTCAAGGGAAAATATACCGTTGCGCTGGTTGTCGAAAGTCCGGGCGGGTGTCGGGACACGGTCGTCAAAACCGATTACATAAACAAACTTTTCAACGTTGCCCGCCCCCAACAAACCGGATTCGCCTCCTTAACGCTTTATCCCAATCCCAACGACGGACGTTTTACCCTTTCGTTTGCGACGGATAAAGCCGAACGCTTTACCGCAACGTTCGAGGATGCTTTGGGGCGAAAAATCGGTACGCCTTTCGGCGGTACAACCGTGCCGGGGGAGAATCGGGTGGATTTTTCGTTTGCGGCGCCGGCCGGCGTCTATCTTTTGCGCCTAAGCGTCGGCGCCCGCACGACGGCCGTACCCGTGGTCGTCAAATGACGTCGGCAGAAAGCGTGTTTTTTTTCGTTATCGCCGACCCGTGAAAGCGGGTCGGCTTTTTTATCGTTTTGGGCAAAAGAACGCGTGTTCGGGGGCAAACGGTTTTGTCGCCGGTTAAAATCTCAAGGTAGGCCGTAGATTCGTAAGTAGGGCAGGTTGAAAAATTCGTCGGCCAAGCCGGTAAAATCCTGTTTTGTACGTCGGCAAAAATCTTCCGCCCGTCCCAAAAGCATCATTTCCGTGAGATATTCGTCCAGGTACGAATCGGTCAGCCGGGCTTCGAGACGATAAGGATGTTCAAAGGCGTAACGCCGGGCCATGTCGTCGTTGGCCCCAAAAACGTCGCCGACCGCCGCATGTTCAAAATACGCCCGTTCGAGAATCAATAAAACGAGTACGGTTTGGGAGAAAACGATGGTTTTGAGCGAGGCTTTGCCGTAGAGCGGTTCGCAATCGTGTTCGAGACGAAAGCGCAAAAACTCTAACAGCGGATAAAAACGTCGGTATTGCGTCGTATCCAATGCGATGGCGTGAATCACGAGCGTCGGCGCCAACGACGCCAAGTAATGTTCTTTTTCTTCGGGAAAAACGAGTACGGGCGGAGGCGGGGGGGAATAGTCGATGTTTTTTCCCCAATGTTCGGCCGCGAGCTTCATGCAAAAAAAATGGTCCAACGGGCCGCGAAAAACCACCAAGGCGCCGGCGTAACAATTCAAGCCCCGGGCGTATTCGGCAAGGTCGGCTTCGGTAATTTTTGTATATGCGTACGCCGGGGCTTTGAGCGCCGCCAACTCCCAAGATTCCCCGAATACGCTCAACAAATCCCGAACCGGTGCGTCGTCCAAAAACTCGTTGTCGCGTTTGACGAGTCTGTTGATTGTCGCACGTAAATTTTTGTTTTTTGAGAGTTGTGCGGGCGCTTTGGAGATATAGGCGGCCAAAGTCGAAATTTTTTCCGGTAGGACGGTGAAGGAAAAACGACGATACGCCGGACGAATTTCCCAAAAATAATCCGAGGCGCCGTGGCGTGCGGCCTCGGAAAACAGCAACGGGGCCGCCACGTCGTCCAAACCCGGTTTAACGACGTGTTGGCGGTCGTAGCCCCCCGGATATACAAGCGTCAAACTTTCAAACGTCCGCGAACTATCCTCGACAACCATGACCATCAGACCGTTGGACAAGGTTTCGGTAAAATAACGGGAACACACCGATGGGGTGTAAGGGGCTTGCGCCGCCGCGTAACGGCACGCAAAAATCAAAAACATCCATGTCATGCGCAGGCAAAATTACCGATTTTCAACCCGCAAAAAAACGGGGACGACGCAAACGCCGACCCCGCTCTCCTTTTAGACATGAAAAAAAGCATTAACTGCAACCGAGGCTGTTGCCGCAGTTGAGGCATTTGTAACAAGCGCCGTTGCGAACGGTAATGTGGCCGCAGACGTTGCACGCGGGCGCGTCGCCCATGAGCGTCGCCGTCAATTGACCCAGCGAATCGGATTGCGCGGCGAGGTGATGGCCGTTGGTTTCGACCTTGACCGCCTCCATACGAAAATGACCGTTGAAGTCCTGAGATTCGACCGATACGCTTGTGAGTTCGGTGCGCACGGACGGATTTTCGGTCAAGGTCAGCACCACGGGGGCGGGGGTCGTCGGTGGGGTCGGCTCGCTCGTTTCCGAACGCGGCACGTGCGCCAAATCCTCCCTGTCCAAATATTCCAGAGCCAAAAGCCTGAAAATGTAGTCGAGAATCGAAGTGGCGGATTTGATGTTTTCGTGGTCGACAACGCCGGCGGGTTCGAAGCGCGTAAAAGCGAATTTGTCCACGAACTCTTCCAGCGGCACGCCGTATTGCAAACCTATGGAAACCGAAATGGCGAAGCAGTTGAGCATGCTGCGCAGCGTCGCCCCTTCTTTGTGCATGTCGATGAAAATTTCGCCGAGGGTGCCGTCGGGGTATTCGCCCGTACGCAAAAAGACCGTTTGGCCGCCGACTTTGGCTTTTTGGGTGAAACCGCGACGTTTTGCGGGTAGGGGACGGCGATTGACCAATTCGCGCAGGGCGGCGGAAAATTCGGCTCCGCCGTCGCGACGCACCATTTCTTTGACGGCGGCCAGAAGGTCGGCCCCCGTCAGGGCGACGGTTTGCGGTTCCGGGACGGCCTTGACTTCCGTTTTGACGTTTTCGGTTTCCGTTGTCGCTTCGGCGTCTTTGGATTTTTGCGTCGAAAGCGGTTGGGAAAGCTTCGAGCCGTCGCGATAAAGGGCTATGGCCTTCAAGCCCAATTCCCACGACAAACGATGGCATTCTTCAACGTCTTCGACCGTCGCTTCGTGGGGCAGGTTGATGGTTTTGGAGATGGCGCCCGAAATAAAGGGCTGGGCCGCGGCCATCATTCGGATGTGGCCGTGGGGATGGATGAACCGCGTGCCTTTGGGGCCGCACTTGTTGGCGCAATCAAAAACGGCGTAATGTTCGGTTTTGAGGTAGGGGGCGCCTTCGACGGTCATCGTGCCGCAAACGTATTCGTTGGCCGCCTCGATTTGCGCGGCGCTAAAGCCCAAGGCTCGCAAAAAGTTGAAGTCCGGACTGTTGTACTGTTCGGGCGTGAAACCCAAGCGCCGCAAGGTCTCTTCGCCCAACGAATAGACGTTGAACGCAAACGAAAGGTCGAAAACCGAATGCAGCGTTTCGTCGATTTTTTGGATGTCGGCCTGTGAAAGTCCTTTGGCCCGCAAAGATTCGAAGTTGACGCCGGGCGCGCCGTCCAACGTTCCCGCCCCTTTGACGTACTTGACTATCGCCGCGATTTCGTGTTCTTTGTAGCCCAAATTCCGCAGTGCGGGCGGAATGGATTGGTTGATGATTTTGAAGTAGCCGCCGCCGGAAAGTTTTTTGAATTTGACGAGGGCGAAATCGGGCTCGACGCCCGTCGTATCGCAGTCCATGAGCAGACCGATGGTGCCGGTGGGCGCCAAAACGGTGGCTTGGGCGTTGCGATAACCGTATTTTTCGCCGAGTTTGAGGGCTCTGTCCCATGCGTCGGTGGCGGCGCGGAGCAGATATTGTGGACAGTGGACGGGACTGATGCCCATCGGTTTGATGCTCAAACCTTCGTAGGCGTCGGCGATGTTGTAGGCGGCGTAACGATGGTTGCGTATGACGCGCAACATGTCGTTTTTGTTGCGTTCGTAGCCCTCGAACGGGCCGAGAACCGCCGCCATTTCCGCGCTCGTGGCGTATGCGGCGCCCGTCATGATGGCCGTTATCGCGCCGGCGATGGCCGTCGCTTTCGGCGAATCGTAGGGGATGCCCGCAACCATCAACAACGAGCCCAAATTCGCGTAGCCCAAGCCCAAGGTCCGAAACTTGTACGACAATTCGGCGATAGGTTTGGAAGGATAGTGGGCCATAAGCACCGATATTTCCAAAATTATCGTCCAAATGCGAACGGCGTGTTCAAAACCTTCGACGTCGAAATTGAGCGTGTCCTCGTCGAAAAACTTGCGCAAATTGAGCGAGGCGAGGTTGCAGGCCGTGTCGTCGAGAAAGGCGTATTCGGAGCAGGGATTGGTGGCGCGAATAGGCCCGTCTTGGGGGCAGGTATGCCAGTCGTTGAAGGTGGTGTGGAATTGCAATCCCGGGTCGGCGCATTTCCACGAGGCCTCGGCGATTTCGCGCCACAACATCCGCGCCTTGTAGGTTTTCATTACGCTTCCGTCGGTGCGGGCCGTGCAATGCCAGTCGTCGTCGTTTTCCAGCGCCTTGCGGAATTTTTCGTCCAAACGCACGGAGTTGTTGGAATTTTGGCCCGAAACGGTGCGGTAGGCTTCGCCTTCGTAGTCGGAGGAGTAACCGGCGGCGATGAGGGCGGCCACTTTTTTTTCCTCGTCGGCTTTCCAGCGGATAAATTCGAGAATTTCGGGGTGGTCGGCGTCGAGGACGACCATTTTGGCGGCTCTGCGGGTGGTTCCGCCCGATTTAATCGCGCCCGCCGCCCGGTCGCCGACGCGCAAAAAGCTCATCAGGCCCGACGACGTTCCCCCGCCCGAAAGTTTTTCGCCTTCGCCGCGAATGTTGGAAAAGTTCGTTCCCGTTCCCGAACCGTACTTGAAAATTCGAGCCTCGCGCACCCACAAGTCCATGATTCCCCCTTCGTTGACAAGGTCGTCTTTGACCGAAAGAATAAAACACGCGTGGGGTTGGCATCTCTTGTACGCCGATTCGGACAATTTGGCTTCACCCGTTTGGGGTTCGACGTACCAGTGGCCTTGCGGCGGTCCGTCAATACCGTAAGCCTCGTAAAGGCCCGTGTTGAACCATTGGGGACTGTTCGGCGCCGCGCTTTGGTTCAAAAGCATGTAAACCGCCTCGTCGTAAAAAGCTTGTGCGTCTTCGGGCGTGGCGAAATAACCATACCTTTCCCCCCAATTTTTCCAGCACAACGCCAAACGATGCACCACTTGTTTGACCGACGTTTCCGAACCCGTCGTGCCGTCGGCTTGCGGAACGCCCGCCTTCCGAAAATACTTTTGCGCCAAAATGTCCGTCGCCACCTGCGACCAGCCCGCCGGCACCTCGACGTTTTTCATTTCAAAAACCGCGTCGCCCGTCGGGTTGCGAATCACCGACGAACGAAGTTCGTAAGCGAACTTGTCGTACGGCGACTCTCCCGCCCGCGTAAAGCGACGCGGGATTTTTAAGCCTTGATGATTTTCCTGCATATCCGTGTCGTTAAATTTGTAATGCAATAATCGGCTTTCCCGCTCATGTTTAAACCACCACCGATGTTTACGGACGGTGATTCGACGTTGAATACGACGGGACAAACCTTAATGTTTTCGTCAATTTATCCCCATTCGATTAAGCCTGTGCTAGACAAGCATTTCATGTTTTACAACGCAAAGATATTAAATATAATTATAAACATCGACTTAAAACAATCAACATTCACCATAAAAATAATTTTAAGTTATAAACAACGGCTTCGTACAAGGTGGAAGAAATCACGCTTCCAACGCGAACTTTTTTAAACCCATCAACGACAACCGACGCCGCCCCGCCAACGACGACCAACGTTCGGCGGGATTGGGGTTTCTTTTTATCGTTTTTTGATTACCGGCTTGGCGCCGGCTGCCCGATGGGCCGTACGAAACGGTCTCGCGGCCTCAAAGATGCGGCGGTTCGCGTGCAAATATTGACCGTCCGGGAGGGGGAATTTACGGCGTTGGACGAAAATGCGTAAATTCGCCCCCAATCGGGTGCTATGAACATACGTTTTATTCTCACGTTTGCCTTTGCGTGCATTGCAACGATTTCGGTCGTCGCTCAACCCGCCTATCAAAGACTGTACGGCACGACGGCCGACGACGGCGCCTATTTCATCGGCGATTTGCCGACGGGCGGGCGTTACTTGGCAGGGTACACGGAAATCGGCGGCACGCGAGACGCTTTACTCGTCGTTTGGAACGCGGCCGGCGAAATAGCTTTTGCCCGTCGCTTCGAGGCCCCCGGCAACGACGAGGCTTTCTGCGCCCAACCCACCCAAGACGGCGGCTTTGTCGTCGTCGGCAATCAATACAACGCCACCGGCTCTGATATTTTCGTGCTAAAAACCGACGGCGCGGGCAATCTTCTTTGGCGACAGGTTATCGACGGCGGTTTTGACGAAAGGGTTTACGGAAAAAGCGTGGTGGCAACGGCGGACGGCGGCTACGTCGTCGTCGGCTCGCGTTCGGCCGCCGCCTGTCCCGACGGCTCTTGTTACCGGACGTTCGTCTTCAAGTTAAGCGGGGCGGGCGCCGTCGTTTGGGGACGGGAACTGGAAATCTCTCCCGGCGCCTTGGATTACGCCTCGGCGGTCGTTCAACTTCCGACGGGCGAAATACTGATGGCCGGGCGCAAAGAGGGCGGCGCCGGCGGCGCCGACGGCTTTTTGACCCAAGTGAGCAACGCCACGGGCGGCGGCGCCCAAACCCGACTTTTTCACGGCCCCAACGGAAATCCCTACGAATATTTTACCGACCTGACCCCCACCCCCGACGGCAACTATGTCATCGGTGGATTGCAAGGGCAGGGCGCCTCCAATGTTATGTTTTTGCGCGTAACGGACGCGCAAGGCAGTCCGGGGCCGTTTCCTATCGGACGTTGGCTCGACGGCGGCGCCACCGAACGCGGCTGTAAAGCCATGCAAACGGCCGACGGCGGTTTCGCTCTTTGTGCATACCGCGAAACGGCCGGCGCCGCCTCGGGTAACATGTTCGTCGCGCGTTTCGACCCAACGGGAACGATTCTTTGGAGCCGAACCGTTGGCGGCGCCGCCGCCGACACCGCCGCCGCCTTCGTCGAAACCCCCACCGGTTTTTTGCTCGCCGGAAAAACCGCCTCCTTCGGCGCCGGCGGAACCGATATTTACCTCGTCCACATCATCAACGACGGCCCGTCCGCCGCTTGCAGCACCAACGTCATTCCCCCCACCCCTTCCAATCACAACTACATCCCCACCGTCGACAACGTCAATGCCACCCTCCTTAACTTCACTCCCACTTCGGTCCCCGTCCCCGTCGAAGACGTTGTCTTAATTGAGGAGGACGCTTGTTGCGCCGGTTTTAGGATTGACAACTTAACGGCCAACGCGGGTTGTGCCGGCGGTTTTACCGAGTTTTCAGTGGCGCCCGTCCTGCCCGCGCCTGCGCAGTATCAATGGGATTTCGACGGCGACGGCGTAACCGACGAAACCACCACCGGCGGCAATTCTCAATTTCGTTATCCCGTCCCCGGTACGCGAACCGTGCGCGTCTACGCCTTCAACCCCGTTACGGGTTGCATCGACTCGGCGTTTGTTTCGGTGGAGGTGTTGGCCAATCCCACGGTCGTCTACGCCACGCCCGATACGACGGTGTGTGTCGGTTCTCCGGCGGCGATGACCGTCGTTTCGGGGCCGGGCGTGCAAATCACGTGGGCGCCCGACGACGGTACGCTCAATACTCTCTCGGGTTCGAACGTTGTGGCGCAAAATTTGCCCGTCGGCGTTTACGTCTATACCGTTATGCTTTACGACGCGGCGGTGGGTTGCGGCGGGGATACCACGGTGCAAGTTACCGTTACCGAGGGGCCGACGGCCGACGCGGGGCAAGACCGCACCGTTTGTTACGGTGAAAACGCCACGCTCGTCGGCGCCGGCGGAAGCGAATATCTTTGGCTCCCCATCAATTACTTCAACGACCCGACGCTCCAAATTCAAACCGTCGTCATGACCGAAAGCCGGGACTTTTATTTGCGCGTCGGCGACGGATTCGGTTGTTACGACTACGATACCGTTCGAATCAACGTTCTGCGGGCCAACGCCGGCAACGACACCATTTATTGCATCGGTTCGGTGGGAACGCCCCTTCGCGCTTCGGCCCCCGGCGGCGGCACGGACTGCGTTTTTCAGTGGCTGACGAATTACAACATCGTCGGTGGAGGCGCCGACAGTATTTTGGTCAATCCGGGCGTCGATACGTGCTACGTGGTGCAAGTAACGTGTCAAGGCTGTGTTACGCGCGATACCGTGTGCGTTACGCGCGTGCCTTCGCCAACGGTCGTTGCGCAGGTCGGGCAAATCGAAATGTGCTTTGGGGATACGGTAACGCTTTCGGCAAGCGGCGCCAACTTTTGGGGCTGGTTTCCCAACACGGGTCTGGAAACCCCGACGCAAAGCACAACCCGTGCCTTTCCCGAAGAAACGACGCAATACATCGTTTTCGGGGCCGACGACAACGGTTGTATCGACAGCGAGGTCGTTACGGTCGTCGTCTACAATTTGCCGTTTCCCGTTTTGGCCGATACGGCCGACATGTGTTTGGGGGATACGTTGACGCTTTTCGGGGCCCCTTATCAACAAGGGGTGATATATCAATGGTCTCCGCCGATAGGCATCGTTCCGGGTTTTCAGGGTTTGGCGACGATACGTGTTCGTCCGCCCGTATCGACGACCTATACGCTCCGCATCCGCAACGCGGACTACGACTGCGTCGAACGCGTCGATTCGATATACGTTCGGGTTACGCCCAAACCGGGCTTGCTTTTCGGCGGCAATCCGCAAATTCGCTGTTCCAACGGGCCCGGAGTCGTTTTGGACGCCGCCTTTCAAAGCCAAACTTCCAATCCTTGCACGTTTGTCTGGTCGCCGGCGGCAACCCTCGACAGTCCGAACGCCATTCAACCCACCGCCTTTCCGTCCACGACCACCACTTACACTTTGACCGTCGACTGCCAAACGTTGTGCGTTTTGCGGGATTCGGTAACGGTCATCGTCAATGCGGCGCCGAATATTTTGGCCACCGACAACAATATTTTAATTTGTGCGGGTTCGGGCGGCGAACAGATACAAACCTACGTTTCGGGGGGAACGCCGCCGTTGTACTACACTTGGAGTCCGTCCCACGGTCTATCCGACATTTATTCGCCCAACCCCGTGGCCAACCCCGACCGCGACACCACCTATCGCTTGGTCGTAACCGATTCGCGGGGCTGTGAATCGGATACGGCCTTCGTCCGAGTTAGGGTTTATCCTTTGCCTTACGCCGATGCGGGACGGGACACGTTTATATGTGCGGGCGTAAACGAAGGCGTATTTTTGAACGGGACGGGCTTTTTTCCGCCCGAAACCCCGCCGCAATACCTATTGGGCGGATTTTCCTACGAATGGCGCCCGGCTTACGCGTTGAGCAACCCTTACATCGCCAACCCCTACGCCACCCCCGACACCACCACCACCTATCAACTCGTCGTATACTCTAATTTCGGCTGCGCCTCGGATTCGACCAATCTCAACGCCGTTTCGACGGTAACGATATACGTTCGTCCGCGCCCCACGGCCGACGCCGGCTTTACCGAATACCGCATCTGCGCCGGCGACAGCGTAACCATCGGCGATTTGCCCACGGGGCAAGGCCCCGATTACGTCTTTTTTTGGACGCCTTCGACGGGCATGAACGACTCGACGCTCATGCAACCGACCGTATCCCCGCCGTATTCGTTCATTTATTTTCAGAAAGCGCTTTCGAATGGTTGCGAATCGGTTGCGGATACGGTGTGGGTGGTTGTCGAACGGGCGCCGACCGTCGCCCTCGACGACCACGTCGAAATATGCAGGGCGTACCCGACGACGCTCCGTCCGCTGGTTACCGAAGAGGGTTCGACGAACCTGCGCTACGAATGGCGGCCCGCGGCGGGCCTTTCCAATCCCAACGAAAAAAATCCCGTCGCCATGCCCGACACCACGACCGTCTACACGCTTTACGCATACCACGGTCCGGGCTGTCCGCCCGTCGTCGATTCGATACGCGTGAGCGTATTTCCATCGCCGTTCATCGTCGCCAATCCCGACGGCGTCGTCGTCACTTTGTGCGAGGCCGTCGAAGGCGACAGCGCGACCTTGCCCGCCCGCGTGACGGAAACTTTGCCCGGTTTGCCGTACAGCATACGATGGACGCCGTCCGAAGGCTTGTCAAACCCGAATATTTTGAATCCTCGCGCCAAACCCCGGGAATCGACGGACTACGTCGTGGCCATGAGGGTTAAAGATTGTTGGTATTACGATACGATTCGGGTTCGGGTTCGGCCGTTCGTCACGGCACGTATCGAAGGCCCGGCGGCCGTTTGCGCCACCAACGCCGCACGTCTGGTAGGCTTTGGCGGAATAGGTGCGGCGGACTTTATCTGGCGTTGGCGCGACGAAAACGGCACGCTCAGAACCGACTCGTCGCGCGGCGGTTCCTCCGACACCCTCGTTACTTTTCCGCTCGTTACCACCACCTATTCCCTAACGGTCAAGGAAGGGGGCTGTTCGCAAACCGATACGTTTAGACTACTCGTCATCGACGCGCGTTCGCCGAGGGTGTTTCACAATTATCCTTTGGGCGGATGCGACAGCCTAATCGTCTCTTTTGCCGATTCGACGGTGGGCGCAATCGCGTGGCGGTGGGACTTTGGCGACGGCACGCCCGTTACCAACGTACGTTATCCTCGGCATACTTACCGTGCACCGGGTAAATACGTCGTCGAAACCGAAATTTATTTTGCCGAAGGATGTTCAAAAATCGTTTATTCCGAGGTGCCGTTCAAGGTCAAGACGAGGGGAGGTACGGATTTTGAAAGCGAGCCGTCCGCGCCCGTCGTTTTGTACATGCCGCAATCGACGGTACAATTTTTCGACCGCAGCCTCGAAGCCGTCGCGTGGTACTGGGACTTCGGCGACGGCGGCGTTTCGACCTTGCCCAATCCCGTTTACGAATTTCGCACCGCGGGCGACTTTTTGGTTACCCTGACCACGACGGACTCCATTGGTTGTCAAAGTTCCCGAACCAAAGGTCTGTACAAGGTTGTTGCTCCCGAAATTCTTGTTCCCAACGTTTTTTCGCCCAATGGAGACGGCATCAACGATTATTGGCGCGTCGAGGCGCCCGGGAGAACGGGGGTGAACGCCAAAATTTTCGACCGCTGGGGAACGCTTTATTACGACATGACCGACGACCGTCGCGGCTGGGACGGCACCCAAATGGGCAGTGGACAAGCGGCGCCGGGCGTGTATTTTTATTACGTCAAAATCGGCGATACGTTTTACGACGGTTCGGTAACGCTGGTGCGATAGCAATGGTGTGGGCAACGCTCGATTAATTTGTCGCGTGCAACGACAAACGCGTGCCGGAGTCGTTTTACTCTAGCTTTTGAGCCCAAGGCGCAATTCAAATTTGAAGAGTGCAAAAGGTTTGCATTTGGTTGCGGGGCATTACAAAACTTGGCATGCAAGCGTTTTTTGCGGTCAAGCGAATGTATTTTTATTTCGTGGATGGATTGATTGGAATCGTCCAAACAAACAAAGAGGCCGTTGCGTTTGCGACGGCCTCAAAACCTGTGGTGAACGGAGGGTTATCGGCCCACCGAAAAACGTTTGACGGCAATCGTTTTTCCGTCGGCGGTTAGGTTCACAAAGTGGATGCCGGGGTTAAGGTTTCGGACCGAAAGCTCGATGTGGTTGTCGCGAGGGGAAAGCGTAGATTTGTGCGCCAATCGGCCCATAAGGTCGTAGATTTCGACGGCGGCGTTTTTGGCTCCCTGTGGAAGGGCGTATTCAAGTTTTAGGACGTCGGACGCGGGGTTGGGGCCGACCGATTGAAATCCGTAAACGGGAGCCGCCGAACGCGGCGCCAACGACGCGGGGGATTCTATGGTAAAGTTTGCCGTTAGAATCAGGGTGTCGCTCAAGTCTTCGGTAACGATGCGGTATTTGATTTGCCCGGTTCCCGCTTTTTGTTTGTGAACCAATATTACCTTGAATTGTTCGAGCGTTTGGTTGGGGGCAATGGATTTGAGTTCGGAGACATAACCTACGGGGGTGGGAATGCAGGCGCCGTCGCCGTTAAACGCTTTGAGGCAAACCTGCACGCCGAACGAGGTGTCGGAAAGCGTCCTTTCCATTTCTTCGAGCCGAATCCGCACGTCCCGGGAGGAGATGTTTTTTACTTCCACGTCCATGTCCGCCTCAATACCTTGTGTTTTGAGGGCGTTTTTGTTCAAAACTTGATTGTTGCTGCCGTCGCCGAAAGCGATTCTCGGTTGGGCGTACAAGCCCATGCTTGTGGCAAGCGTCAAAATGGCGAATAAAATTGATTTCATATTTTTTAAGGTTTTGTTGTTAAGTGCAAATACCGTGCCTTAAAATAGCCCCGCCGGGAATCGAACCCGGATCTACCGTTTAGGAAACGGTCGTTCTATCCGTTGAACTACGGCGCCGGTAATCGCAAAGTTAGGTTGTTTTCTTCAAAAAAGCAAATTTTTTTTTCGCTCCGAACTTGGGAGCATACGGGACGTAAGAATTTGCGACAAGCCGTCGTCGGACTCCGTTCGTCGACGGCTTGTGCGGGTTAAAACTTTTCGATTTGATTTTTGCGACGCATATAGCGGTCGATGAGCTTTTCCGCCGGTTCGAGCATCATGGCGAGTATGGTATTGAAAACCAATTTGATAACCGGCACCCCGCCCGTCCATTCGTCCACGTAAGGCTCGATGGTCACCAAAATAAATTCCATGAAAAGCGACAGCGAAAGAAAGGTCAGGACGGTGGAAAGCCGCGAACCCGCGCGGATTCTGTTGAGATAAAAAGACAGAAACAATAAACTCGCAAAGAAACCGATTTCGGCCATGTAAAACCATCCGCGTTGCCAAAACGGCGGGGTGATGACGAAGCTGAGCGTTGCCGCCTCCTCCGACCACACTCCGTCCGAATTGCAGGCCTGCACCATAAACGTATAACTGCCCGGGTCGAGCGAAGTATAGTCCACCGTGGTACGGTCGGTGGGTTGGGACCAGTCGTCGTCGTAGCCGTCGAGTTTGTAACGGTAGCGATTGTTTTCGGGGATGCGAAAGTGTAGCGCGACAAAATCGAAGCTAAGGTCGTTTTTGTCGTAGGGCAGGGTTAAGGTCGGACGGTTGTTTTTGCTTTCGGGAACGCCGAGAAAGTAATTGACCGAATCGGCGTATTGAATCCAGACCGTATCGTTGCCTTCGACGCGCAAACCTTTCATTTTGACCAACGGCGCGATGGCGCTGACCTTGTCCTCTTCGGGGACGTAGGCGACGGCGCCGTCCACGGTGCCGAACCACAATCGTCCCCATTTGTCCATGGTTACGGCTTTGAGATTGGTTTCTATGGGCAAAAAACCCGCGTTGTAGCCGTAGTGTTTGAAAAGGTTTTTTTCGGGGTCGAAGCGGGTGACGCCGCGTTCGGAGCTAATCCAAATCATGCCCTTGGAATCTTCTACCAAACCCCAGCAGGTGTTTGACGGCAGGCCGTCTTTTTGGGTGTAGTGTTTAAAGGTTTTTCCGTCGTAAGCGGCAATGCCCAAATAAGTGCCTATCCATAACGTGCCTTTGCGGTCTTGAATCAATGCAACGACGGAATTGTTTCGCAAACCGTTGGTTTTGTCAAAGACCTTAAATCCTTTTCCGTCATAGCGAATAAGTCCGTCGTCGGTGCCGAACCATATCGTACCGTCTTTGTCTTCCAAAATGGTTTGTACGTTGTGGTCGATGAGATGGGTGTCGCCGGTAAATTTTTCGAGCTTGCCGTTTTTGAAGACGTTTACCCCTTGGCGGGTGCCAATCCAAAGCACGCCGTTTTTGTCGCAAACGAGGGCTTGCACGGTGGTGTCCATCAAACCGTCGTCAAGAGTAAAGTTTTTGAAGTTTTTTCCGTCGAATCGACTCAGGCCGCCGCCCGTGCCTATCCAATAGTTTCCTAGTTTGTCTTCGGCGATGGCGAAAACGTGGTCGTTGATTAAGCCGTTTTTTTGGGTGTAATTGAAAAAGTTTTTTCCGTCGAAGACGCTGAGTCCTTCGTGGGTGCCGAACCACAGTCGTTCTTGGCGGTCGAGGTAAACGGCGCGAACGTCGTTGTAGGCGAGGCCGTCGAGGGTGCGGTAGATTTCGAAGCGCGAGCCGTCGAATTTGCTTACGCCGCCGCCGTAAGTGGCAATCCACACGGTGCCGGCCCTATCGACGCGGATGGCGCGGACGTCGTTTTTGGCCAAGCCGTTGAACTCGGTATAGGAAAGAAACTTTTTGCCGTCGTATTCGCTGAGGCCGTCGCGCGTGCCTATCCAAACCACGCCGCTTTTTTCAACGCTTACGCTCCAAAGTTTGTTGGAAATGAGACCGTCTTGGGTGGTGAAATTTTTGGATTTTTTCGTTTTGGGGTCGTAACGGAAAAGGCCGTTGCCCCATGTGGCGAACCATAGGGCGCCGTCCGGGCCTTCGGCAATCGCATTGACGCTTGCGTCGCTTAGGCCTTGGATGCCGCTCAAAGCAATAAATTTTTTGCCGTCGAAATACGCCGGCCCTACGTCCGTACCCACCCATATTTTCCCATCCGCGCTTTTGTGTACCGAGGTAACGAATTCGTGGGGAAGCCCTTCTTTTTCTCCGTAGTTGGCAAATTTTTCGCCGTCGTATCTGCTCACTCCCGCCAAGGTCGCAAACCATAGATTTCCCGTGGCGTCTTCGTCGATACCGAAAACGTTGTCCTCGGCCAAACCTTCTTTTTCGGTGAGTACCATGCAATTTTTGCCGTCGTAGCGGCATACCCCTCCATGGGTGCCGAACCACAAAAAGCCTCTACGGTCCTCGAAGATGGAAAAGACGTTGTTGTCGGGCAGACCGTCCTCGATGGTTACGGCGCGAAATTTTTTTCCGCTAAACCGCGCCGCGCCGCCCTCGGTGGCAAACCATATGAATCCGTTGCGGTCTTCGAGAACGGCGTAAACCGCCGACGTCGGAAGTCCTTCTTTTAGCGTATAGTTGCGAAAAGGCAGTTTTTGAGCGCCGACGCGGCCGCATATCAATGCCACAACGACCAACGCTTTTAATGTCAGAGTAAATTTGGGCACGGCGGGTAAGATTGGATGAGATTTACAAGCGCAATTTACGCCCGTTGCATAATTTGACGTACGACCGGCCGACAAAATTACGTTTTTTGCCGATTAACGACAAAGCTTAGCGTCTTGCCGCGGCTTTTTTTCAACTCCTTGCTTTACCGTCTCGTGATTTAAAGATAAAATTATTGAAGGCTATTGTAGGAACGACGGGGCTTGCATAAATTGCGAAAGAATTCATCGTTTGGGTATGAAACAACTTGTTGCCTTATTGGGGATGGCGCTTATCGTCGCGGGAACGAAGTCGGTTTTCGCATGCGACGCGCCCCAAAATTTTTCGCTTGTCGAACTGACGGAGGCCAATTTGGCCACTTTTGAATGGAACGCCGTTTCCGGCGCCGTATCCTACACCTTTGAACTTTATACCGTCACCGACAACACCCTCGAAATTCAACAAACCGTTTCTCAAACTACGGTGAGCGTCGGGCCGTTGGGTGCGGGAACGACTTACTACGCCCGCGTTCGGGCCAATTGTGGCAGTCAGTCGTCGGCCTTTGTGCAAACCGAAAACTTTACCACGGGCGCCGGTTTGTGCAATTCCGTTTCGGGTATAACCGTTTCCGATATCACGGACGTTTCGGTAAACGTGCAATGGTCGCCCGCCGCCGGCGCCGTCGATTATTTCGTTACCGTCGAGGATATCAACGGCAATCAAATCGTTACCCTAAGCATCCCGGCGCCGACGACCCAAGCCTTCGTCGCCGGACTTTTGCCTCAAACCACTTATCGCATCAAAGTACTTAACGTCTGTTCGATTTCTTCCGCCGCGCCCGGATACGGCAATTACTTCACGACCCTGCCCCCGTTTTGCAACGCCCCCGCATCCGTAACGGTCTCGAACGTAACTTATAATTCCGCCGACGTAAGTTGGACTGCGGTTTCGGGAGCGGATTTTTACGAGGTAAGCATGATAAACAACGAAGGTTGGACGGTGGCCACCCATACCACCGCCGCTACCGCGTATGCTTTTTCCGGACTGGCTTCGGGCATTTATCACGCCGCACGGGTGCGTACCCGATGTTCCAACGGCTATTATTCCCTTTACGCCACAAGCGATTACTTTCAAACGCAGTACGCTCCTTGTCCCGCGCCGACGAGCTTTACCGTTTCCGAGATTACCGAAGAATCGGCGACTTTCACGTGGTCGCCCGCCGACGCCTTTGAGTACCGTATCGTTTTGACCGACCAAAACGGCGTTACCTACATGCGGGAAGGCATTGTCGGCAATACGTACACGTTTACGGGTTTGCCGTCGGGCACGCGTTTCACTCCACGCATCACCGCCGTTTGCATTGGCAATCAAGAGTCGCGCACCTTCCCCGACTTTGTTACTCTGGGCACGTTGCCCTGCAACAGCCCCGCGCCCGTGCTTGTACAAAACGTTTATTCCAACGCGGTGCAAATTTCATGGACGCCGCCTCAATTTTACGCCTTGGGTTACGAAATAGAAATTCGCACTCCCGCCGGTACGCCGATAGAAACGCGTTCGCTCGACGGCGGCAACTTTTCGACTTACATGTGGGTGGGCTTGAGCCCCAACACAAGTTATCGCATCGCGGTGCGTACCGTTTGCGCCAACGGCAATTCGGATTTTGCCGTTTCGGACGAGTTCACGACGACGGCCGGAACCGCTTGCGGCACGCCTCAAAACGTCCAAGTTTCCAACATCCGCTATACGGGCGCGACCTTGAACTGGGACGACGTACCCGGCGCCGACGTCTACGAAATTCAACTCGCCGACGAAACCGGAGCCAACGTCGTTGGCTATTCGTACACTTCGGTTTCCTACTACGAACTCGACGAACTTTTTCCCGGTTCGAGGGCGCGGGTGAGAATTATTGCGTATTGCAACGGCGTGCCTTCGGGCCTCGCCATTACCGACCTCATTGTTACGCCGGGGTATTGCTTTGCCCCCACCTATACCGCCGCCACCGAAATCACTCCTACGTCCACACGCATTGTTTGGACGGTCGTTCAGGGAGCCATTGAATACGTCTTTGAGTTTCGTCGCGACGGCGCCGCCCAATGGTCCACTTTGGTTACTTCCGCCGATTTTGTCGAACTTTCGGGCCTTGTCCCCGAAACCGATTACGAATACCGCATTTCCACCGTCTGCAACGGCAATACCGAAGACTATATCTACGGTTCGTTTTCCACCCCGCCGATTCCCGTTTACATTTGGCCCGGCGACGCCAACAACGACGGCGTAGTGAACAGCGTCGACCTTTTCGTTGTCTGCGCGGCCTACGGAACGGGCGGCCTTGGACGCGCCCCCGCGCAAAACGGCGTGCTTTGGCAGGGATATTTGTCTGCGGGACCGTGGACAACCTCGACCGTTTATCGCGGCCAAATTCTCAATCTTCGTTTTGCCGATTGCAACGGCGACGGTTTGATTGACCTTTTCGACGTCGCCGCCACCATTCTCAATCGCGGTTTGACCCATCAATAAATTTCTTTCGTCGTCTTTTGCCGGCGGTGTTTTTGAATTTGAAATTTTATTTTTCGGGCTCCCGTTTTCGGAACAATACAATAATCGCAGCCTAAAATACGGTAAACGCAAAATGCCGTGTTTTGGGATTAGGACACAAAAAATGAGAAATATAGTCATAGCGGGGTGGGTCTTGGCGTGTGTTTTGGGCACGGAGGCCGTGGGCCAAGTCCTTACCGTACGCCAAGCGCGGGAAAAACCCTTGGGTACGAGCGTTACCGTCGAAGGCATTGTTACCAACGGCGAGGAATTGGGCGGGGTTCGCTATCTTCAAGACGAGACCGCGGGTATTGCCGCTTACGGCAATTTGGTGCGCAACGTACAACGCGGAACCCGTATTCGCATTACGGGCAAACTCAAAGATTACAACAACCTCCTTGAAATCGACCCGATAGAGTCGGTGGACGTGCTGGAAACCGGCCTTCCCGACCCGCCCGCCCGCGTCGTTACCGCCGCCGAGTTGAACGAAGAGCTCGAAAGTCAAATCGTTCGCGTGCTTAACGCCACTTTTGAATTGGCGGG
This sequence comes from uncultured Bacteroidia bacterium, assembly GCA_937922655.1. Classification (GTDB taxonomy): domain Bacteria; phylum Bacteroidota; class Bacteroidia; order J057; family CALAJH01; genus CALAJH01. The sequence goes on from CALAJH010000030.1 coordinate 25,605, forward strand.
AACGGAAATCATCGAACGTTCGTCCTACCGTTTTTTCGACGAAAACGGCGGGCGCGGACAAATTTACGTTCGCGCCGGGCATCCGCTTGTCGGCGAGCCTTTGCCTTTTGCGCCCATTGAATTGACGGGCATCGCCTCGCAGTTTTATCAGCGTTATCAAATCTATCCCCGCGATTTGGCGGACTTCAAACTGCCGAGCGGCTTGATTTTTACGCGCGCCGTTTCCGTTTCCAACATCCGCACCGACGGTTTTGAATTGTCGTGGGCGACGAACAAGCCCGCCCAAGGATTCGTCGCTTACGGCAAAACGCCGCAACTGGAAATGGGAACACGCTCCGGTACAACCAACCTCACCGAACACTCCATTAATTTAACGGGTTTTGAAGCGTCGGACATCGTTTACGCGCGTTGCTTTGCCGTGGCGTGGAACGAGGAAGAACAAAAAAACGACACGGCCGCTTCCGGTATTCGCGCGTACGCCACCCGTTCCATTTCCAACGGTACGATACGCGTTTACTTCAACTCGCCCGTGGACGAATCCGTTGCCACGGGGCCGATTGCCCAAAACATCGGTACGTTCATCGACGACACGCTCGTCAATTACATCAACCGCGCCCAATCCACGATAGATTTTGCCATTTACAACATCGGCGACCCTCCCTCCGGGGTTGCCGACATCGCCGCCGCGCTCAACGCCGCCGCCGATAGGGGCGTGCGCGTACGCGTCATCTACGAAGAGGAAAACCTTAATTACGGACTGATTCTCACCAACGAAAAAGTCAAAAAATTCAAAACGCCGTCGGGGCCGGATTACACCATCATGCACAACAAGTTCTTGGTTTTTGACGCCGACCATCCGACGCGTTCTTTTGTTTGGACGGGTTCGACCAACTTCAGCGCGCAACAGGTAAACCAAGACCCCAACAACGTCATAATTATTCAAGACCAATCGTTGGCCAAGGCTTTCGTTATGGAATTCGAAGAAATGTGGGGTTCTACGGGACCGAATCCAAACCCGGCCAACGCCAAACTGGGCAAGTTCAAGTCCGACAACACGCCGCATGAATTCGTCGTCGGCGGAAGGCGTCTGCAATGCTACTTTTCTCCCTCCGACGGCGTGAACAACCGCATTATCCAAACCATTCGTTCGGCCGACCGCAACCTGATGATGGGGCTTATGCTGGTCACCCGGGAGGATTTGGCCAATGCAATCAAAGACCGTATTTCGGCGGGCGTTTCCGCCTTTGGCGTTTGGGACGACACCACCAACTCCGGCGCCGTTCGAGCTTGGAACGTATTGGCGCCCGTTATGGGCGACAAACTTCGCGTCGAGGGAACGAAAGATATTTTTCACCACAAATATCTCATCGTCGACCACGGTCAATTGGACTTCGACCCGCTCGTGCTGACCGGTTCCCACAACTGGACGGCTTCCGCCGACACCGACAACGACGAAAACACCGTTATCGTCCACGACCCTACCGTCGCCAATCTATATTTTCAGCAATTTAATTACGCCTATAAAAAAGCGGGCGGTCAGGTTTCCCGTTCGCATTTTACCGATAAACCTTATTATGTTTACGCCTTTCCCAATCCCACTTCGGGATTGCTTAACGTTCGCGTGGACGCCCCGATGCGTTTTGAAGTGGAAATTTGGGATTTGGCGGGCAAAACACTTTGGCGCGGCGATTTTGAAGGCACGCAAACGACGCTGGATTTGAGCGAATGGGCCCCGGGATGGTACGTCGCCGGATTGACTTCCGGCGGCCAAACGCATCGTTTCAAGTTTGCCGTTACCCGATAACCCGATTCGACGTAAAAGCCAAGGGGCCGAACGTTGATGCGTTCGGCCCTTTTTTCGTTTGGTCTGTTACAACTTCGACAATTTTTCCGCCGCTTCTAGCAAATGTGCGTCTTCTTTGGCGAAACAAAAACGTAAGAGTTTGTGGTCGGTTTTGTCGCGGTAGAAAGCGGAAACGGGAATGGCGGCCACGCCGCATTCTTTTACGAGTCGGTCGCAAAAATCGGTGTCGGGTTCGTCGGAAATGCCGGCATAGCTGTAGAGTTGAAAGTACGAACCCGAAACGGGATAGGGCGTGAATCGGGTTTGTTTCATGGCTTCGGCGAAGAGGTCGCGTTTGGCTTGAAAAAACGTCCGCAAACCCTCGGTATGGTTGGGGCGAAGGGCAAAATAATCGACGATGGCCTTTTGAAAGGGGGTTGCGGAGGCAAAAACGGTTTGCGAGTGATGTTTGCGAAGTTCGGTGGTGTAGGTGGGCGGGGCGACTACGTACCCCGTTTTCCAACCCGTTACGTGCAGCGTTTTTCCAAACGAACCAATCATCATCGACCGGGCGGCCAGCTCGGGATAGCGCAGTACACTTTCGTGACGCACGCCGTCGAAAACGATGTGTTCGTAGACTTCGTCCGAAACAACGATGATGTCGTTGTTTTGTAAAATGGCGATGAGGGCGTTCATGTCGGCCTCGGTCAAAACCGAACCCGTCGGGTTGTGGGGCGTATTGAGAACGATGGCTTTGGTTTTGCGGTTGATGCGCCGCTTGACCATTTCCCAATCCACGCAAAAGTTTTTTTGTTCGTCGAGGGGTACGGGAATGGGGATGCCTCCGGCCAGTTGTATCGTCGGCGCGTAGCAATCGTAACACGGTTCCAACAAAACGACCTCGTCGTCGGGAAAAGTGACGGCGGACAGGGCGATAAAGAGGGCTTCGGTGGCGCCGGCGGTAATGGTGATTTCCGTTTCGGGGTCGGCCGTGTGGCCGTAATGGCGTTGTACGTGTTCGGCGACTAGGCGGCGAAGTTCCGGAAGGCCCGACGTGGGAGCGTATTGGTTGTAGCCGTCGCGTATGGCCCGTATGGCCAATTCCGTTAAATCCGGGGGAGGGGGATAATTCGGAAAGCCTTGCGCCAAGTTCAGCGCCCCTGCCGCTTGTGCTTTGGCCGTCATTACCCCAAAAATGCTTGGGCCCAGTCCGGGAAGTTTTGACTTTAAAGCCGGCGTCGTTCGACCGTTGGACATAGATTTTTACTTACGCCATTGGGCGTTTGAGGGTACGAAAATAGGAAAAATTATTCAATCCGCGTTGTTGTCGCTTATTTTTTCGCCACGCGGCGATGTTTTGAACAACGACAAGATGCAACATTCGTATCAAAGAGAGAGGGTTTGGACGACGTTGTTTTTGATGGTTTCGCTCGTTGTTGATATTTTTGAATATGAAGGCGAGTACGGCGTTTTCCACGCGTTTTTATTTCTTGGTCAAAAGAATTTTTGACGTTGTGATGGGTGGAGCGTTGGCTCTGGCGACGCTCCCCTTGCAAGCGGCCATAACGATTGCGTCGTTGTTTTTTTTTCGCGGGCGGCCGTTTTTTATACAGCTCCGACCGGGCAAGGACGAACGCCCGATTTATGTCGTCAAATTTCGTACCATGCGCGACGCTTACAACCACAAGGGGGAACTTTTACCCGACGCGTGTCGGCTTACCCGTTACGGTCGCTTTTTGCGTCGCACGTCGTTCGACGAACTCCCTCAATTATGGTTGGTCGTCGCGGGAAAGATGAGTTTGGTCGGTCCGCGTCCGCTTTTGACCGAATATCTGCCTTTTTACAACGAACGTCAGCGTTTGCGCCACCGCGTCAAACCCGGATTGACGGGATGGGCGCAGGTATCGGGGCGAAACGACCTCGATTGGCTCACGCGTCTCGAACTTGACGCTCAATATGCCGAAAATCCGGGTTTTGGGTGGGACTTGAAAATTTTGTGGCGCACTCTGGAGGTGGCCTTAACGGGACGCGGCGTATGGCGCGACGGCGGCGTTCCCAAGTTTACCGAAAGCTTGGAAAAAAACAAATCGGGCGGCTTGTGAACCGCCCGTCGTTGTTAGTTAGTAGGCCAAAGCTTTTTCTTTGGCGTCTTTGAGTTGGCGTTTGGCTTGGTCTATACCCAAATCCGTGGCTTCTTCGAAGGTGCGGCCGCGTTGTTTGGCCATGAACTCGCCCGAGGGGACGCTCGCTTTGATTTCCACGAGTTTGTTTTGACCCTCCTTGCTTTTTTCCAATCGGAGGTAAACCATGACGTCCACAATGGACGGATTGACAGTCTTGAGCTTCTCTACTTTTTTGTGGATAAACTCCAACAATTTACGGTCGGCATCGAAATTTATCGATTGAATGGTAACTCGCATACGCTTCTCTTTACCGTTTAAGTGAATAAATTTTTAGGGTAGCATGTGCTTCATAGGCCTCCGAAAACTTTTCAAATTAACGAAATAATTTTTTAATGTTAAAATTTTGCGTATGATTCCGTTCCACAATTCTTCCACATTTTTATTTTCATACATCGTCCGAGTAGTTGATTTTTACTCAAACGCGAAAAAAAAAAAATCGGAAATCGTTTTCAGACGCGTACTCTTACGTACGATGTACGGCGGGGGTTGTTGGAATTCGCTTAGTATTTCCGGAACGGCTGATACGACAAACGGCTAATCCGTACCCGTAAGGCCCGCCCTGAAAAATAAGACGACTTGCGGGAGAACGTTCGGCAATCAAACGGCCGTAATCCTAAAAATTCGACAAGGGCTAAAAACGATACCGGCTAAATTTTTGCTTACCCGTTCTTCATTCGTTTTTTGCGGCAGAAAAAAAAATGGAAAATTTTGCGCGTTAAAATAAACGATGTAATTTTGTGCCGCCTTTTCATGGTCCGCACTCGTAGCTCAACTGGATAGAGCATCTGACTACGGATCAGAAGGTTTGGGGTTCGAATCCCTACGAGTGTGCCTTAAAAAGTCGAACGCTTCTATGATTAGGAGCGTTCGACTTTTTTAAACTCTCGGGTTCGATTCGGGATTTGAATGGGCATGACGGCAAGTCGAACGATTGATATTCGCGTATACTTACCGTACAACCGGCACGCATTTTGTCATGTTTGAAACGGGCAATCGTCCGTAATTAATCACAATAAAAAATTAAAATATGAAAACGTGGAAATGGGGTTTGTCGGCGCTGGCGCTGACCGTAGCGATGGCTTCCGGGGTAAGCGCCCAAGACAAAGCCAATCAACCCCAAAAAGTACAGAAAAGCGCCGGCAAAGACGCGCCGGCCAAAGCTTCGACCGGCACCGCGCAACGACTCGACGCTGCCGTTACCGAGCTCAACGACAAGCTCAAGCTTACGCCCGACCAACAAAAACAAATCGACGGTTTGGTCAAGGCTTCGGAGTCCAACCTCGACAAATCCAAGCAGTCTTTGGCCGGCGACGCGAAAAAAATCAAGGAGGCGGTTATCAAGGAAGTGTCCGCGCTGGGAACTTCGGTCGAAAAAATATTGAACGATTCCCAAAAGGCCGAGTTCAAAAAAATGCGCGAGGCGTGGCAAGAAAAACTCAAAGAACGCTTTTCCGGCACATCGTCCGGCTCCAAATAGTTTTAGTATTGTCGAGTCCCCGCTCGGGCGGGGACTCTCTTTTGAACGTATGATTAGTTTTTACATGGCAATGTTTCTTGCGGTGAACGTTCTGGTCATCGCAGGAACGATTTATTTTTTTTATCTCACTTTGCGAAAAAGAAAACGCAAAGACAACGAGCTTTAAACGCGTCGCCTTAAAAGTTCAAGGATTCCGTTGACGAACGTCAGCGGATGGGGCGGGCATCCCGGAACGAACAGGTCCGGAGGACGGCGTTCCAAAAACGAGCGTTCAATTTCATGCGAGGGCGCAAAAACGCCTCCCGAAATGGCGCATGCGCCCACGGCAACGATGAACTTGGGTTCGGGCATGGCTTCGTAGGTAATTTCCAAAGCCTCGGCCATGTTTTCGGTAATGGGTCCGGTCAGAACAAGGCCGTCCGCGTGGCGAGGCGACGCCACGAAGTCGATGCCGTAACGCGCCATGTCGAAATTCGGATTGAGCGTGGCGTTGAGTTCGTTTTCGCATGCGTTGCATCCCCCCGCCGAAACCTGACGCAAACGCACCGAACGCGAAAAAATTTTGACGATTTCCGCCCGTACCGCCTCCGCAACGATTCCCCCGCCTCCGTTTTCCGTAACGGTCAAGCTTTCTCGTCGGTTGGAATACGTTCGGTAATTGGGCGTAAAAACGATTTTTTTCGACGGGCAAACCCATTCGCATTCGCCGCAAAAAATGCATTTGCCCATGTCCAAGGCAACGGGTGAAAGCGTGATGGCGTCCGTCGGACAAACCTCGGCACACTGCCGGCATCCTTGCGCACAGTTTTGGGGCCCGATGGCGGGCATACCGCGAAACGGTTGCGAAAGAACGGACTTTGTTGGGTCGGGAATGTATTGTTTACGGTTTTCCCAAAGAATTTTAGCCAGTCTGAGCATGCGTTCTTTTGTTACACAAAAATACGTTGAAACGGCCAAGCAAAAAAAAACGCCGGCAAAACGGCCGGCGTTCGAGGGTCTTTTTTTCGTGGATTACATATTGACGTTGAGATAAACGCGGCAACCGGCGGCGTCGGTGGCGCGTACGACGTGCGGGCCTTGCGGCACGCCGACGAACGTCGTGGACGTTTGTTCGGGGCCGCCATCCAAAGAATACGTATAGGGGGGATTGCCGCCCGCGGCGCGAATCCGTAAGGTTCCGACGCTCCCGGGCGCGACAAACGCCGTTTTTTGTGCTTGTACGAACCTCAGCGTCGATTGATTGAGAATTTGGCATTGGTAACGGTTGCGGGCGCGTTCGGCGGCGAGGGCGAGCCCCGCCTGATTCGTTCCGCCCATGATGGCGAAGGCGACGCTACGGCTTTCCCCGGCTTCCAAATCAAACGGCCCCAATGCCGTAAACGTTACGATGTCCGCGTTCGCCGCCACCGCCGAGGCCGTTCCCCCCGAAATGGCGGCGAACTTGTTTTCGTCGTTGAAGGTAAATTGTCCCGGAACGACGGTGCGTGCGTGTACGGTTTCGTTGGTCAATACCGCGACCCCCGCCCATTCGGTTTCGTCCGCCGTGCGTCCGAATGTAAAACGTCCCGCCGCGTTGTAACCCGCGTGGTTGGTGGCGTAGGAAGCGATGTCCCAGTCGGTCATCAATCCGATGTGAAGGTTTTGCACCGCCGTATCCGCCGGGTTGCTGACGACGTATTCGACGATGACGAAGTCGTCCCCCGTCCATGCGTAAAGATTTTTTTCCAACCTCAGGCCGTTAAGTTCTTCATGGAAAACGGCGTAACCCTGCTGTTCGGCCAAAGCCCCCGGCGTGGAAACCGAAGGCAAAACGTCGACGACAAAATCGTTGTTGGGGTTGGGAGCGGCGTTGGCGCGGAGTCTGTCGGCCAATCGGGCGGGAGAGTTGCCAATCAACACGCCCGCCTCGTAAAGCATGTTCGCCCCGCCATTGTACACCACGCCCAAGCCTTGTTGATTGGCCGGATAATCGTTGAAGCCGATGTTGCCGCGGGCGTTGAAACTCGTGTGCAAACGGCTTTGCGTTATGTTGCGATAAGTGGGGTTGAGCGACAAGCGAAAACACTGGTAGTCGGAGTAACCCGTTTCCGGGTCGGTAAAAATGAGTTTGAGCCAAAAAAATCCGTCGTCGGGGGCGTCGGAAGATACCGTGAGGTTGAAAGGCGAGGCGCCGTTTTGCGTTTGTTGCAAGGAATTGAGCAAGCCGAGGGCGGTAAAGTTTTGATTGACCGTAACGTAAGGAGACAAGGAAACAAGCGTTGCCGTCAATTGGGGGGAAGAAGGGTCGAGCCAATTGATGAAATTTCCGACGAGGTTGAAGCTTTCGCCGCCGGTGAGGATTTGGTCGCCGCCGTCGTCGGTGGAAAATTCCGTCATTTCGATTCCGGGGGTGGCCAAAGCGACGGCGCGGTACATGTTCAGTCGTCCGGCGCCGATTTTGTCCCAATGAACGGGATTGATTTGTTCGTTGACGTTGTCGGCGGTGGCGCGGAGCCGGGAAATGAGTTGATAGGGATTGTAGTTGGGGAAACGCGCCTTGACCAAGGCGGCGACCGAAGCGGCAATAGGCGAGGCGTGGGAAGTGTAACCGACGCCGAAACTTTCGTAGTTGTTGCTGTGCGAGGGACAACGAACGCCCGCCGCCGGCGCCAAAACGTCCATCAAATAGCTGACCGACGATTCGTGCGAAAGATTGTCGTTGGAACGCGAGCCGCCAACGCCCAAAACGCCGACGTAGCACGCCGGATAAAGATACTGCTCCAAGTTTTGTCCGCCGCTGTTGCCAATGGCCGCAACGACCAAACAATTGCGGTTGTTGGCGGCGTAAAGCACGATTTCTTGATTGACGTAGCTGTAAGACGAGCCGCCCCACGAGCAGTTGACCACGTCGTAACCCATCGTGGCGGCGTAATAAATGCCGTCGTAGCCGCGCCAAATGGAACCGTTGTTGTCGGGGCTGCATTTTAGCGGCACCCATTTGCATCGAAATCCCGGACTGGCCACGCCCACTTCGTTGTCGGTGTGGGCGCCGGCGCAACCCGAAACCATCGCCCCGTGGGGCGTTCCGCTTAGGTAGGGGTCGTTGTCGGGAATGAAATTGTTCACGTCGGCCCCGCAAAAATCCCAACCCCGAAAATTGTCCACCCAACCGTCGCCGTCATCGTCGACGCCGTTAATCGGGTCGGCGTAGTTGTATTTTAGGTTGCCGGCCAAATCGGGATGGTCGTATTGAAAACCGGTGTCGGCCACGCCGATGACGACGTTGGTGTCGCCTTGGGTAACGTCCCACGCGGCTTCGGCCTGCATGACCGTTACCCACCATTGCGAACCCAGTTGGGGGTCGTTGGGGGTGTAATAGGTTTTGTGTTCGTAATTGGGTTCGGCGTATTTGACGCAATGCAGCTTGGAAAGCGCTTGGCACGCCTCGGGAACGCTTGTCGTTCCGTTCAATTTGACCCAGTAAACGGTGGTTAAATCGACGAGGGGACGGCCGTAGTCGTTGAACGGCCGGGTGGGTTTTTCGGCGTTCGGAAAACGTTTGGTTACCGAAACGGCCCCGATTTGCGAAAGCGTCGCCTGCACTTCGGGCAGGTCGATGGACGCGCTTTGGCATTGGGGGCCGTAAGCCTCGTGAATTTTCAAAACGACCGTTCTCGGTTCGTGGGGCGCGGTTTGGGCCGAAACCCGGCACCAGACCAACGTCAAAATAAAAAGTATCCGACTCATAATCTTCTTTCCTAACGACGTATACGCCGTTTTGAATTCAAAAATAAAAAAAAAACAATTTACGCGCCCCCATATTTTCGACGTTTGCGGCGAATCGCGCGATTAAATTTTGCCTTAAAGATAATTTAAGCCGTTCGCAAGACGGAGGGGGGCATGTTCCGGCGGCGTTTGTGTAATTTTGCGAACATTTTCGGTTCGTGCGCTTTGTCCCGGAAAAATTAATCCAAAATGCTTGAAAACATCCAATCGGCCCTCTCGTGGCTCAACCTGCATCCCTCGTGGTTTTTGGCGATTCGTGCGGCGTTGATTGTCGTGGTCACTTTCGTCGTCGCTCGTTTTTCGCGGCGTTGGGTAAACCTCTATTACAAGCCCGTCGGGGAAAAACGTCTGCATTTGGATCCGACGGTTTCCTCGTTTTTAAAAAACCTTACTTCGGCCGCCATTTACTTCTTGGGATTCATCGCGGCGGCGTACTCCATACCCCAATGGCGGGAAATGTTCGTTTCGGTTTTTGCGGGGGCGGGAATATTGGCGGCCATCGTCGGTTTTGCCGCTCAACAGCCGCTTTCCAACATCATCAACGGTTTGTTTATCGTTATATTTCGGCCCATTCGGGTCAACGACGTGATTCGGGTCGACCAATTGGGACTCGGCGTGGTCGAAGACATTACCATTCGCCACACCATTATCCGCAGTTTTGAAAACCAGCGCATCGTCATTCCGAATACGCAACTTTCCAACGCCGCCATCGTCAATTTTCATTTGGTGGACGAGCGCATACGTCGTTTCGTCGAATTTGTGTTTATTCACGGCTCGCCCGTCGAACGAATCATTGAAATCATGCGCGAGGAGGCCGAAAAACATCCTTTGGCCATCGACGCCAGAACGCACGATGAAATTGCCGAAGGACGTTCGAAAATCGAGGTGTTGGTCGTGGGGGTTTTGCCCGAGGGTTTGCGGGTCCGCGCCATCGTTTGGACCAAGAATTTTGACGACGCATGGGACGTTCACTGCGACCTCAATCGTATTTTGGTTTCCCGATTTGTCGCCGAGGGCATAACGCTTGTGCAAGCGGACGTACTGCGCACTCCCCCTTCGGCCTAAACCTTCTTAAAGTATTCGCGCACGTTTTCGACGACGTAGCTCGTTTGTGCGTCGGTCAAATAGGCGTGCATCGGCAGGCTGAGCACCGTTTGGGACAAACGGGTGGAAACGGGAAGCTTGTCGTCGGTGTATTTCGGATTTTTGTACGCGTTTTGGGCGTGGACGGGTAAAGGATAAAAGATGACGTTGGGAATGTTTTTCGAGGATAAATGTTGGGAGAGTCCGTCGCGCAAACTTTGGTTTTCCACCACAATCGTGTATTGATGATAAACGTGGGTGGAAAACGGAGCGGTTTGGGGCGTACGGATTTGGGGAATGTCGGCAAAACCCGCGTCGTAGGTTTTGGCGACGGTGCGGCGTTTTTCGTTTTCCGCGTCCAGAAGCGGCAATTTTGCCGACAACACCGCCGCTTGCAACGAATCCAGTCGCGAATTGACCCCTACTTTGTCGAAGTAATAACGACGGTTTTGTCCGTGGTTGGCAACGGTTTCCAAATCTTTGCCCAGCGCAGGGTCTTGGGTGAAGATCGCGCCGCCGTCGCCGTAACAACTCAAGTTTTTCGACGGATAAAACGACGTACAACCCACGGTTCCTATTGTACCGGCCATGCCTTGGCGCTTTTGACCCGAATAGCGGGCGCCGACGGCCTGCGCCGCATCCTCAATGACGAAAATCCCCCGGTTTTCCGTCAAATCCATGACGGCGTCCATGTCGGCGCATTGGCCGAAGAGATGCACCGGTACGACGGCTTTGGTTTTGGGACTTAGCGCGTCGGCAACGCGGTTTGGGTCGATGTTAAAGGTTATGGGGTCGACGTCGACCAATACGGGGGTCAATCGCAACAGGGCAATGACCTCGACCGTTGCGATGTAGGTAAAGTCGGGAACGACAACCTCGTCGCCCGGTTGGAGGCCGAGGGCCATCATAGCCACTTGGAGCGCGTCGGTGCCGTTGGCGCAGGGAACGACGCACTTTACGTCAAGGTACCGAGCCAGTTCGGAGCTAAAATTTTTTACCGCCGGGCCGTTGATGAACGTCGTCGTTTCCAGAACCTCGTTCATTCTTTGGCGGACTTCCGCCTCGATGACCCGAAACTGTGTTTCGAGGTCGACCATTTTGATTTGCATGTGCTAAATTTTAATTTTCGCCGTTCAAAGCCCGGCGAATCAGCGGCATATACACCAAGCCCAAAATCGTAAACGTCGCCGCGCCGAAGGCAAAACCCGCCACGATGAGCAGACGCTTGGGACGCGCCCTGAATTTTGCGGGAACCCCTCGCGCCGTAACGTTTATCAACGACGGGTAAACGGCCAAATTTTCTTTTCTGAAAACCAGTTCGTTGACCATGTCGGCGATGTGTTCTTCCAGATATCTGAGCCGGTATTCGGTGGATTGTACTTGGTCGTAAAGCCGATGAAAATCGGCTTGGGCGAAGGCGGGTAAAAGCTGTTGGGAAACGGTCTCGCTTAGGTGGTCGAGGTGGTAGACCTTGTATCTTTTGCGAATCACGGCCATGGAGTCTATCAGCGCTTTTCGTTCCGCCTCCATGCGTTGAATGCTTTTTTCCAACGCCGCAATTCCTTCTTTGCGCCGCGCCACCGACTCCACAAATCCGTCGGCGTACGACAGCAGTTCGTTGGCGACGTCCGCCGCCGTTTGTGGACTTTCGTCGTAAACCTGTATTTCCACCGTGGAAAACGACGAAACTCGGATTTTTACCTTCGACTCGTATTTTTCTTTTAACAACTTGTACCGCCGGGATTCATTGCTTATACCGTCCAAACGGTAATGTCTTTGAAGATTAAATTTTTGGGCGACGTGCAGAAACGCGGAGTCGGACTGCAGGGCGCCGGCCACGCGTTCCAAGTCCTCGATTTTTGCCGCTCCGAAACCCATGTAGCGGATTTTGAGAAAGTTGAGGGATTTGACGTCGTCGAAGCTTGGCGGTACCAACGAGGCGACGCTTAGATACTCGGGCGGGGTGAATACGATGTAAACGCCGCCAAGCGCCGCGCCTATTAACGTCGCAAACATTACCGTCCATCTTCGACTCCACAAGTTCGAAAATTCGTTTTGGAGGTGTTGCCGGGTCATGCGTGTGCAAAGTTAGAAAAAAAACGCCCGCTCAATGAAAAAGAGTACAAAACACGGAGCTTTTCCTCGTATGTGAAACGCAAAGCGTCGTTAAACGCCCCTCGCGGTAATTCGGCGGCGGTTACGTTTTGGATTGGGGTTGGGCGTTTTCTTTTTCGACCGCTTGAATTTGTTCGGCCGTCAAGCCGAAGCGGCGTTCGCGGCATTGGTAGTCGTAAAGGGCGGCGTGGAAATGAATTTTACGGAAGTCGGGCCAGAACGTATCCGTAAACCAAAGTTCGGTATAAGCGCAATCCCAGAGAAGAAAGTTGCTGATGCGTTTTTCCCCGCCGGTGCGAATAAGGAGTTCGGGTTCGGGTAGATGGCGGGTGTCCAAATATTTTTTGACGTCGTTTTCGGTGAGCCGTTCGGCTAGGACTTGTCCCGCGGCGGCCAAGCGACAAAGTTCTTGGACGGCGCGAAGAATTTCGGCCCTCCCGCCGTAATTTAACGCCAAATTTAGACAGAGGCGGTCGTTTTGGGCGGTTAGCGTTTCAACCCGCGCAAGTTCGTCGCGTACCGTCGCCGGCAGACCCGAAACGTCGCCCACCGTCGTCAAGCGAACGCCGTTTCGGGTCATGGTCGAAAGTTGTTTTTTGAGTTGTCCGGAAAGCAGGGTCATGAGCGCGGAAACCTCGCTCGACGGCCTGTTTTTGTTTTCCGTGGAAAAGGCGTAAAGCGTCAAAAACGGGATGCCGAGTTCGGCGGCGGCTTCGACGGTTTCCTGCACCGCCACAACGGCTTGTCTATGGCCAAAGACCCGGGGTTTTCCGCGCATTTGGGCCCAACGTCCGTTGCCGTCCATAATCACGGCCACGTGCAACGGCAGGCGCTCGTGATTGACGGGAAATTCCGGGAACGCGAGGGCGTTGGGGGCCGGCGGTCTGAGTTTGGCCTCAAACTTCATGGACTTTGGCTTTGGCACGGTTGTCTATGGCGACGGCCCGGGCTTTTTGTGCCGCCGCCCGTTTTTCGGGGTCGAAAATGTATCGGAAGGTGCGATGTTCGCGGGCAAAGGCCGCGCCCGTTGCGTCCATGACCGCCTTCATGCCCGGGTTGAAGTCCCCCACCCAGCTCAACTCAATTTTTTTGAAACCCAAACGACGACAGTCGTCCATCGGAAGAATGGCCATGGCCGATTCCACCCCGTGCTTCTGAAATTTGGGTTTGACCCCCATAATCATCACCCGTCCGCGCGTCAAAATTCCGTTTTTTCGGTACCACTCGAATTTGTTGCGTTTGCGCCACATGAACATCAGTCCGTCCCAAAGCGAAAGTTTGCCCCGAAACGGCTTGATGATTTGATTCAAATCGGGTAGGCAAATTAGAAAACCCGCCGGCTCGCCTTTGACGAACGCAAATATCGTCATCTCCTCGATAAGTATCATACTCAGCTCCGACACGATTTGTCGTACCTCTTCGGCTTCCAAAGGAACGAAATGTTCGTGAAAGCGCCATGCGTCGTTGTATATTTCCCTGAAATATTCGCCGAAAACGTCGAGCTTGTCTTTGCTTGCGTATTTGACCGATACGTTGTATTTTTCCTGCGCGTATTTGGTGATTTTAACGAAGCGTTCGGGCGGGGGCTGGGCCAGGTCGAGCTCTTTGGACGACTGAACGAAATAAACGTCGAAGCCGTAGTTTTCAAAAAAACGGAGATAGTAGGGGGGATTGTAAGGCATGCCGTAAGCGGTTTGGGAAAAACCTTTGACGAGCAGACCCGTATTGCGGTCGTTTTCGCCGAAATTGACGGGGCCGTCCATGGCTTCCATGCCCCATGCGCGCAGTTGCGCCCGTGCCGCGTCGAAAAGGGCGAAAGCCGTCTCGTCGTCGTCGATGCATTCAAAAAAACCGACGCCGCCGGTGGGCTGTTCAAACTTCATGGCACGTTTTTTTTGATAAAACGCGGCGATTCTCCCAACGAGACGGCCTTTTTGATAGGCGACGAAACATCGTGCGTCCCCGTCCTTGAACGCCGGATTTTTTGCCCGGTTAAAGAGCAGATTGCGAAGCTCGACGTCGAGCGGGCAAACCCAATTCGGGTCTTTGGCGTACAAGGCGCGCGGAAAGTCCAAAAACGCTTGTATTTCCGCGGCCGTGTCCGTTTTCCTAATTTCGGTCATATTTGATTTCGCCGTGTCGCGGCCGCAAAAGTAGTTAATTTTCCCGTAACCTTGTAGCGGCCGGGGCCCGGCTTATTGCGTCGGCGAACCGGCGCCCGTGGGTTTGGGAACGGTCGTAAAACGCCCTTGCGACAAGGCCGCAAGGTTGGCGATTTGATACAACAAACGTGCGCCGACTATCGCGTCCCAGTCGTTTTCCCCTCCGACTTCGCAAAGGTCGAAGCCGATAATCGTTCTGCCGCTTTCGACCACCCGGCGTATCAAATACACCGCCTCTTCGAAAAGCAACCCCCCGGGTACCGGGGTGCCCGTGTTGGGACAAAGCGAGGGATGGAGTCCGTCGATGTCGAAGGTAATATAGACGAGCGGGGGCAAAGATTCTACAATCCGGTTGCAAACGGCGGCATAGGTTTGGCCTTCGAACAGGGCGCGTTTGAGTTCGCGGTCGGTGAAGGCGACGATTCTCCCTCCCGAACCCGCGATATAGTCGGCCTCCGAACGGCAATAGTCCCGAATGCCCACCTGTACGATTTTTTCCACGTTCTTGATTTGGGCGACGTTGTGGGCTATCGAGGCGTGGGAATAGTCGAAACCCGTGTACCTGACCCGCAAATCCGCGTGCGCGTCAATCTGTAAGACCCCGAACGATTCGTAGCGTTCGGACAAGGCTTGAATCAAGCCCAACGGTACGCTGTGTTCCCCGCCCAAAATGCCGACGAGTTTGTTTTTATCGAGCCATTCGCCCGCGGTGCGCAACATCCAATGCCGAAACTCCTCGCAGGCGTCGTTGATGGTTCGGCCGAAAAGCCGGTCGGCCTCGTGTGCGTCGCCACCGTTCTCCAAAAATTCGATGCACGCCCGCGACTTACGACGGGTAATGCCGTTGGTTTCGACGACCCACGGATTGAGCGGCAGCATCGCCACGCCCAGCTTCCATGCCTCGGGGATGTGTTCGTCGTACAAATCCAACTGTGGCGACGCGGCCAACACCGCCTCGGGGCCGTCGGCCGTGCCGCTACGATACGAAACCGTCACTTCCCACGGCGCGGGTATCACCACCACCTCCGACTCCTCGGCGTTGAACGGCAAACCGAACAGATTGCCGTTGATTTTTCCAATGTCGTCGGGGTCGAAACGTTGTATTTTCTGGAGTTTGGAAGCGTTCAATTTATGACGACAATAAGGTTTTTACGTAATTGGGCAAGGCAAAAGCGGCGCGATGGATTTCCGCGTTGTAGTATTGCGTGGCGTGGGCGGACAAAAGCGCGTTTTGTCGTTTTTCGTCGGCAACGGGCGAAACGTCGCCTTTCGCACAGTACGCCAACGACCACGTCCCCGTCGGATACGTCGGAACGGAAATCAGGTAGCAATGTACTTTGTCGTTGCCGAAAAGTTTGCGGTAGAGCGCGTAAATTTCTTTGAAAACCTTGACGTTGAAACGCGGGGACTCGCTTTGGGTAATCATCACGCCGGGGTCTTTGAGAATGCGGTGGGCGTGGCGGTAAAACTCTTCGGTGAAAAGGCCTTCGGCGGGGCCGACGGGGTCGGTCGAATCGACGATGACGACGTCGAAGGCGGCGTCGGGGCAGTTTTTGACGTACGCTATGCCGTCCTCGACGCGAAGTTCGAGTTTGGGATGGTCGAAGGCGGCGGCAATGGCGGGCAAATGTTCTTTGGCCGCCTCGATGACCAAAGCGTCGATTTCGACCATGACCACTTTTTCCAGTTCGGGATGACGAACGATTTCACGTACCGCGCCCCCGTCGCCTCCGCCGATAATCAACACGCGTTTGGGGTTGGGGTGGGTGAGCATCGGTACGTGCGTAATCATTTCGTGATAGACGTATTCGTCCTTGTCGGTGGTCATGACCATGCCGTCGAGCGTCATCATTTTGCCGTAGGCGAAGGTGTCGATAATTTCCACCTTTTGGTACGGCGATTGTTTTTTATACAGTATTTCGCCGGTGTGGCGCAGGGAAAGGGCGATGTCTTGACCGCGTTCGGTGAACCAGACGTTGCGGTGAACGGGGGCCTCGGCCGGCCGGTCGCGGTTGGTTTCGTAGTCTTCGCGTTCGGCCAATTTCGGCAAAAGCTCCAAGACCCCGCGCGACATTTCTATCGCCGAACCGTGAGCGGCCTTCAAACCCGCCAACAAATGACGGTAACAGTCCCATGGATTGACCTGCGAGCCGCAAGTGAACACGTCCACCGACGCATATCCGTATTCGGGCCAAGTGTGAATCGCCAAATGACTTTCCTGAATAACGACCACCCCGGAAACGCCGAACGGCGAAAAGTGGTGAAACGTCGAATTGATGATGGTGGCGCCGGCAATTTTTGCCGCGCCCAGCATCGTCTGTTCGATATGCGTAACGTCGTTCAACACTTCGGGCGGACAGCCGTAGTACTCGACGATGATGTGTTGCCCTAAACTTTCCATCTTTTGGATTGAGTCGCCAAATTACGCATTTCGTTTATTTTATTCGGAGTTGCGGCCATTTTTGTTTCCACAGTTGAAACGCCGGGTACGTTAAACGGGCAACGGTAATCGTTCTTCAACTATTTTCAGGGTTGTTGTTTTAATTCCGTATGGATTTTGCGTCGTTATCCGTTTCCCGCCGCCGTTTGCAAGGCGGTTTGCACGGGGCGGCGTTGAATGCAAAGTTTGCCGTCGCCCCGATCGGCCGCGCTCGCGTTAGTTTGGTTTTTAGGCTTCGTTTTCGGCGGCGATTGTTTTCGACGTTGTCGGAGAGCCGTTTTTCGAGCCCCGTTTTTCGGCAAGGTAGTAAAACAACGGGTTGGCTATCATTCCAAACACCAACACGAAACACAACCCGCCGACAATGACCGTGGCCAAGGGGCGTTGCACGTCGCTGCCCACGCCCGTGTTCAACGCCGCCGGCAGCAAGCCGATAATCGCGATGCTCATGACCATAAAACGCGGACGAAACTGCACCACCGCCCCTTCGACCACCATCGAGCGCAAGTCGTCCTTGCCCGTTTTAATTTGATTGAAATACGCCAAAAGCAAGACCCCCGCCATGACCGAAAGGCCCAACAACGACACCATGCCCACCCCCGCCGAAATACTAAAATTCATATTCCGTACCCACAAACCGAAAAAACCCCCGACGACCGCGATGGGTATGTTGTAAAACACGACGAGCGAATATTTGAGGTTGTTGTTGAAAAATATCATCAACGTGGCAAAAATTAGAAGAAGCGTCGCCGGTACGACGATAAACAACCGTCGTTGAGCCCGGCGCAGGTTTTCAAATTGTCCGCCCAAATAGTATTCGTAACCTTCGGGCAAGACGACGTTTTGTGCGATGGCCCGGTCGAGTTCTTCGGCAAAACCGCTTTGGTCGCGCCCGCGAATGTTGGATTTGACAATCATTTGCCGGTTGCCGTTTTCGTGGAAAATAATCGTTTGCCCCGGTTCGAGTTGAACGTCCGCAACGCGGGCGAGCGGCACGCGCATGCCGTTCTGGCCAAGCACGATGATTTTGCCGATGGATTCGGGCGTTCCCCGATATTCGGGCGGAAAACGCAAAACGATTTCAAACTTGCGTTCGTTTTCGTAGAGTTCGCTGACGGCAAAGCCGCCGACGGCGGTTTCCAAGACGTTGCAAACGTCGGCGACGTTGACCCCGTATCGGGCGGCGGCCTCGCGCCGTACGCGTACGGCCAATTGCGTCTGCGGCTGTTCCTGTTCGATGGCCGTTTCCGACGCCCCGCGCACCGAACGTGCAATTTCCAAAATTTCTTCGGCCAAACGGCGAAGTTCGCCGATGTCCCCTCCGTTGATGAAAACGGCAACGTCCGACGAGGCACCCGTGGCGTTTTCCGTCGTCGTGTCGATTATCGGTTGGGAGAGGGTAAAGGCGACGCCCGGCAAGAGCCGTTGCATGTGTTCTTTGAGAACCAAGACCCATTCGGCCTTCGTACGTTTGACCGTCCATCGCGAATACGGTTGAACCAATTGAACCAGCATTTCGATGCGGTTGGGGCCGAAGGGGTCGGTGCCGTCGTCGTTGCGGCCCAACTGCGTCATGACCGCACGCACCTCGTCAAAGCGGGCCGTTTCTTTTCTCAAGAGCTCGGAGTATTTTTCGGCCTCGGCCAACGAAATGCCCGAGGGCAAAAACACCCTGACCCACACGCATCCTTCGTCGAGTTCGGGCAAAAATTCGGCGCCCTTGGGCAAAAAAACGTACCCTAGCACGCCGACGCCCCCCGTCAATAGCAACGTTGAGAGCGGCCAAACGCGCAAGGCCGTTTTCAACGTCCATGCATAACCCGCCTCCGTGAGGCGCCAAAACATGTGGTGCGATTCGCGCGTGTTCGCTCCAAGCAAATACGTCGAAAGTACGGGCGCCATCGTTAGGCTGTAAATCAACGAGCCGACAATGGCGAAAACCAACGTCCACGCCATGGGGGCAAACAACCGTCCCTCGACGCGTTCGAGCGTCAATATCGGCAAAAGCGCCAAAACAATGATGACGATGGAAAAAAATATTTGTTTGCGAACGCCCGTCCCCGCCGAACGAATCAGCGAGCTCAGGTTTTCACCTTTGCCGTGATGGATGGCGCGTACTATCGCCTCGACCATGACGATGGTCGCATCGACGATGATGCCGAAGTCTATCGCGCCCAAAGAAAGCAGGTTGGCGGGAATGCCCGCGATGTACATCGCCAAAAATGCAAAAAGCAGGGCGAAGGGGATGGCCATGGCGCTAATCAACGCCGCCCGCCAACTGCCCAAAAGCAGCGTCAGCACGACCATGACCACCGTCATGCCTTCGAGCAGCGTCGTCGTTACGGTTTTAAGGGTCAAATCCACGAGTTCGGTACGGTCGTAGAACGGCACGACTTTCACGCCTTTGGGCAGTATTCTTTTGTTGAGTTCGTCGATTTTTTGGTAGACGTTTTCTACGGTGCGCGAGGGATTGTCGAATTTTCGCAGCAACACGATGCCTTCGACGCCCCGGTTGACGGCCACGCCCCGGGTTTTGTCCACGTAACCCAAAATGCCGGTGGGGGGTAAAAAGCCGATTTCCACCGTCGCCACGTCTTTGATTAAGAGCGGGATGCCGTCGCGGTTGTCGATGACGATGTTCTCGATTTCGTTGACGTTGGTGATTCTTCCTACGCCGCGAATGTTGATTTGGGAGGCGCCGACGTTGATGAAGTTGCCGCCGGTGTTGCGGTTGTTGTCGGCGACGGCGTCGGCCAAACCCTTGAGGGAAAGTTCGTATTTTTCGAGTTTGACGGGGTCGACGATGATTTGAAACTGTTTGACGAGGCCTCCGAAATTGGCTACGTCCACCACGCCTTGGGCTTGAAGAATTTTGGGAATGACGACGTAGTCTTGGAGTTCCCGGAGCTTGGTCAACGGCAGGGTATCGGGAGCTTCGATTACGTAACGAAAAATTTCGCCGATGGACGGGGTCATCGGGCCGAGCGCGGGAACGACGCCGGCGGGCAATTCGGCGTCGGCCAATTTTTCATTGACGATTTGCCGGGCCCAAAAAAGGTTGGTTTCGTCGGTAAAAGTAAGCCGAACGACCGAAAGGCCGAAAATGGTGCGGCTGCGTTTGGCCAGTACGCCCGGCACGGTGTTCAACGCCCGTTCGATGGGCAGGGTTACCTGCATTTCGACCTCTTCGGCGGGTAGGCCCGGCGCTTGGGCAATGACCGCCACCTCGTTGTCCGAAATGTCGGGATAGGCCTCGATGTCGAGTTGCGTCCACGCCCAATAACCCGCCGCGGCCAAGGCCAACGCTCCCAACACCGTCGTAAAGCGTTGGTTGAGCGCGTAATCCGTAATGCCCAACATGACTCGTTATATTCCGAAAACCAATCCTTTCAACAAATAGACGTGGTTGACGACGATGTTTTCGCCTTCTTTAAGACCGGCGTGCACTTCGATGTAATTTCCGGCGTCGGTTGAAACGGTGATTTCTCGGGCGTGAAACCGGTTTTTTTCGCTTTGTACAAAGACGTAATACTTGGATCCGGCGGTAAAAAGCGCGCCGCGCGGAACCATCAATCCCGTGTGTCCAAAGTCGAAGGACGCGGTGGCGTACATGCCGGGTCGAAAACGATGGGCCGCGTCGTCGACGACGATGCGTACGCGCACTTTTCGGGTTTGAACGTTAAGCACCGCCGCCGGGGCGTCTATCGTTCCCGTAAACGTTTCCCCGGGGTAACCCGGAAATTCGAGCCGACAAGTCATGCCCTTGTGCAAGGTGTTCAACTCCGATTCGGGAAGGTCGCACAAGAGCCACGTCGTGCCTACTTTGGGGGCTTTGAGGTCGGCGGGATTGAAATTTTTTTCAATCAGTTCCATTTCGGCGGAGGCAACGTCGCTTTGAATTTGGGTGACCTCCGCCGCCGCTTCTATCAAGTCCCGGCCCGTGGCCGCGCCGTGTTCGTAAAGGTCTTTGACCCGTTCGGCGTTGGCTTCGGCGAGTTTTAAAAGACTGAGCTTTTGAAGATAATGGTTGAGTACGTTGCTTTTTTCGGCTTCGTCGAAAACGACGATGGGCCGTGCGATGTTGTTGTAGCCCTGAACCCGGGCCGCGACGTAGGCCGGGGCTTTGAGCGTCAGGGGAACGTCTTTTTGGGCGACGGTTTCAACGACGAACGTCGTTATTGTGTCGTGAAATTCGACCGTTTTTTGAACTTTGTCTACGTTGTAGGCCGCCGGACGCGGCGTCAAAGCGACGGCGGCGTTTTCTTCCCTGCCGCAAGCCGCGGAGACGGCCAAAATCGGCAAACAAACTTTCCATGCTTTCATCTTATTCCAACGTCGTTAAAATTCCCGATTGATAATAAAAATCGATATAGTCTTTTAAATAGGCGATGCCGGCTTGGTTGTATTTTTCGATGGAATTGAACCATAGGTCTTGGGCGCCGAGGTAATCGATGAGGGTGGTTCCGCCTTTGAGGTAACTATATCGGATGGCGGCAATGATTTTTTCGTTTTGGGCGACGAGTTCTTTGGCGAGGTCGAGGTTTTGGCGTTTGAGGCGCATGGCGGCGGCGAGCCGGTTAAGTTCGGCGGCGAAAATTCTTCCTCGGGACTCGATTTCGCTTTCCGCCCGATTGACGCGCGTTTGCGCGCCCGCAATATTGCCTTGGTTGCGGTCGAATATCGGAAGCGCAACGTTAAAATAGAGCCCCGCGTAAGGAGTACCGTTTTGGGGGTTGATGATGAGGCCCGATTCGACAACGGGTTTGGCGAGCGCGCGTTGAAGGGCAAGGTCGGCCAAAGCCGCGTTACGCTCGGCGTTGGCCGCTTTGAGCATTGGATGAAACTCGTACATCAAACCGGCAATCGAATCGAGGTTGGCGACGGAAACGGGGACGGGCGGCGCAATCGGCATGTTGGGAAAATCAAAATCGGCGTTCGGTCCCGTAAAGACGCGCAAGGCGCCTTTGACGTTTTCCAATTCGGCTTGTACAAAAGCCAAGCGGTTGGCAAAGTCGCGGCGGGCGGCGAGCGTGCGTTCCACTTCGATGGTCGTAACGACAAGGTTGCGCAAACGTACTTCGTTGGTTTGAACGACGCTGTCCATGTTTAGAAGGGCGCGTTCCAAAAGCAGGGTTTGCCAGTGTAGGTCGAGCGCGTCGATCCACAACATCCCCGTCATCCACATCGCCTCGTATTCCGCCAGTTCGATTTCGACTTGCGCGACGGAAATCAGACGCTCGGCCGCTTCGATGCGGCGCTTACGCTGTCCGAAAACGTTAAAGTCTTTGGTGAATTGTAGCCAGTCTTGGCGTTGGGCGTCGGCGAAGTATCCATAGTCCGGATTTTGGTCCCTGCGGCGAAGGGTTTGGAGTTCTTGAAGGTTGAATATGGGGTTGGGGCGAAGGGCGGCGGTGATTTTTTCGGCTCGGGCCGCATCCACCACGTATTTTATGGGTTGCAATCCGGGATAATGGGCCTTGGCCGCTAAAATCGAGTTGCGCATGGCGGCGGGCAATTGCGCCGACGTTGTTTGACTTATAGAAAGCGTTAGTGCGGCCCATGTCGCGACCGCCGATGAAAGTCCAACTTGCACGAAACGCATAATCTCGGGTATCCGTCCATTGAGGGGATTAAAATGGAATCGTCGCCAAAATCTTAAACGATACCTGATGGTTGTTTTTAATTTGACGGCCTAAAATTAGGCAATGTAAAAACGAAGTATGCTTTCGCCTTGGAAACTTAACGTCACGTTAAGCTTAAGCTTGCAACAACCGCGTGCCGTCGTACATAACGCCCCCTTGCCGTCAACCTCGTTAAATCCGGAATGCCGGGGCTTGTAGCGCCAAAAACAACGGATGGTCGTCGTAAAACGACACGCTCGTCGGAATCGACGAGCGTGTCGAAGGAGTGGAATTTTTCATGATTATCGATTTCTTACCGCCGATTTTTGAAAGCTTTACTTTTAAAATACGTAAATTTGCAAGCATTTATTTGACGCGTTGCTTGCCGTCGCAGTACGCTAAACATAAATATTGGATAACCATGACCGACCCGCAAACATCGTGGGGCCGCCTTGAACGCCTCGTCCGTGAACGTTTTAACGGCCCGGCTAAACCCGAGGCCCTGTTTCTGCTCGTCGGCATACGGGAAATGGGATTTGCACCCCGGACGTTTTCCAAGCAGGAAAAAACCGACCTCATGCACGTCGGCCTTTGCACTCTCCTCGAACCTTACGGACACTACCGCAAAACCGGCTTCGACGCCGACGGCTGGCCCCAATGGGAACTCGTCCGCCCCTTGCCCCACATGGATATTTTCACCCAATCGGCTTTTATCAGGGAAATATTGGTGGAATATTTCAAAAAAATTTGGCCTGAAATAGTCGATGCGTAAAGCGAAAAAAAAATTTACGTAACTTTGCCAAAAATCGCGTTTTCAGCGCAAAGTATAAAATTCAACAACTTCAAAAATGAAGAAATTCATACTATTAGGTTGCGTGCTTGCGTGTTTCGCAACGTTGAACGCGCAAAGCCTCCGGCGCATCGACGCCGCGACGTTACGCGCGGCGGGTATCGTGCCCGCGGAAAATAGTCTGCGTTCCGCCCCCAATCGAAGCGGGAACTTTTCTTTCGGCCCTCAAAACCACGGCCCGGTTTTACGCACCACCGACGACATCGTTGAAATCCTTGACCACCAGCACACCGGCGCCTACGCCTCCCCCCAATGCCAGCTGTTCAATCCGTTTGCCATCGAGTTTCAGGGCGGCGCCGTCTCTTGTTGTTTGGGCAATTATTGGGGAGTGCCGTTGGTGTCCGGCAACGTGCTTCCGATGTTGGCGCAAGGCATTCTTTACGGCGTTTCCCAGCGTCCGTGTTATCGTCCTCAATTGCAGGGGGTGTATATCGTATTCAATAAGGAACATTGCGATGTAATGGGCGGCGACCCCGACATCATGAACGTCATTATATATGGACAAGACCTTCAAGCGGGTAATTTTCCCAATATCGGTTCGCAGGATTTTCTTTTCAGTCCCGAAACGTTTCCGACGGCACAAAACCTCCTTGCCGGGGGGGAAAACACCGCCAATTTCTGCCGGCCCCAATATTACGTCGAGTTCGGCTTGCCCATCAATTTAACCAATGCCCAAGGCGTCCCTTACGATTCAATCATGATAATGATTGAAAAACCCGAAGACGATACGGCGTCCGTGCTTTACTATGCACCCACGACCCAAGCTCCGTCTTGTGGAAAGACGCAATGGTACGGCTTGGTGAACTTTAACGGACAGCCTTCCTTGATTTATTTCGGACAAGTTTTCGGCGAGGACGGTTTGGGCAACCCGCTCATTTATCCCGTTATTCGTTATGTGGACGAAAGCATGACAGTGGCGGCGGCGCAAACGAGCATTCCGTGCGGGCAAACGACCACCCTAACCGCTTCCGGTTTCTGTTCCGCCATTGGTCCGAATCCCGCTTCAATCGTTTGGGAGCCGGCCGGCGCCATCTCCGGGCCGAACGACCAAACCAGCGTAACGGCAAGTCCCGAAGTGAATACCACTTACACCTGCACCGTTACCGACGGACAAGGCAACACCTATACCCGTACCGTTACCGTGAACGTCACCGGCGGCTTTGCACTGACTTCGCAGCCCGTCGTGAACATAAATTGCGGCCAATCCACGACGATGATAGCGGCTTTTGATTGCGACCCCGACGCTGTCTTCGAATGGCGCGACGCCGGCGGCGTGGTTGCCACAACCGCGTCGGCCACCGTTTCCCCGACATTGACCACGACTTACACCGTGACCGCCAACGGCAACCCCAATCTCTCGGCTACCGTGACGGTGAACGTTACGCGTGCAAACATTCCCGCAACTTACAATATAAATTGCGGCGCTTCGGCCCAGTTGAGCGCCGAATATCTTTGTCCCGGTGTGACGCCCACTTATGCTTGGCTTGAACCCTCTACCAGCTCGACGCTGGGGACGCAAGGTTCGTTGCCCAATCCCGTCGTTTCCCCCAACCGCACCACCGTCTATACCGTTACTTTGACCGGCATCCCCGGCGGCGACATTACCCAAGAAGTTACGGTAAACGTTGCGCCCGAGGTCGTCATCAACGGTCAACAAAACGTTACCGCCGTATGTGGAGGCACCGCCCAACTAGGCATTTCCATCAATTGCGGCACGGGACAACAGTTTACGCGTCGTTGGTTTGCCAACAACGTGTTGCAAAACGATTTGACGGGCAATACCGTAACCGTTTCCCCGGGTGGAAACACGACTTATCGCGTTGAAGTATACAACGCATCCAATCAATTGGTAGGTGAACAAACGTTTAATGTAACGGTCACGGACTATACCGTTGTAGCCACGGCGGTTCCCGACGTGGGCGTGCCGTTCGGTGCGCAGGTGCAATTGAACGCGAACATTGAAGGGGTTACGGGAGCGAGTTTTGCATGGACGCCGGCTACGGGACTTTCCGCCACGGACGTACAAAACCCAATTGCACGCCCTTGTGTTACCACCACTTATACGGTTACCGCCACCAAAGCCGCTTGTACCCCTCGCTCCGCTACCGTTACCGTTACCGTTAACGAACCTTTGACGGCGAAAATTCAAGCGCCGGGCTTGTCGGGCGATATTTTGGAAGTCGAGTCGGGTTCGACGGTGAACTTTACCGCCAATACCAACGCCGGCTCCGGGGCCACCTACGTTTGGACCGATGGAACGGACGAACTTGGTACCGGCTCGTCGTTGTCGCTTACCATCAATGCGGGTGGGCCGATTATTCTCGCCGTAACCAAAGACGGTTGCACAAGCGAAGACCAAATCACGGTGCAGCTGTCGACCGCCTCTCGGTTCGACTCCCGTTTGGCCGCCGCTTTGCAATTGTATCCCAATCCCACCGAAGGTATAGTCAATCTTTCGTACAGCGGAACCCCTGCACGCATCGACGTGTCCGTATTCGACCTTGCGGGACGTACGGTCATGAGCCGCGTCATTGACTTCGAGGACAACGGTAAAACCATCCTTGACCTTACCGCTCTTTCCAAAGGCGCTTACAACGTTCGTTTTTCGGACGGTCAAGGCTTTTATACCACCAAGCTCGTGATTCGCTAAAAGCTTGGGTTAATCGCATGTTTTATTGGGGCGGCGCCGCGGCGCCGCCCGTTCTTTTATAAATTTGTTACCGTTCGCCATGTAAATTTGACCGTTCGTAAAGTGTTGGCCGCCCAAAAAACATATTTTCTTATTTTTGCCCGTTCGTCTACCGTACGAAAAAAATGAACAACCTATACTTTTTTACCGCGTTCGTCGTCGTGTTCGTGTGGAGGACGTTGTCGGCCCAAGTGTTGCCGGAGCAGTTTCGGAGCCTTTCCTCCGAGCAAATGCTTCAGCCTCCGCGCCCGGAATTGCCGAAATACGACCCTTACGACCCCGAATTTCAACGCCTTGCGTTGAAAAAACAGGCGGAAATGGAAGCGTTCGTTCGCAAATGGAACGCGGAAAAAGCTACAATAGAACCCTACGACTACGAAGCGGCGAAAAACAACGCCCGTCGCGCTTCGCGCGGCCCGGACCGTGCCGGAGGCGGCCCACCGCAACCCGACGGCAACCCCTTGCCCAACGAACCCGAACAGAACTGCAACGCCGCCATTCCCGTTTGCCAGAATCAATACACGCAAACACAATCCTATTCCGGCTTTGGAACCATTCGGGATATCCTTCCTTCCACCACCTGCTTGGGAACGGGAGAAACCAACTCCGTGTGGTACATCTTTACCGTTCAAAACAGCGGCGTGTTTACTTTTAGCTTGCGTTCCCCCCCGGGCCAACCCCAACGAGACTACGACTTCGCTCTTTACGACGTAACCAACATTACCTGTGCCGACATTCCCGGCACTATCCCCGTTCGATGCAATTATTCGGCGGACTATGCCGAAACGGGTATGCGTGCGCCCGCCCAAGCGGGAAACAGTAGCATTCCCGCCTCCGGTTCCCCTTGGTCGCCCGCGCTTAACGTAACCGCCGGACAAACTTTCGTCCTCGTCGTTAACAACTTTACCGGCGACAACACCGGTTATATTTTGACTTTCGGCAATGGCGGAGGTTCGCCCGTCGCCTCGATTTTCGACCAAATTCCGCCCACCGCATCGTTGGCCCCTTCGTCCTGCGACGGTTCGCAGGTCGTCGTTAATTTTTCCGAACCTATTCGTTGTTCATCCATCAGCCCGACCGATTTTTACATCAACGGCCCGCCGGGCGCCAATGTCGTCGTTAATTCCGTTTCCGTTCCCGAATGCGCCAACGGCGGCACTTACGCCAACTCCGCCACCGTCAATTACACCGTCAATAATTTTGTGCCGGGGAGTTATTCCATCGGCGTGCAACAGGGTACGGACGGCAATACGTTGTTGGACGTTTGTCAAAATCCGATGGCGCCGGCGGTCTTGGGCAATTTCACCCTGAACGTGGGGGCGCAAATTACGGGGGCCGACACGGTGTGCATTGGACAGTCCGTAACGCTTTGCGGCCCGCCCAACGCCGGCCCTTACTCATGGAGCGGCGGGCAAACCACGCAATGCATTACGGTAACCCCTACGTCCACGACCACGTACACTTTGAATACCGGAACGGCTCCATGCGTTTCGACGGCGACGGCTACCGTCGGCGTCCGCCTCGAACCCGAGGTTTTCGTCAGTCCGTCAAACACTTCTCTTTGTGAAGGCGGAAGCGTCGATATCACCGCGTTTTCCAACGTCCCCGCCGCCACCATTTATTGGTTGCCCCCCGTCAATTCCACCAACCCGACCATCACCGTAAGTCAGTCCGGTACGTTTCAGGTTATTGCCTATACCGCCGGTTGCACGTCCGACGTGAAAACGGCGACGGTCGCCGTCAATCCGCCGCCCCCCGCCGCCTCTTGCAACATTTATTACGTATCGCCTACGGGTAACGGCGACGGCATTTCCCCTCTTTCCCCGACGCAAATTCGTACGGCGCTGGAAATGTCGAATTGTACGCCGTCGGTGATTAAAATGCAGGTCGGTACATACGAAATTGACGATGCTTTGCCATTGGGCAGTCTGGTGACCGTCGAAGGCGGATATAATTACGACTTTTCCCAAAAGACTTCGGCCAAAGGCACGTCGGGTACATGGCCCAATATCGGCACGCATATCTTGCGTCGTCAGCGCCCCGCGTCCCCCACGACCGTCGGCCCTTTCACTTTTACCAACAATACGGGTCAGGCCATTGCCGACAACACGACGACCAACATCCCTTTGCAGGTAAACGGCGTTCCCACTCTTCCAAGCCCGATGACGGGTTATACCATGAACGTTACCGTCAACGTCAATCATACCCGATTGGACAACTTGGACGTGTATCTGGTGGCGCCGAACGGAACGATGGTTACGCTGTTTCAAGATATCGGCGGCGCGTGTAACGGTACCATCAACATCACGCTCGCCAACACGGGCGGGGCGGCGGGTTTGGCCGCGCAATTTTGCGTCGGCGCCCAAATTACCGGAACCTATCAGCCGATGGAAGTTTTCGGTTCGTTTTTGTCCTTGGGCGGTATCGACCCCAACGGTTTGTGGCAATTGCGTATTGTGGACGACACCCCCGGAAATACCGGCAACTTTGTTTCCTGCTCCATTACATTCGGACAACAAAACGTTTCCAACGGTTACCTGTGCGATTATGGTTTTTTGGCAACTTATGCCAATTCGGAATCGCCGTCGGTTTCCGCTTTTGACGTCTTTACGGGGGCTTCGAACTTTCGTTTGCAGGATTTGATTATCGAGGTCGAACCGGCGCCGACGGGTTATCGTATTTCCAACTATGGCGTGCGTACGGGTGCGGGCGTAAACAATTTTAACATCGTTCGTTGCCATATCAACGTGGGCAAAGGTTCGGATGCGGCACAAGGCGCACCGGGACGCAATTGGGACGGCACGCAATCGAACAGCAACACTGTTTCCAATGCCTCGTCGGTGCGGGCCGAAGCGGGCGGCGTGGGTGCGGCGGCGGGTGTGGATTGCACCCCGGCAACGGGAGGCGCCGGGGCCGCTTCCGCTTTGGGAAGACCCGGCGGCGACGGAGGGATGGGCGGTGGTTGCAATTGCGTAACCCCGCCAACCGTCGGACAACCCGGTTTCGGACCGGGAGGAGGAGCCGGCGGAGGTCTTCCCGCCGATCAATGCCGCGATTCGGGCGGAACCCCTTCCGGTTGCGACGACCCCGGCCCCGTTTACTACGGTCGCGACGGCTTGAACGGACAAGACGGCACGCCCGGTGCCGATGGCGCCAACGGCGCCGTCCCCAACTATTTTGGAGGGATTTTTAATCCGGGCGGCAACGGCCAAACCGGACAAGTCGGCGACCACGGATGGGGCGGCGGTGGCGGCGGCGGCGGGGCCGGCGACCAAGACCTCGCCGAAGACCGTGGCGCCGGCGGCGGCGGCGGTGGAGCCGGCGGCCGTGCCGCGCAACAAGGCGGCGGCGGCGGAATTTCGGCCGGCGGCTCGTTCGCTCTTTTTGTCGTAGACCCCGGCGCCGGCGCCAACGTCGTCGATTGCATTTTGACCACCGCCCTCGCAGGCGGAAATCCTACCGGCGGATTTCGCGGCTGGGGACAATTGGGAGGTTTGGGAGGCAACGGCGGCGCATGGTGCGACGGCGGAC
Source organism: uncultured Bacteroidia bacterium (assembly GCA_937922655.1). Classification (GTDB taxonomy): domain Bacteria; phylum Bacteroidota; class Bacteroidia; order J057; family CALAJH01; genus CALAJH01. The sequence continues at coordinate 55,304 of CALAJH010000030.1, forward strand.
AAGGCGGACGCGGTGGCGACGGCGGACAAGGCGGAAATTCCGGACAAGGCGGAAACGGCCATCCCGGCGTCGCCATCGACTACGCACGCGTCAATTCCACCGCCGGTTCCGTGACCAACGTCCCTTACACCGATTTTAACGCCCTGCTAACCCAACCCGTTATCCGTGCCGACAACGTCGCCTGCACCAATCTCGACGTTCCGTTTTATTCGGGAGCTTCGGGAAGTTGGTCGTTTAATCCCGCGCAAAGTTCGCTCGTCGGCAATCCCGGAACCAATCCTATCGCCCGTTTTTCCAACGTCGCATGGTACGACGTTATCCGTTCGGGCGATACTTACTCCGATTTTTGGGGTATTTTAACCAACCCCGACGCCGTTACCCCGTCTATCGAAGTCATCCCGGGGACGACCGTTTGTCGTGGAAGTACGGTTACGTTCAACGGTTTGGGTTCGGGCGGATTGTATTCGTGGTTTATCTACCAAGGTTTGTCGAGTCAGGGAGCGTTGATACACAACGAATCGGGAACGTCGATGTCTTATACGTTCACCGAACCACCCGGTCAGTATGAAGTCGAATTGGAAGTGGTGTCGTCGTGTTGCGGGCCTTTGCCGCCGGTTTCGGTGATGATCACCGTCGTTCAGGCCCCGAATTACACTTTACAAAATTTTAACGAGTGTGTCGGTACGCCCGTAACGCTCACACCTAGTCCGGCTCTTCCGCCCGGCGCCACCGTTACATGGCAACCCGGCGGATTTATCAACAATTCGATTACCGTCAGTCCCGAGGCGACCACCGTATACACGCTTTATGTTTTGTCTCCCGAGGGTTGTCCTTCCCTGCCCGTTACAAGTACGGTTACCGTGCGTCCGCGTCCGAACATCACGGGCGTAACGGGTCCCGAATCCATTTGTCAGGGGCAATCGGTAACGTTCACGGCGCAGGGCGGTACTCCCGGTTCTACTTATCGTTGGTTTCGGGATGGAAACCTTGTGTTTACAAGCTCAAGCAGTGCATCCTATACTTACACGCCGTTTTACAATCCGCCCGACACTACGGACGTTATTCAGGTTACGGCTTCGTTGAACGGTTGCGACGGCGATATGCTTACGCATTATTTGTTGATAGCGGGCATTCCCAACGCCGTCGTAGACGCGGCCGACGACCCGATATGTTTGGGCGAAAGCGTTACGCTTGTCGCCTCGGGTGGAAAACGCTTCGAATGGTCGACCACCCCCAACTTTTCCGCCAACGTGTTCGAGGGCGATTCGGTCGTCGTTACGCCGACAAGCGTTGGCACCGTTACTTATTATTTGCGCAGTTACAACCTGAACTGTCCGTGCATTCCGATGCCCGGAACCGATTATTGTGCCGAGATATCGATACCCGTGGTCAATGCGCCGCAATTCGACGTTCCGTCGGATATGACGGTTTGCCCCGGAGCGACTGTTACCTTGACGGCCGCAAACACGGGGGCAATGCCGTCCGTTCGGCGTTGGGAGACGCTCACGGGAACGAACTTGTGTTCGGGCGGCGGCAATTGTGTGAGCGTAAATGTCAGTCCCGCAACGACGACGACTTACGTTTTTTACGCTCGTTCGGGAAACGGTTGTGAATTTCGACGGGAGGTAACGGTAAACGTCGGCAGTCCCGACATTGTGGCAACGGCTTCGGCGAACGATGTTTGTCCCGGCGCGGCGGTAACGCTGTCGGCGACGGGCGGCACGACTTACACGTGGTCGCCGGCGGCCCATTTATCGGCAACTACGGGGGCGAACGTAACCTTTACCGCCCCCGCCGCCGGTACCTATAATTATACCGTGACCGGTACGGGCGCCGGCGGATGTACCGCCAACGCCGAAGTTTCCGTTACGGTGGTGGACGTTCCTACGATTTCCGTGACGGCGTCGGTTAATCCGATTTGCCCGGGCCAACTTTCGACGATGACGGCCAACGGCGCCGGCCCGGGGGCGACGTATTCATGGTCGTGGCCCGGCGGCGGCCCCATCAACGGCCAACAATCCGTTACCGATTCCCCGCCCGCCACCCGAACTTACACCGTTACCGCCGTTACCGCCTCGGGCTGCACTTCGCAAACAACCTTTACCCTCAACGTCTCCCCCAATCCGACGCTTACCGTTTCCGCCCCGCCGATATGCGTGGGAGCGACGGCGAACTTCACCGCCAACGGCGCCGCAAGCTACGTCTGGGAAGGGCCGCATTTGAACGAAACGTCGGGACAAAGCGTAAGCGCCGCCCCGCCCGCCGCCGGCACCTACAACTATACCGTTACCGGTACGAGCGCCGCAGGTTGCACGGGTACGCGAGCTTTTGCCCTTACCGTTAATCCGCTTCCGACGCCCACCGTTTCTCCCGTTCAAACCATATGTGCGGGGCAATCGGCCAACCTCACCGCTTCCGGCGGGACGTCTTATCTCTGGATGCCGCCCAATTTGGCCCAACAAAACATTACCGTTTCCCCGAACGTCTCCACCGTTTATACCGTTACCGTTCAAGACGCCAACGCTTGTACCCAAGAAGCAACGACGACCGTTATCGTGCGGCAGTTGCCGCAAATTTCTTTCGACCCGCCCGCACCCGCCATATGCATTGGTTCGTCGGTGGAGGTATCCGTTGCCGGTGCGGAAACGTATACCGTCGTTCCGAACGTTGGCGCGTCGTTAATCGGCAACGTCTTTACCTTCAACCCCGGCGCCACCCAAACTTACGTCGTTACCGGTACGGACAACGCCGGTTGCCAAAACACGGCCTCGATTACCGTTGCCGTCAATCCTCTGCCGACAATAACCGTAACTCCGCCAAGTCCCGCGATTTGTCCGGGTGGAAGCGTTACGCTGACCGCGAACGGCGCCGTTGGTTACGTTTGGAACGGCGGAAATTTGAACAACGTCTCCGGCGCAAGCGTTGCCGTTTCCCCCGACGTGCCAACGACTTACACCGTCGTCGGCACGGATGCGAACGGTTGCGTCAATCAAACCACCGTTACCGTCAATATCAACAATCTTCCCAACGTTACCGCCGGCACGAGCGACGACGAAGTTTGTGTGGGCGAGACGGTAACGCTGGCGGCGGCCAACGCCTTGACGTACGTTTGGAACGGAACGGGTCTTGACAACGCTCCCGGCTTTCAACAAAACGTTTCTCCGCCCGTCGGTACCCATACGTATACCGTCGTGGGTACGGACGTAAACGGTTGTCAAAATACCGCCACGGTATCGTTTGTCGTTCATCCGTTGCCGAACATAACCATCGACCCTCTGTTTCAAGAAATATGCTTTGGCCAGTCGGCGTTGCTGACGGCTTCCGGCGCCGTTTCTTGGGCGTGGACCGACGACGGTATGCCTCTCCCGCAAACAACGGCTTCCGTAAACTTGGGATTAAGTTTGGGTAACAACGTCATCGTCGCCACGGGTACCGACGCCAACGGTTGCGTCAATACGGCCACGGCCAACGTCATGGTCTACGCTTTGCCGACGTTGAACGTATCGCCGAGTCCCGCCGTGATATGTTTGGGTCAAACGACGACGCTTTCCGTCTCCGGCGCGCAAAACTACTCTTGGGACGGCCCTGCCGCCGCCGGACTCGTTTCCACCGACGGCGCGAGCGTGAACGCCACGCCCACCGCCGCAGGTGTGCATACCTTCACCGTTACGGGTACCGACGCCAACGGTTGCGTCAATACGGCCACGGTGAGCGTTACCGTCAATCCATTGCCCGTTGTAACCTTCGACCCGCCGGCGCCCGTGATTTGTCGCGGACAAACGGTTGCCGTAACCGCCGCGGGCGCCCAAAGTTTTGTTTGGAACGGCGGCGGACTCAACAACGCTCCCGGAGCCGTCCAAACCCTTGCCCCCCTTGTAACCACCGTTTATACCGTTACCGCTACCGACGCGAACGGATGCCAAACTACGACCGAATTGACGCTTCTCGTCAATCAACTGCCCGAACTCTTCGTAAACCCGTCGGGTCAGGAAATTTGTGCGGGCGAAAGCGCGACCGTTGAAGCTTATGTTTTTCAACCTTCGGCCAACGACGTTTTCGTTTGGAACGGCCCGGGAATAAACAATTTTATCGGCTCCACCCTTGTCGTTTCCCCCATCGACGATTATAACGAATACACCGTCGTCGTTACGGATGAAAACGGTTGTCAAATCGATAATACGGCGGTAGTCGTCGTCAATCCTTTGCCCGTTATTGCCGTTAGTCCCGCCAACCCCGCGTTGTGTTTGGGGCAAACAACGGTTCAACTTTCCGCCTCCGGAGCGGCGACTTACGAATGGTTCCCGTCCACGGGTCTTTCTCAGGACGATATCGCCAATCCCGTCGCCAATCCCGCCCAAACCACTACTTACACCGTTGTGGGAACGAGTGCGACCGGATGTGTGAACTCCGCCACGGTTACCGTTACGGTGAACGTTCCCCCGACGGTTGTCGCCGCCTTGGATAGAAATACGATATGCGTCGGTCAATCGGCGCAATTAACGGCCTCCGGCGCCGCGACTTATCTTTGGACGGGGGGCGCCGTGGACGGACTGGGCGGAAACGTCCATACCCTTTCCCCGCCCGTCGGCCAACATACTTACGCCGTCGTCGGCACGGACGCCAACGGTTGCACCGGACAAAGTACGATAAGTTTGACGGTACTGGCCTTGCCGATGGCGACGCTCTCCCCTTCGGCAACGGAAATATGCGTCGGTCAATCGGTTACGCTGGAATTGACGGGAACGGATTTGGCGACGTGCGTTGTCACACCGGGTCCCGTTTCGGGTTTCAACGCGACGTTTAGCCCGCCCGTCGGAACGCATACCTATACCGCGACTTTCACCGACGTTATGGGTTGTGAAAATACGGCCACGGCGACGATAACGGTGCATCCTTTGCCAAACCCAATGGTTACGCCCGCCAATCCGGCGATATGTTTGGGGCAAAGCGTGGAATTGACGGCCTCGGGGGGAACGAATTACGTTTGGAACGGCGGAAATTTGAACAATGTTTCGGGTGCGTCCCAAACCGTATCCCCCAACCAGACCACGACCTATACCGTTACCGTTACCGATGCGAACGGGTGCATCAATACCGTGCAAGTTACCGTTACGGTCAATCCATTGCCCGTATTGACGGTTACGCCGCAAAACGAAGAGCTTTGCGACGGCGAAAGTTTGTCTTTGGCCGCTTTTGGCGCAAACGCTTACGTTTGGAACGGCGAAGGTTTGTCCAATGCCGCCGGCCAAAGCCATACCTTGGCTCCGCCCGTCGGTACGCATACGTATACGGTCGTTGGAAGAAACAATGCCACGGGTTGCGAATCCGAAGGTACGGTAACGATAACGGTTCACGCCAATCCGGCGCCCGTCGTCGTTCCGAGCGGACCGACGGAATTTTGCGCGGGCGGTTCGGTAACGCTGGATGCGGGTGCGGATTACGTGCAATACGATTGGGGTACGGCCGGCAATACTCGAACGATAACCGTTTCGACTTCGGGCCAATACGGCGTTACGGTGACGGACGCCAACGGATGCGTCGGTTCGGCGTCGATAGAGGTAACGGTTTGGCCCTTGCCCGCGCCCGTGATTTTACCCCTTAGACCGTTGGAATTTTGCGACGGCGATTCGACGATTTTGGACGCGGGCCCGGGATACGCGCAGTATTTGTGGTCCAATTCCGCAACGGAGCGTTTGGTTATCGTTCCTATTTCCACAACCTTGTCCGTTACGGTAACGGACGCCAACGGTTGCGTGGCGACTTCCGCTCCCGTAACGACGGTGCGTCATCCCAACCCCGTGCCGCAAATTTCGGGGCCGAACTCGTATTGTCCCGGCGGGACGGCGACGCTCGACGCGGGCGCAGGTTTTGCCCAATATCAATGGACTTTGGACGGCGTCGAGATAGCCGGCGCAACGACGCAAACCCTTACCGTTTCCGAACCCGGAGAATACGGCGTACGTGTTTCGACGGCTTTCGGTTGCACCGCCGTTGACGTTCATGCGGTGGATGAAAATCCCGAGGTGCAATTGCAAATTTCCGGGCCGACGGCGTTTTGCCCCGGCGGCTCGACAACCTTGGACGCGGGTGCGGGTTTTGTGAGTTACCAATGGTCTTCGGGCGAAAACACGCGTTTTATCACCGTTACCGAAGCGGGTTCGTGGACGGTCGAAGTCGAGGACGCTTTTGGATGCACCGGGATTTCGCCGCCGCATACGGTGAATTACCATCCCGTTCCTGCGCCGACGGTTACGGGTCCGGCGGGTTTTTGTCCCGGCGGTTCGGTTACGCTCAACGCCGGCGCGGTTTACGTTCAATACCAATGGAACGACGGAAACACCAACCCCACCCGCACCGTCGATGCGGAAGGTTTTTATTTCGTAACCGTGACGGATGCCAACGGTTGTGTCGGTACCTCGGAACCGTTTTTTGTCGATGAATACGACACGCCTTCGCCCGTCGTTCAAGGGCCGCTCACTTTTTGTCAAGGCGACGGCGTTACGCTTTTTTTGCCCGACTCCGCCGAATATACCTCCATCGTCTGGCGGGTTGGCGCAACGAACGTCGGTACGGGCGGTTCGCGCTATTTCGACGAGACAACCTCCAACATCACGGTGCAAGTGGTGAGCGTTCAGGGTTGTCCGGGCGTTTCGACGAACGTTTCCGTGACCGAGTTCGACCAATTATTGCCCACGATATCGGGTCCGGAGGCGGTTTGTGCCGGTGCGCACGCCGTTTTGACCGCCGACGGAGGATATGCCGTTTACGAATGGTTTTTGAATGGCACGCCCGTAGCCGGCGGCAACGAACAGACTTTGACCGTTGCGACGGCCGGCGATTATACCGTTCGAGTGGAGGATGCGTTCGGATGTGAAGGCACGTCGGCGCCGTTTGCGTTTGTAGTGAACGCTTTGCCGAACGTTACGGCACAAGCCGCGCCGATATGTGCGGGTCAAACGGCCGTTCTTACCGTATCGGGCGCCGAAACCTATGTCTGGAACGGCGGAAACCTTGACAACGTCGTCGGTCAAACGGTATCCGACGCTCCCGTCCTTACGACCGAATACACCGTTACGGGAACGGACGCCAACGGATGCGTCAATACCGCAACGGTTACGCTGACGGTCAATCCGCTTCCCGTGGCGGGTATCGACGGCGCAACGGTTTTTTGTACGGGACAAAGCGCCCAACTCACCGCTCTTCCCGACGGTATGACGTATTTATGGAGTACAAACGAAGAATCGCGTACGATTACCATCGTCGCCGGCGGGGATTATTCGGTTACCGTTACCGATGCGAACGGGTGCGTCAATCATTTTGGTGTAACGGTGGTGCAGCTTGATAGTTTACAGCCCGTGGTTGTCGGTCCGTCGGCGTTCTGTTCGGGGTTGTCGGCTCAACTTTGCGTCGAAAACCCGTTGAATTACTCGACGTTCGATTGGCGCTTGAACGGTGCATCGATCGGCGCCGGCGCGTGCGTTGGCGCTTCAATGCCCGGAACGTATACCGTTCACGTAATGAATGCGGCGGGCTGCGCGGGTTCGGCAACGTTCAATTTGACGGAAAACGCTTTGCCGAACGTTGTGGCGCAAGCCGCGCCGATATGTGCGGGTCAAACGGCCGTTCTTACCGCATCGGGCGCCGAAACTTACGTCTGGAACGGCGGAAACCTTGACAACGTCGTCGGTCAAACGGTATCCGACGCTCCCGTCTTTACGACCGAATACATCGTTACGGGAATGGACGCCAATGAATGCGTCAATACCGCAACGGTTACCCTTGTCGTAAACGCTTTGCCGACTTTTGTCGTTTCCGGCCCTATGACCGTTTGCGAAGGTCAAACGGGAACGATAACCATTGACGCGGCCAATGGAGCGACGGTAACGTTTTGCGACGGTACGTCGGGCAATACGTTCGTTTACAGCCAAACGACGACGTGCGATTTTATTGTAACGTCCGATGCGGGTTGTGTTTCCACGGGCGTACTCAACCTGACGGTGGCCGATACCGCTCAACCCGTCGTTTTGGGTACGTTGGCGTTTTGTGCGGGTTCGAGTACAATTTTGAGTTTGGAAAACGCCGGCAATTATTCGGCCGTCGAATGGACGACGAACGAAACCGGCCCCGAGATTACGGTCGACGTCCCCGGCGTTTACGGCGTACGGGTACACGACGGCTCGGGTTGCTGGGGTCGGGCGGAGGTGGCGGTGGTCGAAAATCCGAATCCCGCGCCGCAAATCTTGGGCGCAAGCGCCATATGCCCCGGTGCAGCGGCGACCTTAAACGCCGGTGCGGGCTTTACAGGCTATCAATGGTTTTTGAACGCCGGACCGATTGTCGGTGCAACGGGACAAAGTTACACCGCCGGCGTGCCGGGCGAGTATTCCGTTACCGTTACGAACGCAAACGGTTGTACGGGAACGGCCACGCACACGCTGGCTTTCCACCCGCTTCCGGATTCGACGATTTCGGGCGTTTTGTCGTTTTGTACGAACAACTTTACCACATTGACCGCGCCGTCGGCGCCGCAAGGTTCGACGTACGAATATCTTTGGGGGCCGGATGGACAAACCACTCAATCCATCGTTGTTACCGAGGGCGACCGTGATTTTTGGGTGCGGGTTACGGACGCGGCCACGGGCTGTTTTTCCGACGATACGGTGTACGTTTTTCAGGCCGATACGCTCGAACCGCAAATTCTTGGCCCGAACCGTTTTTGTATCGGCGGCGGGGTGACGCTTTCGCTGCAAGGGGGATATGCATCCTATGAATGGCGGCGTGCCGGCAATCCGATGGTTTTGAGTCAAACGAACGCATTGTCCGTCAACGCCCCCGGTTTTTACGTGGTTCGGGTGACGGATGCGGCGGGTTGTGCGGGTTCGGATACCATTACGGTATACGAAGTTCCGAATCCGGCTCCTCAAATCGTTGCCGACGGGCCGACGGAGTTTTGCGAAGGCGCTTCGGTAACGCTGACGGTTGGGGACGGCTATTCCGCGCGCCGTTGGTATTTTAACGGCAATCTCGTCGAAGGTCAAACGGACGCGTCCCTGACGGTGGATGCTTCGGGAACGTATCGTGTCGAAGTGGATTCGACGGATTTGGCATGCTTCGGTTTTGACGAAGTCGAGGTGACGGTGCATCCGAATCCTACCCCCGTCGTTTCGGGGCCGGCACAAATATGCACGGGTTTCACGGGCGTTTTGACCGTCGATTATCCACAATCTTACGATATATTATGGAACACCAACGAAACGGGAACGAGCATCGTGGTAACGCAGGGCGGAACTTATTCGGTAACGGTTGCGAATCCGGCGACGGGATGCGTTGGTACGGCGACGTTTAACGTCGTTCAATTGGATACGTTGTCGCCGACGGTTGTCGGGCCGTATTCGTTCTGTGCGGGGCAAGCGGCGACGCTGTCGGTCGTCGAAACCTTTGCCACGTACGATTGGTATCGCAACGACGTGCTTTTGAACGGCGAAAACGCCTCGACGTTGATTGTCAATCAAGCGGGTGAATATCGGGTGCGGGTTACGGACGTGAACGGTTGCGCGGGTTCGGGCACGCGGACGGTGGTCGTCAATGCCTTGCCCGAGCCGCAGATATTCGTTTCCACCGGCGATCTGCTACTTTGCCCGGGCGAAACGGCGACGATAGCGGTCGTGGATACGTTTGCAAGTTATTTATGGAACGGCGTTCCGGGGACGCACGAATTCGTCGTGGGCGCGGCGGGCGAATATGCGTTAACGGTGGCTTCGGATTCGGGATGCGTGGCGACGGCGACGATTAGTGTGGCGGCGGCGCCCGTGCCGTCGTCGCAAATCGTCGGTCCCGCGCAATATTGCATCGGCCAAACGACGACGCTGTCCGCCGCCGTTTCCGGAATGCTTTATCTTTGGACGCCGACGCTTGAAGAGACCTCGTCGATTACGGTATCGGAGGCGGGGACGCACACTTTGCGCGTAACCGACCCGGTTTCGGGTTGTTACTCCGAAACGACGGTGAACGTTCCCGCGCCCGCCGACAGTCTTTTGCCCGTCATCGTGGGCGATGCGTCGTATTGTGCGGGTGGATTCGTCGAACTTTCGGTGCCGGACGGGCCGTATGCGGAATATCGTTGGTATGTTTCGGGTTCGTCGGAGGCGGCGGGTACGGGAGCGACTTTGCAGGCGACGGCGGGGAGTTACGTCGTTTGGGTCTCGAACGGACAATGTTCGGGAACGTCCGAGCCGTTTGCCGTGACGGAATTGCCGCTTCCCGACCCGCAAATTACGGGGGTGTTTGCCGTTTGCCCGGGAAGCACGTTCGAACTTTCGGCCGTTGAAGGTTACGACCAATATCTTTGGGTCTTGGACGGCGCGGAAGTTGGCGCGACGGCATCCATTTCTACGAACGTTCCGGGAGAGTATACCTTGACCGTGTCGTTGAACGGCTGTTCGGCCGTTTCCGTGCAAACGTTGGGTTTTTATCCTTTGCCCGATTCGACGATTGCGGGGCCGTTGCAAATATGCGCGGGCGAAAGCACGACGCTGTCCGCGCCAACGGGCAATTACGCCTATTTATGGATGTTGAACGGTCAGGTCGCCGGCGAAACGCAAACTTTGACCGTGTCTCAGCCCGGCGAGGCAATGCTTCGGGTGACGGACTTGGCGACGGGTTGCGTTTCGGACTCGACGGTAGCGGTGGTTCAAGCAACGGAGTTGTTGCCCGAAATCGTCGGCGACTTTTCCGTATGCGAAGGCGCAAGCATGGTTTTGGACGCGGGCGCCGATTACGATACGTATGTATGGACGATGGGCGGCGAGCAAATCGGTTCGGGCAGGTCGGTGCAATTTACGCGTTCGGCGGGTACGTACGTTGTTCGTTTGGAGGTAACGCGCGGCGCCTGCTCGGGTTTTGACGAGGTGGAAATCGTCTTTACGCCGGCCCCGACGACGGCAATACTTGGAAACTTGACGATTTGCGAAGGGGAAAGTACGGTATTGAGCCTTAATTCCATACCGCCGTCGGTGGTTTGGAGATTCAACGGCGCGGATGTTTCAAACGAATCGGAGATTACGGCGTCGGAACCGGGTTTATACGAAGTCGTGGTTACCGACGAAAACGGCTGTTCGGTAACGGAAAGCGTTACGGTGACCAAGGTTTCGCCGCCGGTTTTGAGTGCAAGCGCTTCGACGGTGTGTGCGGGCGTTGCGACGGATTTGGCGCTTACGATTGACGGCGTATCGGAATATTCGGTCGGTTGGGTAGGAGAGGGCGGACTTTCCGGCACGGGAACGTCGTTGCGCCATACGTATCCGGGCGTGGGGCAGTATCCGTTTACGGTGCGGGTTGATTACGGCGCGTGTTTTGTGGAAACGACGGGCGCGGCGGTGGTCGTAGCCCGGCCCGACGAGCCGCTCTTGATAGGCGACCGCGTGTGCGCGGGAACGTCGGCGCGTGCGTTTTCTTTGTTTGCCGGCCCGGGCGAAATCTACTGGTACGACCGTCCGACGGGGGGCGCGCCCGTTTACGTCGGCGACACCTTGTCTATTTCGTTCGTCGCCGATACGGCGACGTATTGGGCCGAAAGGGTGATAGGCGGTTGTGTGAGCGACCGCGCGTCCGTCGGCATATCCGTAGTTGCGCAACCCTTGGCGCAATTTATCGCCGACCCGCCCGTGGGTTCGGTGATGTATTTGCCCAACGCGACGGTCAAATTCACCGCCGAAGGCTATTCGTTCAACGCGCAACGCTACCATTGGGATTTTGGCGACAGCGTTTATTCCGACGCAATCAATCCGACGCATACCTATACCGCCGTGGGCGAATACCGCGTGTTGCTTTATGCTTTCAACGAAAATTGCGTCGATACGTTTAGTTTGGCGCCGTTTATCGTTAAAGTTTCCGATTCGCTTGCCGTTCCGAACGTCTTTACCCCCAACGGCGACGGCGTCAACGACGTGGTCAAGATTTTTGGCATCGAAGACGCGCGTACGTACGAATTTGCCGTTTACGACCGATGGGGCGTTTATCTCTTCGGCGCCAAAAACGACAATCAACACTTCTGGGACGGCACCTTCAAAGGCCAACCTTGCCCCGAAGGCGTTTATTATTATGTTTTGAAAGCCGAAATGAATTCGGGCGCCAAACACAAATTCAAAGGTTCGATAACCTTGATTCGATAACGAACGACACGGGGGCGATGCGAGTCGCCCCCGATATTTTGAAAACCGTTTCAACGTTTTGTCTATTTTTAACGTTTAACAACAGGGTAAAAAGATTGGCCGAAAGAAACGGTTTTCAAACAAGTCTTTTCGCGCCGGGGTTAGACTTTTTTCCCGAATACGGCATGCATGATTATGGTTTAAGGTCGGGACGCATCGATTCAAAAACTTTACTTGAATTTTTCAAACCCGTTGGAAAATGAAAATATTTTTTTCGACAATCGTCGCGTTTCATGCGGCGTTACTGTTCACGTCCTGCCAAAGAATAAAGATTGGGGAAATCAACATTCCTTTTACGATAAGTTTTGAGGCGCCCGCCGCATCGGATGAAAAGGCGTTTGAATACGAGTTGGCGCTCAAGGCGACGGATTATCCCGAATTTAACAACAATAAAGAGCGGCTTGAAAATTTGTCGCTTACGGCCGCGACGTTGCTCGTGAACGAAGTGCGTTTGGGTGAAGGTACGGTGGTCGATTTGTCACTTTATGTATCGGATTCGACACGCAATCATTTATTTTTGACCGAGCTTAAAAATTATGAGCTTCGCGCCGACAACACGCCCCGGAATTTGCCGCTGAACGAGAACGCCAAAAATCGAATGGTTGAATGGTTGCGCTTGGCGCCCCACAAAGTAAATTTAAAAATTTTGGGTTCGGCGGATTCCATACCTTACGATGCAAGTTTTCGATTCAATATCGACTTTAATCAAAAAATAAAGGTATTGATTTGATTTTTCGCCATTCCGGCGAATGCGGCGGCAATACCAAAATTTTTAAACGGACTATTTTATGCGAAAGACGACAAATGCAATTTGTTGGGTCGTAATTTCGTTTACGTTGGCAAGCGGACAGGGGATATATGCGGGGGGCGCCGACGACGGTTACGATTCGATTACGTTGGAATGGTCGAGCGCTCCCCGCGTACGAGAATGCGAAAAAGCGGATTTACCGACGGTATGGAAAGCGGGCGAACGGGTGGCGTATCGATTGCTTGACGCGGCGCAACTTATAGACGCGGTGGGAAAAACGGTGGCGGTTTTTCGGCCGGGGCCCGACTTCGAGCTTCCGTCGGAGTTGCCCGAGGGGGTTTATTTTTTTGTTTACATGGGCGAGGGACGAAGAATACTATTGTTTAACGGGCGGGAAAATTGACGAAATTCGCCGCATGATTCCCCTTTTGGTGTTTCCGACGGAGGTGAGCGTGTCGGGAGTGATACTGGTTGTTACGCTGGCGGTGAGTTTGGCGGACTTTTTTACGGGCTTTGGTCTTCGCGAACGTTTCATTCTCAATCCTTTTCTTATTCACCACCGTCGGCAGTTTTATCGGATATTTACGTCGGCGTTGATACACGGCGATTTTTTCCATCTTGCCGTCAATATGTTCACGTTTTATTCCTTCGGGCCGTACTTGGAGCGGACGATAGGCGGCACGAAAATGGCCTATCTTTACGTCTTCGCCATCGTTGCGTCGACGCTGACCACGGTGTTCAAACATCGAAACAACCCGGGTTACAACGCGTTGGGGGCTTCCGGAGCGGTATCCGCCGTGTTGATGAGTTTTATTGTTTTTTACCCGACGGCTATGTTGGGGGTGATGTTTGTGATTCCGATGCCCGCGTGGGCGTTTGCGTTGCTGTACGTCGGATTTAGTTGGTATATGTCGCGTCGGGGAGGGGACAACATCGCACACGAGGCGCACTTGTGGGGAGCGCTTTCGGGTTTGGCGCTAACCTTTGTTTTTTACCCCGAGTTGGTGATTCAAACGCTGACGTTGAAACGATTTTTCTAAGAAACGTTATGAATGGTCGGTGAAATGGGTTAATTTTGCATTTGAAAACACGTCCCCCCGATGAAAAAATTAACTTTTGCCTGCTTATTCTGTGTTGTGTTTGTCGGTTTGTGCGCGGAATCGTCGGCGCAGACGTTTCGTACGGGAGTAAACATGCCCCTGTTCAATCCCGACGAGCGCACCGTTCACCAATATTTGGCGTTGATGGCGCAAGCGGGTATGCCCGCGGCTCGTCAATTCAAATACGCCGACGCGTATTGGAAGCAGGTCGAACCGGCGGACGACGCGTGGAACTTTGTTTTTTCCGACTCCGCTTTTTTCAATCCTTACGGCGTTGTACCGGTGGGCGGCTTGTTTTCGATGCTTGGCCCCAACGACACTTTGGTTGGTTTGCAAGCGCCGTGGAAGGCTTGCGGGCAACCGTTTACCTGTTATTGGAAGCCCGAGGACAGTCTCGAAACCATCGATTACATTCGTACCGTCGTTCAACGTTACGCTTCAACGACCCGTTATTGGGAAATCGCCAACGAAATGGAAAGCGCCTTGCCGCCGCGCGGTTTGCGCAATATTTTTGAGCAGAGCCGGTTCTTGAATTATTGTTATCGATGGATAAAAGACGCCGACCCCAACGCCGTCGTTGTTTTTCCCGGAATATTGGGAACCTACGGCTATCCGATGTCCCAATCGTTTCATTGGCTGCGGGAGATGATGGGCGCTCAGACCCGATTCGACGTCATGAATTTTCACGATTACAACGCATGGTGGACGCTCTGCGCCCATTACGACAGCGTTAAAAACATTCTCAACGAGCGGGGTTTGGGACACAAGCCGATTTGGGTGACGGAAACGGGCGTTTCTTCGTCGGGCGTTTCGAGCGTTTCTCCGGGCTATTCTTCGCCCGACGAACAGGCCGCGGACGTTTGGCGACGGACGGCGCTTTTGTGGGGTAAAGGCGCACAAGCGGTGTTTTGGCATTCGGGTTGGGGCAGTCCCGACCTGAACGAATGGGGAGGGTTCGGCCTTGTTACCGTTGATGGAAAAAAGAAAAAATCGTTTCATGCCTTTCAACTGTTAAACGAAAAAGCCGCCGCTTTCGATTCGGTCAAAATTACAAGTTTGGGCAACGTAAGCGACGACAACGAAAACGGCGGAAACGGGGTTTGGGTTGTCGAATTTACGTTTGGAAACGATAAAAAATGGCTGATGTGGAGTCCCGACGGGCAATCGTATACGCTAAATAAAGGACGTTTGGCGGTTACGCGCGTCGTACCCGCGGAGTTGTATCACGACGGCGACTCGGCCGTTTTCGTTTCGGACACTTTTGACGTATCCGGCGAGTCTTATACTTTGGCATTGACTTCGCTTCCCGTTTGGGTCGAGGAGATACGAAAAGATTCCGTTGTTTCCGTTATGCCCGAACTTTTTGCGTCGGCCGTACGCGTTTTTCCCAATCCCGTTTCTCAAACGCTGCGCATTGAGGGGGCGGCGATTCGTCGATTGCGAATTTGGGACGCGACGGGAAAAACGGTCTGTCAAAAACATTTTTGGAATTCGCATTTGCATACGGAAATTGACGTACGGGATTGGCCCTCCGGAACGTACGCGGTGGAAATCAATGGCCGAACGCAAAAAACGTTTGTCGTCGTGAACGACGACGTTTCGCAAAAGCGCTAACTTTGCGCGGCGAGGAAATTTGTCGTTTGAGCGTCAATATTTTGTAACTTTGCCCGGATATGTGCCGCACGACGGCGGTTTACACACACGGCATGGGTCTGAAAGAGCAAATCAACGAGGACATTAAAGCGGCAATGCGGGCCAAAGACGAGGTTGGCCTTCGCGCCCTTCGAGCGATAAAATCGGCCATTCTCTTGGCGGAAACGGCCGAAGGCGCCAAAGGCGAGCTTTCTTCCGAAGCCGAAATACAACTTTTGACCAAGCAGGTCAAACAGCGCAAGGATTCCATTGCGTCGTTCAAAGCGGGTGGACGGGAAGATTTGGCCGAAGCCGAGGCTGAAGAGCTTGCCGTCATCGAACGCTATTTGCCCCAAGCCCTTAGCGAAGAAGAAATACAAGCCGAAGTCGCCGCCCTTATTGCCGAAACGGGGGCGACGAGCGTCAAAGATTTGGGCAAGGTCATGAAGGCGGCGACGGCCAAGTTTGCCGGGCGTGCCGACGGAAAAGTTGTTTCCGAAATCGTCAAAAAACTCCTCGGAGCTTAATGAACGTTCGCACCGAAGGCGAATTTACATATGCGGACGCGGGTCGCGGAAGTCCCGTGCTTCTTTTACACGGTCTGTTCGGCGCCTTGTCCAACTGGACGGGATTGATAAACGGTTTTTCCGACCGTTATCGCTTGCTTTTGCCTATTCTGCCGATTTACGATGCAACGTCCAACGTGGTTCCGAGCGTCGAGGGATTGACGCGATTTGTTTTGGAGTTTATGCATCGGATAAAAATCGGGCCTTGCGCGGCGATTGGAAACTCTTTGGGCGGGCATATCGGCTTGACACTCGCTTTGACGTCGCCGGAAATGGTCAAGGCCCTCGTTCTTACGGGAAGCAGCGGACTCTTCGAGGCGGGCATGGGCGGTTCGTCCCCGAAAATCGGCAACTACGAATACGTTAAGGAGCGCGTGGGATACACTTTTTACGACCCCGCCATCGCCGACAAACAACTTGTGGACGAAGTGTTCGATGTTGTCAACGACCGCAACAAGGCCCTGAGAATCATCAAAATCGCTCGGGCCGCTCAAAGAACCAATATGCGCGACGAACTGCCCAAAATACACAAGCCCGTATCGTTGATATGGGGCCTCAACGACACCATTACCCCCACCCGCGTCGCCCATGAATTTTTTTCCCTCCTTCCCCAAGTCGAAGCGTTGCATTTCATCGACCGTTGCGGTCATGCGGCCATGATGGAACGGCCCGAAATTTTCAATCGAAAATTGGCTCCGTTTTTGGAAAAATACGCTTGATTACATCGTCGTTATCGGTTCCCAACCGCGATTGACGAATAAATTTCGCATTCCGACCAACCACGCCAAAGAAACAACGGCAAAGACCGACACGCCGGCGGCAATAACGAAATGTTCGCGCATGGTCATGACCGCCCCCACCGCCATCGTCGCCAAACGCGCCGCTTCGCTGTAAAACGCCCAACGGCGCAGTTCAAACAACCCGCCTATATTCGCCAAACTCAACAGCACCGCCGCCCCGCCCATGACGCTGAACGCACTCGTTACGTCGGAGCTTGCCGCTTTGAGGTACGGCAAAGTGAAAACGACGACGGCGGCAAAATGAACGAGTGCGTAAAGCGCCACGCTTTTCGGAACGGGCGGGTCGTATTTGACGTACTCCGATTTTTTTACCTCGCGCGGGGCGATGTAGCCGCCCATGTAGTCGGGGCGCCAACCCGGTTTTTTGAATAAAATGCCCATTTTGTCCTTCAACGTTCGGGCGGCGCGAAAATTTTTAACGATGTCCGAAAAGCCGTGGACGTTTGCCCAAACCGGGTTCCAGCTTTTGATGGGAACGGTCAAGCCGTAGACCGGTTCTTCTTCCTCGGCTTGATACGTGCCGAAAATTATATCCCAAATTATAAAAACACCCGCGTGGTTTTTGTCGATGTATTTGGGATTGACGCCGTGATGGACGCGGTGCAACGACGGCGTATTGAGCACGTATTCGAGCCATCCCAATTTTCCCACCGCGCGGGTGTGAATCCAAAACTGATAAATCAGGTTCAGCCCCCAACATACGACGTACATTTGCCACGGAACCCCCGCCAACGCCAACGGCATATAAAACACCCACGTCAAAAGACCGTGCAACGAACTTTGACGCAAGGCCACGCTCAAATTGTACTCCTCGCTTGAATGGTGAACGACGTGACCCGCCCACAAAATATTCACCTCGTGCGACGTTCGATGCACCCAATAATACAAAAAATCCACGGCCACGAACACCGCCGCCCACGACAAAAACTCCGGCCACCGAACCCCGAAATACGGAAATGCGTCCGAGCCGTAAAACGGGGCGCCGTAGGGTACGGCGGGTACGTCGAAAAATTGTTGTACGGACAAATTTCTTTCGACGACAATGTAAATCCCCAGCGTTACTATTTTGAAAAATATACCCGCCACTTGACTCAACACGCCGCACGATAGGTCGGATATCGTGTCGTTGAGTCGGTAGAAATCTTTTTTTCGCCAATATCCCAATCCGATTTCCAAAAAAATCATTAAAAAGAAAAAGGGAATGGCCAATTCTATGACGTTTACGGGGTCCATTGCCGAATGATTTTAACGTTATACAAAGTTAGCGTTTTTTTTGTAAAAATAAAAGCGGCGTACACCCCGTGTCGATTAAAAACAAACGCTTCCCGTCGGCGGAGCGATGGGGAGCGCAAGTTCGCGTGACAAGGGGTTATTCGACGGGGTAATCGCCTTTTAATGAAGAAAACCCGCCGACGTTGTATGCCTTGGTAAAACCGAGTTTAATCATTCTGTCCACGGCGTTTTCGCTTCTACCGCCGGCGGCGCAGTAAACGTAGTAGGTTTGGTTCTTGTCCAGTTTTCCGACGGCTTTGTCGAAGTCTTTGGAAAGTGCGTCGATGTGGATACAGCCTTTGACGTGTCCGGAGGCGTATTCTTGAGGGGTGCGTACGTCGATAAAAACGCCGCCGTGTTTGGAACGGTGTTCTTTGAGTTGCGCCGGAGTCAATGTCGGAGTTTGGGACATGGCCGTTCCCCATCCAAAAAAGTTCAACATAATTCCTATTATGATTTTATACATATAAAAAAAGATTCATGTATTTAACGCGTAAACAAAACGTTTGGCTGGTTTTGTTCCATAAATGTTAAAAAAATATTGGGCAAAAAAGGGGTTTCTTGTCGAAACCCCTTTGCGCCAATCTTAGGCCGCGCGTTTATTTTTGTTTGGATTGGAGTCGTTGGGCTTCTTTGATGTCGATACGTACGCCGTCGTTGTAGGCGACGACCCAAGCGTCTTTGATGCCGAGTTTGCGGATGTCGTTGCGGAACGCTTCCGCCAAGGCGTAGGTTTTGAAGCGCCCCATCATGTATTTGTTGAGGTTGTCCGCCGATTCGCCGGTGAAGCTTTCGTCGGTGTATTCGAGGTGGCGGTTCATGTTGAACTTTTGATAGGCGCCGACCTGCACGCGATAGTAAAGCCCTTTGACGGTCGTAACGTCGGACGAAGTGGTGGCGCCGCGCGTGGATTCGTAAGCCGTCGAAAGCCGGTTGAACTCGTTGAGCAACGAATCGTATTTGTATTTGTATTGACGAATTTCGGCGGCGGCTTTTTGGGCGCAGTTGTCGAGTTCGGCTTGAAGTTCGCCGTTTTTCTTTTGGCACTCTTTGAGTCGTTTTTGCAACTCTTCGAGTTCTTTGGCGAAAGCCTCTTCCCGCGCCTTCAACGCCAGCGGGTTCTTGACGTAGGTTTTGGCTTTCTTTTTCCAACGCTTCTTTTCGGCTTTGACGGCCTTTTTGTCCTGTTGGGCGTGGGACGCGCTGGGGGTGAATATCGTCGCTCCCATCGCCAACGCCATTAAAATTATTAACTGTCTCATATCCAATTCAATTTATTGCGGCCTTTGATATTGGCACAACAAAGTTAGGTAGGATAAGCACGCGGACTTGTGTATAAAGCCCGTTATTTTTTTACAATTGCCCCGTCATTGTCCACAAACTTTGAATAATGGCCGTCCGCGACGGTGGGAAGAGCCGAAGACGAAAGAAAATCGCGGCGGAGATGGATTTTTACGGCTTCCACACGAGCGCCGGGCGTTGGGTGATTAAGGGAATGTGGGTAAATTTGCGCAC
This sequence comes from uncultured Bacteroidia bacterium, assembly GCA_937922655.1. Classification (GTDB taxonomy): domain Bacteria; phylum Bacteroidota; class Bacteroidia; order J057; family CALAJH01; genus CALAJH01. The sequence goes on from CALAJH010000030.1 coordinate 75,146, forward strand.
CTATAACGGCGGCGCCCATGAGAAAATCCAACACAAAAATACGACAAATCGCGCTAAGTCTTGCGGCCGGCGCCATGTTTTTGGTCTCGTGTTTTAGCCTTGGGGCGCAAACCGATTCTACGAGCCAAAAATCGTTTTGGCAACAAAGCGCCGGCGGATGGGTCGGGCGTCTTTTAAGTGAAAACAAAGAGGCCTCCGCCGATGTTGCGGGCGCGAGGACGCTGTCGATAAAAAACAAGTTTTCCGCCCCGGCGGGTCAAACGAACGACCAATCCCCTCCATACGGACGGCTTTCGGGGCTTTTTCACGCCGATGCGCAAAACTATTTCAAAGACCCGGCCATCGGCGCCCCCGACGTTCCCGAGCGCCTTCGACTCAACGCCTTCGCCAACCTCAACTACACCTATAAAAAATTTGCCGCCGGCGTGCGTTTGGAAGATTACCGCAACCCGCTTTTGGGTTTTCCCGCCCGTTACGTCGGTGGGGGCGTCGCCAATCGCTTCGTGGCTTACAATTCCGAACGGCTTTCGGTAACGCTTGGACATTTTTACGACCAATTTGGTTCGGGGCTGATTTTTCGCTCGTACTGGGAGCCGTTTTTGGGTTTCGACAGCGCCATCGACGGCCTGCACGTCAAAGGCGTGCCGGTGCGCGGCCTGACGCTCAAAGGCGTTTTCGGTCGCCAACGCGACTATTTCCAAGCCGCCCCGGGCATGACCCGCGGCGCCGACCTCGAAATCGATTTGCCCGTCCTTTTCGATTCCTTGTGGAAGTCCGGAACGGGGTTGAGTTTCGGTGGAAGTTTTGTTTCCCGTTATCAAAAAGACGACGACCCGATTTACATCCTTCCCGAAAACGTGGCGGCTTTTGCCGGGCGTGTACGCCTCAACGCCGGCGGTTTTTCTTTTTACGGCGAATACGCCTACAAAATCAACGACCCCAATGAAACCAATCGTTTCATTTACCGTCCCGGCCGGGCGTTGTATTTGGCCGCATCGTGGGCGAAAAAAGGGCTGGGTTTGACGGCGGCCGTCAAGCGTTCGGACAACATGGACTTTCGTGCCGACCGTTCGGCCTTCGGCTTCGATATGCTTTCGGTGTTTTCGCCGCCGCTCGCCAGACAGCACACCTACCGTATGCCGTCGCTCTATCTTTACTTTACCCGTCCCAACGGGGAAATGGCCGGCCAGTTCGACCTTAACTATCGCCTCAAAAAAGACACCAAACTCGGCGGTGCGTACGGCGCCTCTTTTTCTTTTAATCTTTCGGCTATTTCCGACATCCAAAACCGTCCCGCGGAAATCCCTGAAATGGGATACGAATCCGACTTTTTTGCACTCGGAAACCGGTTGCTGTATTTCGACGTCAATGCCGCCTACCAGCGCAAATGGAACAAAAAATGGAAGTCCAACCTTGAACTACTCTTTATTCGTTACGACAAGGAGTGGCTCTCCGAACAGCGCGACCCCAAACTCGTCAATTTGACGGAAAAAGGCATTTTGCTTGGTTGTGCGGTGGCCGACGTTACGTGGCAAATCCAAAAAAAGACGGCTTTGCGCATCGAGGCCGAATATATGTATTTGGACAAAAATCAGGACTTTGGTTCTTGGATAATGCTTTTGGCCGAATTGACGGTTTCTCCCCACTGGTTTTTTACCCTGACCGACGAATGGAACTACGGCAATGCCGAGTCTTCGCGTCGTTTGCATTATTTCGGCGGAACCGTCGGCTACACAAAAGGGGGGATTCGGGTAACGGCGGGTTACGGTCGTCAACGGGCGGGCATGCTGTGCATTGGCGGCGTATGCCGTCCGATTCCCGCCGCCAACGGCTTTAACGCCGGTCTTTCCGTTGCATTTTAGGCGGCGGGCTGTTTGAGTTTTTCCAAAATTTTTTCCATGCCGTCGTAGTCGTAGTTGTCGGCTTTTTGGCGAACGAGTTGCGAAAAACCGGCAAGTTCGGGTCGTTGCAAAGCGTCGATGAGCTCGGGAAGTTCGTCGAGTCGGCCGTCGAGGAGGTAGTTTTCAAATTCGGCGAGAAATTCCGGGGTAAGTGCGTTCGCAACGTCCTCGATGCGGAACCGTGTTGCCGGCGCTTCGGCAAAATCCTCTTCTCGGTCGTTTTCAAGGTATTCGTAGTCGTATTCCAAGCCGAGGTGTAAACCGATTTCTTCCAATAAATTTAGCGCCTTGTAGGGTTTGGCCATATATCCGTCGCAACCTTGGCTCAAAAACTGTTGCCGGTTTTGGTCGAAGGCGCTGGCGGTGACGGCCAAAATTTTGACGTTTTTTCCCGCTTCGGTGGAACGGATGATTTTTGTGGCTTCGACGCCGTTCATTCCCGGCATACGAATATCCATGAGTACCGCGTCGGGCAACCAAGAAACGGTTTTATGAATGGCGCCCGAGCCCGAGTCCGCCTCTTCGATGACAAAGCCAAGAGGCGCGAGGATTTGCCGGGCGACGTCGCGGTTGACGGGGTTGTCGTCGACGATGAGTATTTTGGGTTTTTTGCCGTTTTTTATGCCCGAAATTTTCCGTGGAGGCCCCGCGTCTTTATCTGCGTCGATGGCTTCGACCTCTTCCAGCGGCAACGTTATCGTGAAAACGCTTCCCCTTCCCGGTTCGCTTTCGACCTCGATTTTTCCGCCCATCATTTCGACAAAACTTTTGGTGATGGAAAGCCCCAAACCCGTTCCCCCTTCGGTATTGAGTTGGGTGTGGATTTGGGAAAAGGGTTCAAGAATGACGGCGATTTTGTCTTTGGGAATGCCGCGCCCCGTATCCCGAACGGAAAACCGTGTTTGTCCGTCGTCGTCACGGGAAACGCTAACGCTTACCGTTCCTTTTTCGGTAAACTTAACGGCGTTGCCCACGATATTGATGAGGCATTGGCGGATTTTGGCTTCGTCGGCAAAGACGTAACGCGGCACGGCGGCGTTGGCCTCGAAATCAAGCTTGATTTCTTTGCTTTCGGCCCGAAGCCTGAACATATCGTAGATTTGTTGTAAAAGGTCGAGCAGGTCGAAGCCCGTGGGCGAAAGCTCCATTTTTCCCGCTTCGATTTTACTCAAATCCAAGACGGTGTTGATGAGTCCGAGGAGGTGTTCGCCCGATTTGTTGATGATTCTAAGTTTTTCTCGGGTGGAGGCGTCGATATTTTTGGAGTCCGAAAGAATTTGGGCGTAGCCGAGGATGGCGTTGAGCGGGGTTCGCAATTCGTGGCTCATATTGGCCAAAAATTCGGATTTGACCTTGTTGGCGCGTTCGGCCGCATCCTTGGCGTGGAGGAGTTCGCGCGTGCGTATTTCGACCTTGTTTTCGAGTTCGCGTTCGGACTCTTTGAGTTTTTCGTTGGCTTCTTTCAATTTTTTTTGGGTGCGCTCCATTTCCTCGTTGATGGTCATGAGCTCTTCAACGGTTTGTCGAAGCTCCTCTTCTTGCGCTTGGAGCCTTCCCAACGCTTCTTCGAGTTCTTCGGTGGCCAAGGTCATCGAACGTTCCAAGCGTGCCTGCTCTTCCTCGTGGTGGTTGTACGAATCGTTCACCGCCTCCACAAACGCCTTTAATTCGTCGGGAATTTGGGAGGGGTCGTTGATTTTAAGATTTTTTTTGAGTTGGCGTAAAAGCAGTTTGTTCATTACCCAATTTTAGACTCGCGAACGCAAAATTGGAAATTTATTTTGAATTAACATATTTTGGCGATATTTTGCCTAAAATCGTACGGCCTCCGTCCGAGGCGTAAATGCGCGGCGCCGAGTTACTCTTCGGCCAGCATTCGGGCTTTGTTGGCTTTGTAGTATTCGAGATAATGATGCATTCTTTTTTGGCTGAAGGCGGTGCGGAAATTGGATGCGGCCATAAACATTGCCTCGTCTTCGTATTTGTTGAACAGACCTTTGAGGCCCTCCCAGTTTTGGGCGGTTTTGAGGTATTCGTCGGCGGCTTTGGAATTGGGAAATTGGTTGATGTAGGCCAAATGGTAATTGCCTTTTTGGGGGTCGTAGTACATGAAGGCGCTGGCTCGGATGGTTTGTCCCGCAAACAAGGCTTGGTGCATGTCGGCAAGCGTTGTTTCCAAATCTTTTTGCTTTATCATGTTTTCGGGAACGAGCATGACCACGACGATGGGTTCGTTGGCTTTACGCGGCCCGAAACCGTTAAAATTGGGGTTGGAGCCGGTTTTGGATTCGATTTTGGTTTCTTTGAGGTTGGAGGGGTCGGTGGTTTTGGGGGCGCCGCCGCCGTCGATGTAAGCCAAAGTTTTTTGGGCGAGTTTGGTAACCTCGTCGTCGGGGTAGAACTGCACCAAATATTTAAATATCGAACGCAGGCTGTCCATTTGTTGGGTGAAGCCGAAGCTCATGCCCCTCAAATAATACGCCTTGGCGACGTCGGGATGGCCGGCGTGCTTTTCCAAAACGTAGTTGGAGAATTGTATCGCGGTGTTGTAATCTTTTTTGTCGTAAAGGTCGTAAAGGGTGTGGTATACCTCCTCGAAACTGTCGCCCGTGGCTTCGTTCGTTGCTTCTTTTCTTATCAGCCGGGCGTACAAGGTATTCGGGTATTGGGTTAAAATGATGTCCTTGTATTTTTTTGCGTCGCGGTGTTTGACGTCCTCGCATACCAAATAGGCGCCGTAATACGCTTCGGGAACGATGGCGTGGCCCGGGAACCTTTGGGTGATTTTTATGTAGGTTTCTATACTTTTGTCGGGTTGGTTGAGGCGTTGGCTGTAAAGACGCGCCAATTCGTACATGGCGTTGCGCAATTTGTCTTCGGAAAGCTTGACGTCTTCCGGGGTTCGCGGTACGTTTTTAAAGTAGCGTTCCTTCTTTTTTTCGAGGGCTTTTTTGAGTTCTTCGCCTTCGAGTTCGTCGAGGTTTTCTTCCGCCAATTCTCCCGCCGCTTTGGCTTTGGATTGTTTGTTTTTCCGTCGCCAATCGTCTTCGTTGGGTCTTCGGCCCCAGTTTTGTTGGAAGATGGCTTTTCCTCGTTCAACCTGCGAAGGGTCGTCGAAATAGAACGCCGACGACGACGTGAGCGCTTGGTTGCGTTGGTCCATTTGCCGGTCGCGCATCATGCCCGAAAGCGCCTGTTGTTGGGCCTGTTCTTCTTTTTTCTTTTTTTCCAGACGTTCTTTTTCTTCCTTTTCGACGATTTTGTCGATTTCGGCGCGCAAGGCCTCGTCGGACAGCTTGCTCAATTTCAATAGGCTGTCTTGTCGTTTTATCGTTTTTCGATGCTCGTCGAATTGTTTGAGTACGTCGCTCATCGAAACGATGGCCTCGTATTCGGGCATGGATTTGAGGGCGATGGCGGCCGAACTGTCGTAATAAGCCAACGCCGAATCGAGGTTTTGCTTGTTGTAAAAATAGATGTGGCCCGCCTTGTAGTACGACAACGCTTTTTGCGAAACGTTGTTCGTGGAAACGGCGGCGGATTTTCGATAGTAACCTAGGGCTCTGTCCGTTTGTTTGTTTTTTTGTTCGATGAGCGCCAAGCGGTAATAAATTTGGTCGAAATAGTCTTCGAACTTTGCGTCTTTAAGCAGTTTGTAAAGCGGTTTGAGCACCGTTTCCAAGTCCGTTCCTTCGGGCGAATGGTCGATGAAAAGCTGGGCCAAATTGAGTTTGGCGCGAAAGGTGAGGTCGTTGTTGGTGTTGAGGTTGATGACGCGGTGGTAATGGACGACGGCGGTGTCGGCAAGGGCGCGGACTTTGTCGAGGTTGGCGATGTGTTCGTAGATTTGGCCCATGAGAAACTCCCATCGCGTCAGTCGTTTTTTTTGGCGTTTGACGAGTTTTTTGTTTTCCGACAATACTTTCAACGCCCCGCGATAATCCTCGTCTTGCAAGGCGAGGGTGCAGTAGAGTTCGGCGACGTCGGCCTTCATGCGTTTGGGCAAACGCGGCGGTTTGACTTTTTTGACCTTGGTTTTGCCTTTTGCTTTTTTGCCCTTTTTCTTTTTTGGGACGGGGGTTTTTTCCACCGAAACTTTTTGTTTGCTTTTGGCGCGGGCGGCGGCGTCTTCTTTCAACACCTCTTCGAGCAGGCGTTTGGCGCGATACGGGTTGTCTTGGGCGTAGGCGCACTTGGCCTGCCACAACTTGATTTGCAAGGCCAGCGGCGTATCGGGATATTTGACGGTAACGTAATTGAAATTGACGACCGCGTCGAAGTATTCCCCGCGCTGGAAGGCGCATCGGCCTTTGAGGTAATAGCAATCGTCCACGTAACTGCCTTTTTTGTGGCGAAAAATGATAACGTCGCATTTTTCGACCGCGCGGTCGAATTGCGAGGCTTTGACGATTTGGTCTTTGGTGGGAATAAGGGGCAAAAAGCCCGACGGCGGGATTTTTACGTTCTTTTCGGCGTTGGCCATGCCTTCTTTGTACAACTTTTCGGCATGATAATAACCGTTGAACAAAGACACCATCGAATGATAGCCTTTGCCCCCTTTTTTGCCGCCTTTGGCTTTTTGGCCGGGTTTACAGGCCGTTGCGGACAAGATTATCAGCAAAACAATCCCCCACCCGTACAATATTCGAGTCATCGAAACCCAACCGATTTAAGTAGCTTGCAGATTCATGTGTATTGCAAACCGCCGTTTACCGTTTTAGGTTCGCCGCTTAATCTTAGTGTTGTATGCAATTGCTCCGCCGTTGAAGAGTGGATAAAATTGGCCGCCCGCCGAGTGGTTGCCATTTTCGACTCCGTTCTCGAAGATTAGACTACCGCTTGAATGATGGTGATGTTGCCGTCTTGGTCTTCCGCCTCGATAAACATATTGAGTCGGCCTTCGTCCCAAAGCATATAGTCGCGAAACTTGGCGCTTTTGGGGTTGGGGAACGCTTGTTGGGCGAAAATCATTGCGATTTCGTCGGAAATGACCGCTCGAAACAGCTCTTCGTACATTTTCTGCTCTTCGGGGTCGTATATACGGCGAATGTTGTCGTCGTCGTTTTTTGGCGGTTTTCCGCCTTTTCCAAAGGGAAACATATGGAATGAATTTAAAAATGTGATTTATGCAACAATCGTGCTAAACAACCGATGGCGTCGTGGGTCGTCCTTGCGCGCAATCGAATTCGCCGGTTGAATCAATGAAATTTTCATGGGCAAACCCGTTTTTTTGTTTACGGTTGTTTGATGCAATGAATAATAAACTTTTCGCTTGTTTCGCACGGATGGGCAAGGGCGGCGACGGGCAAATTTCCAATCCTTCGTCAAACCCTTATTTGTACGATGGTCATGTTTCCGTTTTCATCGACGGCTTCGAGAAAAAAGCTCAGTACGCCTTCGTCCCATAGCGTGTAATCGCGAAATTTGGCGCTGACGCTGCCCGGAATCATGTTTTTGGCGATATTCATGGCCGTTTTGTCGTTCATCATTTTTCTGAACAACGCCTCGACCTTTTTTTGTTCTTCGGGGTCGTGGATGCGCATGACTTTGTCGTCATCGCCGGGTTTCGAGGGAATCATATTGCGTTCTCGGAGTAATATTGAATTCTGGCAAGTTGGATTTCTTCTTTGGTGAAGTCGGCGCCCAATTTTTGGATGGCGGCTTCCAAGTCGTCGGAACCCGAGCTTCGGAAATAATCGTAGAGTTCCTCGATGCGCTCGTCGTCCATGATTTCGCGCAACTGATATTTGAGGTTGAGCTTGGTGCCTGAATAGACGATTTGTTCGATTTTTTCGAGGAGTTCTTCGTAGCTCATGTCTCGCAGGTCGGCGATGTCTTCGAGCGGAGTACGCCGGTCGATCTGTTGAATGATGAACAGCTTGTCTTGGGAGTTTTTGCCGCTCGTTTTGACGACGAAGTCCACGGGTTTGACGACCTCTTGTTCTTCAACGTATTTGGCAATAAGTTCTACGAAAGGTCGGCCAAATTTTTCCGCTTTTCCTTTACCCACGCCGACGATGTTTTCAAATTCGGCGAGGGTCGTCGGGTACTTGGTGGCCATATCCTCGATGGACGTTTCCAAGAAGATGATGTAGGGTGGGAGGTCGTGGCGCTGCGCGGTTTCCTTGCGCAGCTTCATCAACATATCGAAAAGCGTTTTGTCGTACGCTTTGTAATCTTCTCCGCCCGCCATGGGCGTCATGCCGGCGTCTTTTTCGGTCGGTTCGAAACTGAGGCTGTCCACAAATTGGATGGTAAACGGGTCGGAAAGATAATCTAGGCCTTTGGGCGCCAATTTCAATACGCCGTATTCGTGGATGTCTTTGGCCAAAAAGTCGTGAATGAGCAGTTGGCCGAAAACGGACTTCCACAATTTTTCGTCGATGTCTTTGGCCGCACCGAAAATCGAAAGTTGGTCGTGGCCGAGTTCTTTGATTTGCTGACTTTGCGAGCCGCGAAGGACGCTGACAAGATAATTCATGCCGAAGCGTCCGCCCGTTTCGTTGACGGCGCGAAGCGCGAGCGTAACATGTTGCGTTGCGTCGTAGAACGGACGGGGATGGCGGCAATTGTCGCACATTTTGCCACAGCGAGAATCCTCAAATTCTTCGCCAAAGTAATGTAGGATTTGTTTGCGACGGCATACGCCCGATTCGGCGAACGCCGCCATTTCATATAGAAGGTGTTTGCCGGCTTCGCGTTCGGAAAGCGGCTTTTCCTTCATGAACTTTTCGAGTTTGACGACGTCGCTGAACTGGTAGAAAAGCACGCAAACACCCTCGAGACCGTCGCGTCCCGCACGGCCCGTTTCTTGATAGTAGCTTTCGATGCTTTTGGGAACGTCGAAGTGTATGACGAAGCGCACGTCCGGTTTGTCGATGCCCATACCGAAGGCAATCGTCGCCACCACGACCTGAGCCTCCTCCGACAAAAACATGTCTTGGTGTTTGGAACGGGTTTCGGAATCGAGTCCCGCGTGGTAGGGTACGGCCTTGATGCCGTTGACCACGAAGAGCTCCGCCAATTCCTCCACCTTTTTGCGCGACAAACAATATACGATTCCGCTTTTGCCGGGGTTTTGCTTGATGTACTTGACAACCTGAGGAACGGGGTTGATTTTCGGCCGAACCTCGTAATACAGGTTCGTTCGGTTAAAGCTTGTTTTGAAAACCGAAGCCTCCTCGATTTGGAGGTTGTGGATAATGTCTTGTTGGACTTTGGGCGTGGCCGTGGCCGTAAGCGCAATAATCGGTACGCGCGGCAGCTTGTTGAGCATCGGACGGATGCGCCGGTATTCGGGGCGAAAGTCGTGGCCCCATTCCGAAATACAGTGCGCCTCGTCTATGGCTACAAAGCTGATGTTCACCCCGCGCAAAAACTCCAAAAAATCTTCGCGGCAAAGCGTTTCCGGCGCCACGTACAACAGTTTCAGTCGGCCCTTGACCGCCTTCTTTTTGACCGCTTCGTAGTCCGAGCGCGACATACTGCTGTTCAAAAAGCCGGCTTCCACTCCGAACGAGTGCATCTGGTCCACTTGGTTTTTCATCAACGCAATCAGCGGAGAAACCACCAACGCCGTGCCGGGTTGAATCAACGCCGGCAACTGGTAACACAAGGATTTTCCCGCGCCGGTCGGCATGATGACAAATCCGTCGCGCCCCGACATCAGGTTTTGGATAATTTCTTCCTGTTTGCCTCGGAAACTGTCGTATCCGAAATATTTCTTGAGGGGACGACGAAGATCGGTCCCGGTTATGGTCGCTACCAAAGCGATACGGTATTATAATGTGAGTGCGGCAAAACGTTTTTGCCGATTTTCAGTTCAAAATTATGAAAACCCGCAACGAAACACAAAAATATTTTGTTGAAATCTTTGAACTTTTTTGAACTCTACGGTTCACAACCCCGTTCCGTGCAATTTTTACCCGACAAACCCGCTTGACCGGGTTACGGCGTGAACCAATAATTGAGTTTGACGACGACCGCCCGGTTCTTTACTCTGAGCGTGTCGTCGAAATAATTTTCCGTCAAAACAACATATAAATCGGACATTGGCGCGAAACGCCATTGAAGCCTTGCGTTGAGGTTGAGGTTCCGGGTTTGCGTGTTCAGCTGGGTAAAAATCGTAAAAAACAAGCTTCGGGTAAAGGCAAACTCCAATCTTGGCGCCAAAAGCATGAGCGACGCACGGGTTTGAGGCGTTCGGATTTCGTTGCGTTCGGCCGTCAGCGTAAAAATTCCCCACGGTTGCGCACGGTAAGTTAATTCCAAGCGCCCCAGCCATCGCGTGCCGTTGAAGTACGTACCGTAGAACGACGTGGCGTATACCGAAAACCTTCGGCGGAAATCCGATTGGTACGAAGCTCCCGCGTTGCGGAAACGGTATTCGGTGCCGGCGGCCAATCGCGTCGCGCCCGTATTCGTTGGGTCGAACGCGAACGTCAGGTACGTATAATTTTCGTTGAAAAACGCCTTGAATCGGGAAGTGTTTTGAAAATTGATTTCCCAACCCGCCGTAACAAGCGCGTCCCGCAACGCCGCTCGACGGTCGCCGTAAACGTCCACGTCAATCGCCGGCCCGTGGTTGTTCACTTTTTTGCTTTTCGGAAAAAAATACCACGCCGTTCCTTGTTGAAGGCGCATATAGCCGTTTCGTCTTTTGTCCTGTACAAAACCGATTTCCGAATCGTAATTTTGACCGACGTATTCCAAATGCAGACTTATGCGCGGTCCGGGCGCGAGGTATTTCCATTCGGCGCCGGCGGCGTGGTTTTCGCTTTTGGCCAAGTCCGAACGGTGATAAAACGCCTTGCCTTGCCAACGGTTGTTTGCCGAAAAATGGTTGAAGTCCACGCCCCAAACCCGGTTGGCGCCGGCGACTTGGGTTGCGTCGAAACCCAGACGTTGAACGAAAATTCCCCCGACGTTCGAGCGTGCGAAAACCTGCCTTTGCACCGCCAGCGTCGTGTAGTTTTGGGGCGCAAAGCCCGAGCGCCCTTCGGTTTGGATGTTCATCGCCCCAACCCGCCAATTTTTGTCCGCCTTGCCGCTCATGCGTACCCCCGCCGTTATCGGAATGATTTGGCCGTTGAAAAATCCGTTGTCCTCGGTGAAAAGCCCAATTCGACGCGAAAAAAACGGACGCAGGTTCGAAAAACCAAAATTGGCGAACAAATCCCCGTTTTCGATAAAAAATTGTCTGCGTTCGGGAAAGAATATCGAAAATCGGGAAAGGTTGGTTACTTGCGCGTCCACCTCGGCTTGTGAAAAGTCGGGATAAAAAGTCAGGTCGAGGTTGAGCGAAGGGGTAAGGCCGACTTTGACGTCCCCGCCCACGCCCCATCCCAACGGGAATCCGTTTTTGCCCGCGAGATAGTCGGCGTTGAGCGTTGTCGAAGCGTAGGGGATGATTGAAACGTTGAGCCCCGGCCTTGGCGGCGGCGCGTCCCATTGCAGTACGCCCGTAAACGCCAACGTCGCAACGTTGAAGTTGCGCGGAACCGGCGACCACGACGAATTTTCGTTGATTTTGAGATTGTGGCGGGAAAAGTTTACCCTCCACCGCGTCGAACCGCCCTTATACCGCAAACTTTTGAACGGTATGGCCATTTCGCAGGTCCACCGGTCGGATTCGTGCCGCGTTCTTGAATGCCAGCGGTTGTCCCAAATCGTTGTAACGCCTCCCCCTCCGCCGAACTCTATCAAGCCCTCGCGTTGGACGTTCAAAGGCGAAACCGTAAAATTGAAACCGTTGGTTTTGTCGCCCGTCGGGTCGAAATAAACGGCGAAAGCGTCCGAGCGCGGGTAGGAAAAGTCCCGTTTCAACGTTTGTATCACGTACGGTTTGTGGCGAAGGCTGTCGTAACATACCGCCGAAACGTAGATGTTTTTTTTGTCGTACAACAAACGGACTTCGGTTTTCGAACGGGCGCGGGACGTGTCGAAGGGAAAAATTTGCCAAAAGTCGCGGGCGACGTCGGCCTTTTCCCAATCGGGTTCGTCCGCAAGGCCGTCAAGCGTTATTTTTCCTTCGGTTTTGACGATGCGAACCACGCGATCTTGCGGGCCGACCTCTATCGTCTGCGAACGTCCCGCATAGGGGTCCTGCGCCCAAGCCTGTAAAGCAACCCATAAGGCCGCCGTCCAAAACATAATATTATGGAAGTTAGGGTGGGGCTAAATCGACAACGACGGCCTGCGGGGATAATCGGCTTCGAGTATTTTATCGGTCGGATTTTGAGCGAACGGGCATCGACAATTTTTATACAAAAAACATGGTTTTGTTTTTCGTTTTTTACGATGTTTCGGCTTCTCCGGGTCGTGCATGATACCGTTTTCACAATGCAAATATAGCGTTTTTTAGCCCGTGGATATTTTTGTTTTGACTCTACCGAGTAAACACGTTGTTGGATTTGTGCCGCCTAAGCCGTAAATTTGCGCAAAATTTTGCGGATGTGGCGGAATTGGTAGACGCGCCGGACTTAGGATCCGGTTCCTGACCGAGTATGGGTTCGAGTCCCTTCATCCGCACTTTTTCTTAACGCGGCTTACGTTGTCCGCATCGAACGTTCCTCAATCGTTCATCCCGTGAACCGCTTTCGTCGCATATTGTATTGTAAATAAAAAGCATTGCTTTAACTTGTATCTAAAAACAACGATTTTTATCTCGTTTTTGAGAAAAATAAATTGAATCCGAGGGGTACTTGCGCCTAAACGGCCTTGTTCCGGGTCAATTTATCGATGTTTTTGAAAAGTTTTTATAAAATGAAATTGCCAAGCGTCAAACGTTGGGATAAAATAATTAACTTTGCATTGCCGTAACTTTCGAAGGTGAACAATCCACGAAACATTCGGCAACAAGTTTATAATCAGGTCTTTATCATGAGGAGTAGTACAAAATATAGATGGCCCGGAATTATGGCGGCGCTTGCGCTTGCGTTCGTTTTCCTCTCGGGCCAAGCATGGGCGCAATGCAGCGGCGTAACCACGCTCACCGCCCCTTCGGGTACGTTTGACGACGGTTCGGGAACGGGTAATTATCAAAACTTTTCCGATTGCGCATGGTTGATTCAACCGCCCGGCGCCGTCCGTATCGACATTACCTTCACCGAGTTCAACGTCGAGGCCAATTGGGACTTCGTTTACGTTTACGCCGGCGAAGACGCCAATGCGCCGTTGGTTGCCACCTTAACCGGTGATTTAACCGCCGGTCTTCCGATTACTTACGTCATCAACGCTTCCGCCGCCTACATTCATTTTACCTCCGACGACGTCGTTACCGCTCCGGGATTTACCGTAAGCTATACCTCCAGCGACGAACCCTGTCCAACCATCAGCGTAACGGTCGATCCCGCCTCGGCCACCGTTTGCCCCAACACGCCCATTACCTTGACGGCGAGCGCCACGGGCGGTTCCGGAAACTATACCTATTCTTGGGCTCCGGCGACCAATCTCAACGTTACCACCGGTAATGAAGTGATATCCACCCCCGCCGCCAATCGTACCTACACCGTTACCGTCACCGACCAAAGCACCGGTTGTACGGGTAGCGCGACGGTCATTTTGACCGTGCCGACCTTGTCCGTGACTATCCGTCAGATTTCCGCGACGGGAACCCAAAGCGACGGCGGCATTTTCTTTTCATCCGTTACCGGCGGCACGCCGCCTTACGAATACAGCCTCGACGGGGTAACTTATCAATCGGGGCGGTTTTTGTCGGGACTTACGGCTGGGACTTATCCCAACATATACGTACGCGACGCCAACGGATGCACGGCGGGGCCGTTGAGTCGTACCATTGGTTCGACGGTCAATACCACGCTTTGCGGCGGCACGACGACGCTTACCGCCGCTACGGGAACGGTTGAGGACGGTTCGGGTAGTGCAAACTACAATAACAACTCCAATTGCCGTTGGCTGATTCAGCCGCCCGGCGCCACGCAAATTTCCATTTCTTTCACCGAATTCAATACGGAAGCCGGTTGGGATTTTGTGCATATTTTTGCGGGTCCCGATGCGAATTCCCCCCTTGTCGCGTCTTACGCCGGCGCTTCCGTTCCGCCTTTGACCGTGGTATCGGGCGGAGCGGCGTTTGTGTGGTTTCATTCCGACGGTTCGGGAACCCGGCAAGGTTGGAGCTTCAATTATTCGGCCGCGTTTGTCAATTGCGATCTTACGGTGGAAATTTCCGCCGACGACGACTTCATCTGTTCGGGCGGTTCCGTCGAGCTTAAAGCCCTTCCCGACGGGGGCGACGGCGACTATTCTTTTCTTTGGGCGCCCGCCGCAGGTCTCGACGTGACCAACGAAAACATCGTCAACGCCTCACCGGCCGTTACCACCACTTACACCGTCACCGTCATTGACGGGCAAGGTTGCGTCGCGCAAGCGAGCCAAGTCGTCAATGTATCCGCCCTGAACTTTACGACCACCGGCTCTTCGGGAACCTTGACCGTCAATGCCACGGGCGGTTCCGGGCCGTACGAATACAGCCTAAACGGCGGGCCTTTCCAAACCTCCAATACCTTTACCGGACTCGACTCCGGCACCCCGTATTCCGTAACCGTGACCGACGGCAACTGTTCGATTACCAAAACCGTCGCCCTTCCGCCTTACTGTTCAACGGGCAACGTGCTTACGGCTTTGACGGGATGCTTTACCGACGGCAGTTACGACGCCGACTATCAAAACAGCGTGAGCTGTTCGTGGTTGATTCAACCGACGGGCGGCGCCAATTTCATTACCGTTACCTTCCCCGCATTCAATACCGAGGCTAACTTTGACTTTGTTCGCATTTACGCGGGTACGGACGCGAGTGCGCCATTGGTAGGAAGTTATTCGGGAACGACCAATCCGGGTACGGTTTTGGTTGTCGGAAGCACGGCGTTCGTAACCTTTACCACCGATGGATCGGTGGTACGTCCGGGCTTTGAGTTGTGTTATACGGCGTCTCAAGCGGATTGCGGCGGTTTTGACGTTTCCGTTTCCGCAGACCCCGCCGCTATTTGCATCGGAGGATCCACCACCCTTACGGCCAACGTTACCGGCGCCACGGGCGACGTTACTTACTCTTGGACGCCGGGCGGACAGACCACCCCCTCCATCACCGTTTCCCCGACCGCCAACACCACTTACACCGTTACCGTTACCGACGTAAACACGGGTTGTTTGGACCAAGCGACGCAAACCATCACCGTCGGCTCGTTTTCTTTCGGCTCGATTCGTGTTTATACCTCGAATCCCGGGCAAAACGACGGCGTGATTTACGTCAGAACGGTTACGGGAGGTACGCCTCCGTTAGAATATTCGTTGGACGGCGTAACGTATCAAGCGGGTTCGGTTTTCACAGGCTTGGCTCCGGGTTCTTATACCGTTACCGTACGCGACGCCGCCGGTTGTACGGGGACTTCGGCCTCTCAAACCATTGCCGAAAATACTGCGGCCGTTTGTGCCGCCGGCGCGACCTATACCGAACTCGAAGCTTGTTTCGACGACGGTTCCGGCGCCAACCCTTACGCCAACTACTCCAACTGTCGCTGGACGATTCAACCCGACGGCGCCAACTCCGTCAACATTGTTTTCAGTGCGTTCAACGTCGAAAATCTTTGGGACTACGTTTTCGTTTGGGCGGGAACGGATTTAAGCCAAGCCCCGGTGGGTATTTATACCGGTATCACGATTCCACCGACGACGGTCGTCAACGCCGGCTCCGCGACGGTACTTTTCGTTTCCGACAATATTATAACCGAGCCGGGTTTTGAGCTGTGTTATTTTGGTGTAACGGCCGAATGTAATTTGACCGCCGAAATTTCGCCGAACGCGGTCTCGGTTTGTCCGCAGGTCAATACGACGCTGACCGCTTCGGTAACGGGCGCAACGGGTGCGGTGGAATATACGTGGGCCCCCGCGACGGGGTTGAACGCGACCACGGGCGCGAGCGTGGTCGCCTCCCCCGCCACGACCACGACCTATACCGTTACCGCACGCGACGAAAACAACTGCATCGCAACGGCGACGTCGACGATAACCGTTTTCCCATTGGCCGCCACCGTAACGTCCACACCGGCGTCAAGCATTTCCGCTTCCGACGGACAAATTCAAGTTACCCCCACCCAAGGGCAAGCACCGTACGAGTATAGCTTGAACGGCGGCGAATTTCAAGCTTCGTCCGCGTTTTTGAATCTTTCGCCGGGCATTTATACCGTAACCATCCGCGACAATACGGGATGCACCCGCACCTACAATAACGTTGGCGTGGGACCTTATTGCGCTGGAACGACGGTTTTGACGGCGCAAAGCGAAACGTTTAGCGACGGCTCCGGGCCGGCAAACTACCTCAACAACACCAACTGTTCTTGGCTTATTCAACCTTCGGAAGGCGCGACGTTTATTCGCATCACGTTCACGGAATTTGCGACCGAGGCGGGCTACGACTTCGTTCGTATTTATGCGGGAACGGACGCGAACGCGCCCTTGGTCGCCACTTACGCGGGAACAACGATTCCGGGGCCGACGGTGGTAACGGGTTCGGCGGCGTTTGTTACTTTTACTTCGGATGTTTCCGTAACGGCGGCCGGTTGGACGGCCAACTACGAGGCGATTACGGCAAGTTGCGATGTTAGCGTATCTATAAGTCCTTCGTCGGCCGACGTCTGCTCGGGCCAACCCGTTACATTGACGGCCACGGCGACCGGCGGCGACGGCAATTATTCTTATTCATGGGCGCCCGCCACGTATCTTAACCAAACCTCCGGCGCCACGGTCGTTTCCCAGCCGACCAATAACATCACCTATACCGTTACGGTGTTTGACGGAATTGGCTGTCCCGCGACGGCAACGGTTTCCTTGTCCGTAAGCAATGTGTTCCCCGCATTTCATTCAATTCCAGAAAATGCGGGTCAAAACAACGGTGGGATATACGTTTATTCCGTCTCGGGAACGGCGCCGTTTACTTATAGCGTTGACGGCGGCCCCGGTCAAAGTTCGCCGTGGCTCGAAGGTTTGAGCGCCGGCCCGCACAGCGTTACCGTTACCGACGCGAACGGATGTTCTTCTAATCAGACCGTTACCGTTGGTACGGCCGCGACGACCTATTGCGGCGGTACGACCACGCTCACCGCACCTTCGGGCAGCTTCGACGACGGTTCCGGTACCAACAACTACGTCAATTTCTCTCACTGCTCGTGGTTGATTCAGCCTTCGAACAACCCGACGGCGATAGTCATCGATTTTACAACTTTTGCCACCGAAGAAAATTTTGATTTTGTGGCGATTTACGCGGCTTCCGGTCCCGGTGGCAATCCTTACGCGCTTTATTCCGGTACTACGCTGCCGCCTCAAACGATAGTTCCGGGCAACGTGGCTTTTGTACGTTTCTTTTCCGACAACATTCTTACGGCGGCCGGTTTTTCGGCGACTTACAACGGCGTAACGAGCGAAACGGTATGGCCCGGCGACGCGAACGCCGACGGCGTCGTTACCATCGGCGACTACTTCCTCTGCGCTTCGGGCTACGGGCAAACGGGTCCCGCCCGTGCCAACCAAGGCGTGTTGTGGACGGTGTATTTGTCCGACGCATGGCCCGCCACATACAATTATCAAGGACAAACCGTCAACGGCGCCCACCTCGACGCTAACGGCGACGGTACCGTCAATTTGTTTGACGTGGCGGCCACGATAGCCAATCGCGGTTTGTCGCATTAAAAAAATAAGTTTTGATTATTAAATTTGCCGAACCCTCGTCCGGGGGTTCGGTTTTTTTTTAATTTTGCATCGAACAAAGAAAGACATGAAAAAAATAGCAATCGCTGCCCTTTTTATTGGGTTTGCGACGTTAAACGCGCAGAATGTAACGCACGGGCCTATTGTCGGAGCGCTTACCCACACTTCCGCCAAAGTGTGGGCGAGGGTCCTTGACGCGCCCGCGGTGCAAATTGAGTATTCGACGTCTCCATCGCTCGAAAGTCCTCAAACGGCGACGTTGAGCGTTTCGGCGGAAAACGAGTTCTCGGGAACGGCCATGCTTTCGGGGCTGTCGCCCTCGACGAAATATTATTATCGCCTTGCGGGTCAAACGACGATACAAAGTTTCAAAACGTTGGCGGCGCCGGGGCAGACGGGCAACTATGTTATTGCCTTCGGCTCGTGCATGCATGCTTCCGATAAGCCTTATCCCACCTTCAACCTCATTGCTCAACGCGAGCCCGACCTTTTTTTACATTGCGGCGACTGGGGTTACCCCGATACCACCGACAAAGTGCCCCAAGATTCCAACTTTTTCGCCAACGACCGCCAACGGGTAGTGGAATCTTATTGGTGGAAATACGAACAGCCCGAGTTTAAGAACTTGGCGGCAAAAGTGGCCGTAGATTACGTTTACGACGACCACGACTACGTGAACGACAACGCTTCACGCTCGTCGAGTTCGTTTTACGACAGGACGATTTTTGGGGAGGTGCCGTTTCCGCCTTCGGCACGAAGAAATTCAATCGACCTTTACACCCGTCTTTTTCCGCATTACGACCTTGTGGATACCGCCACAAGCTTGTATCATAAAATTCGTTTCGGCAACGTGGAGATATTCATGTGCGACAATCGTTCCGACCGTTCTCCGAGTTTGGGATGTTTTCGCGACAGCGCGGGTCTTTGGGTCTATCAAAATCTTCCCAACCACTACATTTTGGGCCAAAGCCAAATGAATCGCCTGCTTAACGATTTGAAAAATTCAACGGCGACGTGGAAGTTCGTGATGACGGGCGTTAGCTTCAACAAAGGTTACAATCGCGGCATAGCGGCGCTTTCGGGCAATGCCAATCAAGACCTAGACCTCGGTTTGATAAGCAGTCAGGTTCCGCCGGGTACGTCCGTACGTTCGATTATGGGCGCATTGGCCGATACATGGGCGGGATATCAGGCCGACCAAGACCGTCTTTTGAATCATTTGCAAGAAAACAATATAAAAAACGTTGTTTTCTTGAGTAGCGATTCCCATACGGGCGCCATCGACGACGGAACCAACGCCGGTTTGCCGGAAATTATGGCGGGGGCGTTGGGCATAGAAAATTCGCGTTTGGCGTGGATTATGGATACGGTGGGGCAATTGCCGCCGGCGATACTGGGGCTTTTGGGACTCAACAGCATCAACTTATCCGTATGGAATTACGGCGGCAACGGTTTGGGCAACGGTTATTTTGGGTCGGCTTTTGGCAATATTGAAATTTTCGGAGAGGATTCGTGTCGATTGAGCTTGGTCGATACCCTAGGCAACGTTTTTGCGGCATTGACTTTGTGTAAAGACGAGGGCAATTGTCATCCCGCGTCGCGTTCGGATAAACGCGTTCCCGCCGATAGGTTTACCCTTTTTCCCAATCCCGCCGAAAAAGAAATACATTTACGTTTGGATTCCGCGGCGGTCGGTTTGCATGCCAATTCGTACGTCGCGATATACGACGTTTTGGGGCGGCGGGTCAAATTGACGAAGTATCAAGGCCAAGCCGTTGCGATTGACGATTTGCCTCCCGGAACTTATCACTTGATGCTCAAAAACGGCCCCGCTTCGTGGGTGAAAAGTTTTCAAAAACAATAATTCGCGTCGAAAGAAAACATCTTAACAGGGGCGGCGGGCGATGCTTTGCCGCCCTTTGCATTAAAAATTGTGTTTGGAAGATACAACATCAACTTAATTTGTTAATTTGGCGGATGATGCAGTCGGGGGAATATTTTGTTGTGGAGGGCGGCGTGCGATTGAGCGGGGAAATACGCGCGCAGGGCGCCAAGAACGAGGCTTTGCAGGTGTTGGCGGCCACGCTTTTAACAGAGGAAACGGTTACGTTGGAAAACGTACCGGATATTTTGGATGTTCGTCGCATGGCCAAACTTTTGGAGCGTTTGGGCGCACGGGTCGAACGTTCCGACGCGCACACGTACCGCATCACGGCCGCGGAACTCAAACCGGAAAATATTTTCGACCCCGAAACGGCCAAAGAAGCCCGTGCCATCCGGGGTTCGATAATGATATTGGGGCCGCTCTTGGCACGAACGGGAAAAGCGTTTTTGCCGCGACCGGGCGGAGATAAAATTGGCCGTCGTCGGCTCGATACCCACATCTTGGGCTTCACCGAACTCGGGGCCGTTTTCGATTACGACAAGTCCCAAGAATTTTACGCGCTTTCGGGCAAGCTTTCCGGCAAATATATTCTTTTGGACGAGGCGTCGGTAACGGGAACGGCCAATTTAGTCATGGCCGCATCGCTCGCCGAAGGTACAACCACGATTTACAACGCCGCTTGCGAACCCTACGTGCAACAACTGTGTAAATTACTGGTAAACATGGGCGCCGATATTTCGGGTATCGGAAGCAATTTATTGACCATTCGCGGGGTTCGAAGACTTTCGGGAGCCAAGCACACGCTTTTGGCCGACATGATTGAAGTCGGCAGTTTTATCGGCGCCGCGCTCATGACCCGCAGCGAACTGACGATAAAGGACGCGGACGTCGAGCACTTGGGTGTCATTCCGATGCACTTTCGACGTTTGGGCGCCAAAGTTGAAATTTTGGGCAACGACGTTTATATTCCCGCTCAAGAACGTCTCATCGTCGAATCGTATATTGACGGCGCGATGCCCACCATTTCCGACCATACATGGCCCGGACTTACGCCCGATTTGCTGAGTATATTTTTGGTCGTGGCGACGCGTTGCAAGGGGGCGGTGTTGATTCATCAAAAAATGTTTGAAAGCCGATTGTTTTTTACCGATAAACTCATTGACATGGGGGCGAAAGTCATTTTGTGCGATCCGCATCGGGCGACGGTCATCGGCTTGGACAACGAGTCGCCTTTGCGCGGTATTTCCATGACCAGTCCCGATATTCGCGCCGGGGTGGCGCTGCTTATCGCCGCGCTTTGCGCCGAAGGCAAAAGCACCATATACAATATCGAGCAAATCGACCGAGGATACGAAAAAATTGACGAAAGATTGAACGCCGTTGGCGCGAAAATTATTCGCAAAAACGGATAAAAACGCCAAACGTCGAAAAAAGGACGTTGCATCGTACGTTTGCGTTCCTTAATCCTTCGATTAAAGGATTATCCATAGATTTGCACCAAAATTGCCCGTTTGGGGTTAAAGAAAAAAATCAAGTCATGAACCACGACATTGTCCCTTTGTTGGAGTTGCACGGGGCGGTAAGCGAGGCGTTGTCGCCGATTGAGCGAATGCCGGAACGCCCGATAACGGCGTCGGAACCGGCGTTGGACGATGTGGGGCGGGCGTTCGTCATGCAAAGCGACGGCGACCTTTTTCGCGCCCGCATTTTGTTTGAGGCCCTGCGTTATCCGATGCTGGTCAAAATGGGGCCGACAATGGCGCGTCTGGCCCTCAAACTTCGCTTTCCCGTCAAAGGACTCATGAAGACGTATTTTTTCGATCGGTTTTGCGGCGGAGAATCGCTTGAAGAGACGTTGAAAAAGGCGGACAAAATGGCGGCTTACGGTGTGAACGCCATCTTGGACTACGGCGTTGAAGGCGCGCAAAACGAAACGTCGTTTAACGCGACAACCCAAGAAATCATACGCACCATCACTTACGCCGCCGAAAAAAAATCTTTTGCCTTCGTGGCCTTAAAAGCGACGGGATTGGCGGCCGTCGAATCGCTTGAACGTTTGCAGGCGGGCGGAGGAGACAAAAACGTTCGTAAAAAGTTGCGCGAGCGCATGGACGCAATATGTTCCATTGCCTTTAAACTCGAACAGCCCGTATTGGTGGATGCCGAAGAGTCTTGGATTCAAAACGAAATCGACGACGTTACCGAACTCATGATGCGTCGTTACAACCGCGACCTTCCCATCGTATTCACAACGCTTCAGCATTATCGCAAAGACCGGCTCGATTATTTCAAGGCGTTGTACGAAAGATTGAAAGCCCGCCGGGCGATAACGGCGGTCAAACCCGTTCGCGGCGCTTATCTGGAAAAAGAAAACTTGCGCGCAAAAAAATTGAATTATCCTTCCCCGCTCAACCCCACCAAAAAAGCAACCGACGAACAGTTCAACGCTTCGATTCGTTTTGCGTTGGAAAGAATTGGGCGGGTCTCGTTGGTCGCGGGAACCCACAACGAACAAAGCGTGCTGGAATTGGCCCGAACCATGCGCGAGCTTAAAATTCCCGCCAACCATCCCGACGTTTGGATTTCACAACTCTACGGCATGAGCGACAACATCAGTTTTAACTTTGCCGCCGAAGGCTTCAACGTCGCCAAATATTTGCCGTTCGGTCCCTTGGAGGCCGTTCTGCCTTATCTTTTTCGACGTGCCGAAGAAAATTCGTCCATCGCCGGGCAGACAAGCCGCGAACTCGAACTGGTTTACAAAGAAATCGCCCGTCGAAAAAAAGAAAGCAAACGCAGCAAGCTCAAAGACAAGCTTACCGTTTATACCGCGCTTAAATGACGCAATCGATTTTGATTACGGGCGCCAACGGTTTGTTGGGGCGCAAACTTGTGGATTTGTTGGGGGGGCGCAAGTCGCTTCGGCTCATAGCGACGGGTAAAGGGGAAAAACGGATTCCGGGTACGGACTTTGAATACGTCTCGTTGGACGTCTGCGACGGCGATGCGGTGCGTTACGTCGTCAAAGAAACACGACCGACGGTGGTGATACACTGTGCGGCGATGACCAATGTCGATGCTTGCGAACTCGACCCTAAGGCTTGTCAAGCGGCCAACGTCGACGCGGTGCGTTTCGTTATCGAGGGTTGCGAAAAGGCGGGCGCCCGCTTGGTGCATCTTTCGACGGATTTCGTTTTCGACGGCGCCGACGGTCCCTACGACGAAAACGCCGTTCCCAATCCGCTTTCGGTCTACGGCAAATGCAAATGGAAGGCCGAGGAGTACGTCAAAGTCGCAAAAATTCCGGCCGCCATCGTGCGTACCATGCTCATTTACGGCGTTACGCCCGATATGTCCCGCTCGAATATCGTTTTGTGGGTCAAAAAGTCGTTGGAAGAAGGGAAAACCATACGGGTGGTCAACGACCAATACCGTATGCCGACCTTGGCCGAGGATTTGGCGGCGGGTTTGGCGGAAATAGTCTTTCGCGAAAAAACGGGACTGTGGCACCTTTCGGGCGCGGAAGGTATGACGATGTATGAGTTGGCGCTCAAAGTGGCGGGGCATTGGGGGCTAAACCCCGAATTGATTACGGCTACGGATTCCGCGTCGTTGAACCAGCCGGCCCGCCGTCCGCCGCGAACGGGCTTTATTCTTCTTAAAGCGCAAACCGAACTGGCTTATCGCCCGACTTCGTTTAAGGCGGGCCTGAACATCGTCGCCCAACAGCTTCTCAATTACGCCCGATGACCGACACGCAATTTAAAATACTGGACGTACTCTATTTTCCAGAGGAATTTGATTCGATTGTCGAAGAAACGGGACTTCCAAGAAATTTGGTAAGGGCGGAAATCAAACAAATGGTTTCCAAAGGTTGGATTTCCGCCTTGCGCTACGACGATTCGGCGGGGGACTGGATTCCCACCACCATTTACGACGTGGAGGAAGGCTTCAAGTACTTGGCGACGCGCGAAGGCCTCATGCGCCACAACGGGCGCTAATTGATTTTCATACAAGAGGCGGTTTGCGCACGGTTGAACGGGTCCCACGTAATAATACGGGCGTCCGGGCAAGTGTAGAGGTAAACGACGGTGCTGATAACGAATATCAGTAAGCCAATGGCGCCGAAATAGATATTGTTGCGCTTGATTTTGACTTGAAATTCGGCGACGAAACGCTCGCGTTCTTCTTGCAAGCGACTGATGTTGCGCAAAATGATGCGGAATCGGTCTACGGCGTCCTCGCCTTTGCGTACGTAGTCGAAGGCGCCGTCGGACATAACCCTAGCCGCCACTTCCACGTCCGTTTGCGCGGTGAACATGATAATCGGTGTATCGGGGTCTAATTTTTTGGCCGTTTTGAGCTTGTTGATTTCTTTGAGCGTGTCCCAACCCGACATCATTCCCTCCAAATGGTAGTCCAAAATCATGAACTTCGGCCGAATTTCGGTGATGTTCGCCATACATTCCTCACCCGATGTGAAGAGGTGAATCGAGTATTTTTTGTCAAAGAGCTTGGTCAGCACCTCGCCCCAAGTGGGGTCGTCTTCGACGATGACTATAGGGGTTTTGACGTCGGATGCGTTCATTGCCGTGGTTTTGTAGCGCAAAGATAGCGACTATCCCGGAATACGGGAAATTTTTGACCCTCATGTGCAAAAAAGGGGGAAAAGAATTTTAAGCGCGGGTAGCGATGTTTTTTTCGAGTAAACCAAACGTTTCGTCGCCGGGTTATGTGGTTATGAAAACGGTGGACGTAGCGGTGGTGGGTTCGGGGGTGGGGGCGTTGACGGCGGCGGCGCTGGCGGCCAAAGCCGGAATGTCGGTTTTGGTTCTGGAAGCCAACTATCTACCCGGCGGCTGTTGCTCTTCTTATTGGCGCAAGGGATACGTTTTTGAAACGGGCGCCACGACGCTCGTCGGCTTTGACCCCGGACAACCCCTCGCCCTCGTACGCGACGCCCTTGGCCTCGACCTGCCTTTGGTCAAACTCGATTTGCCCATGACCGTTTATCTGGACGGTCTTAAAATTCCCCGCATTCAAAATCCCGACGAATGGACGGAAACGGCGGTTCGCGTTTTTGGACCCCAACAACGGGGCTTTTGGAAAACGGCCTTAAAACTTTCCGATTTTGTTTGGAGGGTTTCGGGAAAAAATCTTCGTTTCCCGCCGGCGAATTTTGCCGACTTCGTCCGGCTTCCCTTTAACAACCGGCCGTCCGACCTTCCCTACCTGCGTTACGCCTTCGTTTCTACGCGAAAGGTCATGCAAAAATTCGGTGTGGACGACGAAAAATTTTTGCGTTTTGTAAACGAACAACTGCTTATTAGCGCGCAAAGCGTCGCCGACGATACTCCTTTTCTTTTCGCCGCCCCGGCGCTTTGTTATACCAATTACTCCAATTATTATCTCAAAGGAGGGATGATAGGTTTGGCGGCGGCGCTTATCGCCAAAATCGGTGAATTCGGCGGGGAGGTTAGGCTTCGCGCCCCCGTGAAAAAAATTTCCGGAGAGTTTGTCGTCGAAATCGAAAAGTCCGAAGCCGTTCGTGCAAAAAACGTCGTTTCGGGAATTCCTTTGTGGAATTTGCCCGGCGTCGTCGATGGTCCGTTGAAAGCGTATTTTCAGCGTCAAGCCGATAAACTTAGGCAATATTGGGGGGCGTTGTCGTGGGGAATCGCGGTCAAAGATACGCTCGGCGACGATTTGCATCATCAAATCATTCTCCCCAAAGACCGGAGCCTGCCTCACGCCCGTTCCCGTTCGTTGTTCGTTTCGCTTTCGATGCGGGGGGATAAATTTCGCGCCCCGGAGGGGACGAGGGTATTGGCGGTTTCGACACATGCGGAGAACCCCGTTTCGTGGTTCAACGACCCCGACTACGAGCGCAAGAAAGCCGAGGCGACCGAGGCTATGTACCGGGTTTTGGAGGAGAGTTTGCCGGGCTTCGAGCGTTCGAGCGTATGGTATGAACTCTCGTCTACGCCCAAGACGTGGGCCGATTGGACGTTTCGGCACGAGGGCTCGGTGGGAGGATTGCCTCAAACGCTCAAACGACCGATATTCTCATGGCACGGCGCCGTTACGCCCCATCCGCGTTTTTTTCTTTGCGGCGACACCGTTTATCCGGGTCAGGGGGCGCCGGGGGTAACGCTTTCCGGTATCATTGCCGCTTGCCGTCTGCTTAAACGCAATCCCCTTCTTTGACCGCGAGACTCAAACGCGCTTAAAAACGCAGTCCGACGGCTTTGGGTCCCGGCTTGTTTTAACGGACGAGCGAAACCGCTTATTTAACTGCGATGAATCCGGCGGCGCCGTAAAGTTTTTCCACCGCCGAAATCACGCCCGAGGGATAAACGCCCAAAATTAACAGGGTGAGGGTTAAGGCAAGGGCGCCGGTCATCGGCAAAGCCCCCCCTGAAAATTGAAGTTCCGCACGCTCGTCTTCCGATTTGTAAAAATACATATAGACCATGACGCGAAGATAATAGTAAGCGCCGACCACCGAGGTCAATATACCGACAATAGCGGGCAGATATAGCCCGGCTTTCACCGCCGCCCCAAAAACAAGGTATTTGCCGACAAACCCGGCCAAAGGGGGCATACCCGCCAAAGAAAACAAAAATACACTCATTGCCCCACCGGCCCAAGGATATTTTAATCCGAATCCTTTCCAAGACTCGATATCGTTGTCGCCCTCTTGGTTTTCGACGGCGGCAATCACGCCGAAAGCCCCAATCGTCGTCAGCGAGTAAATCAACATATAAAATAGAACGGCCTTGTATCCGTAGGCGCCCGAACATACTCCCAGTATCAGGTAACCGGAATGGGCTATGGACGAATAAGCCAAAAGGCGTTTGAGGTTGGTTTGCCGTACGGCCACGACGTTTCCGTAAATCATTGAAGCGACGGCCAATAGCGAGAGTACGCCAATGATTTTATCGTTGTTTTCCGGGGAAATTTTCAACATAAAAAAACTAAACGCGGCAAAGGCCGCCAACTTTGCCCCTGCGGCCATGAACCCGGCCAAAGGCGTCGGGGTTCCGGTGTATACGTCGGGGGTCCAGTTGTGGAACGGAAACGCCGCCACCTTAAACAAGAAGCCCACAAGCACCAAACCCACGGCTATGAAAAACATCGGGTTTTCGGCAAGTTGGGTCGTTACGCCCGCCAACAAATCCAAGCGCGTGGTCGGAAATCCTTCTTTGGCCACCGTCCCCGACAAACCGTAAAGCAACGCGATGCCGTAAAGCATGAATGCGCTTGCAAAAGCCCCCAAAAGCAGATATTTCAAGCCCGCCTCGTTGGAGCGGCGGTCGCGGGGAAAAAGCCCCGCCATGACGTACAAACACACCGACATGACCTCCAAACCGATGAAAACGATGACCAAATCGTTGGCGTTGGCCAGCATAATCATGCCGATAATCGAAAAAACGACAAGCGTATAGGCCTCGGCGTCGTCGTCGTGCTTTCGCAGCAGGTAGCCGTCGATAAAAAATACCGAAATGATGCCGCCGATACACAAAAACAGATGAATAAGCGAGGCGATGCCGCCGAAGGCAATCATGTTGTTGAAATGCAGGCCGTATTCGTTGGCCAGCGAACCTTCGTGCGGGAAAGCCAACAATCCCGAAAGCGCCATGCCCATAACCGCCAACACCGGCACGTTTTGCCGTTTGCCTAAAGCGTCGAACAACATTAGGACCAAGCCCGTTATCAATAATATGATGAGCGGCGCCGCGTGCATCATATCGTCGGGGTTAAACTTCATTTTTCGTCGCGTGCTAATTCGGACGTGAAATTACATATAATCCCCGTACTTGCAAAATATGCCGCGTTCACGACAAAAATACCCGCTTCAAGTTCCCGACGTCCGTTGAAAAATCCGGGGTTATTCATCCGTGCGCCCGCTCTCCGAATCTTGAAAATCGGAAAACAAAAAATAAAAATATGCGTAAAACAAGCTTGTCTCGTTTGAATTCCGCCGCAAGCGTTCGTTGGTTTGGAGTCGTTTTATTCGCAACGGTGGGCGTATAAATAGGAACAAACTATTAAACCTAATTCACATGGAACAAATTGTGGCGCCGACCGCATGGTTAAATCTATTTGCAACGGCTTGCGCACCCGCATACTAACTTTGCACCACAAAGCATCGGGTTTATGGAATACGCGATAGGGTCATGGATAATGACGCAGGCAGAAGGAGTGATGAGCGCGGAAGCGGTGGACGCGGCGCTCAAAAAACCGGTCGAAATCACGCTTTTCGACTTGGCGTGGATGGGGGGCTGGGCAATGATTCCGTTGGGGCTTTTGCTCGTGGCGGGCATTTACGTTTATTTTGAACGGTGGATGACCATACGCCGTTCGAACGCCGACCCCGAACCCTTTATTCGGGAAGTAAGGGCGTTGGTGCTTCAAGGCGAAGTGGCAAGGGCGCAGGCCATCTGCGAACGCACACAAACGCCGTTTGCCCGTTTGGTTTCCAAGGGCATCAAGCGGCTGGGGCACCCCTTGCCCGACATCGCCGCCGCCATCGAAAACGAAGCCAAGCTCGAACTCACACGCTTGGAAAAAAAGCTTGGCATCTTGGCGACCATTGCCGGCGCCGCGCCTATGGTTGGATTCTTGGGAACCGTATCGGGACTCATTACCGCCTTTATGACCATTTCCCACATGGAGGGCAACATTAGCCCCAAAGAATTGGCCGACGGCATTTACCAAGCCATGATTACCACGGCGGCGGGCCTTATCGTCGGCATTCCCGCTTACGTCGGTTACAACTATCTTACCACGCTCGTCGCCGACGTCGTTTCCAAAATGGAAATCACTTCCACCGAGTTCATCGACCTGCTTCAAGAACCCGTAAGAACCCACTATTAAACCATGGCGCTCAAACCGCGAAACCGCCCCTCGACCGACCTGAGTCTCGCTTCCATGTCGGACATCGTCTTTTTGTTGTTGATATTTTTTATGCTCACCTCGTCGTTTGTTCAGCAGGGCGTGAAGGTGGACTTGCCCCAAGCCTCGGCCAACAAACCCAGTGAAGGAAAATACACCGTTACCGTCACGACCGAAGGCGCTTACTATTGGAACGACCGGAAAATCAAACGAGACGAGGTGGAACGCTACGTCGAAGCCGCCGCCCAAAAAGAAGCCGGGCCTTTGGCCATCACCCTGCGCACCGATAAGGACGTTATCATGGAGGACGCCGCCTTCGTTATGAGCCACATTGCCAAGCACGGCGGAAGCGTAGTCATCGCCACCAAGAACAAATAAAACCGGAAAATTCAAACGCCCGTCCGCTCACGGCTCAGTGGTTGTAAATGGTGGTCGGGTAGGGGAGGCGGTCAATGATTTTATGGGTGTGCGGCAGTTGGGAATGCAACATATAGACGGCTTCGTCCGTTAAGGGGTTGTTGCCGATGTGCAAAAAGCGTAAATGCTTCAGGTTTCCCATCTCGGGAGGGAGGCGACGGAGATTGTTCCCGTTAAGCACAAGCGTTTCGATGTTTTCCCATTTGCCTATCGAGGAAGGAAGCGACAAAAGTTCGTTGTCGTTGAGGGCGACGGTGCGCAGTTCTTTCAGTTCACCGATTTCGCCCGGCAGAAAACGAATGAAATTGTACCCCAAGTTCAGCGTTCGCAGCTTTTTGAGCGAACCGATTTCGGGAGAAAGGCTGTCGATGAGGTTGTAACTTGCCGACAACTTTTTTAAATTGAAAAGTTTGCCTATATCGCCGGGAAGAAAGCTCAATAAATTGTATTCGACGTTAAGCTCTTGAAGGTTTCGCAATTCAAAAACACCGGGGGGAATTTCGGTTAGTCCGCATCGGGTGATTTTGAGTTCTTGGAGTTGTGTAAAAGACTTGACGACGGACAATTTTTCTTGTAGGTTTTTGGGTTTGAGTCCGGTCAGGTGGAGTCGATAGACTTTCGACGGATTTTTGCCCGCCGATTTTAGGTTGTAATAGATGGGCGCCGCCGCCAGCTCCTCTGCGTCGAGCAGTTGGGCTTGGGCGCCGGCGAAGTTTATCAGCATGAGGGCGGTTATCAAATTTCGCATCGCATCCAGGGATAACGTCGCAAATTTACGTTTTGTGTCTTGCAAGAAAAAATTATTTCCTGCGCCGATTCAAACACGACCATTTTGGTCGCCCAAGCGTTGCAAAAGACGAAGCCGTTTGCAACGGCTTCGTCTTTTGTCCATTGTTTTGCCCGTCAATGGAAATTATATTATGTCCGCTCCGGAATTTGCCTCGGAAACGATTTTAAAAAACGACGTTGAATACAACTTTTGACAACGGGCGATTGTCGAAACGGGTTTATTCGTCCTCGGTGGCTTCTTCGAGCATTTCCGTTAAGTCGAAGTCGCGTTGATTGAGGAAGATCCGCCCGTGGCGGGCGTTAAGAAACGTGAGAAGTAGGTTGATGTGTCGTTTTTGTTGTTCGTCCAAGCCCGCACCCATTAAAGCGCCGACGTACTTGACGTGTTTTATCGCCTCCGAAATCACTTCGCGTCCTTTGGGGGTGATGTTTAGGATTTTGGAGCGTTTGTCGTTGGGATTGTCGTGCTGGGTGATGAGTTCCATTTGGATGAGCCGTCGAAGAATTTCCGTGCCGGTGGTTGGCTCGAACAGATTGAGGGCGATGACTTCGGATTTTTTAGGGTTTTCCAATTGCTCGGTGACCATGAGGAATCCCAGCTCGTCCAAAGACAGGTCTCGTGCCGCCGTTTCAAACCGGGATTTGTCGCTGTCGAAAACCCGCTTGAAATAGAAGCGCAAATACCTGTTCATGCGGACGATAAGATAAGTGAGCGCGTCGTCAAGGTTTTCGCGGGTAAGGAACGCGGAGGGAGTTTCTTCTGCCGGTTCCCCGTTTCGCTCGGCGAAAGCCGCCCGGGTGTAAATGGAGTAGGCCGCGCGGAGCGCCTCTTCCGGATTCATTTTTTCCGCATTTTTAACGGGCGTCCATACAAAGTAAGGATGGGGAAGATGGCGTTGCAAGACCCAGAGGGCAAAGGATTCCGGAGACGGGTTGTTGACCACGGCTTCATATTCACCCCACAGGTCTATCAGCCCTTTCAGCTTTTCATAACGGTTGCTCATTTTTGGGTAAATGATGTTCGGTAATGAATAATGTTGTAGGTTGCGGTCGCTCCTTCGAATATTTTTTAACAAGGGAACGATAATGTTGCAAAATTACATAAGTTATTACTTTGACCCAAAAAAATATGCAAAAGCAAGTAAAAAACGCGTCGTTTTCTTTAAATTGCCATTGCCATCCAATTCCGCTCTCGCAACATGGACACGACCTTGCGGTCGATGGGAAAAGTAAAAAAATCGGGTTCGAGCTTGTCGATTTCCATCCATCGAAAACCTTGTATTTCCGATTCGCTTTCACGCGGAGAAATGGGCATGTCGGTGGGTGAACGCACAAGGTAATACACGCTGATGATTTGCCGTTCGGGATTGAAGGCCGAAGCCACAAAAAAATCCGTGGTGTAAAAATGCTTTGCCGATAGAATGGGAAGCCCCGTTTCTTCACGCCATTCTCGATGAAGGCAATCGAGAATGCCTTCGCCAAATTCCAGTCCTCCCCCGGGCATTTTGGTTACCGCTCTGCCGTTGATAATCTCGTCCACCAAAAGCAGACTTCCGTTTTCCACCCAAAGACCGTAAACCCGAACGTTGAATCCCCGCATTTGTTTTATATCTTCAATGGGAAATTCAAAATTTATCAAAAAGGTTCAATCAAACGCGACAACCTCGGGATTGCCCGCCGGCAAAAAACGCGGTCGGGGAAATTGAGACATATAACCCGAACCCGGATAAAATTCGTCGCGGCGTTTGCGTCCGTCGGGCCAACGATATTCGATGGACTTTGATTTCGACATTGCCGGGGTGGTTGGGAGGGTTTGATAACGGAAAAAAAGAGGGGAGGCGGAATTGCGTGCGGCGACAACGACGGGTTTTCCCGAAGCCAAATGCATATATGCCAACGCCCTGCCTTCTTCGCGCACCCAAAAACCGGATTGTTCGGGAAAAACGGGTTTAAAACGGCCCTTGCCGTCGTTGTTGAGAACGATTCCGTTCATGGCGTCCCAGCGTCCGAGATCGTGAAAAATTCCCGCATCCCCTCCGGTCATAAGCACGTCCAAATCCCCGTCGTGGTCGTAGTCGAGCGGCAGAATGCCGTAAACCGGACCCCATTGCGCGGCTTGCGGGGCGGGATGAAGCGCAAAATCCCATGCGAAGCCTTTTTTGCCCCGGTTTTCGACCCATAGCGTTTGGGGTTCCTTCATCATGACGACAAACGAGCTGTCGGATTCAAGTCCCATCATTACCGAATCCACCGTTGCCAAACCGTATTGGTGATAAGTATAAAAGTTTTTGAAAAGCAGCGGCAGATGTTTGCAAAGCTGGTCGCGTCCCGGGACGGGAACGGTTTTTCCATCCATCGGGTAAAACAAAATGGGGTCAAGGTGGCCGTTTTTGTCGTAGTCGCCGACGTATTGAAGTACGGGCGTTTGCGGGCTTGCGCGAAACCGGTGGTTTAAGCCGACGTTTCCAAAAAAGTAATCCATGTCGCCGTCGCCGTCGAAGTCTCCGGCAACGACCGAGTTCCACCATCCTTCGGTGTTTCGGAAGGCGGGAACGAGCGCTCTATCCAGTATTCCGTTTTTGTTTTCAAAGAGGATGAGCGGGGTCCATTCGCCGGCCATGACGAGGTCGGGGTCGCCGTCGTTGTCGGCGTCGGTCCATATGGCGGCGCAAATTTGCCCGACCTGTTCGAGGGCCGGGGCGTATTTGGCGGTTTGGTCGATAAATTTACCGCCTTCGTTGACAAGAAGCCGATGTTTGGGGGCAAAGGGAATAAGGCCGGGGACAAGCCTTCCGGGGACGAAAAGGTCGACGTCGCCGTCGGAGTCGAAATCCGCGGCCGCCGCACACATCCCCGCCCCGTGTTCGCGAAATTCTTGCGCCAAAGAAAAACGGCCTTTTCCGTCGTTAAAAAACAAGGCGTCGGCGTTGGAGCGGGTTTCGTTGCCGCCGCGTACCGAAAAAACGTCAAGGTCGCCGTCGTTGTCGGCGTCGAAAAACAGCGTTCCGAGTTCGTCCGCCTCTTCGACGGAAAAATTCGTTCCCGTGGCGTGTAATCGTCCGTCGGGGCCGGAAAGATAAAGTTCGCCCGGCCGTCCGGAAAAATAGACGTCGTCCACGCCGTCGCCGTTGACGTCGTCCACGGCGACGGCCGGCCCTTGTCGGGATTGGCGGCGATGCAAAAGCCGGTCGCGCAAAAAGTCGTCGAACACGTTTTCCTTGTGGACGAACTCGGACGTCAATACCGATTCGTCGATTTGAAAAACGGTTTTGGACGGCGCGGGTGGATTTGATTTTTGGGCGTTGGAATATTTAAGCGTGAGGGTTTGATTGGCTTTTATGTTTTCCAGCTTTTGAAATTTTCCGTCGGGCCATCGTATTTCCAGCGCCGGAACGACGGACAAGTCGCCCAAGCCAAAAAACAACAACGGCTCGACCGACGACAAATAACCGCGCTGAGGATTGAGCGTGCGAACCTGTACGTCTCCCTGCGCCGCGCCGGGATGTCGCAACGTTACGTTCGCTCCGATTGCGTTTTTACCCTCGATTTTGACGCGCAAAAAATTACCCCTTTGCTGTTCGACGGCCATGTTTTGATAAACAAAAACGGCGGTGTCTTGATTTTGTACAATGAGGTCCAAATCGCCGTCGCCGTCCAAGTCCCCGTAGGCTGCGCCGCTTGAAATCGTGTAATAATTTCCCAGCCATTCCATCGAACGGTTTTTCAAAGCTATCGAATCCGTCGTTCCCGCGTTTTGCATTATTACATTCAAGGAACGGGCGTAGGGATGGGTTTTGGACATGAGCGTATCCTCGTCGGGCAAAAGCGGTTTTGGAGAAAAACTGCGGTGGCGGGGATGGGTGTAGTCGGGTTTGAATTCGTTGTTGCGTTTGACTTGGTCCATGTAATAGTCGTGTTTGTAACCGTTGGAAATGAAAAGGTCGGGTTTGCCGTCGAGGTCGAAATCGGCGATGAGCGGCGTCCATGACCAATCCGAACGTTCGACGCCCAACAAGGCGGCAATTTCGACGTACCTGCCGTTGCCCAGATTCAAATGAAAAGCGTTCTGAACAAATTGGGGCGTTCCCAACTTTTGGCTCTCCTCAAAAGCCCAACGGCTGAAACTAAACACCGTGGTTTTTTCATGGTAGTTGTCCATCGGGAGCATATCGACGGTCATGAGGTCGGCACGTCCGTCGTTGTTGAGGTCGGCGTAGTCGCAACCCATGGAAAAGTGGGGGGTGTGTCCGAAAGTTTCGCGTCCTTTTTCAACAAATTTGCCATCGATTTGCAAATAAAGTTTGTCGGGTCGGGCGAAGTCGTTGCAAACGTAGATGTCGGGCGTGCCGTCGTTGTTGAAGTCGGCGATGTGCGCCGAAAGCGTCGAGGCCCAATCCTCGCCCGGAAGGGTTACGGGGGGTAAAAAGCGTTGGTTGCGGTCGTTGTAATAAATTCTGTTTCCGGCTCTGGGATAAGGCTTGTCGGAATAATGAGCGTAACCGCCAAAATTTGAAATGCCGTCGGGTTTGGTGTTGCAAAGAAACATATCGAGGTCGCCGTCGGAATCCAAGTCGTAAAAATAGGCTTGCACCGAACGGCCGCAATCGTCCACGCCCCATTCGCGGGCGCATTCCTTGAATTTTAAGTTTCCCAAATTGAGCCACAAACGATTGACCGACCGCATGGAATCTTCGGTCGCCCGCGAAAGATAAATGTCCAAAAGTCCGTCGCCGTTAACGTCGGCCAGCGCCACGCCCGAAACGAATCGTGGAATCGAATCCGTCAATTGCGCCTCGCTTGTAACGTCTTTGAACTTAAAGCCGCCCAAATTTTTAAAAAGTTTGTAAGGGTGGTGCTGGGAAACGAAAATCAGTTCGGGCAGGCCGTCGTTGTCGAGGTCGCCGACGCCTACGCCTTGACCGTTCAATATTTCGTATCCCGAAATCAAACCGTTGCAGCGGTTGACGAAATCAACCACCCCGGGTCGCAATTCAAACAAAGGTTGGGCGTAAAGCGAGGCCCCTAGCAAAAATATCCACATATCGCAAAGTTAAAACAAATCGAGGGAAATTAACACGTTTGCGGACGCTCGACGTGTATCCAAAAATTTTTCTTCACAGGATAAAATACCGAAAAAAATACCTAAAATTGCGTTGGTTTAATATTTTTATGATAGAAAAATTTAATCACGCGACGGTGGTGGGCGCCGGTACGATGGGCAACGGCATTGCCCACGTTTTCGCACAGTCGGGATACACCGTGGATTTGGTCGACGTTTCCCAAAACGCACTGGACAAGGCTTGGGCCACCATTTCCGCCAATCTTGACCGGCAAATCAAAAAAGAAACCCTCAAAGCCGAAGACAAGGCCGGCATACTCGGCCGTATTCGCACGAGAACGACGATTTCGCCCTTCGACCCCCAAACGGGCATCGCCATCGAAGCGGCGACGGAAAATTACGAGCTCAAACTAAAAATTTTCCGCGAACTCGACGCCGCCGCTCCCGAAGGTTGTATCTTGGCGACCAACACCTCTTCGATATCCATCACGCAGATAGCGGCCGCCACCCGGCGTCCCGCCGCCGTGGTCGGCATGCACTTTATGAACCCCGTGCCGGTGATGAAACTCGTCGAGGTCATCAAGGGTTACGAAACGACCGACGCGGTCATGGAGCAAATCCTTGCCCTGTCGCGAGACTTGGGCAAGGAACCCGTCGCCGTCAACGATTATCCCGGTTTTGTGGCCAACCGCATCCTCATGCCGATGATAAACGAAGCCATTTATACGCTTTACGAAGGCGTGGCCGACCGCGACGCCATCGACACCGTTATGAAATTGGGCATGGCCCATCCGATGGGTCCGCTCACTTTGGCCGATTTCATCGGTTTGGACGTGTGTTTGGCGATTTTACGCGTTCTTTACGAGGGCTTCGGCAACCCCAAATACGCCCCTTGTCCGCTTTTGGTCAATATGGTCGCCGCCGGCAATCTGGGACGCAAATCCGGGAAGGGATTCTACGAATACAAATAGTCGGTAGCTTTTTCCGGGCGGCAAGCGTCGTTTAAGCCTATGGTGGATTGGGAGGTTTTGGAGTTGAATTACGAAGAAACGGAGTTTCGGATTTCCGGCAAGCGGGTTTTGGGGCCGTACAAGCGGGCGTTGGCGTTCTACGCGCCCGGACTTGCGCCCGTCGAGGACGAAACGGGTTGGTATCACGTTAGGCCCGACGGTACGGCCCTTTATCCCCAAAGATACCGCAGGGCCTTCGGGTTTTATTGCGCGCGCGCGGCCGTTTTGGACGAACGGGGTTGGTTTCACATCGACCTCGACGGCAAACCCGCTTACTCCGAACGCCGCCCGTGGGCGGGAAACTTTCAACAAGACCGATGTACCGTTCGAGACGAAAACGGCGCCTATTTCCACATCCTGCCCAACGGCGCCCGCCTTTACAACGAAAACTATCTTTACGCCGGCGATTTTTACGACGGGCAAGCCTGCGTAAAAAACGCTCACGGACTCTTTACCCACATCGACCTTGACGGGCGAATCGTTCACGGACAATACTACCGGGAGTTGGGAGTGTTCCACAAAGGTTATGCGACGGCGGGCGACGAAACCGGTCGATTCCACATCGACAAACAAGGCCGACCGGCCTACTCGCAACGTTATCTTTTCGTTGAACCGTTTTACAACGGCGCCGCCTTCGCCGTCAATCAAGACGGAAAACAGGTCGTTGTCGCAGAAAACGGGGAGGCAAAGTGGGAATTATGAGTTGCCTTTTTTATCCAGCCAGTTGCGTACGGTTCTCGCCGAAACCGAACCCTCGACTCCAAACTTTTTTTTCATTTCCGTTTCCGCTTTGTCGGCCGAGCCGTATTTTTTGACGATAAGTTCGCCCAACGTCTTTAAGAATTCTTTTTCCAAAACCGTTGGCGCCGTGCCGAGGTCTATGACAAAGGAAGGAAGTTGGCTCGGGGTATGTGCGCCGTGATATTTTTCATATTGGCTGCGGGCGTATTCGTA
This sequence comes from uncultured Bacteroidia bacterium, assembly GCA_937922655.1. Taxonomy (GTDB): domain Bacteria; phylum Bacteroidota; class Bacteroidia; order J057; family CALAJH01; genus CALAJH01. The sequence goes on from CALAJH010000030.1 coordinate 111,779, forward strand.
AGCGGATTTATATTGGAGTTGATTCTTTATGGAGTCTTCGAATTTGTTGTAAGTGTGGTAGGCCAATGCGATTTTTTCCAAATCGCGGAAATTTCCGGGCAACATTTCCCCTTTCAACCACCGCATAAGTTCGGGGTCGTTTTGCGCAAACTCTCCTTTAAAAAGATGCTTCCACGTGTTTTTCCAATCGCTTTCACGGTCTTCGACGGTTTCTCGCAAAGGCGGAATTTCGATAATGAATTGACTGATTCTGTCGTAAAAATCGGGTAGCAATCCCGTTTCGGGGTCGCGGAGTTGGGTTATGGTGCGGTTGGATGCGAAAATGACCAAACACTTTACGTTTTCGGTTTGGGTCGAACCCATTTTGCGCACTTTGAAGTTACCCTCGTCGTCGGTTTGCAGGGCGGTCATAAGTTTGGCCTGCACCAATTTCGACAAATGATGCACTTCGTCCAAAAAAAGTATGCCGCCTTTTGCTATAAAAAACAAACCTTCTTTTTCTTTTTCCGCTCCCGTGTACGCCCCTTTTACATAACCGAAAAGCTCGGATTCGGCTTTGTTGTCGTTGTCGAATGCGGCACAATTGGCGTATACTATATTCGATGTTTTTTTGACTTTTTTTTCAATCAATTCGTTGGCAATTTCTCGTACCAACCGGCTTTTTCCCACTCCGCGTTCGCCTAAAACAAGAATGGTAAACGCCCTGTCGAAATTATTGATGTAAAAAGTTAAAAGGTCGTTCGCCGACTTTCGAGCCGGAGATTTTGAATTTTTGTATATTTCGCCGACCCTGCGGCGAATATCGGAAAAAAGTTTGTTGGGTACTTGTGCGACGGTAAAGTTCTTGAAACGACGGTTTTGGTTGTCGTTTTTGGAGTCGTAAGAGTTGAGAAAAAACGTTTTTTCCGGCAACAATCCCGTTTCCGACATGACGAAAAACGCCACTTGGATGATATAACTTCCATAACTGATGTTGATGTAAACTTCGTCTTTGGCGTCGATGTTTTTCCCGAACCAATCCAGTAAAAAATTGCATAACGCCGAATAATTTTCACGAAGGGATTTGACTCCCGACTTGGGTTTCGAGGCATTGACCAAAACCACGGCTTTCTTAAACTTTGGGGGCAAGTTGCTTTCTTTTACGAGCCATTCCGTCTGGTCTTCTATGGGAAAATAGTGAATGAAGCGCCATATTTTTTGGTTGAACTCGTCCAAAACTTTCGCCGACTTTTTTGCCAATTCTTCGCGTACTTCGGCCAACAATCCGCTGTTTCCAACGAATCCTTCGCCTTTGTATTTTTCGTTGTAATACCATGTGCGAATGTCTTTCCACGCCTCGCGAAGTTCGGGGCTCAGCTCCTCGTCGTCCATAAACGTGGAGGATTGCGAGAAAGCAAACGACGTCGTTTCGTTGATGACTTTTTGGTCGGTGTAGAAATAGACAATCTTGTCGAAAACGGGCTTGGCATTGGGATTTTGGCCGAAATACGCTTCCATTTCCGATTGATTCACGTTCGACAGCAGTAGTTTTTCCGCGTTAAGTTCGGACGGCAGGGCCTTGGATTCTTTGGAAAAGGCCGCCAAGACGTTTTTCAAAAAGCCGACGCCGTGAGAGACGTTGTGCCATGTAATGTAATATTTCGCCATATCGAATGCGTTTACGCCAATCAAACGCAATATTCGGAAATAATTTTTTAAATTTCGGAAATTTTTTTCCTAAAAAGGAAATTTTTTTCCGTTTTATTTTTTTAGCTATTTTAGTTTATCCTTTATTGTAAGGGATTTTGTATCGAAAAATTTCTTGATTTGACTTTGGCTTGATGATTGTATTGGATTTGACGGCGGGACAATTAACCCGTAGCAAGCAATGAAGAATTCAATAATCGTTCAAACGATGAGGGCGTTTATCGCGCAAATACGGGCGGCGGCGCTTTGGGCGTTGCACGCGTCGGTACATCGGCGCCGCCAATCCCTCCCCAAAGCGGTCAATTTCCATTTGGTCAAGCCTTGCAATTTTCGTTGCAAGTTCTGCTTTGCCACCTTTACGGACGTGGACGTTAAAATGGGACTTTCCACCGAGGATGCCGAGCGCGTCGTCGTTCGCTTGGCCGAAGTGGGCGTGGACAAACTCACTTTCGTCGGCGGCGAGCCGACGCTCCACCCCCACCTTCATCGTCTCGTCCGTCTCGCCAAGTCCCTCGGAATGACCACCTGTGTCGTTACCAACGGCTATAAACTTAACGCCGAATACCTCGACCAATTCGACGGCGCCTTGGATTGGGTGGGATTGAGCATCGACAGCCTCAACGACGAAACCAACGTTCAATCCGGTCGTGCCTTCAAAGGCGAACGTCCCATGACCCGCGGCGACTATCTCGAAAAAGTGCGGCTTTTGCGTTCGCGCAATATACGCATAAAAATCAATACTGTCGTCCACGCCCTTAATTTCGACGAAGATATTTCCGATTTTATGAACGAAGTCAAACCCGAGCGTTGGAAGATTTTTCAAATGTTGCCCGTCGAAGGTCAAAACGACCTGCACGCAAATGATTTTATGGTATCCGACGAAAACTTTGCCAAGTACATCGGTCGTCATCGCGCCGGCGTTTTGCCGGAGATATCCATCGTTCCCGAGGACAATGACGCCATGCGCGGTTCTTACGCCATGATAGACCCGCTGGGACGCTTTTACGACGACACGCAAGGCGGCCACACTTACAGCGAACCGATACTTGAAGCGGGCGTTCAAAACGCTTTCGAGCAAATTCAATTTTCGACGTTCAAATTTCAAAAAAGAGGAGGAGAATACTCATGGAAATAAATCGCATCGTATTGAGCGGTTGCGCCGGTTCGGGCAAAACAACGGTGGGCAAGGCGTTGGCCGAGCGTATGGGATACCGCTTTCTTTCCGCCGGCGAATTGGCGCGCCAACACGCCGAACGTCTCGGATATTCCATCCAGGAACTGCAAAAACATTTGGCAAACCACCCCGACTACGACCGGGAATTGGACGCCTACCTAACCCGGTGGGGCATGGAAAACGAAGGTTACGTTTTGGATTATCGTTTGGGTTTTTATTTTTTGCCCGCCGCCTTCAGCATTTATCTTGACGTATCCGCCGAGGTTGCCGCGCAAAGAATCGCCCGCCAAAACCGAACTACGGAATTCGCAAACGTCGTCGAACCCGCCGTCGTCTTGAAAAGCCTTTCGCAACGAAACACGCAAATGAAAAATCGTTTTCTCGACCTTTATCACGTCGATTTCACTCAAACCGACCATTACAATCTCGTCGTCCAAACCGACCGATTGAACGTCGTTGAAACCGTAAACTTCATCGCCGATCGTCTCAAATTCTAATTCAAGCAAATTCTCTTCCGCGTCCGATTGTCTTTTTCCAATCATTGATGATTTCAGGATTTTATCCCACCGAACATTTTTTGTATCGATGTTGGGAACGCGGGATTAGCCACGAAACACTTCTTAAAGTTTTGCGTCGAGTGAAAGTTCTCAAAGGCAGATACGTCGTATTGGCAACGGCGGGTGAACTAAGCAAATTGGGATGCAAGTTGCCGTCCGAAGCCGAAGGAAGCCCGTTGTGCATCGTTGCCGACCATCGTCGTCTGCAAACCGCCTATTGGCTTTGCGAACCCGACAAAAGAGTCAAAACCTATCAATTAATAGTACAAGTGATATAAAACCCAAAATGAAAATCTTAAAAGTCATCCACGGATATCCGCCCTTGTACCAAGCGGGAAGCGAGGTGTACAGCCAAAGTTTGGTGAACGAACTTTTGCGTCAAGGCCACGAGGTGCGGGTGTTTACGCGCGAGGAGAATCCGTTTGCCCCGGATTTTTCGGTACGAGAAAACGGTATATTGAACGTCGTCAATATCCCTCGGGAAAAAGACGGTTATCGTCATGCCGTCATGGACCGCGTTTTTTCCCAACTGGTCGATGGTTTCCGGCCCGACGTCGCCCATATCGGTCATCTCAACCACCTTTCGACGGGGATTCCGGAGGTGTTGAAGGCGTCGGGCGTACCGACGGTTTTCACCCTTCACGACTTTTGGTTGATGTGTCCGCGAGGACAATTTCTACAAACCAACTTCGGCCAAAACGAGTATTACCGGCCGTGTGAACGACAAGAACACGGCAAATGCGCCCGCGAATGTTATCGTGGTTTTTGGAACGAATCCGAGAACGACCCCGAAAGCGAAGCTTATTGGACGCGCTGGGTTGAAAGGCGGATGTCCGAAACCCGCCGCGTCGCCGAACTCACCGACCTTTTCATCGCTCCGTCGCGTCGGTTGCGCGAACGCTTTATCAACGACTTCGGGGTGCCGGAAAATAAAATCGTGTATTTGGACTACGGCTTTCCGATGGACTACCTCACGACTTTGGAAACCGAATCCCCTCGCCAACGCTTTACTTTCGGTTATATCGGCACCCATATTCCCGCCAAGGGCGTCAATATGCTTATCGAAGCCTTTTCCCGTATGAACGGTCGGTCGGAACTTTTGATTTGGGGGCGGGAAGCGGCGCAAAGCACCGCCGCCCTCAAACGCATGGCCCATGGATTGAACGTCCGGTTCATGGGCGAGTACGTCAATCGCAACATCGCGACGGAGGTCATGAGTCGGATTGACTGCATTGTCGTTCCTTCGATATGGCAGGAAAATTCGCCGCTCGTCATCCACGAGGCGCAAATATGCGGCAAACCCGTCATTACCGCGGACGTTGGCGGCATGGCCGAATACGTCGAACATCTGACCAACGGCTTGCTTTTTCGGCACCGCGACCCCCAAGACCTCTACGAAAAAATGCTCTTTGCCGTCGAAAACCCCGAAACGATGAACCGTTTGGGCCGGCGCGGCTACCTTTACGACAAAGCGTCGCTCAATATCTCCGAACACGTTAAGGCGATTGTAAATATTTACCATTCTCTTATTCAACAACAATGAAACTTTTTAGAGTAACGTTGGACACCAACCCCGAAGACTGCAACCTCGGTTGCATCATGTGTGAAGAGCACAGTCCGTACAGCGACTACATCCCTCGTCTCTACCAAGAGACGGGGGTGAAACGCCGCCGCATGCCCTTTGAATGGGTGGAAAAAATCGTAAAGGAGGCGGCCGAACTTGGCGCCAAAGAAATCATCCCCTCGACCATGGGCGAACCCTTGCTGTACAAAGGCTTCGAACGCCTTTTCCCTTTGGCCCAAAAATACGGTTTGAAGGTCAATCTTACGACCAACGGCACTTTTCCCAAGAAAACTGTTGAAGAATGGGCGCACGTCATCGCCCCGGCTTCATCGGACGTGAAAATTTCTTGGAACGGCGCCACCAAGCAAACCGCGGAAAACGTCATGCTTGGCTTGGACTTCGAACGCGCCGTCGAAAACGTTCGAACCTTTGTCGCCGTCCGCAACCGGTATCCCGAGGCGTGTCGCGTAACGTTTCAACTTACCTTCCTGCAATCGAACATGCACGAATTGGCGGATATCGTCAAACTGGCGGCCGAATTGGGCGTCGATAGGGTCAAGGGTCATCATTTGTGGGCGCATTTTGAGGAAATCGAACCCCTTTCGATGAAGTATTCTCCCGAATCCATCGCCCTGTGGAACGAATACGTCGCCCAAGCCTTCGACGCCCGCGAACGCTACCTCAAAGCCGACGGCCAAAAAGTCGTCCTTGAAAACATTTGGCCCCTTCAAGCCGAAAGAACCGTCCTTGAATCCGACGAATGCCCCTTTTTGGATAAAGAATTGTGGGTTTCGGCTACGGGAAAAATTTCCCCTTGCTGCGCCCCCGACAAACTCCGCGACACCCTCGGCGACTTCGGCAACATTCAATCCACGAGTCTGTCCGAAGTCCTGCAAAGTCCCGCGTACAGAAATCTAGTGGAAAACTACAAACAACATCCGTTGTGCCAAACCTGCAATATGAGAAGACCCCATGATTACGCAAAGTAAATTTTTGGAAAAACTGCGGCCGGGGCTTGAACAAACACCCGGAGTTAAGGCCGCGTTCGTCTTTGGTTCGTACGCCCGAGGCGAAGCCACCCAACAGTCCGATTTGGACGTGGCCTTGTGGGTCGAGACGCGTTTCGACCCACAAGCCGCCGCAAAAACTTGGCGCTCGGCGCTCGGCGTTTTCGCCGTCCCCGTCGAAACCAAATCGAAAATCGCCCTTTTCGCTCCCGAACTCCGTATCGAAATCGCTTATTCCCATCGTTTGGAAGATTTTGCACGCGATTACATCGGTTCGGAAATTCCCTCTCCCGAAGGCACGGTCGTTTTTGACCGAACGAGCGAAGTGTTGCCGTTTTTGCGTTCGCTCAACCCCGAAATCCGCATGGACGGCAAAGACAAAGACGTAATCGACGCCGTTCAAAAGTTTGTTTACAATTTTGAATGCGCCTCTTCGTATCATCGACGTTCCGACGCCTACCGCTTTTATTACACTTACAACATCGCGCTCAACGAGGCCGTTCGCTTGGATTATTGGGCGCACGGTTGGAAAAAATTTTCTTACCTGCCCAAACGCATCAACGTCCTCTATTCCCTCGACGAACTCCAACGTTTCTATGAGCTCAACGGCACGCTTTTTTTGCGCGAAACCAACACCAAAAAACGAAAACTGCTCGATTATTTTTACCACGCAATTGAGAATTTGCAAGCCGTCGACCCCGTTTACGCCACTGAAATCAAAGAATTTTGCGAGTCGGTTTACCGTCGGGACTACTTTTGGAACCTCAGGGACGTGGCGCAAAACAACGACGGAATTCGCCCCGGCGTCGTGTTTCGCTCTTCGTCGATGACTCCGTTTCAAAACGAGGCGCTCTTTGAGGAACTGATTCAAAACGTTACGACGTTCATCGACCTTCGCGCCGATGACGAAATAGAAAAAGAACCCTATTCCGACCCAATCCTTCGCCGTATTCGTTGGGTAAATTGTCCGCTCGACCCCTCGAAACAAAGCGAACACTTCCGCAATCACGAGCAGTACGGCACCAATTCCGAAATCGCTTATCGTTTTTTCGCCGTCGAATGCGGACGGCAAATCGCGACGGCCATGCGTACCATCATTGACGCCGAAAAAGCCGTACTTATTCATTGTGCGGCGGGCAAAGACAGAACGGGTTGCGTGGTTTCGCTTTTGCATTTGCTCTCGGGCGCCTCGAAAGAAATCGTCTACGCCGACTACGCCGCCTCCGAAATGGATGTCGAATTATCGACGCTCAACCAATTTTTGAACGTCGTCGAAGCTTGCGGCGGCGTGCGCGACTATCTCTTGTACGCGGGAATGAACACCGATGAAATCGAATTATTAAAAACCAAAATATGCAAAAATTAATAAAAAACAGTACGGCTTTGCCGTACGTGGGTGTGGGCTCGGGTCGCGACCCGGGCCTGCCCACCCTCGGCATTTACTCCGTTCCCGACAGGGGCGAATACAAGTGGCCCGGATTCACCCACGACCATTCCCTTTGCCTGATGGAAAACGGCAAAATCGTCACCTACCTTCACCTCGAGCGCTACAGCCGCCGCAAATACGACAATCGTTTGCACTTGTATTTGGACGAATTGGCGCCGCGGCTCGAATTGCCCGAACGTTTCGACGTCGTTTCGGTCAATTCTTTTGTCGGCACGGCGTTTTTGTCTCCTACGGGACGTTATTGGTTCGATTCCGCCACGCCTACGCGTCCCGTTGTCGGGCTTCGCGCCGGCATGGGCCATTGGAACGGCCAACAAGCCTATTTTCACGGCATCGACCATGAATTGGCGCATGTGTTCAGCGTAACGCCTTTTTTCCCCGACATACATGAAAATTCGCTGTTCGTGCATTTCGACGGCGGCGCCACCCACGGCAATTTTTCCGCCTATCTTTACCGAAACGGCAAACTCAATAAACTCGAATGCCACTGGGAATTAAGCCGACTTTCCAAGTGGTTCAACGACAACGCCTTGACGTTCAAAATGCTCGGCGCCGAACCGGGAGAACACTGTTCGGTGCCGGGTAAACTCATGGGTTACGCCGCCTTTGGAACCCCCGACGACGAAATCGCTCAATGGCTCGTCGAAAACGACTATTTTCGCGACATTTGGACCGACCCTTCGCCCTTTTTCCATTCGGCCCGCCGACGCTTCGGGTTTGCCGCAACCGACCTTGATTTGCGCGACGCCTTCGTCCAAAACGTCGCCGCCACCTTTCAATGGATGTTTGAAAACGAAGCGACAAAAAAAATCCTCGAACTTCAGGCAAAAACCGGGGCCGAATATTTGTATTATGCGGGCGGTTGCGCCCTCAACATCGTTACCAACACCAAAATCGTCGAATCGGGAGCGTTTCGGGACGTGTTTATTCCTCCGTGTTGCAACGATTCGGGATTGAGCGTCGGCGCGGCGGCGTTCGTCGAATGGCAAAAACACGGAAAACTCTACGAGCACGGGCCGTATTTAAACAATTTTGGAACGATGGAATGCGCCGTCGAACCCGAAACGGTACAAGCGGCCGCGGAAACGATAATGGCGGGTGGAATCGTGGGCGTTTGCAACGGTGCGGGCGAGGCCGGCCCCCGCGCCCTCGGCAACCGCTCGCTTCTGGCCCGTGCCGACGACCCCCGTTTGGCTTACAAAATCAGCGTCGAATGCAAAAAACGCGAATGGTATCGGCCCGTAGCGCCCGTGGTTTTGTCAAAAAACGCCGAACGTTTTACCGATACGCCCGTTAAACATTCTCTTGCCCGGTTCATGTTGTTGGACTATTGGGTTCCCGAAGAAAAAAGGGAAGGCATTACGGGTGCGGTTCACGTCAACGGCACCGCACGCATGCAAACCTTTCAATCCCGCGACGAAAACCCCTTTGTCTTCGAGCTGTTGAGTCTATTGGAAACCCAAGGCGTGTACGCTTTAATTAATACGTCGTTCAACGCCGCCGGCGAACCGATTGTACACACGTCCGAACAGGCGTTGGCCTCCCAACGTTCGATGCGGCTCGACGGCTTGGTTCTAAATCAAAAGTGGATAAAAAAGTAATATACGGGTATTTTTATGAAATTTTACGCCGGCGCAAAAGGACGTGATACGTAGCAAACGGCCGTGAGCGCCATGCTCCCTTGTCGCCTTCAAAGCGTCGGCTTTTCGTCTTGTAAGTATTTTCGCAAGACTTTCGCGGGCGCTTTGAGGGCGGAGCGGGGGAGAACCGTTTTTACTTGTTTAAACGGTTCGCAAATCGAAGCCGGGTTGTTGCCGAGGCGAAATAAAAAACTATTTTTGTAATGAAAATTAACATTGACATGAAATTGGTTTATACGTTTTGGTTGTGTTTGCAATCGACGGCGTGGGCACAGGCGGAATACGGCCCGTCCACACCGCCCGGGCGTTTGTACAACCTCAACCACGGTCCCGTATATTTTCTTCCCCCCGTCAACGTGGATTCCTTACGCGCGGCCGACGAAATCGAGCAGGGGCAAAATCTTCCGTTTCGTTTCGGTTACGCCATAAAAACGAGCTTCGATATCGTCGACGACGGCACGGAAGCGATATTGCCCGACGGTTCGTCGCTTTGGCGCATGACCGTTTATGCACCGGGAGCTTATTCGTTGAACTTTGTTTTCGACGCTTTTTTCATGCCCGAAGGCGGCGAACTTTACATTTACTCGCCGGAGCACGATTTTTATCGCGGCGCCTTTACGCACAAATCCACCCGTTCGGACAGCGCGTTTGCCACCGCGCCCCTACCCGGCGACCGCGTCGTTTTTGAGTATCGCCGTTTTCCCGGTTCCCCGCCCGCCAAACTCAAACTTGGGACTACCGTTTACGGTTACAAAGACGTTTTTTTCAAAAACACTTCGGGATACGGCGATTCGGGCTCGTGCAACGTGAACGTCAATTGTCCCGCGGGCGCAAATTGGCAAAATCAAAAAAAAGGCGTGGCGATGATTTTGACCTCGGGCGGCACGCGCATCTGTTCGGGGTCGTTGATAAACAACGTGCGTCAGGACGGCAAGCCTTACTTTTTGACCGCCCAACATTGTTTGGATTCGGGTTCCAACAACTGGATTTTTATGTTTAATTACGAAAGTCCGGGTTGTACAAATCAAAACGGGCCGACCAACCAAACGCTGCAAGGCTGCGTTACCCGCGCCTCATGGTCGTCGGGGGACTTCGCCCTCCTCGAACTCAATCAACGACCGCAAAGTTTTTACAACGTATATTACAACGGTTGGAACAGGACGACATCGGCGCCCGCGGCGCCCGTCGGCATCCATCACCCTTCGGGCGACGTCAAGAAAATAAGTTTCGACAATCAGTCCGCCGTTTCGGGGACGTACACAAGTTTGAGCAACGGGCATTGGCGTGTGGTGTGGGATACGGGAACGACCGAAGGCGGCTCGTCGGGGTCGCCGCTGTTCAATTCGTCGGGACAGATAGTCGGCGACCTTTCCGGAGGATTGGCCGCCTGTTCAAGACCCAACGAAAGCGATTATTACGGAAAATTCAGCGTCAATTGGTCGGGAAACAACACCAATTCCACCCGCCTGAGCAATTGGCTCGACCCCGACAATACGGGCGTTACGTCGCTCAACGGCGCCTACATCACCGAATGCAATTTGTCGGCAAGCATCGGAGCGGACAAAAATTCGATTTGCCGCCAGCAAGAAAGCGCCGTTTTGACGGCAAGCGCGACGGGCGCCAACGGTTCGGTAAGTTATTCTTGGGCGCCGAGCACGGGCTTGAACGCGACGGTCGGCGCCGTCGTAACCGCCAATCCCACCGTCAATACCGTTTACACCGTCACCGCCACCGACGGCGCCAATTGTAGCGCCACGGCTACGTTTACGCTGACGGTGATAAGTCCGCCGACGGCCACGCTTTCCACCGCCGACGGCAAAACGCGTTATTGCCGCCACGACGCGTCCGTCGCTTTAAACGCGGACGTTTCCGGGGGAAGTTTTTCGGGCCCCGGCGTTTCCAACGGGACTTTTAATCCAAACACGGCCGGCGTTGGAACCCACGTCGTCAATTATTTCGGTGGAACGCTGCCTCCTTACACTTTTACCAACGACCTCGTTAGGAGCATCGCCGACAATACCTGCTCGGCCGGTACGGGGCTTACGTCCACAATTTCGGTCTCGGGATTGCCCACGGTTTTGACGCAGGCAATGGCCGCCAAGATGTTCGTTGCTTTGAACATCAACCATACATGGGTAAGGGATTTGGTCGTTTTTTTGCGTTCTCCATCCAACGCGCGCACGCTGTTGTTGGTTTATCGCGTTGGTGGACAGGGTGCGGTGAACATGGTCAATACCGTGCTTTCCGACGATGGGACGATACCGATATGGGAGGGGGTGGCGCCGTTTACCGGCACGTACCGCCCCGACGGTTACCTTGAAACCCAATGCGGTCTGACTTCGAACATTGCCACGTTTTCCGCGTTTGCGGGCGTCAATCCCAACGGAACGTGGACGTTGAGAATTTTCGACGCGGCCGCCGACGATACCGGGACGTTGCAAAATTGGACGTTGGGATTCGGAAACGAAAATCCTTGCGCCGCTTCGGGAACGCTGACGTTGCAGGTGGTCGCCAATCCTACGGTAAGCGCATCGTCTTCGCCGTCGTTGCCCGGCCAAAACACGGGAAGCGTAACGGCGGTCGGCGCCGGCGGAAACGCTCCTTACGCGTATTCGCTCAACGGCGGCGTTTTTCAGTCCGATGCAACGTTTAACGGCCTTGCGTCGGGAAGCTATGTCGTTACCGTCCGAGACGCCAACGATTGTAGCGCAAGCGTCATAGTATCGGTGCAGGAATCGCAGGCCGTTTGGCCGGGCGATGCGGACAACAACGGGACCGTTACGCTTACCGACTATTATTTTACCGCCGCCGCTTACAATCGAACGGGGCCGGCAAGGGCGTTGCAAGGAATAACGTGGCAGGCTTACGCCGCTCCCGCGTTGTGGGCGACGAGCCAGTTGATTCAAGGCGCGACGGTCAACCACATGTATACCGACGCAAACGGCGACGGCGTGGTTAATCTCTTCGATTTGGCCGCGACGGTACTTAATCGGGGCCGTACTCGTTAGTCAAATTCGACGAGGACGGCGTTTTTTTCAACGGCGGCGCCGGAAGCGACGCGAACGGCTTTAATTCGGACGGCGGCCGGAGCTTTAAGCATGTTTTCCATTTTCATGGCTTCAAGGGTAAGGATTGGGGCGCCGGCCTCGATGCTTTGGCCCGTTTCTACGAACACCGCTTTAACCAAGCCCGGCATCGGCGCTCGAAGGTCTTTGGTTTTGCCACCGCTTGCCGTCGTTTTACCTATGATTTCCAACGCCCGCATGCCGGGCGTTTTTACTTTTACCTCTAAGGTTTTGCCGTTGACGCGCAATCGTCGTTTGTTTCCGTCCGTTCCCAAATCGTAGACCGTCAATGTTTTGCCGTTCAACCGTACCCGGGTTATGCGAGGATGTTCGCGCCAAACTTTTGTTTGATGCCCTCCAACCTTGCCGTCGGCCACGGTCAGCGTTTGCCCTTCTATTTCGACCTCAAAATTCATTTTTCAAGATTGTCGCTTACCGAAACGCAATTATAAGAAATTCGACGCGAAACGCTTGAACGTTCTTTGAGTATGCATGGAATTTGCGGTAATTTTACGCCCGCAAAATATTTTACAATGAGGGTGGCGATAGTGGGGGCGACGGGATTGGTCGGCCGGACGATGATAAACGTATTGGAGGAGTTTCGGTTTCCGGTTACGGAATGGGTGGCGTGTGCGTCGGAGGGGTCGGCGGGACGGGAAATGGAGGCGTTCGGGATAAAAACCCGCGTGGCAACGGTGAAGGAGGGTTTGTCCATGCGTCCCGACGTGGCGCTGTTCAGCGCCGGGGGCGCGGTTTCCAAAGAATGGGCGCCCGTTTTCGCCGAAGCCGGAAGCCTTGTCGTGGACAACTCTTCGGCTTGGCGCATGGACCCCGAAGTGCCGCTCGTCGTTCCCGAAATCAACATCGAAACGGCGCGGGGAAAAAAACTTATCGCCAATCCCAACTGTTCAACGATACAAATGGTTTTGGCGCTTGCGCCGCTAAAAAAACGTTACGGCATCGAGCGCATCGTCGTTTCGACGTACCAAGCGGTTACGGGAACGGGACAAAAAGCGGTCGAACAACTGATGGCCGAACGCTCGAAGCCCGGTACGCCCTTGTCCGTTTATCCGCATCCGATAGACCTTAACTGCATCCCGCAATGCGACGTTTTCATGGACAACGGCTATACCCGCGAGGAAATGAAACTCGTCAACGAAACCCAAAAGATATTCGACGACCCGACCATCGGCGTTACGGCGACGGCCGTTCGCGTGCCGGTTTTGGGCGGTCATTCGGAATCGGTGAACGTTACCTTGCGGGAAGAATATGATTTGGACGAAGTCAAATCGTTGATGGTCAATGCGCCGGGGGTAATTTTACTGGACGAACCGAGTTCGAGCCGGTATCCGATGCCGATATTGTCCGAGGGGAAGAACGAGGTGTTCGTTGGGCGCCTACGCCGCGACGAAAGCATGCCCCGAACGTTAAACATGTGGATTGTGGCGGACAACCTGCGCAAAGGCGCAGCCACCAACGCCGTGCAAATCGCGAAAGCGCTTTTGGACGTTTAACGCGCGGGCGTTTAGCGTACGTATTTTTTGCTGTCCACGCCGCGAAGGTACATGCCGGCGCCGTTCCACGTCCGGCGTTTGGGGGATTGGTAACACGATTCCGAACATGCGCCTTCGTATTTTTTTATGCACTCGGGGCAAATCAAAAACAGGTCGTTGCATGCCGCGTTGGCGCAATTGACGTATTTTTCGGTGGGAGCGGCGCAAATTTTGCATTTTCCCACCACCGTGGGATTGACGCGATTGACCGGGGAAACGAGTCTTTCGTCAAAAACAAAACACGTTCCCTCAAAAAATTCGCCGCCCGTTTCTTGTCCGTAACGGACGATGCCGCCGCGCAATTGGGCCACGTCTTCGAAGCCTAAATCCATGAGCCAGCCCGTCAGTTTTTCGCACCGGATGCCGCCGGTACAATAAGTTACGACGGTTTTGTCCTTGAATTTTTCGAGTTGTGCGGCAAGCTTGGGAGTTTCGCGAAAATATTGAATTTCAAGGGGCAAAGCGCCTTTAAAGCGCCCAACTTCGTACTCAAAAAGCGAACGACCGTCGAGAAAAACGACGTTTTCGGGGGTGTTTTTCAATAAGCTGTGCATTTCGTTGGGTTCGATGTAGCGTCCGGTGCGTTGCCAAGGCTTGGGGGCGCCGGCTACGCCAAAATTCACGAGTTCGGGCTTGACGCGTACGTGCAATTTGTGAAACACGGGCCCGTCCGCGTATTCTTGTTTGAATTCCGTGCCCGCGAACAGCGGGTGAACGGCAACGGCGGACATGTAAGCGTCGCAAGCCTCATTCGTACCGCAAACCGTACCGTTTATCCCTTCGGGTGCGATTAAAATTCGACCCTTTAAACCCAACGACGCACACAATGCAAAATGTTCGTCGCGTTCTTTTTGGGGGTTTAGAACCTCGACGAATTTATAATACAACAATATCTTCATCCCTCCGGAAAATTCGATGGCAAGCGTATGTCAAAAAAAAATGGAGATTTTTACCGTCTAAATTGTCGGTTTTGGATAAGTCGCGCCGTTGTCGCAAAAGAGATTTCTCGACGTTTTTGCCAAAATTTCCAATAAGACAATTCAAATTTTTATTTGGAAAAATTTTGATTGCGAATTACGGAGACCGAACGCCTCCGAATTAGCAACTTTTCATGGCGTATATCGCAACTTGAACCAAGCGAACGGAAAAAAAATAAATATAGATTCGGATTCAAGACAACGGCGTGACGCCGTCGATTTTTTTTAATTTGGAGGATTTCTTTTCATAAATGGCCTGACGGGAAAACATTCCTTCTTCTTTAAGTATTGTTTCGACAAGTAGACGGTCGCCGCCGAGCGTTTCAAGTTCATCGAGACCGTGGGTTAGCAACTCCCGCCATTCGTTTTCTGTTTTCATGCATTCGATTGCGATACGGGACAATACTTGCAGGTCGCCCTCTATTTCCATTTTGTTGGCGGTTAGAATCGCGGCTTCAAGAGCACGGAGAAGATGAAGACAAGCCTGTTCAAATTTTCGTTGAAAAAGCAGTGCGTAAGCAAGTTCGTAACCGAAAATGGCAACGAGGTCGAGTCTTTTGTTTTTTTCCGAAATGTCAAATGCCCGGGACAATAAACGCTCGGCCTTCGGTATGTCTTCGCGATAACCCGTCATGGAAGCCACCCCGTAATTCAAAAGCACGTCCAACAAATAACTTTCGGCGCGTTTGTCGGTTTCGAATATTTTTAGGGCGTTGTCGTACAATTCCGAGGCAAAGGGGTAGTTTAGATAATTGTAACACGTTGCAACGTTGTGTAAAAATCTGCCCCATCGGATTTTGTCTTTTTGAGGGGGGATTTTTCTTTTTGATGGTTTTTCGATAAAAAAATTAGGCGTTTTTTTGTCGTCCGCAACTACGTGGGCCAAAAGCAACGTCGGTGAAATTTCTGGAGATTCCCACGCCGCCAAAAGTTTATCGTGCGTCTCGAAATTCAAAATTGGCCGATAACCGTTTCGATGGTTTTTGACTTCAACAACGTCCAAAGCCATCCATCGTCCTTTGGCGGTATGGAGCAGTTCGTCGAGGGTTAACGTTGCGGCTTTCATGGTCAATGCGGTATGAATGGAAGTTTACCCAAAAGTCTTTGTTTAGCGTGTGCAAATTTAAGTATATTTTCGTATTTCAAAAGCCCATGACGCTTTTCGGCGTTTGAAAATTTTGTCGCTATAAGCCGGCGAGCGACAGTTCCGTCAATCATCGGTGGTTGGAATATCCGTCCCCGTGCCGAATTGGCGACAAGGCTCAAAATTTTACTTTTCGTTCGTCCAACCGGATTCAAATTAAAAGCTGATTGCAACCCCCAAAGTCGGAACGACGGGCAATTGGTCTACGCGTGCATAGCGAATACGGTCGAAATAAAATATGTTCGCCCGATTGTAGACGTTGATGACGTTGGCGTTGAGTTCAAGCACGGCGCGTTCAAAGAGGCGAAAGCGGCGTTTGACCGACAAATCCAAGCGATGGTAAGACGGCAATCGTCCGCCGTTGTAGTCGGCGCTCAAAAGCACGCCCAGACTTCCGTTTTGGGTAACGACGTCGGTCGTCGTGCCTTCACGGACGTTGAAATTAATTTTTTCAAAAAAACCCTGCGTTTGGGTGAAAGGGAAGCCCGAACCATAGGTAAATCGACCGGAAAACTCCCACTTCGCCTCCAAATACTTGGACGACGTTTTTTCGCGCAAGTCTCCGATTTTGTAGTTGGCGACCAAATTGACGTTGTGCCGTCGGTCGAAGACGGGCGGGTAGTCGATTTTGAAGTCGTTTCGGAAATTGTAGGCGATGCCGTAAGTAAAGTAAAGATAGAGTTTGTTTCGTTGATAACGCAGGATAAAGTCGGCGCCGTAGGCCTGCCCCGTTTCGACGATAAAAGTTCGGTCTTCGGGAAAGAGCCGTTCGCGATTGACGTTGGTAAGCTGGGGGAAGTTTTTGTACCAACCTTCGACGGTTGTTTCAAGGTTGGGAATGATTTCGATTTGTGTGCCGAAGAGCGCGTGCCAAGCGTATTGGAGGGCGTTGCCGAATTGTTTGTTGTCGAGCGTAACGTCGGGGGCGGAAAGAAAACCTTGAAACAAGACGACAACGTCCCTATCCGAGGTGGCGGAAACCAAATTTTGGGAGTAAATCCCCGTCGCCGCCTGAAAGCTTACGCGATTAAAATTGAGTTTGGTTCGCAAACGCGGTTCAAAGGAAACGCCGTGGTTGTTATACCAGTGCACCCGAAACGAAGGGTCCAAAATAAATCGATTGAAGTATTCGCGACGGCCGTTTTCGTCTAGTTTTTGGGAACGAAAGATGTGTTTGTAGCGCACGAAAGCCGCTAGTTCGGTGTTGCTGTCTTGTTGTTTGGCCGTCGTTCCCAAAGAATTGACGTAAGAAAAATCGGTGTTGAAACCCTGAATACGCACGCCGTAAGTGAGTTCGTTGACGGAGTTGAAAACGTAGGCGAAGTTAAAGCGTGCATTGAAACCGCCGACACGGCTTTTTCTGGGGAGCGCCTCGTCCGAGCCCATTTGTTGATTCTCAAACAAAGAGCCGGCCACGCTTCCGCTCATCGTCATGGCCGTACCGGGTACCAACACCAAATAATTGGCGCCGCCGCCCGATTGCGTCCAGCGATAATCGGTCGGGAATCCGTAGTCCACCCTGTCGGCTTGATGAAAGCCGAAAAGCGATACCTGACTTCCTCCGCCGCCCACGGTCGTTTTTCCGTAAAGGTCGTAAAAACCAAACGGCAGGCCTGTTTTGGAATCGACGTAGTTGTAAAGTGTGGGGGCGCTTTGGTTGATGTAGCATCCGCGCCCCGACAAAAGAAAGCTCATGAACCCGCGTTCTTGGCCTTTTTTCTTAAAAAGAGGCCCTTCAACCAAGCCGCCCGAGGTGATGGTGTTGGCGTGCGCCTTAAAACGAAAGCGTTGAAAATCGCCGTTTCGGGTGCGAATGTCCATCACGGAGGAGATGCGCGAACCGTATTCGGCTCCAAAGCCCGCCGTGTATACGTCCACGTTGCGGATGTAGTCGGTGTCGAAGACGCTAAACAAACCGAGGGTGTGAAACGCGCTATACACTATCGCGCCGTCCAAAAGGGTAAAGTTTTGAATGGGCGTGCCGCCTCGGACGAAAAGTTGGCCGCCTTGGTCGCCGGTGAACACCACTCCCGGAATGACTTGCAGATACTGCGCCAGGTCGGGCGTGCCCAGCGTCGGTAAAAGATTGATGTCCTGTGCGGTAACTTTCACCACGCCGGTATTCACTTTGTTGACGTCGATTTTGCCAAACGATTCCCCTTCAATCACGACCGTTTCCAATTCGGTGGATTTGTCGGACAAAACGACGTTTATTGTAACGACCTTGCCCGCCGACAAACCAACCTCTTGATAAACGGTGTCCTTTCCCATGTAGGAAAAGCGCAGCCGGTAGGTTCCGGCTTCAAGTTTTGAGATTGTAAATATACCTTCGACGTTGGAAAGGACGCCGCGTTGCAGGGCGGGGATTTCGACGCGGGCGTCGGGCAAGGGTTCGCCCGATTCGTCGCGAACCGTGCCGCGAATCGTACCTTGACCGAACGCGTGGCTCGCGCACACCGTTGCCAACACAAACGGTAACGCGACTCCGATAATCTTTCGTTTCATGAATGCGCAAATTTAGCCAAAAAACGGCGCATTCAAGCATGTCTTTAAAATCCTTCGCACGTCGCGGGCTGGTGCACAACAAAAAGCGACAAGACAAAAATTATTTCTCGATACTTTAAAGTTTATCCTCGAATCGAAGGATAAATCATTATTGTCCTTTTAATTCATGTCGATTTTTTTGTCTTTGTATGTTTTAAACCGTATCAATGATTACCTTATCGTTTTTTCACTTATGCGACCGGTTTTTGCCGTTATCCGTTTAACGTCGTCCTTGTTTTTACTTGGTTTGTTTTTGCGTAGCTATTGTTTGACGATTTTCAACGGAGCGCCGCCACCCGAAATGGAAAGCACGTATACGCCCGACGACAAATGAGAAACATCCACGCGGGTTTCATCGTTAATTCTTCCCCAAACAATGTTTTTTCCATAGACGTCGTCCAATCGAAAATCGACGGGTCGCAGGGTTTTGAGGGTCAAGACGTCGCGTACGGGATTGGGATATACGGAAACATTCGGGTTGATGCGGTCGTTGCGGTCGCTTTCGCCAAAATACACGACGACGGTCTGCCGTACCGTATCCGAACAGTTGTGGTTCGTTGTTATGAGGGTAACGACAAATTCTCCGGGTACGGAGTAAGCGTGAACGGGATTTTTTTCGTAAGAAACGTTTCCGTCGCCAAAATCCCAAAAGAAAACGTTGTTTTTGTCGAGCGGAAGGGTGGCGTTGAAAAAACGTACCAAGCCTCCGCCGACCAAGTCCACGTCGTTGGGCGTCCATTCAAAACGCGAGCGAAGGTTCATTTGGGTTTGGCAGTTGTATTCGACGTTTATTGTGGTAAAAGCGGTATCGGCGCAAAGTCCCGTTCCCGCAATCAAAAACACGGGTTTGAGTCCGGGTGTTTGGAAGACATGGGTTGGATTGGCTTGCGTGGACGTTGCGCCGTCGGCAAAGTTCCATAGTCGCGCCGCCGGCGCGGGCGAGGATTGGTCGATAAACTGAACCGATTGACCTACTTTCGGTACGGCCGGCGAATAATTGATTTGTGCGTTCGTCGGTGTTTCTATGCCTAATGTAACTTCGTCCACGTATTCGCAACCGACGGGGGTGATAATTTTTACCCGATAAACGCCGGATTGGGTAGGATAAACGCGTCGTTGGTCGGAGAGCGGCGTACCGTTCAACGTCCATTCGTAAGCGGCGCCCGCGTTGCCCGCGTCCAAATAATTTTGTTCTTCGGCGGTACAAAAAGCACGGTCGGGGCCTAGATTGACGAACGGTTCCGAACGCACGACGTTTACCCGACTCGTTCCCGCACAGCCAAATTCGTCGAGTTTGACGATTTCGTAAAGGCCCGGGGAGTCGGCGATGATGATGCGCGATTGGGCGGCAAGGTTGCCGTTTCGCGTCCAGAGGTAGGTCGTCGCGCCGGGGCCGGCGTCAAAAACCGGGTCGGGTTCCGAACCGCACAAGACAATTTCTTCCGGCCCCAAGTCCACCTCCAACGAGTCGTAAAAGTTGAGAACGAACGAGTCGCTTCCCGAACAACCCGGTCCGTAAGAAACGTTTACGGTATAGGTTCCGGCGTCGTTGGTTTGCAGGGTTTGGCCGGTGGAGAGCAGGGGCGTACCGTTGAACGTCCAAGAAACCGTTGCGCCTTCGTAAAGCGTCGGCGTAAGAATGGGGCGCGGCGCTTGACGACAGAGCGTTGCGCCGTCGGCAAGATTGGGTTCCACCGCCGACAACACCCGCACCCATAACGTATCCGTTTTCGACGTGCCGCAGCACAACGTGGACGTTTGCAAGCGCACGGGGTAAAGTCCGGGGGCGTTGAAGGTAACGTTTCCGGGATTTTGGGCGTTGGAAACACCGGGGTTTCCGCCGGGGA
The DNA here is from genome assembly GCA_937922655.1 of uncultured Bacteroidia bacterium. Taxonomy (GTDB): domain Bacteria; phylum Bacteroidota; class Bacteroidia; order J057; family CALAJH01; genus CALAJH01. The sequence continues at coordinate 131,984 of CALAJH010000030.1, forward strand.
ACGTCCATGCATACGTTTCGGCGGCGGCGGCGGTGGAAAAATTTATCGTCGAACCCGCGCATATCGTTTGCGACGAGGCATTGATTTCGGGTTTGTCGAACGGCCGAAAGACATAAACGAAATCGGTGTAAGGAAACGGGATGCCGTTGACCAAAACGGAAAGCGAACGATGGGAAACAAAGGGATAAGTCGTAGAGACGTTTTGGCCGGTGGCCGCGCCCGCTTCACCACCCAAATACCATATCAGCGAAGCGGCGGTGGAAGTAGTGGACACTTCGACGGGAGTGTTGGCGCATCCGTTGAACCGAACGGTTATCGGAACTTCTTGGGGATTGTATTGAGAAAATACGGAGGCGAGGTGTCCGTCGGGGTCTTGGCGTACTTGCATTCTGGGGCCGGTGGTTCCGTTTCCGCCGTTTCCGCCGCGTCCACCGCGTCCGCCGTTACCGCCGTTACCGCCGGCGCCGCCGTTGCAGCCCGTTCCCTCGGAATCGCCGAGGAGGGTGGCGTTACCGCCGCGTCCGCCGTTACCGCCGTTACCGCCGCGTCCGCCGCGTCCGCCTTGTCCGCCCGCCCCGGCTTGGCCGGGTTGCAACGAACAGTCTTTAATGACCCCGTCGGGGCCGTTGTTATGCAAAAAAATGGCGAAGTTGGCGCCGCCGCCGGTTCCTTTGGTACCTTTGGTGCCTCGTTCTCCGCCTTCTCCTCCTCCTCCTCCTCCTCCTCCCGCACTGTTGAGTTCGCGCGGGTCAATATTGTAGAACGGGACGTTGGTTTGTCCGAGGGAAGGCACCCCGCCGACCGAGGCTCCTCCTCCTCCTCCTCCTCCTCCCGAACCGTTGGTACCGTCGGTACCGTCGGCGCCGTCGGCGGGGACGTAAAAGCCCGCCGCATTGTAAGTAACCACGCCGTTTAAGCCGTCGACGCCGTCGACGCCGTTGGCGCCGGGCGTGCCGTCGCGTCCGCGGTGAATGGATGTGTCGTTGGACGGACAGCCGTTAACGAAGTTGGCCAAGTTCTGGATTTCGGTAAAACAAACGATGTGTCCGGGGCGGCCGATGCCGCCCGTTCCGGGGGCGATTCCCGTGCCGTTTTGTCCGTTTTGTCCGTTGGGGGCCGTCATGACGGCGGGGTCGCAAACGTTGCAGGAAAGGGGATTGCAGTCGGTGCCGGTTCCGCGGTCGCCGCCGTTTCCGCCGTTACCGCCGCGATTGGCCCCGCCCGACCACGAATTTCCACCGGCCCCGCCGTCAATAACGTAAGGGGGCGTGCCGGGTTGGCATCGTCCGCATCCCAAGCCGCCGTTCGCTCCGTGGGCGCCGTGTCGTCCGTCGATTCCGTCGACGCCGTTAATCCCCGGGGTGGCGTTGCCCGTTCTTACCCGACAACGCGAAATCACGTATTGGCTGCATCCCGACAAATGAATGCCGTATATCGAGGCGCCGGGTGTGTTGGCGGGCGTCGATTGTACCACGACCCGAACGTCCTGCAAACGAAAGTTGGAAATATTTTGTCCGCGAAGGCCGACCAAACGAGGCGGGTTGAGTTCCATGTTGGCGGAAGTACGGGTGATGACCGACGAGTCGGCGTTGGTTTTGGCCCAATTTTGACTCGGCAAATACCCTCCCTCTATCGTAACGTCGGATTTGAGGTCCAAGGGCTGGGTAATGGTGTAGTTGCCGACGGCCAAACGCATATACGGGTTTTGGGCGCCTGCCAACTGCAAGCCATAAGTTAAGTTGGCGGGATTGGCGCGGGTACCGGCCACGCCCGACGAGGCGCCGTTGGGCGTAACGTACACAATGCCGCATTCCTGACCCCATACGCGGCCCGTCAAGACCGCAATTGCTATCAATATCCGTACCACGTCGAATTTGCTTGCTTAAAATGCAAAAATAGCGATTCGCCGCGAACCCGGCAAACTCCGGCCGCATTGAAACGGCAATTCAAAAATTTCAACGGCGCCGTTCATTGCGTCGTCAAGCCCCTCGCGTGCGGACTCGGTCCGTACGTCGTCGTTGTTATCGTCGGGTTTGGGTTGTGGTATTGGAAGTTGTTTGACGTGTACATCGCCGATTTTAACCGCGTTTTACCCGTAGGGAATATTACGGGGCCAAAATTTTAAATTCGACGCGGCGATTGAGTTTTCGTCCTTCGGCGGTTTTGTTGGTGGCAACGGGGCGGGTTTCGCCGTATCCCACGGAAGACAGCCGGCTTTCCGCCACTCCCATTTCCACAAAATAGTTTTTTACCGCCTCGGCACGTGCTTTGGACAACTTTAAGTTGTTTATGTTTTTGCCGACATAGTCCGTATGACCCGATATTTCCACGCGTAACGTCGGCGCGTTGAGCATGAGCTCCGCCAAGGGCTTGAGTTGTTTGTGAGATTCGGGCAAAAGCGTCGAGTCGGCAAATGCAAAATACACGTAGTCCAAGCGGATGGTCGCCCCTGCGACGATGGGTTGAAGGCGAAGCTCCACGTCGGGAATCGTTCCCTGTTCGGGAACGGCGATTTTTTCATAGGCCGGAATGTAACCCTCTTTTTTGGCGAAAAAAACGTAATCCCCCCGGGTATCGAAATCGGCTTTAAACCGTCCGTCGTTGTCGGTGAACAGACCTCCGAAAACCGTCGGCTCGTCGGACAAAGAAAAAGAAACGTCGGCGACGAGGGGTTGAAGCGAAACGGCGTCGAGCGTGCGTCCGCGAATCGAAATGGGACTGCCCGATTTGAGGTATATGTCGCGCGTCATCACCACCGAATCCTGCGGAAAAACGTAGGGAAAGATCTTGCGGTCGTAGCCTTTGGAATAAGCCTCGATGACGTATTCGCCGGCTTTGTCCAAAACGAATCGGTAGGGAGCGTCGGAAAAGTAAGTTTCGCCTTCCGGGTCCGAAAGGCGAACGCTTCCTTTGATTTCCCGGCCCGTTGCGCCGTCGAAAAGCTTGCCCTTCAATACATAACCGTTTCTTTTGAGGGCAAAGTCGTTTTCGACGATTTTGCCCCGCAAATCGGGACGAACGACGACGACGGAATCCATAACGTCGTATCCTTCCGCCTCGACGACCATCCGAATCCGCGACAGGTTTTGTGCAATGCCCAAACGATATCTCCCTTCGGCTTCGATTTCCGAACTTTTTCCGTCTTCGAAAGAATATCGAATGCGGGTACGAACGGGTTTTGCGGTTTGGGCGTCGTAAATTTTACCCAATATAATCGTGGGGTTGGGGTAGAGACGGAGGTCGCGACGTTCTTCGTGGAAATTTTTGACGTCGGTCAGGTCTATGGTCAAGCTGTCGGGGATATAAACCGCGTCGGCGCCGGGCGTGACGACGACCTTGTATTTCGAGCCTGCGGGCAGGACGAGGGTGTATTCTCCGGTTCGGGGGTCGGTATGGCCTTTGACGTTGTATTTGCCCAAAGGCACGGTAACGGTGGCAACGTCCGCTTGCACGGGGCGGTTGGTTTCGTCGTCGTAAACAAAACCTTTGACCACGACGACGGGTTCGGGACGGAATTCGGGGGGGAGGATGGTTTTGAAAATGTCCAGATGGCCAAAGGAGTTTTGTTTGGAGGTAACGAAGGCGTATTCGGCGTTGGGGGGGACGACGAAATCAACGTCGTCGTGCTTGGAGTTGATGGGCGGGGGAAGCTTCCGCGGGACGGTCCATTTTCGCCATGAGTCGTCGAGGCGTTTGGTCATGAAAATTTCGACGTTGGGCTTGGGGTCGGAGACTTTTCGTGCGAAATAGAGTGTTCTTCCGTCGAGGGCGAGAAACGGACGGGCTTCGGGCGCGGGGGTACAAACGGGTGGGCCCAACGTTTGCGGACGGGTCCACGTGCTGTCGGCTTGCAGAAAGGACACGTACAGGTCGTAGTCGCCGACTTTGGAGCCGGGGTTTTGCATCATCATAAGCAAGGTTCTGCCGTCGGCGGCGAGCATGAGGTCGTAATAACCTTCGGCTTTGTGTCCCGTCATGGGCATGGGACGCGGAGGCGTCCATCCGGTCGCCGTTCTTTGTACGTAGGCCAATGGCGACGTACCCGTACCTTGTTCGTAGGTGTTTAGCAGCAAGAGAATGTTTCCATCTTGGGAAACGCCGACCACGCCGTTGTCGAAAAGATTGTTTACGGGTTTGCCGAAGTTTTTTGCCGGCGACCACGTTCCGTCGGCTTGAAGCGTACTAAACCAAACGTCGTAATTGGATTCGACGCCGTAGGTGCCGCCCACGTTCTCGGGGTGTTTGTTGCGGGCAAAGTATAATGTTTTGCCGTCGGGGGCAAGGAAAGGGTATCCTTCCTCGTAGCGGGTATTGACGTTGGGCCCCAAATTCTCCAATTGGGGTTCCGCGTGTTTTTGCCCAAATATCCAATAAGGCCGGATTAAGTGCAAAAGCATCCAAATTCCGCAAAAAAACGTCCTTGTTTCGCCGCGTCGTCGCCCAAAGACGCCAAGTGTCGTTCGCTTAACGACTTTTTTGTCCAAGTTCACGTTGATGCAAAAATAGGAATTTTTTGGCGTCGGCGGCCTAGGGCGAATTGTATTCGGCAACTGTCGAGGGTCGCGTTGTTCGGTTTTCAATCGACGCTCAAAAGAGCGCTTGTCGCGTTCGGTTTGCCGTTGGGGTATTTAAACCAAGGCGTAAAGTTCGTCAAGCCCAATGGTTTTGAGGTTAAGGGCGGCGATTTTTTCCATTTTTGATGGTCCTGCGTCGGCGCCCACCACTACGTAATCCAACGTTTTGGCCACCGAAGACGCGACCGTTCCTCCACGCGAGGTTATCCAATCTTTGATCTGTTCTCGGCTCGTTCCTTCGAAGGCGCCCGTAATAAGAAATTTTTTGCCTTTGAGTTCATCGCCTTGGGTGCGGTTTTCATCGGCTTGAAATTTGAGTCCTGCGGCGGCGAGCCGTTCTATCATATGTGCATTGTCGGGGTCGTCGAAAAAAGCCTTGACCGAACGCGCGATTGTTTCGCCGACGTCGTGAACCGCCGCCACTTCATTTTCTGCCGCGTTTTGCAGCGCTGCCAACGACTTAAATTTTTCTGCCAACTTGGCGGCCGTTGTTTCGCCGACGTGCCGAATGCCCAAGCCGTAAAGCACGCGCGAAAACGGTACGTTTTTCGTCGCCGCTATTGCCGCGACGAGGTTTTGGGCGGACTTTTCGGCAAAACGTTCAAGCGCGGATATTTTTTCGGCGGTTAAATCGTACAAATCCGCCGGGTCGCGCACCAAACCTTCGTCCACCAAGCGGGAAACGATTTCGCTTCCCAAACCGTCGATGTCGAGCGCCTTGCGGGAGGCGAAGTGTTCGATGCGGCCTTTGATTTGCGGTGGGCAATTTTTGACGTTTGGACAGTAATATCCCACCTCGGATTCCGAACGCATGAGCGGAGTGCGGCATTCGGGGCAAACGTCCGGGGGTACAACGGGCATTGCGTCGGGGCGGCGCAACTCCGTTGCCACGCCGACGATTTTCGGAATGATTTCGCCGCTTTTTTCGACCCAAACGGTGTCTTTTTCGTGCAAATCGAGCCGACGAATTTCGTCGAAATTGTAAAGCGAGGCCCGCTTGACGGTCGTTCCCGCCAATCGCACGGGCGCAAGGTTGGCTACGGGCGTAACAAATCCCGTTCGCCCGACTTGGTAGGAAACGCTTTCCAAAACCGTGGCGCCTTTCTCGGCCGCAAACTTATATGCCACGGCCCAACGCGGGCTTTTGGCCGTCGAACCGAGTTCGTCGCGCAGAAGGTGCGAATCCACTTTGACGACGACCCCGTCGGTCAGGTGGTCGAGGGTTTCCATTTGTTTTTCCCAATACAAGAGGTAGTTGCGAACCTCGTCGGCGTTGTGCGCAATCTTGTCGTGCGGTGAAACGACGAATCCCCAGCGACGCAACAACGTCATGCGTTCGAAATCGGAGTCGGGGAGGGGAGTGTCGGAAAAGAGTTGATAGGCGATAAAGTCGAGTTTTCTTTTGGCGACTTCGGCCGAATCTTGCAATTTTAGCGTGCCGGCGGTTACGTTTCTGGGGTTGGCCAAAGGTTCTTCGCCGTTCTTCAAGCGTTCGGCGTTGATGCGCTCGAAAACGGATTTTTTCATATAAGCCTCGCCCCTAACCTCGACGTTTACCGATTCGGTAAGCCGTAGGGGAATGGAGCGTAGGGTGCGGACGTTGTCGGTAATGACTTCGCCCTTGTCGCCGGTGCCGCGTGTAACGCCGCGAACCAATACGCCGTTTTCGTAATGGAGCGCCAAGGCCACGCCGTCAATTTTAAGTTGAAGTAGATAAGCGACGTCGTCGCGTCCGGTAAGTTCGTGTACCCTTCGGTAAAAGTCGTTGAGTTCGTCAACGCCGTAGACGTTGGCCAAACTTTTCATGGGCCTTTTGTGGGTGTAGACCTCAAAGGCTTTATTGACGTTTCCGCCGACGCGGAGCGTGGGGGAGTCGGGCAAACGCAGGTCGGGTCTTTGAGCTTCGAGCTCGGCCAGCCGGCGCACGAGCGCGTCGTACTCTTCGTCCGAAATTTCGGGTCGTCCCTCGTCGTAGTACAAACGGTCGTGGCGGCGAATGGCCTCGACCAAACGAATCATCTCCTGCTCCATACCGCAGGCAAAATTACGCGCCGAGCGACCTCGTCTCTTCCCATCCCCTACGTTTTTTGTCCACTTAGTATAAAATGCGTTTGCCGTGGCTTGTGTGTAAATCAAAGGGAATGGCGTCTCTTTCGGCCGGACGATTCGTTTTGCTTTGCGGCAAAGGCGGTCGTCCTCGTGTAGGGCTAAAAACATCCTTATTTTTGAAGATAAACTTCTTTCATAAGCAAAATTTATCCCTGATTTTTGAAGCGTTCTCCGGTTCCGATGGGTTTGTCGTTTATCAACCCATCGGTTTCGCCTTACCCCAAAAAACGACCGAGACGTTGTCGTTCTTTTTTATTGCATAATTTTGTAAAGAAATTTTTTTTCTTGTTTAAATTGATGTAATTCGTTTTCCAATGGCGTGGATGCAATCGTCAAACGAATAATTCGTCGGTGTTTATAAAAGACGGCGCCGATGTTTGGAACGCCGGCGCCGTCTTATCGTTGCGGTATTATTTCGGATTTTTGAGGGTAAGGAGGGGAGTGCGGAGATGGGCGGCCAAATCCTCGGCGATGGAGCCGCGAATCAGGTGGGCGATGCCCGTTCGTCCGTGGGTAAGCATGGCCACCATTTGGATTTCAAGCACTTCAATCAAGTCCATGATACCTTCTTCGACGGAATCGTCGTTGTGGACGACGAGACGCATTTGCGGATACGGAAACTTGGACGCGAGTTCTTCGTATTTTTCGCGGGCAAAGCGACTGGTGCCGTAGGTGTCGCGCGTGCTTATCATGCCTACGATGATTTCCGAATCCCAAAGTTTGGCGAAGGCTTGTACTTTGGGGAAAATATTGTCTAAGGGGTCGCGGAAGTCGGTGGCGAAAAGGATGCGTTTGGGTTCGTAGTCGATGCTGTCTTTGTGGACGGCAAGTACGGGGATGGGGGCGGTGCGAATGACGCGCTCGGTGTTGGTGCCGACGATGCCGCCGTGCCACGCGTTCGTCGCTCCGCGCGTCCCCATGACGATGAGGTCGGCTTTGCCCGTTTCGATGTATTTGGGAAAGTCCCAGACCTTGATGTCGGGGATGAGCTTGCGATAAATTTTCAGGCCTTTGGCCACCTCGGACGAGACCATGCGGTGAAGTTCCGCCTCGATTTGTGCATAAAGTTTTTTTTGTGCGGCTTCGTCCACGGTGAGGGAGAACTGGCCGCCGACAATGCTCTCGGAGTAATAAGGGGGTTCGTAGATGTGAACCAAGTGAATTTCGCCTTCGGTTTTTTGCGCCAGCTTGCAGGCGAAATAAAAGGCGTTTTCCGATGCGGGGGAAAAATCCGTCGGTAAAATCAAGTGTTTGAAGTTCATGCGGCGTGCAAATTTTTGCCCCAAATTTAAGTGTTTTTTGTCATACGTAAAAATATCGGCGGAGAAAGAACAGGCCGCCGGCTTCGGGTTTCCTAACTTGTCGGCAATTCACCGGCATTTTGGGACAAGCCGAACCGGTCTTGTATCCCATAATATTGGAATTATAAGCCGGTAACAGAAATTTTACTTCCGACGGATTGTTCGTTTGACGGATTCGGCGTAAAATTGCGCTCAAACCATAATCAAAGATGAAAAAATTCTTACCGGGCGTATTCGCGCTACTTATTGCCGCGACAAGTGCATTCGCGCAATGCGACGAACCTTTCTTTTCCAAGTATATGGAAAGTATGGGGAGCAACAAGGCGTTGGAAATCTACAATCCGCGTCCCACGCCTTTGAACCTGAACGGCTACGTCGTCAAGCGTTACCGCAACGGTGAAACGGGTTCGCCCGCCAATCAGCATTTGGCTTTGCAAGGTACGATACCCGCTTACGGGGTGTGGGTGGTGGTCAACGGACAAGAAACCGAGCAGACGCTTCCCGACGGCGGTGTTTCACCGCCCAGCGATCCGCGTCTTCGCGCCATTGCCAATCAGTTGGGTAACGCCTACCCCGGGCCGATGTACTTCAACGGCGACGACGCCGTCGAACTTGTTAAAGTGGACGGCGCCTCGGAAATTATGGTTGATTTGATTGGAAAAATCGGCGAAGACCCCGGTACGGCGTGGACGTCTTTGCCGCCTTACGTCGGAAGCGCCGGTCGTTGGCTGACCGCCCAAAACACCCTTATTCGTCGGCCCGAAGTGAAGTCGGGCGTGCGCTCCAATCCCGCCCAGTTCAACGGTCTTGCCGAATGGGACACCATCGCGCCCCGTCCCGCAAACAGCGACACCACCGCGTGGTGGCGACCCTTCGGTTCCCACGTCTGCGATTGCCAAAGCGCTTCGCGCACCTCTTTCGAAGTTCGAAACGGCGTTGAAATATACCCCAATCCCGCCGTCGACGTGCTGTATTTTACCGTTGCCCGCCCCGCCGTTGAAGCGGTGATTTTGGACTTGACGGGCAAAACGATTGAAAAATTTCGTCCCGGGCCGTTCAACGAAGTTTCCCTTTCCGGATTTGTTCCCGGCGTTTACGTCTTGAACGTTCGTTACCGCGACGGACTCGGGTCGCACCACAAATTTGTTGTTGGAAAATAAATTTCGAGCGCATTTTTGCTAAAAAACAAGGGGAGCCGGCGTTGTTGCGTCGGCTCCCTTTTTATTTGAAACTTTTGTTCGGGCGTTTTCGTCAATCGTTAATACCCTTCCGGGCGGTCGTGCAGTGTTTTCATTTCGGGTTCTTCGATTTCGCGTCCCCAAAGAAAAACGTAAGGCAAACAAAAAAGGGAAAATATCAGCATCAATACCTCCAAAAATTTCACTTGGTTGTAAATCCACTCGAAACCGGGCAAAACATCGGGATAGGGGTGGTAAATATTGATTTGTAGTTCGACAAATATGCAAACCAGCCCTATCAGTACTCCGGTTCTGGGCATGTAAAGCAGCACTATCGCCATTGCCAAATCCACAAATGCGAATATGTTCCATAAGGCGTTTAGCAACGCGGGGCCGTTTTTGGCCATGAAGCCGTACACTAGGATTTCGCTGAGGTAAAATCCTCCCGTAAATAAAAACCACGTCATGTACGCGGCCACGTATATTTGAAAAAAGAGCGGGAAACGGCGAAAGCGTAGATACGAATAATAGGTTTCCGCCACCACCGTTTCCAACGCGTTTTGTAAAACGTATCGGGACATCGTTTAGCGTTTGACGATTCTTTGAGTTAGGGTTTCACCGCCGACTTTTAAAACCATAAAATAGTTGCCCGGCGGCACATGGTCAAGATTAAATTGGAGGGCGCCTGCGCCGGCCGGCATAAGCGTTTCCGAACATGGGAAGGCCGCCGTTCGTCCCGCCGCGTCAAAAACCTCGCAGGTTACCTTTTCGGCTTTGGGTGGGAAAATATCGCTGCGAACGGCGCCGTCGGCGGGATTGGGATAGGGCGAGTAGAACTTAACGACCAACGCCTTTTTACGCGAATTCGTTCCGTCCGCCTCCAAATCAATATTTTCGTCGCCTTCTTGATAATTGACGTGGGTGAAACGGCACAAAAGCATTTCATCGGTCGTGGCCTCGCTCCACGTCACCCTTTGGGGGGGCGACGACGGGTTGAACGGATTGTCGGGCGTATTGTCGTAGACGGTGACGGCGTGAATGATGTATCCCGCAAGGATTTTTACGGGATTTTTGAACGAATAAAACCCTTGCCGGTCGAAGTTCCAATCGGGAACGTCGATTAAGCGCAGGGCGTCGCTTCCGTTGAGGGAGGTGGCGAAAATCTTCATGCTTTTGCCCATGAGGTGCATGTGCGGGGCGATATCGATAAGCGAAATGTTTTGGGTGTTGGGAACGGCAAGTAAATATGCGGTCGTTTGGTTTTTTGGGGGGTAACAAACGATGCAAATGTAAGAAAAAAGACGATAGCGTTAAACGGGTAGCGACAACGCGGAGACTGTTTTTATTATTTTATCAATGCTCAAGGACGAAATCTATACCGATAATTTAATTGCTAAACGATATCTAAAAAAATGGATGGCAAAACGCGGTATCGACGTAAAAAAGCCGCCCTTGCATTCGCAAGGGCGTATCGGGAAAGAGACGGAGGATTCAACGTCCTCGGGCAATTTTTATAGACGCGTAAAAACAAGAAATTAGGCTTTGACTTTTTCGGCGGGCATGGTTACCGAGGCGGCCCAATCGAAACGGGAGGCGGCGGACAAGGCCCAAGGCGCGCCGTTGTTTTCGATGTTGTTGAACATGCTGTTAAGCGCCTCGGGCGCCTTCGACTCCTCCATGACCAAGTATTGGCGCATATTGACGATGTGTGGGACATGCTCGATGTTCACGGGGCATTCCTGCATACAGGCGCCGCAAGTGGTGCAAGCCCACAGCTCTTCCTCGGTAATGTAATCCCCTACAAGGGCTTTTCCATCGGAATAATTCGGGTCGGCGACAAAGCCGTCGCCCGCGTCCTTCATTCTTCGGCGCGTGTCGATGTAAATTTTTCGGGGCGAAAGTTTTTTGCCCGTGATGTTGGCGGGACATACGGCCGTGCAACGTCCGCATTCGGTGCAGGTGTATGCGTCCATAAGCGTTTTCCACGTAACGTCGGTTACGTCTTTGACCCCGAAGCGCGAGGGTGGCGGCGCGTCCGCCGGCGGCGTGGCCGACGGGTCGAGCATCAGCTTTACCTCCGTCGTTACCGAAGGAAGATTTTCCAGTTTACCCATTGGCTCCAAGCGGCTGAAAAAGACGTTGGGAACCGAAAGCATGACGTGAAAGTGCTTCGAACGCGGCAAAATGTTCAAAAACGCCAAAACCAAGCCGATGTGTATCCACCAATTGATTTCATGAAAAAGATGTACGCCTTCGACGCTCCATCCCGAGGTAACAAATCCCAACGCCGCACTGACGGGATAAGCGCCGACGGCCTCCTTGATTGCCCCCGCCGCGGCCAAGCCCGTATATCCCATGTTCATGCCGATAAGCGAAAGCATCAACAGAATAATCATCGAAAGGATAAGGGTGGCGTCCATGCGCGACGAAGGCTTCATCTCGGGGGCAATGAAACGCTTGGGCTTGGTGATGTAACGGCGTCCCAAGAATATCAAGCAGCTAATCAAAATTATGACCGCAAAAATTTCCCCCGATAGGGTAACGAAGTCGTAAAAGCCGCCCAAAAAGCCAAGCGAACGCTCGACGCCCAGCGTTCCGTCGATAATCATTTCCACCGTACCGATGGTAATGACCAAAAAACCCCAATACACAAGGGCGTGCAGCAGTCCCGAAAACGGACGCTGAAACATTTTGGTTTGTCCAAAGGCCACCAACAGCGTTTGGTTAATACGCTTGCCGATGTGGTCGGTGCGATGAAAAGGCTTGGTCAGCTTGAAATACGAGACCAATTTTTTGACGGTAAACGCAAATAGCCCCAGCGTTGCCGCCAAATAAATCAAAAACACAATTTGCTTCATGTGGTTGTTACGTTGATTATGCCCGTTCGAAACCTTGTTTTATAAACACCGTTCCCGTACGGTAAGTGCATTTGCCTTGCACTTAATTCCCGTCGATTTAATGTGTCGCCCAATGACGACGTTCGACCGGCGTTTGAGTGTTTTTCGCAGGACGGCTTTATTCATCGGGAACGCAATTTCGCAAATTTTTTTCTTGGCGCGAAAACATTTTGCGTAATTTTGTGCAAAGACTCAACGATGGAATCCTTGCGCTGTATCGTCATCGACGACGACGCCATCTCTCGCGCGTTAATTGAGAAATTTATCGAAAAATCCGAAGACTTGGAATTGGCTTATTCCTTTGCCAACCCCGAGGATTCGATTTCCGCTTTAAAATCCAACGACGTCGACCTCGTTTTTTTGGACGTTGAAATGCCCCAAATGTCGGGCATTGATTTGGTCAAAAATTTATCCTCGCTTCCGCCCATCGTTTTGACCACTTCCCAAAAGGATTACGCCCTCGACGCCTTTGATTTGGACGTGGTCGATTTTCTTCTCAAGCCCATCGTTTACGCCCGGTTTTTGAAGGCCATCGAAAAGGTGCGCGAACGCCTCGAACGCGCCGCCGCCGCCGATTCCCCCTTTCAAGACGACCTTTTTATCAAAGTCAATTCCCGCTACGTCAAACTGCCCTGCGCGGATATTCGATGGATTACCGCCGTCGGGGACTATGTGGAAATCTACACCGCCACGCGCAAACACACCGTCCATACGACGATGAAAATGCTCGAACGAAAGTTGCCGACCAAATTTTTCGTCCGCGTACATCGTTCGCACATTGTCAATATCCATTCGATAACCGAAATCGAGGACAACACGGTCGTCGTTGAGTATAAAGCCGACCATAGAATGGAAAAAAAACTTTTGCCCGTCGGCAAGTCTTTTAAAGACAATCTGCTTAAAACCCTGAACATGATATAATGGGTTTTGCTCGATATTTGGCGTCACGGATGCGGTCGAGCCGCGGGTTCGCGCGTTTGGCGGCGGCATTGGCGGTGGCGAGCGTCGCATTGGCGGTGGCGGTGCCGGAAGTGGCCGTTTCCATGGCTACGGGTTTTGAGCGTGAAATTCAAACCAAAATCATCGGCTTTACCGGCGACGTCCATTTTGGAAGTTACTTGCCTCAGGCCGACGACAGCATTCGAAGAATTTCCATTCCCGCGGACTTGGAGGCGCACGTCAAAAACCATCCCGACGTGGCGCGTTATACCGGTTATGTACGTCGGCAGGCGGTGTTGAAAACCGCGGAAACGATGGAAGGCGTGGAAATCAAGGGGGTGGACGGTAATTGGAACGCCGATTTTTTTTCCGGGGCTTTGGCTGCGGGGCGTTTGCCCGTTTTTCCCGATTCCGGCTACGGCAACGAGGCGTTGATTTCCCGCAAAACCGGACTCTTGCTCAACGCCCCGCCCGGCTCCGAAGTACGGGCCTATTTTTGGGAAAAAGGACGCGTTCGCATGCGCAAACTCCTCGTCGCCGGATGGTATGAAACCGGCTTGACCGAAATTGACGAACAGCTGGCCATCGCCGACGTTCGGCTTTTAAGGCGGATATTGGGTTGGGAGGCGGACGAGGTACAAGGCGTGGAAATATTTTTTCGCAGGGGAAGAGGAATTGCCGATTTTTTGACCCGCTCGGCGCCCGGCTTTTCGGGCGACAATCCTTTTGAAACCATTGCCCAATGGGACGCCATGCTTGGCGCCGACCTTAAAGCCGTTCCCGTTTCCGTCGCTTACGCCGACCTCTTCGAATGGCTCAGCCTCCAACATCAAAACGTCCGCTTCATCGTTGTTTTAATGACCCTTGTCGCACTCATCAACTTGGCCGGCGTTGTTGTGATTATGATTACCGAACGCGCCGCCACCGTCGGTATTCTTAAAGCCCTCGGTGCAAGGCACGGGCAAATACAATCCGTTTTTTTGTGGAACGCCCTCTATTTAATCGTTTGGGGCGTGGTTTTGGGAAACGTTATGGGATTGGGGGTTCTTTATCTTCAAGACAGGACGGGTTTCATCACCCTCGACCCCGACTCGTATTTTGTCAAGACCGCTCCCGTTGCTTGGATTCCTTTTCAATTTTTGACGATAAACGTTGTGGCCATAGCCAGTTTTGTTCCCGCTTTGTTTTTGCCGTTGCTTTACGTTTTGAAAATCAAACCGTCCCGGGCCATACGCATGGGTTGACGTTGTCCTTTTGCGTCTTTGGATTTGCTTGCCGGCTTAAAAAAATAATTGTCGGGACGTGCGTGTTTTTTTCGTTATTTTGTGCCTATATGAACGCAACATTGTGGGTATCGCTTTTGGCGCAGGCGGGCGGCGGAACGCCTCCGGGCGGACAGTACATCCAGATAATTATGATGGCGGGTATTTTCGTCGTATTTTATCTGTTTTTTATTCGTCCGCAGATGCAACGCCAAAAAAAAGAGCAGAAGTTCAGGCAAGGACTGGAAAAAGGCGATAAGATAATAACGGTTTCCGGAATGTACGGCAGAATCGCCGCCTTGGACGAACACACCGTTACCGTCGAGGTGGACAACAACGTCAAAATCCGCATGGAACGTGCCGCCATCAGGGGTTATCAACCCGACAAAAACGAAGGCGGAAAAGACAAGTAAAAATCGGAATGAATTTGACGGCCGAATACCAAAAGATGCGCGACCTTGGCGCTCGTTTGAGCGACCTCACCGCCGCTTTGGCCGTCATGCAATGGGATTTGGAGGTGATGGCGCCGCCGGGCGCCGCCGCACGCCGTGCCGCCCAAATCGGGACGCTTGCCGGTATTCGCCATGAATTTCTTCTCGAACGCTACCGCCCCGTCGTCCTTCGATTGGCCGAAGTTGCTGCCGCCGACGATGCCAAATTGTACTTCATTCATCGCAGAAATATTTTGGCGGCGGCCGAAAGCGTGGAAAAAGCGGCCGCACTGCCGTCGGATTTTGTCGCCAAAAGCGCCGAGGTCTGCGCCAACGCCCAAACCGTTTGGGAAACGGCGAAAAAAAACAACGACTTCCCGTCTTTCGCCCCCTATCTTGAAGCCGTCGTCGAACTCAAACGCGAGCAAGCCCGGCTTTACCGCAACGCCATGCCCGGCCGATTTGCCGACGACTATTCGGCCCTCCTCGACGACTACGAACCGGGCATGAGCACGGCGGAAATCGATGCGGTTTTCACCCAATTGTCGCCCGCGTTGCGTCGTCTGACCGCCGCCGCCCCACCGCCCGATAAACGTCCGCTTTTTCCCGTCGACCCCGACCCCGCCGCTCAACTCAAGCTTTGTCGAAAAGTTCTTGCCCTCATGGGTTACGATTTTGAGCGTGGGCGCATGGATGTTTCGGCTCATCCGTTCACTATCGGTTTCGGTCCCGAAGACGTACGCATTACCACGCGCGTTGTTTCCGGGGCTCCGCTTTCTTCGCTGTATTCCGCGCTTCACGAAGGCGGACACGCCCTTTACGAACAAGGTTTTTCGCCTGTGGCATACGGTTTGCCGGAGGCCGAAGCGTGTTCGCTTTCCATCCACGAATCCCAGTCCCGAATTTGGGAAAACAACGTCGGTCGCAGTTTAGAATGTTGTCAAGCCCTGTTTGACGACGTGGCCGCTCTCTCGCCCACGCGTTTGGCCGGTTACGGTCCCGAAGACCTTTTTCGTTACGTCAACATTGTCCAACCCTCGTTGATTCGTACCGAGGCCGATGAACTTACCTACCATTTTCACATACTCGTTCGTTACGAATTGGAACGCGAACTGCTTTCGGGAACCTTGAAAGCCGGCGACGCACGCGAGGCATGGCAAGAAAAATATGCCGCTTATTTGGGCGTTCGTCCCGGCAACGACGCCGAAGGCGTTTTGCAGGACGTCCATTGGGCGCACGGCTCCTTAGGCTACTTTCCCACTTACACGCTCGGAAGTTTGTTTGCCGCCCAGTTTTTTGCTTACGCCCAAGCCGCCAAACCCGGTCTAAACGACGACATTGCCGCGGGACGTTGGAACACGCTAACCAAATTTCTTTCCGAAAACATTTATTTGCATGGACGCATATATTCTTCGCAGGCCTTGTGTTTGCACGTCGGCGGCGAAAAACTCAATCCCGACTATTTCGTTCGGTATATGGAATCGAAATTAAAGATATTGGGTGGACGGTAACTCCGAATGGAAACGGCATTTTGGAGTTTGACGGCGCTTTTGGCGTTTACGTATTTGGGTTACGGGCCTCTGGTCGCTTTATTGTCGAAGTTTAACCGTAAAAAAAACTTGACCGATTCGGCCGAATTGCCGGCGATTACCCTGCTTGTTGCCGCTTATAACGAAGCCGATTGGGTCGAGGCCAAACTCCGCAACTGCCGAGAACTCAATTATCCCCCCGAAAAATTAACCCTGCTTTTTGTTACCGACGGTTCGGACGACGGCACGCCCGAACTTTTGCGCCGTCATCCCGACGTTCTGGTTTTTCACCGCCCCGAACGGGCGGGCAAAACCGCCGCCGTCAATCGCGTCATGCCTTTTGTGAAAACCCCGCTTACCGTTTTTACGGACATGAACGCTCTGTTAAACCCCGATAGTCTAAGATTGATGGTACGTCATTTTGCCGATGCTTCCGTCGGGTGTGTGGCGGGGGAAAAAAGGGTGGCCTCCCGCAACGCCGCCGGCGCCGGGGAAAGTTTGTATTGGCGTTACGAATCCCAAATGAAACGCTGGGATTCGGATTTTTATTCGACCGTCGGTGCGGCGGGCGAGCTTTTCGCCATTCGCACCGAACTTTTTTGCCCGCCGGAAAACGACGCGATACTGGACGATTTTCTTATTTCCATGCATGTTGCCTTGCAAGGCTATAAAATCGTCTATGAAAGCGAGGCTTACGCCTGTGAAGGTCCGTCGGAGAACTTGCGCGAAGAGTGGAAAAGAAAAATCCGTATTTGCGCCGGCGGTTTCCAAACCTTGGTACGCCGCCCGCAACTGCTCAATTTTTTTCGTCGTCCGCGCTTGGCGTTTCAATTTTTTTGGCGCCGTTTGGCAAGGTGGCTCTTGGCGCCGGTGGCGTTGGCGGCGTTGCTGCCCATTCACATCGTGCTTGCCTTGAAACACCAAGGGATATATGCGTGGCTGTTGGTCGCACATCTTGGATTTTATGTTGCGGCGTTGTGGGGATGGCGTTTTGGCAAAAACGGAGGCGCGTGGGTTGCGCCGTTTTACTTTTTAATGATGCATTATGCGGCGCTTGCGGGCCTTTTTAGACATTTGTTTGGCGCCCAACCGGCGGCATGGGCCAAAGTCAGACGTTCCGCGCCGTAAAGTTTATAATTTCCCGCTGATTCGTGCGTCGGCCAACGAAACAACGACGTAGAACGCCAAGGCGAACGGGGCGACGGCAAATCCCCAAAGCGCCGCCGCTCCGACCACCGCCGCCGCCAACGCCCCGCGCAAAATCAAGGCCGACGGACGGGATTTGTCGGGTTTGAGGCTCATCATTGGAAGGGTGGATATCATTAAGGACGCAAGCGTCAGGTTGATGACAATGAGGGCGAAGGGGCGATAAAACTCCGAAACGGGATAGAACGCCGAGGCCCGTGCCAACGCGAACGCCGCCACAAAAACTCCCGTCGCAGGGGTGGGTATGCCGACGAAACCTTTGCGCGGCGTTTGGTCCAAATTGAAGCGCGCCAAACGAAACGCCGCCGCCAACGGCAACAAGGCGCACGAACCCAAAGCCGCAAAAAACAAGGGTTCGGAAACGTGGGGCGAATACACCAACAGTGACGCCATCAAGGCCCCGGGAGCCACCCCAAACGTAACCATGTCGCTCAATGAATCAAGCTGTTTGCCTATTTCGGAGGCGGCGTTCAAGGCGCGGGCCGCAAATCCGTCCGCATAGTCGAACAGCGCCGCAAACATAATCAATCCCGCAGCGATGCGTTCGGTATGAATTTCGATAAAACCCCAGTTGCGGTCTCCGAACGCGCAAACGCAAATCGCCGCAAAACCGGCCAACAAATTCACGCCCGTAAGCGCGTTGGGCAACCACTTTAAACGTTTTTTCACTCAAAGGCTTGCTTGGCCCACAAAAATACAACTTATGACGTAGGCAAATAAAATTATTTGCCCGTACGACGTTTATATTACTCGAAATTTCTGCAACTCGCGCTACGTCTTCGTACGAAACGAATGCATAATTAAGAATGTCTGCGTGGGATGGTTACCCTTGGGACGACGGCGTAAATCACAACCCGCGTGATGCGTGGCGCCCAATCGATCGTCGGGCGGATTATTCGCCGCTTGCGACCATTTTGTGGTGGAAGGTTTCACCGTTCACCGTCGTTTTGACGAGAAACGCTCCCGAATACGGCGCGTGAAATTCAAAACGATAAACGCCGGGCATATGCAATTTGGCGTTGGCAAATGTTTTCATTCGTCGTCCCACGGCGTCGAAAACTTCGCAGGAAATCAACGCCGGTTCCGAAACCGTGTACTCCAACGTCGTGGATTCTTTGAAAGGATTGGGATACGACCTTAATTGTATATTCGGTTGGCGTATGAAACGGCGGGATACCGACGGTCCGACGGTAATCATGTCCGCATACGCTACGGTATCGACGCATCCGTTTTCGGTATGCACCGTCAAGGTTACGGAATAAACCCCCGGATTTTCATAAACGTGGATGGGATTGGGTTCGTTGGCCGTGTTTCCGTCGCCAAAATCCCAATGCCAAGAAACGGCGGCCGGCAATGCCACGCCCGCGAACGTCGCCTCAAACGGCGCCGGTCCCGAATGCGAAGCCACCGTGAATTCGGCTTCGCATTCCGCCGTCGGGCCGCGCGAGACAATTTCCATCGTATACGTATCGGTGCATCCGTATTCGGTGGCAACGACCAGCGTAGCGGTGAAACTACCGGGCGTACCGTAGATGTGTTGGGGGTGTCGAAGCGTCGAACCCGTACCGTCGCCGAAATCCCAAGTCCATGAAACAATATTGCCCAAAGAAACGGATTGGTCGTTGAAATTAACGACAAAAGGCGCCGTTCCCGTCGTTGGGGACGCATGAAATGCGGCGCGGCACGTTGTATCCCATCCCGTAACGTTCACCGCGGAAGTCCAAACAACCGTATCCCGGCAGTTGTATTCCGATACGGCAATTAATGTAACGGTATATTGTCCGGGGGCGGTGTAGGTGTGGGAAGGATGGGGTTCGTTGCTTGTTGCGCCGTCGCCGAAATCCCAACGCCACGCCGTAATTTGGCCTTCGCCAAAAGATTCGTCGGTAAATTGGACGGTCAAGGGAACGGAGCCTTCGGCGCCGGTGAAAGAAAATTGGGCGGTGCAAACGGTGTCGAATCCCGCGACGACGTAATCCTCGTAAGTAACTTCGCTCGTACAACCCGTGGGCGTGGTGATGGTCAGCGTTACGCTGTAAACGCCGGGCGTTTGATAAGTATGGACGGGAAATTGTTCGTCGCTCGTCGTACCGTCGCCGAAATCCCAATGCCAAGCGGAGGGAATGGGCATGGAACGGTCGTAAAATTCGACGGTAAACGGTACGTATCCATTGACGACGTTGGATTCAAATTCGGCTTGACAACAATTGCCGGCGGGAAGTTGGTTGAAATGAAAGGGAATGGCGACGGTATTGTTGTCCTCGTTGACTTCAAGCATGTTGTTGTTGGGGTCGGTCCAAGAGACGAGATAATAGTCGCCGTTGCAAAGTCCGGAAAGATTGACTTGTTGGCCGTCGTAAGTGAGGCTGTAAATATCGACTTTGGCGACGTAAATGCCTTGTTGCCGTCCGCAACCCGTAACTTGTCCGAGTCCTTGGTTGGGGATGTCGGCTTGATGCAGGACGACGCCCGCGTCGTTGACGCAAGCGCCGTAGGAGGCGTCGCAGTCGCTGAGGTTGATGAGGCAAAAGCTAACCTTGCTGCCCGTACCCAAAACGGGCCAAGTACGCGGGTCGGGGTCGGGGCCGCGCAAACGAATCGTGTTGTTAACCCAATGGTCGACGTGCAAATGGTTGTGAGTGGGGTGAAAAGTCATATGCCCGGCGGGCCTGTCGTAATAAGACAAATTGTTTCCGTTCTTACGATAAACCCGTTGGACGATGAGTTCTTTGGGATAGCTTCCGTCGGGGCAAACGTTGGTTGCGCAGGAAACGGGTTCTTCGCCGCAATAGCACTCGCCAATGCCGTGAATTTCCAAGGGGCCGTAACCGATGTTGGGGGTGGAGGTGGTTACGCGAATTTCCGGAACGCCGTAATTGATTTGGTTTCCGGAAAGGATGGTGGAGCCGCCGTTGGTCATGTCGGGAAGCAGGTCGCATTCCTGTGAACCGTCGGGACAGCGGCAGGCTCCGATGTTGTTCATACGGCAAACGGTGTCCACGGGGTTTACGGGGTCGGCAGGGGGATTGGGGCCGAAGGTTAAAGAAAAATCGTGAAGCGTTCCCTCGTCCGAACCCGCTTGGTCAATGAAACATAAAGTCCATATGCCGTTGGGGTCGCTGCCGTCATTGACGACGTTGAGGGATTGCGCGGGAATAAACGTTCCGGTGAACGGGGCTTGTCCTTGGGAAATCGGGCCGTCGGCGCCGTTGTTGGCAAAGCAGGTGTTGATTAAGTGGTCGTGATGGGCGCCGTAATGCAAAAACAACCGCACCTCCGCTCCCCACGGCGAAACCAGCCAAATTTCGAGGTCGGCTATCCACGTGTGCGAAACGTTCATGCATACTTGCGACAAGCCGAACGATGCATTGGCCGCGTCGGGCAACCCCGATACCTCTATCGGAAAACAATGCGTTTGCGCGTCGTCGGTGATAACCGCTTCCGGCGCGGCGGTAAACGTTTGGGCATTGGCTAGGTTGAAAATCATTGAAAGCGCCGCCAATGCACCGTAGATTATTCTGCTCTTCATTTTATTTTTTAATTGCGTTGCAATATAGCTAAAAAAGACGTTTCCATGGATATTTTTGACAAACGAACGACCGTTTTCAAAACTCTTTTTCCTAAGCTTATTATAATTTTATTATTTTTTTGTAAAGACTAAGTATTTTGTTGCATTAACAATAAATTTGCCGGCTATTAAGGCAATCTTAGAAAACAAGTTTAGGTTAATTAAATAAGTTTGTTGTTCTTCGTTTGCCTTTTCTCTTTAAAAGCGCATACAAGGTTTATTCAAATCGGTAGGCGCCAACTTCATGGTAAAAATTTTAACCATTTAATATCATGAAATTTAAATTGATAGCGGTAACGGCGGCGCTGATTTCCGGTCATGGATTATGGGCGCAACATTGCGGGTTCGACGAATTGAAAATTCGATGGTTGGAAAACGTTGAAAACCGCGAACGTTTTGAAAGCGACGAGGCCCGAATACTGGAGAAGATATTGCGGCAAAATTCGCTTAAAGCAACGGCACGAACGACCGAGGACGAAGAGGTCGAATATGTTTTGCCCGTCGTGGTTCACGTCATTCACAACAACGGCCCCGAAAACATTACCGATGAACACATCAACAACGCCATAAACTACATCAACAACGGATTTCGGAAGGCGGGCGCCTTTGCGGGCGCCGGTACTTTTCCGGGCGCCAACGTCAAAATTCAATTTTGTCTTGCCTCCCGCGACCCTAACGGCAACCCTACCAACGGTATCACTCGCCATTTTTTACCACAATACGCTTCGCTGGATAAGAATACCGAAGACCAACCGATGAAATCCGCCACGTCGTGGGATCCGCTCCGTTACATCAACATTTGGGTAGTGAAGGAGATTTGTTCCGAAGATTCGTGCGGGTTTCCCGCCGGCTATGCGTACCTGGCAAGCGCGCACGGTCAAACGGTGGACGGCGTCGTTAACGATTACCGTTATTTCGGTAAAAACTTTTCTTTCGGCTCCACCACGGACGAACAACGCGCCGTTGTCCCCATTCACGAACTCGGGCACTATTTTAACCTTTTTCACCCGTTCGAGGGCGGATGTCCCAACGCCAATTGCCTTACCAACGGCGACCGCGTCTGCGACACCCCGCCCGACGCCACCGACTTCGCGACCTTTCCATGTTCGATTGTGGACAACAGTTGTTCGACCGACAACCAAGACCCATCCCCCAACAACCCTTATACCTCCGACGTCCCCGACTGGAAATCGAATTTCATGGATTATCAACATAATCAATGCAAGGTGGACTTTTCGCCGGGGCAAAAGACGCGCATGCGGGCGGCGCTCACCGAAATCCGACATAGTCTTTTGACTTCCGAGGGATGTATACCCGTTACGGAACGCGACGGCGAAATTAACGCCATCTTGTACCCTAGCGAAAACGGCCCGTGCGTCTCGCCCGTGGTGCCCGTGGCCGTTCTACGTAATTACGGCACCGCCAACTTAACTTCGGCTAGGCTGCGTTTGTTTGTAAACGGGGTCTTGCGCGATTCGACGACGTTCAACGGCAATTTGTTCCGTGACCAAACGGCCAACGTTACCCTGCCCGCCGTTGCTTTGACGCCCGGCCCTTATTCGATTACCGTTTCCGTTTCGCACGTCAACGGCGTGGCGGCGCAGGACGGTTACGCCGGCAACGATTCAAAAACCGTGAATTTTGTTTATTCCCCGCCGGCCACTTCGTTGGAGGAAAACTTTTCGAGCGGCGCCTTACCCGATTTGTGGCGTGCCGAGGGCAGCGCCATGATTACCAATTATACGGGCGCCGTAAACAGGAACTGGGAAATTTCTCCGGCCGGCACCGCCTGCCACGGGCACGGCGTATACCTCAACACCTTCGGTTCGGCTTCCGGACCCGTTACCGACGACTTAATCATTCGCCCGTTACAACTTTATTCCTTTCAAACGTGTACGCTTGGTTTCGACGTCGCCTACCGCCGTGCTTATACCAACACCAAATATCGTTTGCAAGTATTGGCTTCAAACGATTGCGGCTTTACTTATTCGACGGTTTACGACAAAAACAGTTCCCAATTGGCGACGGTTACGGGTTTTCAAACCACGGCTTGGGCGCCGTCGTCGTGCGACGATTGGCGCAACGAAGAGGTGGTTTTGGACGCTTTTGCGGGCCAAGACCTGCTCTTGGTATTCCGGGCCATCGTCGAAGAAGGGGATTTGTACGGCCCCAACCTTTATTTGGACAATATACGCATCACGGGTACCGAAGTGGTTTATCCGGGCGACGCGAACAACGACAAAAAGGTGGACGTGGGCGACTATTACCTGACCGCCGCCGCGTATGGTCGCACGGGGCCGTCGCGTTCGTTGCAGGGTACGCTTTGGCAGGCTTACACCGCCCCCTCGGCATGGTCTTCCACGTCCAACTTTCAAGGTACAAGCGTCAATAATCGTTTCATCGACGCCAACGGAGACGGCGTAATCAACCTTTTGGACTTGGTTGCCACCGTCGTTAATCGCGGAAGTACAAGGTAAAACAGCGAATCGAAACAAGACGGATTCCCGCCGGAGCGACAAGGCCGCGGGAATCCGTCTTGTTTGCATAAATAACGTATTTCTTATTTGCTTGTAAAGTTACATTATCCTAACTTTGTAAGATAATCCGGTGGGTTCGGTCAAGAAGGCGCGGTTTGGGTGAACTTTGCCGGAAACAAGGAACCCGATAAATCAAATCAGGCGTTGCCGGTACAGGAATCGAAAATCAAAGGAGGTATTTGGGGATTGATGGTGGGCGACGCCTTGGGCGTTACCAACGAATTTACATCCAAAAGTTCGGTCAAGCCGATAGACGACATGGTCGGCGGAGGCGTGTTTAATCTTCAACCGGGCGAATGGACCGACGATTCGTCGATGATGCTGTGCATGCTCGTGAGCTATGTGGAAAAAGGAACGTTCGACCCCCGCGACCAAATGGACCGCTATGTCATGTGGTATCGTCAGGGTTATCTTTCGTCGACGGGCGAATGTTTCGATATCGGCGGCACCACGCGATGGGCTTTGTCTCAGTACATGCGCTATCCCAACGAACCGTTTGCCGGGCCGATGGACTATAATTCGTCGGGCAACGGTTCGTTGATGCGCTTGGCGCCGACGCCCATGTTTTTTGCGCATTCGTTTGACGAGGCGGTCAAACATTCGGGGCTGAGCAGTAAAACGACCCATGGTTCCGAACTGTGCGTGGATGCTTGTCGGTATTACGGCGGGTTGATATGGGGAGCCATCCACGGCGCCGACAAAACGACTTTGCTTTCGCCGATGTATTCGCCCGTCGAAGGGTATTGGGAAGCTTATCCGCTCAACGAAACGATTGCCAAAATTGCCTTAGGGAGCTACAAAGGCAAAACGGCGGCGGAAATCAGCGGTTCGGGCTTCGTGGTGGACTCTATGGAGGCGGCCCTTTGGTGCTTTCACACCACCGATAATTATCGCGACTGTGTTTTGGCCGCCGTGAACCTCGGTCAGGATGCCGACACGACCGCTGCCATTGCCGGTCAGTTGGCCGGGGCGTATTACGGCTTCGAGTCCATTCCTGAAAAATGGGTCAAACTTTTGGCGCGACGCGCCGAAGTCGAAATCTATGTTCAGAAGTTCGTTCAACTCGTGCGTTTGCGTCAAGGATAAATGTCATATCTCGAAGCGATACTTCTGGGCATACTTCAAGGTCTTACCGAGTTTTTGCCCGTCAGTTCGGATGGACACCTTGAACTGGGCAAAGTGCTTTTGAACGTCAAAAACGCGGACAACCTCACGCTTTCGGTGGCGCTCCATTTTGGCACGGCCCTCAGCACCATCGTCGTTTATCGTCGTGAAATTGGTCAAATACTGGCCGGTTTGATGAAGTTTCGTTACAACGAGCATTGGGATTTCGCCGTTAAAGTGTTGATAACGATGATACCTGCGGGCGTGGTGGGTTTGGGATTCAAGGACGAACTCGACGCGCTGTTCAACGGCGATTTGGTTTTGACGGGAACGTGTTTGATAATAACGTCGGCGGGTTTGTGGGCGGGTCAATTGGCGCCCAAAGGGGGCAAAAGCGTAGGCTTCGGCGCGGCGGCATTGATGGGCGTGGCCCAAGCGGCGGCCCTTTTGCCGGGCTTGTCGCGTTCGGGTTCAACCATAAGCACGGCGGTGATTTTGGGTATCGACCGTACAAAGGCCGCGACTTTTTCTTTTTTGATGGTTTTGCCCGTGATTATCGGCGGTTCGTTTTTGGAGCTTCGCAAAGTCATCGACGCCCCTCAATCCGTGGAAGCCCTAGGGTTGGGGCCGCTTTTCGCAGGTTTTTTGGCTTCGTTGACGGTGGGAATTTTGGCATGCAAGGCAATGATTGCCTCCGTCAAACGCGGCGGACTTTGGCCTTACGCCTTATATACACTCGTCGTCGGTACGCTCGCTTTGTATTTCGGCTTGCGATAAAGCTTTTGACCTACGTCGGCGTTAAAACCAACGGATTTCTTTACACAGCTCTTTCCCCGCCTCGTCGTTGATTTTTCTTTTGACGGCGTCGGCAAGAAACCGGAATTCGTGGCGCCACGCCGGGTGCGCTATCCGTACCCAGAGCGTTCCCGATTTAAAAACAACGCTTTCGGTATGACGGGCGATGGCTTCCCCCGCGTAACTTTTCCAGTCGCGGCTTACCCGATGAACAATCGAGGCCTCTTTGAGCCGACTGTCTTCCATGAATAGTTCCAGCGCGTCGGCTATCGTGTACTCGTTCGTTCGCGGCATATGGCAAATTTACCCAAAAAATCCGTCGTTTTTCCGACCCCCATGCATTTCTTCCACATTTGGTAAACATCGTGCCGTCAAAAAAAGCCGTACGACCGCACAATCGATTCCATTATCGAAAACAATGACTAATTTTGCCGCTTATTGTATCACAATAGTATTCATGGCCTATTTATTCACCTCTGAATCGGTGTCGGAAGGACATCCGGATAAAGTCGCCGACCGTATTTCCGATTCCATTTTGGACGCTTACCTTTCGCTCGACCCCAAATCCAGAGTAGCGTGTGAAACCTTGGTAACCACCGGAACGGTTGTTCTCGCGGGTGAAATTACGTCCAACGGCAATCCCGACATTCATCAAGTCGTGCGCAACGCCATCGCCGATATCGGTTATACCAAAAGCGAATATCTTTTCGACGGCAACAGTTGCGGCATCAACGTTTTGTTGCACAAGCAGTCGCCGGACATTGCCATGGGCGTGGATGGAAAAGAAGACCAAGGCGCGGGCGACCAAGGGATAATGTTCGGTTACGCGACCAACGAGACCCCCGAGTATCTGCCGGCAACCTTGGCGTTTTCCCATCGCTTGGTTAAAGATTTGGCTAAAATTCGTAAGCAGGAGCCGTCGCTCATGCCCTATCTTCGTCCCGACGCCAAAAGTCAGGTAACGATTGAATACGGCGCCGACCGCAGGCCCAAGCGCGTTCACACCATCGTCGTTTCCACCCAACACGACCCCTTCGACAAGGACGAGGCGATGGCCAAAAAAATTCGCGAGGACGTGATTAATATTTTGGTGCCGCGTGTCATTCCCGCCGAACTTTTGGACAAAGACACGATATTTCACGTCAATCCTACGGGCAAGTTTGTTATCGGCGGGCCGCACGGGGATTCGGGATTGACGGGTCGCAAAATTATCGTCGATACCTACGGAGGACGTGGGGCGCACGGTGGCGGCGCCTTTTCGGGTAAAGACCCGTCCAAGGTAGACCGAAGCGCGGCGTACGCCGCCCGTTACATTGCCAAAAATCTTGTGGCCGCCGGTATTGCGGACGAGGCCTTGGTGCAGTTGGCTTACGCTATCGGTATTGCCAAGCCCGTGTCGCTCAACGTGAACACTTTTTCGACCGCCAAAGTCAATTTGAGCGATGAAGAAATCGCTTGGCGCATCGAGTCGCTGTTTGATTTGCGGCCGAAGGCAATTATCGAACGCTTGGGACTGACGATGCCGATATATGCGCCGACGGCGGCGTACGGCCACGTCGGGCGCGATTCCTACTCTGCTCCCGTCAAACTGTCTTACGCAGAAATTAACGAGACGCGCGACGTTTACAGCGAAACACGCAAAACTTTCGTGCAGGAAGCGGTATTTTTTAGTTGGGAAAGGCTCGACGCCGTCGCCGACATCCAACAAGCTTTTGCTTGATTATGACCCATCCCGTCATTCTCATTATCGACGACGACAAGGCCATTCTCGACCTGCTCGAGGACCAAATCCATCATTGGAGCGGGGAGCGTTTCGACGTCGAGGCGGCAATGAGCGGCGAAGAGGCTATGGCGCTCGTCAAGGAACTCGACGGGCGCCTTGTGCCTATCGCCGTCATCATCTGCGACCACCAACTGCCCGACATCGCTGGCGACGACCTCCTGCTCAAGCTTGAACCCCTCTGTCCCGACGCTTATAAGATATTTTTGACCGGCAACCAATCGTCCGAAACCTTTGCCGCCGCCGTCAATAAAATCAAGCTCTACCGTTACCTTACCAAGCCGTGGAACGAGGAGGATTTATTGCGCATCGTAGAAACGGCGGTCAAAAGTTATTTGCAAAAGCGGGAAACCGAAGAACTGGTGCGTATGGTTCGCTCGTTCGTTCGTTCGATGCAGGAAGTTCACGGCGATTCCGACCCCGTACGCATCGTCAATCGCCACATCCAGAATATCGCCGAACAAATGCGGGCCGAAAAAGTCTATTACCTTACCACCGAAAAAGGACGCTTGAACGTCGCCTTGGCCGCATCTTACAGTCCCGACGAAACCAAACGCCTCCACGCCGCTCTGCAATCCGACCACGATTCCATCAACAAAACCGTCCTTCTGCGCGTAACCGACACCCTCAACGCCGACGTTTTCCCCGGTTATCGTCTCGTTGTTCCGGTGCAAAAACACGGCGCCGGCGTCTCTTATCTTTTTTTGGAAAATCCCGGAAGCCAAAGAAAGTTCACGCACAACCAATACGAACTGCTCCAGCTTTTTGCCGCTCAATTGGGCGTTTCTTTGGAGAACGCCCGGCTTTTTGAACGGCTCGAAAAGCGCACGCGCGAACTGGAAGCCAACCGCGAACGCGACGAAGAAAACCAAATGATGATGGAACTCAGTCGCAAAGAACTCAACGACTATCGCGCCACGGCCTCCAACATGCAACGGGTCTATCTGCCTCCGCCCCAAGCCTTAAAATCCATTTTCCCCGAATCGTTTGTTTTTCACCGGCCCGCCGATGAAGTGGCGGGCGACCTTTATTGGTTCACCGAACGTTTCTACAAGTGCATGTTGGCCGTTGCGTCGTCCAACCTCAAAAGCATCGACGCCGGTTTTTTGTCCGTTTCGGCGCTGACGCTGCTTAACCAAATCGCGCACGAGTACGCCATTTCCGACCCCGACGTGGCGCTCGATTATTTCAACCGCAAATTGACCGAGGCCCTGTCGCCGCAACGGGCCTTTTCCCGACCCGTCGAACTGAAAATGAGTTATTGTATCATCGACCAAGCCGACGACGTGCTTCATTTTGCGGGTGCGGGTTTGCCGATGTTGCATTTTCGAGGTTCCAAAGCCACTTACGTGCCGGGAAAACCCGTGGCTATGGCTCAAATCGGCCCTGACGGCGCCATTCCCTTTCTCGACTTGCCCGTTCACACACAACTTTTACAAGACGGCGACGTCATTTATCTTTATACCGAAAGCGCCATTACCGCGTTCGTCGGTCCGCCCGAAATTCCCAAACGCGTCGAGCGTTTTCACGACTTTCTTAATCGGCTTCGGCCTATGACTATGGACGAACAACTCGAAGAACTTAACAAGCTTTTTAAACCTTCCAAACCGATGGATTGTTTGATTTTGGGCTGGAAATATTCCGAAGAGAAATAACGTGCGTGGGCGTTGCATACCCGCCCCAAATTTCTTGACCCGATGTTGTTTTTAAAAAATTTTTGTTTGCAACCGCGTTATGTCCATACAAGCCCGTTAAGACGTTTTTTCGACTCGGTTTTGTTATCTTTGCGTAATGAAAAAATCGGGCGGCGTCTTTGCCTACGACGCTTTCATTGGCCTTTTTTCGATTGAATACGACGCTTGGTCGTCCGGGCGTTTGGCATTGAAGGGGATGTGCGCAAGGCGACGCAATCATGCGTTCGGGGGCCGTCGAAAATCTTTGTTTTTCGACTTTTTCTTTCGACCTTTCCCTTGCGCGGGTCTTAACGGGCGTGCTTATCATTCGTAGGGTGATTTTTGGCGTACGTTATATACGTCGACGATTGCTGCTTTGGCTTTAAATTCTATTGGGCATTATCATTTACGCAATTTCCCAACAACATGATTCCAAGAACGTTGTTCAACGACGAACACAAACTTTTCCGCGAAACGGCGGCAAAATTTTTTGAGACCGAGGTCGTTCCCTTCCACGACGCATGGGAAAAACAAGGCCACGTTTCGCGCGAGGTATGGCGGAAAGCCGGCGAAACCGGTTTGCTTTGTCTGACTATGCCCGAAGAATACGGCGGCGCGGGAGTAGATTTTATTTATTCGACCATCGTTATGGAAGAGCAGGCCAAAACCTATGCTTCGGGTATTGGTTTTGCCCTGCATTCGGACATTGTCGCGCCCTACATTTTACATTACGGCTCCGAGGCGCAAAAGAAAAAATATCTTCCGCGCATGGCCTCGGGAGAAATCATCACCGCCATCGCCATGACCGAACCCGGCACGGGAAGCGACCTCCAAGGCGTCAAAACCACCGCCATCCGTCAGGCCGACGGTACTTTTCTTTTGAACGGCGCCAAAACCTTTATTACCAACGGTTACATGTGCGACATGGTCGTCGTCGTTGCCAAAACCGACCCCAAACAGGGGGCAACGGGCATTAGTTTGTTTTTGGTCGACGCCGATTTGCCCGGTTTTTCCAAAAATCCGCCGCTCAAAAAAATCGGCATGAAGGCGCAAGACACCTGCGAACTTTATTTCGACAACGTTGTACTTCCACCCGACGGCATGCTTGGTCAAGAAGGCGCCGGTTTTTTCTACCTCATGCAGGAACTTCCGCAAGAACGGCTGTTGATAGCCGTCGTTGGCATGGCGGGCGCCGAAAAAGTTTTTGAA
The DNA here is from genome assembly GCA_937922655.1 of uncultured Bacteroidia bacterium. Lineage (GTDB taxonomy): Bacteria > Bacteroidota > Bacteroidia > J057 > CALAJH01 > CALAJH01. The sequence continues at coordinate 162,076 of CALAJH010000030.1, forward strand.
GACACCCTTCGTTATACCAAGGAGCGTCAAGCGTTCGGAAGGCCGATTTTCAACTTCCAAAACACCCGTTTCAAACTTGCCGAAATGAAAGCCGAACTCGAAATGGCCCGTGCCTACACCGACCGATGCATCGAATTGCACGTTAAAGGCCAACTGGACGTGCCTTCGGCGGCGGCGGTCAAGTACATTACCAGCGAGGTGCAGTGCAGGGTCATTGACGAATGCCTGCAATTGCACGGCGGTTACGGCTACATTTGGGATTATCCCGTAGCCCGCGCCTTCGCCGATGCGCGCGTGCAAAAAATTTACGGCGGCACCAACGAAATCATGAAAGAGCTTATTTCCCGGTCTTTGGAGTAAGGTCATGTTTACTTCGATGGAGGCGTTGAGCCGCGTCGAAAGTCTGCTTTCCGAAGGGCGGTGGAACGAGGCGCAAGCGAAAATCGTCGAATACGCCGCCCTTTTCCCCATCGAGGAAGCCGGGCTTTTGATACGTTTGGCACAACGGCTTGAAAACCGATATCGAAACGATTTTTTTAGCCGAAACGCCCTCGAAGGCCTGTTCAACGATTTGGTCGACCCCTGCGTCATTGCCGATGAAGAAGGCAGGGTCGTTATGGCCAATCCCAAAGCCGTCGTCATTTTTCGAACCAAAGATTTTTTTTTCAAGCCTTTGTCCGAACTTTTGTCCGTTCCCCGGTTGGACGAGCGCATAAAACAAAGAAAAAAGGGCTTTGTCGAATTTTATCTGCCGTTCGTCAAACGCTATTACGAGGCGGATTTTTATCCTTTTGGCGCCGGTACGGTCTTGTTTTTTCGCGACGTTACCTTACAAAAAAACAGCGAACGCGCTCTTATCGTCAACGACCGCAATCTTAAAGCCATTCTCAACAGCGGAGGTCAGGCTTACTTTCTTCTCGACGTCGATGGCGTGGTGCAAACCGCCAACAAAAACGCGACCCTGCTCATGAATCGATTCGGCGTTTCCCTTTCTAGGAAAGCGCGTTTGTCCGGCGTTTTTCCCAAAACGTTTTTCGAGGCCTTCGAACACGGTTTTGAACGAGCCAAAAACGGCAAACACTTCAACGTCGAACTCGATTTGTCCGGCGAAACGGGCCGTCCTTTGTTTTTGCATCTTGATTTCAATCCCGTGGTCGAAACCGGAAAACGAATCGTCGCCGGGGTGTGTCTTTGTGTCAACGACGTTACCGAAGCCAAACAAGCCCAAATCGAACTGCAAAAATCGGAGACCCGTTTTCGTTCCGTCGTCCAAAACGCTTTGGACGGCATTGCCATTTTCGACGACGAGCGTCGAATCAAGTATGCGGGGCCGTCGTTTCTGCGGCTTTTGGGTATAGAACGGGCGATGGGTTTTCGATTCTCCGGATTTTTGCCCGAGGCGGAAAAAGACAAGTTTGAGGCCGCATGGAACGCCGCGATGAACCAAGGCTACTTTCGTTTGGAGCTTTTCACCCGTGCGGGACGCTACTTGGACGTGATTTTGTCTCACTTGCCTCTTGAGGGCATGGTCTTCAACGCCCGCGACGTTACCGAAAAAAAACAAGCCGAAGAACGCCTGCTTCTTTTGCGCGAAGCCGTGCGCCACGCTTCCGACGCCATCGTTATCACCGAAGGAAATGCCGCAAGCCCTAGCGGCGGCCCCAAGATTCTTTTCGTAAACCCTTCGTTTGAAACCATCAACGGACGCACGAGCGCCGAAGTGATAGGTAAGGCGATAGGCGAGGTTTTTGATGAAAAATTAGCCAAACTTTTCGACTCCGACTCGGGCGGACGACTCAACGCCGCATACGTCCGTCCCGATTCGACGACGTACGAAGTCGAATGGGCCGTCGCTCCGCTAAGCGACGAACACGGAAACGTCGTTCGCAAAATTGCCGTTCAACGCGACGCCACCGAACGCAACGCCCTCCAACGCCAAACTTTGGAAAAAGAACGCGCCGTCTTGCAAGCCCTCATCAACGGCCAAGAACTCGAACGCAAGCGTATTTCCGAAGACCTTCACGACGGACTGGGTTCCGTGCTTTCGGTCTTGAAAATGAGTTTTTCCGTTCTAAAATCGCAAATCGAAGAGAATTCCCAAGCGGGCGACGGTACCCAACTTATTGGCGAAACCTTGCGTCGAATCGAAGCCCAACTCGACGCCGCCGCCGAAGAAGCGCGCAACATCTCTTCGAACCTTAGTCCGGGCATTCTCAACGACTTTGGTTTGGTCAAGGCCGTCGAAGCCCTCAAGCAACGCATCGAAACCTCCACCAAGATAAGGGTCGAATTTAAGCATTCGGGATGGGACGAATACGGGCGGCTTTTAGGGTCGGAAAACCTTATTGGAGTGTACAGGGTTTTGCAGGAGATTCTCAACAACGCCGTCAAACATTCGTTTGCCTCCAGAATCCTTATTGAATTGACGCTCACGGCCCGTCGTTTGTCGTTGATTGTCGCCGACGACGGCGTGGGTTTCGACAAAAATCGGGTGCCCAAAGACAGAAAAGGAATGGGGCTTTCCAATATTCATACCCGAATTCTGCTTTTGAAGGGCAAAAGCAAAATCGTCTCCAAACCCGGACGCGGTACGATGGTTTCGTTTTCTTTGCCGTTGAGTGCAAACAAACCGCTTGTCAATGGTAAATGACCTTGAAGTCGTGAAGCCGACCGGCCTCAAGCTCGCGTACTATCGCCTCGATATGAACTTCTTTTTCCTTGTCGTATTCGAGTTTGAGGTCGGTACCGAACACTTTGGCCACCAACTGCCAAACCCCCGCCGAACGTTTGTTTTTGTACTCCTCGATTAAATCGTAAGCCCGCGAACCCGTTTCTCGGTGTATGAGTTTAATCAATATCTTTCCTTGGGTAACCGTCAATTGGGTGATTTCGCCTTGGTAGCGTTCGAAAAGTTCTTTTTCGAGGCGGTCGAGGTATTTGTCGCGTTCCCGTTCGGTTTGGGTTTCGGCCAGTTTTGCGTTTACTTCGTTGATGACGATGGCGCATTTTTTGGCCAAAGGATAAACGATTTCTACGTTTCGGCGGAGGCGGTTGTATTCGGTTTTGCGTTTTTGTTGCTGTTTGAGGGCCTTTTTCGAGGCTTTGTCGACGATGTAAACGGTATTGACGTGGACGACGGGAACGCCGTCTTTGGCTTTGCGAAACTTTTTTTCTCCTTTCTCGGCGGTATCTTGAGCGGAGCATAACCCCGCGCTCCATACCGCAATGACGATGGCCAAAACCGACATGATTTATTTTTGATTCAAAGTTATGAATTCGGCAAAAACCGTGCAAATTCTTTTCGTCAAAAAAAACTTGTTTGCGCCCAAGAAAGAACAAACGGCCCGCGTTTTAATGTCGGCGCCAATTCCGCGTAAAAAATCGAATTTTTTCTTTGACGCAAGCAACCTTATTTGCCGCCGGAATACGATAGGGTCGAACGCGGGATTACCCGTTGGGCAGGGTAGGGGTTGAATATCGTACCGTTTGACGCCGAAAAACGCCGTTGTAACACGGCCCGTATTTGTTGGATGCGGTGTGGGCGGCGAGAGGTGAATGTGGAAAAAGCTTGGCTTTGTGTGTCTTTCCAAGCTCTTGTTATTGGCGCCGGGCGACAAATTTGCGTATTTTTGTAGCGCGGCACTGCCGTATGGGTCATGAACGAAAAAATATTGGTATATACGGGTTACGTGATGGGCGTAGTGTTCATCGTGATGGGCCTGTGGACGTTTGCGGCATATCGGGGTCGGGAGGGTGCCGGTGGCGTTCCAACGGAATGGTTTGGGGTTTTGGCCGCCTTTTACGGTGGATTCCGAATTTGGCGTTCATGGAAAATGCAAAAAAAGTGGCAGAAAAACAAGGAGGGTTGAGGTTGTTCACCGCCGTTCGTCATTCTATCCCCAAGCATCGCGGGTAAGGGTAAAATGGTTTACTTTGCGATTCACTCAGACTCATGAGCATACTAGGCAAAATACGCTTGTTGTTGCTGACGGTTCCGGTCGTTGTGTTGGCGTCGGGATTGGCGGTGCATTGGATGAGCTTGTCGGCGCCGCCGACGGTTTCGCCGACCGTTCGCGTCGGCGTCTGCGATAGTTTGTCCCGCGAGTTTAAGGAACAAATCGGCCGTGTGGAAAGTCAAATTCTTCAAGGGTACACCGGCCGTCAGGCGGAGGTCTTTTTGATACGCAAGACGGTTTCGGCCCAGCTTCGCAAGGATTTGGGTTTCCTCAACAACGGCACGGACAACGCCCTTCTTGAATCCATCGTTCAAAAAGCGGAGGATTTAGGCTCGTATCGCAACGAAATCGTCGGTTTTTTGGACTCCAAAGCCGGTCCCTCGCAAACGGACAAAGCCGCCGACACTTATTACTCAAAGTATTTCCCGCTTTACGAAGAGTTAATTAAAGAATTGCGCGTGGCGGCGGCTAAAGAGCCAAAGCCGGCTAAAACGACGTCGACGTCCGCATTGCCTGCCGTTCCGTGGTGGCCGTGGGCGGCGGGTGTAGGCTTAACGGTCGTTATCGTGCTGTTGGCTGCGAACATGGTCGCCGCTCGTTATCACAAACCTACCTTGGAACTGGCCGACGCTGCTCTTGCGGGACGAGAAGTAAGGGGCGCCTACGTCGGCCCCCACCGCGTACTTGCCGACGCCCTCAATCGCAAGCGCGTCCAAGAACAGTATACCCGCAAGGTACTCGACCATTTGGCCGCCGGTGAAACCGAAACCTCCCCCGAAATCCATCTCCTCGTTCCCGAATCCGTCGAACCGATACAAAAATTGTACGTTCGCATCGAAGAGAACCGTCGGGATTTTGAGGCGCTCAACGCCGAAAAGCAAAAACTCAAACTCCAAATTGCAAGCTTGGAGCAGGCATTCAAAAAAGTCGAATCCGACTTTGAACGCAAAAGCCGCGAACTCCAAGACACGATACGCGATCTTGCCGCCGCGCAAAAACAAATCTCCGAAATCGGCGCCGCCGCCGAAGCCGAAAAACGCCGCCTTGAGGCCGCCGTGCGCGAGGCCGAAGAGCGCGTTCAAATCCAAAGCAAAACTCTCGAATCGGCGCGTCGTTCGTGGGACGAAGAGCGTCAAAAATGGGTCGAACAAATCAAACGGCACGAGGAAAAAATTGCCGAATTCGAGGCGACGGTACGTCGTTTGGACGAAGAACGACAAAAAGCCGTCCAAGAAGCCGAAGCAAAAGCCCTCGAAATCCTTTCCGACCTCGAAGACCGTCTTAAAGCCGCCGAAAGCAAATTCCGCTTCGCCGAAGAGCGGGAAAAAGAAGCCATGCTTCGCGTCGCCGAAGCCGCCAAACGCGAAAAAGAAATCGAAGGCCAACTGGCGGATGCCGAGCTCCGCGCCACCGAAGCCGAAGTCGCATTTCGCCGGGTTGAGGAAACCGTTTCCCAACTCAAAAAACAACTCCGCGAAGCGACGGCCGTTACCGTCGTCAAGGAACCCGAACTCGATTGGGCCGCCGTCGTCGAAACCGACGAAAAAGGAATCATCACCTTTGCCAACGCCAAATTTGTTGAAATTGCCGGTTCGGTCGAGGGCAAACCCTTGTCCGAGGTGCTGTCGAAAATAGAAAACGGCATAGCCACGCTTACCCGCTCCAACGGACAAACGACGCTCGTCGCCGCTGAACAAGACCTTCGTCGAACGGTATGCATTGAAATTTCAGGGCTTCCCACCGCTGCACCCCAAGAAGCGTACGAACCCGCCGACGCCCGCATGCGTACCCTTCTCCACGAAAACAACGAACTCAAACACAAACTTCAACACTTGCTTTCGGAATACGAAAGTCTAAAACAAGGAATAGAAGAGCAAAAACAACTGGAGTATCGCCTGGTACAACAACAATCGGCGCTGCAAGAACTGACCCGAAACCCGGATTTGAAAACGGGAAGCGTAAGTGCGGCCTTGCGCGTCGTAACCGAAACCGCCGTTTACACCCTCGACGAGGCTCGCGCCGGTTTGTGGCTCCTCACCGACAACGGCGACCGAATGAATTGCCTCGACGTCTACGACCGCGAACTCATGCATCACACCGACTCCGTCGAATTTTTGCGTGCCGATTCCCCTTACCTTTTCAACAACCTGCTTCACGACGAAATTCTCATTTTTGACCACGATACGCCCGGCGACCATCCCCTCGCGATTTTGCGTCAAAACCATCCCTATCTATCCGCGACCACGGCGTTCATGGCCTCGCCGATTCATTTGACGGGAAAGGTGGTGGGCATGTTTATGGTCGAAAGTATGCAACCCGGCCGTCGCTGGCACGCCGACGAACAGAACTTTCTCATGTCGGCGGCGGACATCATTTCGTTGGCGCTCGAACAGGGCAACAGTCGCGCCGTGGCCGAGGAGCTTTCCGCGACCCTCGAACAAACGATGGCCATGGAAGAAGAGCTTCGGCAAAACGCCGAAGAACTCGAGACGACCAACGAGGAAATGCGTCGTACCCACATCGAACTCAACGGCCAAATCAACGCCCTCAACAACGCCGCCATCGTTACCGAAACCAACAGGCAAGGCCTGATCATGTACGCCAATGCCGAATTTTTATCCACCTACGGATTGCAAAGTCGAGAGGTCATCGGCCAAAACAATAAAATTGTTTCCTCGGGCGAACACGGCGAAGCCTTTTGGAAAAACATGTGGGAAACGATTTTGGACGGACGCGTATGGAAAGGCGAAATTAAGAACCGTTCCCGCTCCGGCGAGTACCGATGGATGGCTACGACCATCACGCCCGTTTTCGGCGCCGACGGCACGCCTTTTAAGTTCATTTCCGTTTCTTTCGACGTTACCGAACAAAAACGACAAGAAGAGGAAGCGAAAAGGGCGTTGCGCGTCGCGTTGGAAAAAGAACGTCAAATTCAAACGCAGACCGAGGCCTTAACTTCCGCCAACACCGAAATACGTCGTACGCAAATCGAACTCATCGGCCAAATCAAGGCCCTCGACAATTCTTCGATGGTGTACGAAACCGATATGGAGGGCGCCATCACCTTTGCCAACCAAGCCTTGTTGCAGGCTACGGGCTACGAATGGGAGGAATTGAAAGGCCAGCGATACACGATTTTAAAATCGGGAAGACAACCCGAGTCTTTGTACCAAGACCAGTGGCGTACGGTGCTGAACGGCAACGTTTGGAAGGGAGAAGTCGAATTAAAAACGCGGAGCGGCGAATATCTTTGGGTCATTATGACCAACACTCCCGTTTTGGACCAAAACCAAGAACCCATTAAGTCCATCAACGTTTTGGTCAATATCACCGAGCAAAAGATGCAGGAACTCCGTCTGAAAAAACAACAGGCGGCGCTGATGGAAATATCCAATCACCCCGCGGTGCGCGACGGAAAAAAGAACGAGGCCTTTGCCTTTATCACCAAAATCGGCGTGGAAACGCTGAACGTCGCTCGCTGCAGCATTTGGTTTTTTATCGAAAACGGACGCAAGGTGCGTTGCCAAACCACGTATCAAAAAGACGACTACCAACATCAATACGCGCCCGGCTCCGAACTCGACAGGGAAATGTATCCCACGTTCTTTAAAACCTTGGAACTGGAAAGAATCATTGCCGCCGGCGACGCCGTCAACGACCCGCGCACCAAAGAAATGGCCTTTACCCTTCTCAAACCCACGGGGGTTACCGCCACGATTGACTGCGCCATCAAGCAGGGGGCCAAAACCATTGGCATTTTGAGCCTCGAACATCGCGAAACCCAGCGACAATGGACGTTGGATGAAATTAGTTTTGTTACCTCGTTGGCCGACACCGTCGCCCGAACCATCGAACAAAAGGAACGTCAAAACACTCAAAAACTTAAACAAGCCTACGCCCAGCTTGAAGAGTCCAAAAAACAGGAGGAGGAGGCAAGACAGGAAATTTTGGCTCAAAAGCTCAAACTCGAAGAGGCCACCGATTCCTTGCGCCAAAGCATCAAGTACGCCAAACGCATTCAGCACAGTATTTTGCCGTCCTCGGAGGTGCTCGACAAGTTTTTGGGGCCTGACAAATATTTTATTCAGCACAAACAGCGCGACGTCGTCGGCGGCGACTTCTACTGGTTTACCGCGCATGGAAGCAAGCGGGTCATCGTCATTGCCGACGGAACGGGGCACGGCGTTCCGGGCGCCTTTCTAACCCTTATCGGCTATTTGCTGCTCAAGCAAATCGTCAATGAGAAAATGATTCTCACTCCCTCGGAAATATTGTATCAGCTTAACGTTGGCGTACGCACCGCCCTCAAACAAGACGAAGAAGACGCCAAAATGCGCGACGGCATGGATGTGGCCGTTTGTACTTTTGACGTCGACAGCCTTGTCGCCGAATATGCCGGAGCCAATCTTGGTTTTTATTATTATCAGGATTGGGAAATCCACGAAATCAAGCCTACGAAAAAATCCATCGGCGGCGAACAACTCGAAGACGAACGCCACTACGACAATCACACCATTCAACTCAAGCCCGGCGATGCCTTCTACATGTTTACCGACGGCTTTGTCGACCAATTTGGCGGTCCCGGAACCGAAGAAAAGCGTTTTTCCACCCGTCGCTTCCGTGAACTGGTTTTGCGCATTCAGCACGACACCATGCGTGCCCAACGAGCCCTTATCAACATGGAATGGAAAGAATGGAAAGGAGACCGCGAACAACTCGACGACGTAACCATTTTCGGTTATAAGGTTTGATAAGGCGTTTATTTCAAACAACGTAACCCGACTTCCCGCTATCGGTTTTGATTTGCCGTCGGTGTTTTGACCAAAACCGACCGATTAAGTTGCATGCCTTACGGAGCGACGGGTATTTTCAATCGTTGGACGCCGTTTGCCGAATCGGTAACCGATAATATGTACATGCCCGCCGGCAGGGTTTCGATGTTTACCGTCGTTTCGTTGCGATATTGCGGATTGTCGTAAACGGTTTTTCCCGTGGCGTCAAAAAGCGATAATTTTCCGACCGAACCCTGAAATTCTACGACGAAACTTTTTCTTGCCGGCAAAGGATAGACTCGAACGAGGTTGTTTAAGTCGTTTCGGGAAAGTGGAGCGCAGTCAAGGTCGGTTAGAATTTGCGTCCGACAAAATTCTTCGAGAAAAATTCGTCGGTAGCGGCGTTGATTTATTAACGAGTCGGCGGTCAGTAGGGCATGCGCCGCCGAGCGCATGCTCATGTTTCGGGCGTTGAAATATTGGGCCGTTACCACGACAAGGTCGGCTTCTTTTTTGGGAATTTTTCTTCGGGCGTTGATAAGGGCGCCGGCCCAAACCGTACCTGCGGAATAGATGTTGTTGGAGGATTGAGCTAAAACTTGCGGCCATGTGCGTGGTTCTTGTGCCGAACGCCCGGCCCAAAACTCGTTGTGGCCGTCCCATGTGAAAATGTCGGCCCAACGGTAAGGGGAAAGGTCGTAAGACGTGGAGGCGGCGACGTAGTCGCCGAAGCCCTCGTCCGCCGCCTTGCGTTCGAAGCCTTCGTTGGTGCCGGGCGCCGCGCATGCCGACAGCGCGTGCGCGTATTCGTGCAATATTACGTCCGCATCTTCGCCGTCGTCTACCCCTCCGACGCCGAATTGTAGCAGTCCTCCGCTATCGTCGGAGGTAAAAAACGAATTGTCGCCAAAACTGCCGCGTGCGTCCGCCTTGACCGGATGTTCGCATATCCCCGTCAAACCCAACGAGTCCAAATATTTTCGATAACGGTGGATGTGGAAATAAATATTGACGGCTTCGAAGTCCGGGTGGGAACGGTCGAAAAAAAACATGCCGTCGGTGGAAACGGGACGCGGACGTGCCGGCGGCGCCACGTCCACTATCGCAACGTACGGTCCCGCCAACGAATACACGCTATCTTCGAAAGTCAAGCCTTCGAGTTTGACTTCGACACGTAGGGCGTCGAGCGTGGGGTTGGTTTGGTCGTCGTTGTCGCAGAGGTCGGTGGAGCAGTCATAGGTTGAAAACGCGGCCGTAACGGGGTCGGGATGGAAAACGTATCCGCGCGGCGATTGGCGTACGGCGCGCGGGAGACGTTGGCGTATTTGGCCGGTTTTTGCGTCGAAAAAAATCTCGTCGCCGCCGTCGTGGTCGTAGGTTTCGATGCGGTAGGCCGCAAAAAGACGTCGCCCATCCCATTTGTATCCCGAATCGGCCGCAACAACCTTGGCTTTCAATTCGGGGAACGGGGCCGACCAAGTCCCCGTTGTTTCCGATGGCGGCCAAAGAAACACATGGTATGCGTAAAGCGTAAAGTCGCGATTGACATGGGCTTTGACCGACGTTCCGTAAACGATTTTTCCGTTTCGGGTGGCAAAATAGTCGTAATGCAAACCTACGGGCGACGACTTGACGGCGTTTAACCTCAGGCCTTCCAATCCCGTTACGTTTTCCAGTAAATATTTTTTCAAATCGGATTCGTTTTTTAGCGCGACAACGGTTTGGGTGAAATATTCGGTTTGCGCGGCGGAAAAATACGCCTCAAAAAACATAACGATTAAAATTAACAAACGAGGCTTTGCCAAGCCGAAAAAACGCATCGAAATTATCGACGGACGGTTGAATATCGTCTTCGGGGAATGTTCCAACACAAATTTGTTTTTTTTCATTTTTCCGTTTTCTTGTTTGCTAAAAAAGCAAATTTAAATCCGTTTTGGATTGTTTTCTCTAAATCAACGCTTTAACGAGGTTTTTCCGGGCGTCGATTTTTAACGAAGGGGGACATTTGGCGGATTACCGTTCGGTTTTGATTTTTGACCGTTCAAACAAATATCCCTTTTTTTTGACGTTAAGGGCCTATATTGCATAACTTTACGTACAACAAAATTTAGCTTATTTTTGTTGTAAACTTTGTAGAAAATAAAACGATAAGTTATGCTTGGAATTACACGATGGACGGTGGCGCTGTGCATATCGGTAAAATGTTTATCGGCGCAGGTGACGATTTGGCAAGAAAATTTTGACAATCCCGCCACTTGGGCCAACTGGGTGCGGGAAAACGCCCCCGGCTCCCGAACCAATCCCACCCCGGTGATTGACGGACTCGTTTATACCGGAGGAAATATCCCCATCAACGAGCCTTGCAACAACTATTGGGTCATCAACAACAACCATACTCCCTTTTTGACCACCGACGCCAACGGTATTTCCGCTTACCGCAGTCGAAATATCAAGTGCGACCCGAACGGTCCTGCCGCCGACAATTACAGCCTTCATATAACGTTCAAAGAGTGTTCGCGCCGCGCCACGGGCGCCTATCCCGTTCCGCCTCTGGACGAACTCGACGCCAACGAAGGCGACGGTTACTCGTGGAACGACGGTCCCCACAATCCCAACGACAACTTTCCTTATCTTTCCGCATCCGATCAATTCGTTTACTACAACGCCAACATCAATACCACGGGCCATTGCAAACTGCGCCTAAGCTTTTTGGTTTACGTCGGCGGCGATTCGACGGGGGGCATCGACCCGTCGCCGCTTACCGACCGTTCGGTTTTATACAGTCCCGACGGTGGCGCCACGTGGAAAGTGTTGATTGCCGACATCCAAAACAACACCTTTTTCCCCGCCATCCGACAACGTCCCGAAATCACGTGCCAACCGTGGATGTACGCCGGCGTGTTTTTGCCCGCCGAATGCGCCAACAATCCCAACCTTCGCTTGGCTTTTCGATGGCGTAACGACAATATTTCCAATATGTCGTCTCAACAATACACCCACGGCACGGCCTTCAACGTCGACAATCTCGTAATTGAAGCTCTACCCTTCGAGCCGCTGGCCGTTTCCGATTTGTCCCAAGCGTGCGTCAATCAAACCGTAACTTTCGGCAACGCTTCAAACAATTACATTCCCGAAACCTTTTCGGTGGAATGGCTCCTGCCCGCGGGCGCGAGCTTCGTCGGCGGAACGTCGGCAAGCGACCAGGTCGTGCGCGTGCGTTTCGCCAACCCTGGAAATCAAACGGTTACTTTACGCGTGACGGCGTGTAACGGAGCGGTCGGCACCGTAAGCGTTCCCGTAAATGTCGTTGCATGTACTCCCGAACCGGCGTTTTATGCCGATTTTTCTCAAATCTGCTCGACCAACCCGCCTCCCATCGCCGGCGCGCCCACCGTCGTTACGCTGACCAACCAAACCAATTTCCCGGCCGCTTACACACCCCAGTGGACGTTCGTTCCCAATACCGTTACATTCCTCAACGCCACCAACGCCAATTCCCCTAATCCCCAAGTATCGTTTAACGGCGAAGGGACTTATACCGTGCGCTTGACCATAAACAGCCCCGGCAACAACCCCGCTTTTACCGAACAGACGATTACGGTTGCCAATTGTGAGTGCAACTTCGTTGGCGGTGGCGGCACGCCTCCTACGACGGTGGATTCCCTTGTTTTTTACGAAAACTTTGAACCCGCGCCCCTTGGCTCCGGCAACACAACCATCGGCTCGCTTACCGGCGCCGGCGGTTGGACCAACGGTTCCGTCGGTGCCAACGTGTGGATAGTGAATAACGCTTACATTTGCAATTTCTTAGGAATTTCCAATACGCCCGATCAAACGCCGATTACCAACCATGCGGGCGGGCTGACAAGTTATTATCTTCACATTAACGCCACGATTTTGGCGGCCATCTGCCCACAAGCCACTTTCGAGGCGCCGGGAGGCGGCGCGGTCAGCAGCATAACCACGCCCGTTATCAACACGACGAACATCACGGGGGTAACCGTGAGCTATTGGTATTTGTCTCGCGGCGGCGGCGGCGCGCCGCAATCCGCCGGCTGGGCCGAATACAGCGTCAATGGCGGAACCACATGGCAGCCCCTCAATCCCGCCGAATACGTCAATGTAAACAACTGGACCGAAGCGTCGTTTACCCATAATGGAGCCGCTTACAACTTCGACAACCAACCGAATTTGCGTTTGCGATTCAGTTGGCGCACCGGTCCGGGTGGAAACGACCCTCCGTTAAGTTTGGACGACATTCGCGTTCGGGGTGTTTATGAACAACCGGGTACGGGAGGCGTCCCGGCGGAACCCGGCGTCTATACCTGCCCTTTACCGTCGCCCGTGTGTCCCGGAGCGCAAATGACCGTCAATTTCACCGGCATTGTTTCGGGCGGAGATATTTTCGGAGCCAACGACGCCTTTACCGTCCAACTTTCCGACGCCGACGGCGATTTTTCCAATCCGACGGTCTTGGGCGTTACCGACGCGCCGGGTTTCGGAGGAAATCCCCAAGACAGCGTTTATTCGGGGCAAATGACCGTTTCCATTCCGAACAACGCTGCGCCCGGCGTGGGTTACCGCATTCGCGTCGTTTCCAACAACCCCAATACCAACAACAATTTTCCCGACAACGGTGCCGACATCGTTGTTTTGTCCCAAGCCTTGACCACTCCCGAATTGGACGGTCCGACTTCGGTATGTCCCGGTGCGTTGGGGGCGATTTACACGATAACGAATGCGGTGGCAATGACCCCGGGGGGGACGGTTACATGGGAATTGGTCCCGAACGAGGCCGGCGTTTTGACGCCGCAAGGCACGTCCGCCTCCGTTCAATGGATAAACGGAACAACGGCGACGGTACGGGTGCGTTACGATTATGCGTGCGGTTCGGTGAGCGACGAAGTTCAGGTTACAATTTTGCCCGCCGCTCCCAATTCCCCTCAAATTACCGGCCCCAACGCCGTGTGTGCGGGTCAAACCGCCGTTTATTCCGTTGTGGCTCAAGAAAACACGACCTATACATGGACGGTTTCCGGCGGCAACGTTACCGCCGGCGCGGGAACGAACCAAATTTCGGTGCAATGGGATACCCCCGGCAACGGTTTCGTACAAATATCGCTTTCCAACGCGTGCGGCGGGCCGATTGTTTCGGGTTTGACGGTAAACGTTCAGCCCGGTCCGCCCACGACGCTGCCGATTTCCGTCGGCGAAGACACCGTTTGCGCCGGTCAATCGGTGTATTATTTGTCGGCGACGGAGGCTCAAATCTACGAGTGGCGCATCGAACCGCAGGGAGCGGGAACGGTCGTAAACGGCGGACAATTTGCGGAAATCACATGGGCCAACACCCCCGTACCCGTGGACGCGACGGTTTTTTTCCGTCCGCGCAACTCATGTGGCGCCGGCGACGAGGTTTCGTTTGACGTTCATGTCGAAGCGGCGGCAAGTTTTTGCGCATTCACTCCCAACCCCGCCGGAATCGGCGCGCCCGTAACCTTGTCGTTTACCGCCACGGGCGCCGGCGGGCCGTGGGAAATGAACTTCACCCTTCAAACCGAAACCGGCGATTCCACCGGAAGCCTTACCGTCCTCGACGGCGTGGTTTATCCCTACGACCTTTTTACACGCGCATTCAATCAAGAGGGTACGTATGCGTTTACTTATTCCGCCACCAACGGACGATGCGTCGTTACGGGTACGTGCGAATTGACCGTAACCGACTTTTTGATTACCGCCTTAAATCCCGAACCCGATACCGTTTGTTTGTCCGCAACGACCAACGGCGCCTTTAATCTTTCGTATCAAGCTTCGGCGGAATTTAATGAGGGCAACGGTCTGCACATCGAAATTTCGGACGCACAAGGCAATTTTTCCGACCCGCCGATTTACGTTACGGCGATGGCGCCCACGCCCTACCCGACAATCGCCGCTTCCGGTACGGTGCCGGGCTTGATTCCGGGAACGTTCGAGCCGGGCGTATATTCGATTCGCATCGTATCGACCGACCCTCCGGCAACAAGCAACTTTGTCAATATCACGGTGGCTGCTCCGCCGGCGCCCGGCGTCGTCACCGCCCTTCCTCCTGTCGTTTGCGCCACGGGCAATGAATCCATCATGTTGACGATATCCGGCCATTCGGGGCAAGTGCTGCGTTGGGAATCATCGACCGACGACGGAACGACGTGGGTGGCATTGCCGGCTAGCGCTTCGCCCGAGTTTGTCGCGCCGCCCGTTACAATGTCCACAACATTTAGGGCCGTTACGCAAAAACAGCCTTGCGATACGGTAACGGCATCGGTTACGGTGCAGGTATCCCAAGCCCTACCCCCTATTCAAGCAACGGTGGACAAAAGCGTGGTTTGCATCGGCGAATCGGTCGTATTGGACACTTACATACAGGGTATTGTACCGCTTTCGGCATATCAATGGCAACGTTCAATAAACGGCGGCGATTTCGAGAACATTCCCGGTGGGGATTTGGCAACGTTGAACCTTACGCCTACGCAAACCGCCGATTATCGCCTCGTCGTCCGTCCGTTGCCGCCCAATGTTTGTGCTGCCGACACGTCGGCAACGGTTGCGGTAAGGGTGGATTTGCCGCCAACGGCGGGAACGGTGGCTTTGTCCACGCCCGAACCTATTTGTACTCCGGGAAATTTTGAAATTGTAGCCTCGGGAGGTACGGGTAAACGCGGCTGGGAGTCTTCGGTTTACGAAAGCGGCGTGTTTTTGCCGGAAACGGGCGAAGGCGAAACCTTGCGCGTATCGAACAAAGCCGTTGGAAGATATTGGTATCGAGTGATTGCCACGAGCGACGTTTGTCCCGACACCGCCCGTTCCGAACCCGTGTTGGTCGAAGTTTTTCCTTCTCCGACGGCCAATTTTTCCACTCCCAAAACCATTCTTTACCTGCCCGAAGACCGTTACCCCGTTTTTACCGACGCTTCCGTCGGCGACATAGAAACCTACGAATGGGATTTCGGCAACGGACAAACCTATTCGGGGCGTAATTTGCCGCCTCGAACCCCGATGTACACCGATTCGGGAACCTACACGGTAAAATTGACCGTGCGCACTTTCGTCGGTTGCGAACATGATACGTCCGTAACGATAAGGGTCGAAGACGGTGAATTCGTTACCGCTCCCAACATCTTTACTCCCAACGGTGACGGCGTCAACGACGTATGGGCGCCGAAAATCAGCGGATTCAAGGAATATACAATATTGATTTACGACCGTTGGGGTACGTTGGTACGCCGATTGGAACACGACGGCGTGAAGGTATGGGATGGAAAAACGTCCGGTGGACAACTTTCCCCCGATGGGGTATACGTATTCCAATTTGAAGGGGTGTTGAGTTCGGATTTGCGAAAGTTTTGGCGTTCGGGTAACATTACCCTCGCCAGATAATGGTCAAACAACATTTGACGTACGTTCCCGAGGAAAAGTCGGAGACGTTTTTTTGGGGGTAAGGGAATTCCGCAAACCGACGGCGTGCGTTGAATGTTTAGTAATACAGGCTTGCGGCGAAGCGATAGGCCTCGACATAGGCCCGCAGGAGGTCGTTGAGGTTTTGGGGGTAGCCGCCGCCCATGACGACGACCATCGGTTTGTTGCGACGATGGACGGATTGGATGACGAATTTGTCTCTTTGTTTGACGCCTTCGAGCGAAAGGGAAAATTTTCCGAGTCGGTCGCCGTCCATTACGTCCATACCGGCGATGTAATAGACCAAATCGGGGTTGAACGTGGTTAAAATCGGCGGTAAAACGTCTTGAAGCGTGGTTAAATAGGCGTTGTCGCGGGTAAAGGCGGGAAATTCCACGTCGAGCGACGAACGTTCTTTTTTAAGCGGATAGTTGTCTTTGCAATGAAAAGAAAGGGTGAAAACGCGGGGTTCGTCGGCAAAGATGGCGGCGTTTCCGTTTCCTTGATGGACGTCCAAATCCACGACCAAAACTTTGTTTACTTTTCCCGTCGCCAAAAGGTGTTTTGCGGTGCATCCGATATCGTTGAAAACACAAAAACCTTCGCCGCGGTCGGCAAAGGCGTGGTGGGTTCCGCCCGCCAAAGTAACGGCCAATCCGTTTTTTAACGCAAAAATCGAGGCCTGCCACGTTCCGCCGACCGAGGCACGCGATCGGACGACAAGTTCGGGTGATTGCGGAAATCCCAAGCGTCGCTCTTCTTGTGGCGAGAGGGCAAGCGTGCAAACTTTATCCCAATATTCGGGGGTGTGAGCGGCAAGTATCAGTTCGCGCGACGCGGGTTGGGCGAGTATGAAGTCGTTTTCGTCCGCAACGCCTTCATACATCAGCTGTTCGCGTAAGAGGGCGTATTTTCGCATCGGAAAGCGATGGTTTTCGGGCAATGGAACCGGATATACGTCGGAATAAATAAGCGGTAGCACTAAACCGATAAGGATAAGTTGTATCGATAAAAACGAATCCGAGTTGGCGAACGTTTCGAAGTCGTAGTTTTTTTTAACTTGGCGCAAGACTTTCGAATGCAACGTACGGTTAAAACGCTTGACGCGTCGGGTTTGCTTTTGGGGAGTATGGATGTTTCGGACGTTCCCCTGAACGATGGTCTTGCAAGTTTCGAATAAATTGGCAACACAATTTTAGACCCAAAAAATTGAAATTCAAATTCGATTCCACCATTTTGTAAAAGTTTTGGCGTTTCGATTTCCGACGGCAAAGACCGGACAATTGGCTTGTTGCAAGGTAATCCATGCCCGTTTTTTGTTGTTTTTATTCTTCCAAAACGTACGTAAGGATTAAACGGCCTTTTTTAAGGGATGCCGACAAATTTGTGCGTTTGCAGGCTCAAACGCCATTTCGGGTTTTTTTTTACGTAGTCGATTATCAAACGGGCGGATTCGTCGTGGCGCGACCATTCGGGTTGAAGGTAAAGTTGCGTTTCGGGGCGGCAACGTTGCGCATGGCTTTCGGCCCACGCAATATCCGACGGGTGGAAAACGACGACTTTTAATTCGTTGGCGCAAAAGTATATTGATTCGTGGGGGGATTTGAATTTTTTAGGGGAAAAACAAACCCAATTCCAACGGCCGGTCAGCGGCCAAACGCCCGAGGTTTCGATATGCGTGCGGAATCCCTCGGCGGTTAATGCGTCGGTGAGCGGGTTGAGATTGTGCATGGTCGGTTCTCCACCCGTAACCACGACGATGTTGTCGTTGTTGCGGTATTCGTTGTTGGGGGTGGAATTTTTTATGACTTTGACAATTTCATGAACGGACATTTTGGGATGAGCGTCGGCGGGCCAAGACGCTTTTACGTCGCACCATACACAGCCGACGTCGCAACCGCCCAAGCGTACGAAATAGGCGGCCGTACCCGTCCAACGTCCTTCGCCCTGAAGGGTATAGAAATGCTCCATAACGGGATAAAGCGTTTCAGTTGGGGACATAGCCTTGGGCTATCAAATAGAATTCCCTGCTTTCCTTACGAACGGCTTGCGGGCGAAGGGCGTTTACGGTTTTGAATATTTTTTTGAGTCCGTTGCGAAAAGCGGGAGCGTCTTCGCCGTCGAAAAGTTTGCAAACGAAACATCCGCCGTTTTTGAGGTGGGCTTTGGCCACATCCAGCGCCGCCTCGCACAACGCCAACGACCGTGCATGGTCGGTAATGGATATTCCCGTTGTATTGGGCGCCATGTCGGAAACGACCACGTCCACCGGGGGCCGCATCCCTGCCGCCGCGAACAGCGCCTGCCAATCGGCGGTAAAAATATCTTGTTCGGCGAAATAGACGTTGGAAGCGGACGACGCCACGGGCGTAAGGTCTATTCCCAAGACTTTTCCGTCGGGACCGACGGCCGAAGAGGCGTATTGCGACCAAGAACCCGGAGCCGCACCCAAATCCAATACGTTGTCTCCTCTGCGAAACAGTTTGTATTTTGTGTCTATTTCTTGAAGTTTGTAGACGCTTCTGGCCGCGTAATTTTCCTTTCGAGCTTTTTGGGCGTAATGGTCGTTGGGTTTGTAAGCCATTTGAGGGCAAAGATACGAAAACTAACGTTGGGTTTGGAGAATGCGTTGAAGGGCGTCGGCGGCGGCGGTGTAATCGGGCCGCAGCGCCAAGACTTTTCTATACTCCGCTTCGGCCCTTGCACAATCGCCTAACAAAAAATAGAGGTTGCCCAAGTTGTAATGGGCGACGGGGTCGTTGGGAGCGATGCGTACGGCGGCAAGGTAGTCGGATTCGGCGCCGGAGTTGCCGCCCATACGACGACGCACCACCCCTCGGTTGTTGAGGGCGTCGGCGTCGTCGGGCGTAAAGTCCAGAACGGTGTTGAAGTCTTGAAGCGCTTCTTCGAGTCGGTTTTCGCGGGCGTTCAACACTCCTCGGTTAAAATATGCGAAAACGTAACCCGGTTCGAGGTCTATCGCGCGGTTGAAGTCTTTTCTTGCCGCGTCGGTGTTGTTGAGATAAAAATGAACGAGTCCTCGGTTGTTGTGGGCGGCCGCCGCCATTTCTTTTTTGTTTACGGCTTTGTCAAAATCGGGCAGCGCTTCCGAATATCGGGCTTGAAGCGTGAACATCATCGCGCGGGTGAAATAAGCCATGGCGTTGCCGGGGTCGAGGGCGATGGCCCGGCGACAATCTTCCATCACCGCTGAAAAATCGTAAGGTCGCAGTCGGTATACGGCCCGGGCACGCCATGCGTAGGCCGTTGCGGCGGTTTTGTCCGTATTCACGGCCTTGTCGAAGGCGGCGTACGCCTCGGCGTAACGGCCCGCCGCGTAATGGTTTATTCCGTCCCAAAGGGCTTGATTCGACGTCGGGGTTATATCCCGCATTCCCAACCACTTGCCCGCTAGCGCCGCCGCGTCCCATCGGCCGACCGATTGTTTTACTGCCAACATTGTTTTTCGTTTTACGATACAAAGTTAGGCTTACGGGCAAGGGGGCTTTTCGACAAACAAAACCCGAGTTTGCACAAACCATCATTGTGCGGGTTGAAAACCGGCGTTTACTTTCCACAAACCCCTCACCTTCGTTCACAATCCCGAAAAGGGCGGGCACGGGCTTGGCCGGGACTTTATAATCTTGGCTGATTGTTTCCCGTGTAATGAATGCCTACGACGACAATATCGTCGGTTTGACGGCGGATTTCTCCCTTCCATTTGAACCAATCGTCTTCGAGGTGTGAACGTTGAGATTTCATGTCGAGTTCGGCGATGTGTAAGAGCAGTTCTTTGAATCGTTTTCTGCCGTAGATGCGCGGTCTTTCTTCATGACCGCCCAGTTGGCTGAAATAGCCGTCGGAGAACATGTAAAGTATGTCGCCCGGGAGAAGTTGAATTTGTTTTTCGGTAAAAGGCGTATCGCCGTGAAGCGTTCCGCCAACGGGACGTCGGTCGCCGCTTATTTCTTCGAGCGTGCCGCGGGAATAACGAAGGACGAAGCGCATGGCGGAGCCGAGTTTTACCGTGCCATCCTCGCCGATGGTGCAAATCGACATTTCCAATGAGTCTTGGATGTCGGTACTGTCGCCCGTTTGCCGGAGTCCGCGTTTGATTTCTTCATCCACGCCGTCCAGAATTTTCGAGGGCGGGATGATTCCGCCGTCTTCAACGACCTTGTTCAATGCACCGATGCCCAGAATGGACATGAATGCTCCCGGTACGCCGTGGCCCGTGCCGTCACCGACGGCTACGACGGTTTTCGTACCTTTTCCTCCAATCCAATAAAAGTCGCCGCCGACCCTGTCTCGAGCAAGGAAAAACACAAAAGCCTCGTAACCCGAAGGCAGGCGAGCGCAGAATTTGTTTCCCGAGGGCATGAGCGCCAGTTGTATACGTTCGGCGTAAACGATGGAGTCTTTGAGTTCGTTTTTCGTTTGGTCGTACGCTTGTTCAATCAGTTCTTTTGCGGCGTTGAGTTCGGCATTGAGCTGTTTTTGTTCCGCCAGTAGTTTTTTCAGCTCTTCTTCTTGGTTGACTTGTTTGGTGACGTCCGTACGAATGGAAATGTATTTGGTTGGTTTTCTGTCGGGGCCTAAGACGGGGGTAATGGAAGTTCGAACCCAATAAAATTCATTGTTTTTCTTTTTGTTTTTGATGTTTCCGTTCCAAGTTTTTCCCGTGGAAATGGTTTGCCACAGCTCTATGAACATCTCGTCGGGCTGATGATGGGATTTGAGGATGCGGTGGTTTTGGCCGATGAGTTCGTCGATGCCGTATCCGGAAATTCGGCAAAAGGCGTCGTTGGCGAAGGTGATGTCGCCGGCAAGATTGGTCTCGGAGACGAGCACGGCGTTGTTGACGGCTTGCATTCGGTAAAGTAGTTCGCGCTTTTGAAAGAAAAGTTCGTGCTTGGCCGATTCCAATTCGGTGTTTGTTTCTTGGAGCTCTTCGTTGACGGCCTTAAGCTCTTCTTCCGTTGCGCGTAGTTCCTCGATGCGTACTTTGAGTTCTTCTTTTAGCGTACGTTCGGCGGTGATGTCGAAGCGAACGCCGATATATTTTATAGGCTTGCCGTCGGCTCCCAAAACGGGGGTAATTGTCGCCATCACCCAATACAAAGTCCCGTCTTTGGCTCGGTTACAGATGTCTCCCCTCCAGAACCTGCTCGTCGAAATGGTTCGCCACAGCTCGTCGAAAATGCGGTCGGGTTGCTTGCCGGACTTGAGTATTCGATGGTTTTGACCTATAAGTTCTTCGCGCGTATATTTTGAAATAGCGCAAAAAGTGTCGTTGGCGAAGGTGATCGTTCCCAATAGGTCGGTTTCTGAAACCAATGCCGCGTTGTGAAGCGCCGCCAGTTGGCCCGTCAACTCCAGCCGTGTGTTTTCTTTAGCCGACGGGTCGAGATGCGGTATTTTGGCCGTATCCTTGTAAACGTCGGTTTTCTCATCTACACTGCTCCACTTTTCGTAATTGCGCCCGGCTTCAATCCAAGTTTCGATATCGTTTTCTCTTTGCATAGCATGGTCGGTAAACGAGGCAAAAATATATCATACTGCGTTGTCATACAATTTTTGGGTCGGAAAGAGTATGATAATTGCATTAAATATTGTTTAATCCAATTTATACACATAAATAATGGATTTTATAATATTTTTGTGATAGACAAACAAAATTTAGTAATGTTTTTGATGACCGGCATCAAAAAAGTCTAATTAACGGCAGATTTTACTGGGAAATGTCATTTACCAACGAGAATGAACATTTACCGTGTCGGCATTGGGGGAATAAATTTTGAGTGGAATAATGGCAAAGTCGTGATCCTATTTCGAATATTTCGAACTGAGGCGGTGTAGTTATCGAGTTTTAATTGTCGAAGTTCAAATTGAAATACTGTTTAAGAAACACGTGAAATGGTAATTTGATGTAATACAATTACAAAATCGGATTCGATAGAAGAATGTTTCCTTACGATTTTTGCTTTGAAATCCGTTGAATAAGTTTTTCGTGTTATAATAACAAAGTTTAGGCAATACGCCAAATTTTTCAATTTTATTTGTCAAGCCTGAGTTAAAACATGCTTTATCGTTATTCGACTTTTTCGGTTAAATAATAGCGATGAGTATGGATGAAAGTCGGTCGATTTTTTCTGAGCAAGAAAATAGGATATAAAATTGTTGTTAATTTAGACGTTCACGGCAAACATTGTCAAGCTTATGTCGATGATGAGAAGTATTCGACACATAAAGAACAGTATAATATTTATTTGTCGGATTGAGGCGATGAGTAATATCCAATAGACATTAACTTATTGGCGGATGAAGTGTGTGCGAGCGAAGTATTTCTATTTTGGGAAAGTGGGCGGGTAGTGTTAAAATGATAGGTTGTAGTGATAAACGGCCAAACCGCCGGAAGCAATGAATGCGTCGATGGATTCGGCAAAGAAATAACTTTTTTCAACCAAACGTGATATTTTGGAGCGTAACGCGCCGTTCAAACGTTCGACGTGGTGGGTCCGGCTTCTTTGATATTGAGGGTGACGCACGTCTTTATTGGGAACAACTTTTTTGTAAACCTCGTATAAATCGGTATAAAAAAGGGAATTTTTTTGAGATGCGTTGGAATTTGATTCCACGATTTTTAAAACGTTTCGGTGCTTCGGTCTCCGACGGCGAAGGCCGGTAATCGGCTTGTTTGACGGCATAATACTATTCGAATCCGGTTTCTGTTCTTTTGACGTCCTACAAACACACAAAGTTCTCCAACTCAAAGATTAAATCCTCTTTTTTGAGTTGTTTGTGCTCTTTACATCCCAAACAATGTGGAACGCTTTTATACCAACTGGACAAAAACCCTACGAGCCGGGTCAAACTTACATCGAGGACGCGGCAACCGGCGCGAAGCGAAATCCGTTCTTTGCGCATGCGTTTGGCAAGGATGTGAACTTCGGTTTCGACGACTTTATGGGTCGGATTTTGGGCGAATCGGCTCCGACAATTTTTACCCAAAAAACATGGTTTTGTGTTTCGTTCTCCGTACGATATTGCGGCTTCTTCGGGCCGGGCATGTCGAAAGATTCATCATATAAATATCGTGCTTTCGGATATTTTTTTATCATTACCTCTGGTATACTACCAAAATTTGTTGTTTAAAAATTAGTTGTGAATGGATTTCAAAATAGGTAACTTTGCAACAGAAGTGCTTTTCGACCTCGTTTACGACAAGTTGTGAATGGATTTCAAAATAGGTAACTTTGCAACGCGGAAAAGCGCAAAATCGAACGGTGGTCAGTTGTGAATGGATTTCAAAATAGGTAACTTTGCAACTCCAACTCCATCTCTATCCCGAGTTGAACGGTTGTGAATGGATTTCAAAATAGGTAACTTTGCAACCCCCGTCGCTCGCGTGCAGTTACCCGTCGCGTTGTGAATGGATTTCAAAATAGGTAACTTTGCAACTCCACGGGGGTAAGTG
>CALAJH010000031.1 GCA_937922655.1 uncultured Bacteroidia bacterium
CCTCCGTTTACCGTTTTATACAACCACTATTCCGAAGCCAATGTCATCACTTCGGCGACAACCCCGACCTGTTATCCGCCTTATACGTCGGATACATTGGCAACGGGCACGTTTGTCGGTTGCCCCGGCAACTTAACTTGCGCTACGATGGATCCGCCCGATCAAAATACATGCGGCACACGGACGATATGGTATACTTTCGAGGCCGAGCACAGCGGCTCCATATTCTTGCAGTTTGATAACAACGGATCGCCTACGTTCAACAACAATGACGTCTATTTATTTAAGCAAGTCGTGCCGGGCGACTCGACGAGTAGTGGGTTGGTAAGGGTTACGTTAACGGGAACTCACGCCAGTCACCCCAATTTAGGCTATACGTATTGGGGGCGAGGATGCTTGGAGCCGGGGAGATACTATATCATGTTCACGGGATGTACCAATCCTACCGCTACCGTTGTCCCTAGAATTTGGCTTGTGCCCAACTACGGCGATATGTGTGTGTATCCCGGAGAAATTAACATTGACACTACGTCGGGAACTTTTACTGAAACTCTGAACGTAGATTGTCATGGCATTGGTGAATCTCCGGGTGAAGACGGTTCGAACATGCAATGTTTGGGTACGCCCATTGGCATTAAGTCGCAGTGGGTGAAAATCAACGTTAATGTTCAAGATACCGTTGATATCGATATCGAATTGACGGAATACACGACCACCACGCCCGATCAGATACGTTATCGGGTGGCGATGGGGGATTGTAACGCTATGACCTTCGACAACTGTGTAACCGAAGGCGCGTTTATTATTCTTAACCTTAAATGTCGATTGCCTGGAACATATTGGATACATTCTGTATTACCGCAATTCGCTTCGGGAACAATTCAATATAAAGTGACCATAAGTCCTTCGGTGGATACGGCATGCAACCCTCTCAATCCCGAGCGTCCGCAGGCAAACTTTAACTTTGTCGCCGCATGTGTAGACGAACCGGTGATTTTCACGAATTATTCCACTACGGGTTCCGATATGACTTATCATTGGGATTTTGGCAACAACTCAACATCTACCGACCCAAATCCTATTTACATGTACCCCTCGCCCGGAACATATCTGGTTAGGTTGTCGGCCTGTCGTGATTTAGGCGATACAACTTTATGCGACACCTTCTACCGAACGTTAAGCGTTTTTACTCGTCCTACCCCTTTATTCAACGTCCCTGATACCGTCATAGCGGGTGAACCAATAACACTTGTCAATCTTTCCACCAATACCATTGCCTCATCCAACTATCAATGGAATTTCTGTGCCGCTCCGGGCGTATGTGGTTCGAGTATGCTCAATAGTTTTGCTCAGAATCCCCCGCCCGTAACTTACAATACGCCGGGAACCAAGACAATATGCCTGACGGTATACAATGGAATTTGTATCGAAACGTATTGCGATACTTTCAAAGTATTTCCGGCGTTTATTTATGGTGGTGGCCCATACGACGGTTTTTCCATAAGTGGAGTTTATCCCGACTGTTCGCCGGACATCTTTACCGGTGGCCCTTACGATGGGGTCGATTTGAAGAAACAAGTTTCGACGTGTACCGAGAACATTTGGGTGGGTGGTCCGTATGACGGCTTTGCCGATGGCTTCGCGCCTGCGCTTTGCCTGCCTGATATTTTCACGGGCGGTCCGTATGACGGCACGGATACGAAAAAGCAAGTTT
Source organism: uncultured Bacteroidia bacterium (assembly GCA_937922655.1). GTDB lineage: Bacteria > Bacteroidota > Bacteroidia > J057 > CALAJH01 > CALAJH01. Next base: position 1,715 of record CALAJH010000031.1, read on the forward strand.
CGACGTGTATCGAGAACATTTGGTTAGGAGGGCCATACGACGGTTTTGCTTCAAGCGGCGTTTTCCCCGATTGCTTCCCCGATATCTTTACCGGCGGTCCATACGACGGCACGGATACTGTGGTGGTTCGTAATCAATGCATAGTAACGACGATGTGGTCGGGGGGGCCTTACGACGGCCACGGCGATGCTGCGGTTTATAATTGTCCCTTGCCCCCCAACATCTTTGTCGGCGGTCCATACGATGGTTTTGCGGAATCGGGAGTGTTCCCGAACTGTTTGCCCGACTTTTTCACCGGCGGTCCCTACGACGGTACGGACTACGACAAGCAAATCACGGTTTGCACCGAGAACATATGGGTCGGCGGTCCGTACGACGGTTTTGCGGAGCTTGGAGTTTATCCGAACTGTTTGCCCGACTTTTTTACCGGCGGTCCCTATGACGGCACACAGGCAAGGACGCAATTGGGCACGTGTTATGAAAATATCTGGGTTGGCGGTCCATACGATGGATTTTCCGAAGCGGTGCGCGATTACACCACCTTGGCATCCGGTAGCGCAGTTCCCGTTTGCCAAGGCGACGTTTGTCCGCTGACGGCCAATACGGTTGTCGAATGGTACGATGCTTCGACGGGAGGTACGCTTTTGCATACCGGTATCACCTATGTAACCCCGCCGCTTTACGAGACGCGGGTCTATTGGTTCAAAGCCGTGTGCGCTCCCGGCAGCACTCGTTACCCCGTAGTGGCGCAAGTGTTGGGTAGCCTAAATCCTACATTTACCTACATTCCCGGATGTTACCCCAACATTCCCGCTACTTTTGTTAATACGACGATAATTACCAACCGCAACACCCCGAGCTTGGGCGTGGAAATCACCAACCTTGGAACGACGGGATTGCCACCCGGGATTAGTCAGGTCTCCTTCCAATCCGGTAGGTCGGGAACACCGAACTTCGCCAACCTCATCGACGGCGTAAACAATGCGGCTTGGTACGGCAACGGCGCTACGGCCGGAACCCAATGGGTGCAATGGCGTTATTTACAGCCTAAGTCCGTTTATCGTATAACGTACACGAACAATAGTGTGAATCCCGGTCGTTCACCCAAATTGTTGCGTTTATATTATACGACGGGCGGACCGTGGGTGTTGGCAAAAGCGATCATTCCGCCTTATCCGTCGGGTGGTAATTTCGATAGCGGGTTAATCTTCGAAACGGACGGCATATTCGCCACGCGTTGGATGCTTTTGGTGGACGTGGAAGCTCAAGGGCCTGAATGGACGGAGTTCCAAGTTCATGCGGGTTATCCGACCATCGGCGCCGTCGGCGGACGTACCGCGTTTTGGGATTTCGACGACATGGGCGCCACATCGACGGCCAACAATCCTTCGCATCTGTTTTCCGAAATCACCACGCCCCACCATTTGGCTACCCGTGGTCAATACAACGTTACGCTCACCATGTCCGGGCCGAGTTTGTGTCCCAAAACCGGTCAGGAATGGGTGCCGAACATGCCCTGCGATGTTCCTTTATCGATACGATCCAATCGTTTGACTGCGGAACTTTTGCCCGACGGTGTGAGCGCTTTGTTGGATTGGCAAATCGACGGTGTGTTTGCCTTCGCGTCGTTTGAAAAACTCATGCCCGACCAATCTTGGGCCACCCTTAATGTGTTTGGTCATGAGTCCTTTACAAGGTTTAACTATACCGACAGTATACTTTATACCGATAGGCCCAACATATATCGTGTAAGGTATGTGGATTTCGACGGCTCCGTTGGTTACAGTAATTTGGCCGAAGTCCTTGCGGTGGTAGCCACTTACGACGAGTGCAAGGTATATCCGAACCCCGTCAAGTCGGGCGCCGTGTTGAACTTCGATCTTTACGCCTCTATTCCGTCGCCCGTAGTTATTCGTATATTCGACATACACGGTCGGCCCATCGCCGAAAAATCAGGCATGGAAGCGACAATCGGTAAGAATACCTACGAATGGGAGGTAACGGGATTGTCCAAAGGGATGTACATGGCGCATTTGGAAATGCGTCGCCGACGTTACGTCGTCAAGTTCGTGGTCAATGAATAGCCTTCCTTCACTTCAATGGGAACGCCTATTATATAGGCGTTCCCATTGAAGTATTTTGTTGATTTAGTTTTCCCACGGCTTGTGGGATGCGGTTTTGGAATTTTATATCGAAATTTGCATTCGATGAGCGCAGACTACGATTGGCGAGGCCCGTATATCAATGGCTACGCCGTGGTGCAGGTAGGCAGATCATACGGTATGGTGGATGAAGCCGACCGTTGGATCTTGCCGGCCGAATACCAAGAGGTAAAACCCATGAAAGACGGGCGGGCGCGTGTAAGAAAAGGCCTTAAATACGGTATGGCGGACGCGGCGGGAAACATCGTCGTTCCGATTGTTTACGAAGGAATGGAAGACCTAAGCGAAGGAATCGCCGTTGCTCGTAAACAATGGAAGTACGGCTTTGTGGATGAAAACGGACGCGAAATTTGCGAGTTTATCTACGACCGTGCCATGTCTTTTAGCGAAGGGCGGGCCGCGGTAAAGTTGGGAAAATTTTGGGGATGCATCGACCGCAACGGCAATTTGGTCATTCCTACGATATACGACTCCGTAGATGCTTTTCGTAACGGAAGGGCTTTTGTTTCTAGAAAGGGAATACAGGAATACATCGACCTCGACGGTCGCCGAATAAGCGAATCTTTCAACGAACCCGGCTTTACTTCCCGATATTTTTATGGAAGAAAGTTGGTAAAACAAGGCAATTTATACGGCTTTATAGACGAAAATCTCCGGCCGGTCATTCCGCCAAAGTTTTCCAAGGCCCTTGACTTTTGCGACGGCGTTGCGGCTGTAAAATATGAAGGTAAATTCGGTTATATCGATGTAGAAGGAAATTTCGTTATCGAACCCCGTTTTTACAACGCACTCAACTTCTACGAGGGGTATGCCCCCGCCGCTATTGAGGAATTGGGGTGGGGCTTGATTGACAAAAACGGAAACGTTGTTATTGAATTTCGGTACGATAATATGCTAAGGTATTCGGAGGAATGTGTGGGCGCCGAATATCTGGGTAAATGGGGATTTCTTCATGTCGACGGTACGGTTTTGATTGATTTCCAATACGATTTTGCCGAACCTTTTACCGGAGGAATAGCCAAGGTTAAGCAGGGTCGGGAATTGTTTTGTATCAACAAAAAAGGAGAGGCGGTGATTAGGTTTAACCTTAAACGCGACGACGATGAATCCGCTTTCCGTTGGGATTTATCCGATTATTCCGCTCATCGTCTTTACGACGACGACGGCAACATCATCGACCACGATACCGAGTGGGACAAAGCCATTGCCGCCGCGGGCAAGCCTAAACGCTGGAAACCTAAAAGAAAAATAATTCACAAAGATTTTGATTGACGATGGAAGTTGTTGAGCGTCGATTGGCGCAAATTCAACAAACGGGGTACCGTTTGAGAATTGGCGACTATTTCAACAATGCTTTTGAAATATTCAAAGCGGAATCCGGGCTGTTTGTTCTCTTTACCTTTGTTAACTTGGCTGTGCAGGCACTGCTTAATCTTGTCGTACCCGTTGTCGGACCGCTGGTCTCGGTGGTGATTACCCCTCCTCTTTCGGTGGGCTATTTTTTTGCGGTGTATAAAATCCGCAATGGGCAGTCCGTAACTTTTAACGACTTTTTTCGTGGTTTCAATTTTCTTACCCCCTTGGTGGTTGCTTCGCTTATCGGAAGCGCTTTAACTTTGTTGGGACTCGTCTTTTTGGTCGTTCCGGGCATTTATTTATCCGTCGCCTATTTTATGGCCAATTTTTTCATTGTTTTTTACAATATGTCGGGTTGGGAAGCTTTGAAAGCAAGTCGAAAATTTGTGCATCGTCAGTGGTTTGACGTATGGCTACTGCTTTTGTTGGTGCTTTTGATAGATATGCTGGGCTTGATTTGTTTGGGCGTAGGACTTTTGGTTTCCATTCCCGTTACGAACATCATGTTGTATCTTTTTTTTGAGGACGTTTTTGGTTTGGGCAACGAGGGCGACGAATTGGTGGATTCCTTGGGCGAGTGAATCGACGAAGAGAAAAGTTGGTCCGTTGGGTGGGCGGGTATCCCTCTTCTCGTGTACATTCTTTGGACTTTACCCGTCGAATCAACGTCGATTTTTTCCTTAAACGCGACGACGAGTTGGGCTGGGCGGGTTCCAAAACACGAAAATATCTTTCGTTGATTCCTTTCTTGTCCGGTTTTGACGCGGCGGTGGTTGTAGGCAGTTTTTATTCCAACAACGTTCCCGCATTGTGTGCGCGATTGTTGGAGGTAGGAGTGGAACCGATTGCATTTTTGCACGGTTCGGGGCCGTGGGTCGGAAACGCCTTTCTTACCAAGCTTTTTTTACCCGAAAACCGAATCGTACGCGTCCCCAAGTCCGAAAACGTTTATGAGCTTGCATTAACGTATGCCGAGGAACGGCGTGCAAAAGGCGAACGAGTTTTTGTCGTTCCCGAAGGCGCCAAGACGCCGGTCGCTGTTGCCGGTGCGGCTTCGCTTGCGCTCGATTTGCCCGAATGCGAATTTTTGTTTTTGGATTCAGGTTCGGGAACTACCGCCGCCTCAACGATTCTTGCCCTCAAATATTTGCAGAGTTCCGTAAAAACGTTTGTCGTTTTAATTGCCGGCGATGCGCATGAGTTCGTTCAAACGATTCGAACGTTTTACGCGCACATGATTGAAAAGCTTGAGGAGGTTTTTACTTTGCCCGTTGCAGGAGAAGATTATTTTTTGTTGCCGGCGCCTTCCGCGTTTGGACGGGTTGCCCATGTGGATTTAAACGCGACGATTGTGCATGCAAGAAGCCGCGGATTGCTCGCCGATCCCGTTTACACTACTAAATTTTTATCCGTCGTTGCCCAAACGGTAAACGTCCATCGGCTGTATGGAAGAGTGGTGGCGGTTTTGTCGGGCGGTCATGGGACGATACACGGCTTTTCCGGACGTTTGTTGAAAATGAGTTGATGGCGACGCTTGCGCATCGCCATCATACGTTTAGCCTTTGTATTTCAGACCGACGATAACGACGTCGTCGGTTTGTTTTCTTATTTCTCCCTTCCAATCGCCGAGATGTTGAAGCAGGGCGTTTTTTTGGGCGTTCATATCAAGGCCGGCGCTCGCCGAAAGAATATCCTTAAATCGTTTTCTGCCCATGGTTTTAGCGACTTTGTCTTCGCCGCCCAATTGGCTGAAGAAACCGTCGGAAAACAAATAAAGACAGTCGCCCGGTTGTAGATTGATTTGTTTGGTGGTAAATTCTCCTTCGCCGTAAAGAGTTCCGCCGACGGGTCTTCTATCTCCCGCTATTTCGACGAGTTCTCCATTGTGTATGTGAATCGCTTGGCGCATGGCCGAGGCCAAGGATACGTTGCCTTTGCCCGGTTGAAGGCAGCAAACGGTTGCTTCCAAGGAATCTTGAATGTCGTCGGCTTGACCCGTTTGATTCAGGCCTCGACGCACTTCCTCGTCCAGTATTTCCAATATCGAACTCGGTTCGATAATTCCCCGGTCTTCGACGATTTTAGTTAATGCGCCAATGCCGACGATGGACATAAACGCGCCCGGGACGCCGTGGCCCGTACCGTCTCCCACGGCAACAATGGTTTTATTTTTCCAATTGCCGACCCAATAAAAATCGCCGCCCACCCGGTCTTTGGGCATAAAAATAACAAAACATTCGTAACCTTCGGGCAAGCGTTGCGCAAACGTTTCGGGGGTGGGAAGCAGGGCGTATTGGATGCGTTCGGCGTAAACAATCGAGTCTTTGATTTCGTTTTGGGTTTCATCCATCGCCTCTTCGAGAAGTTCTTTGGCGGCGGCAAGTTCGGCGTTGAGCTTAATTTGGCTTTTTATACTTTCGGCAAGGTTTTCTTCGAGTTCGATTTGCTCGGTGACGTCCGTGCGAACGGATATATATTTCGCGGGTTTGCCGTCCGAGCCCAGTATCGGAGTAACCGTCGCACGAACCCAATAATACCCCCCGTCTTTTTTCTTGTTTTTGACTAGTCCCTGCCAAAATTTTCCCGCGCTTATCGTTTCCCACAACTCGACGAATATTTCGTCGGGTTGGTGTCCCGATTTTAGGATACGGTGGTTTTTACCCAACAATTCATCGGCCGAATAACCCGAAATTTCACAAAATTTGTCGTTGACAAAGGTAATGTTACCCAAAAGGTCGGTTTCGGAAACAATGTTGGCGTTGTTTACCGCGTCCATGCGGCATTGCAGTTCGATTTGAAGGGCGCGAATATGACGGTTGGTTTCGTGAAGTTCGTCGTTGATGGTGCGAAGTTCTTCCTCGGTGGCTTTAAGTTCTTCGATGTGCAGTTGAAGCTCTTCTTTGAGCTCGCGTTCGTGCGTAATGTCAAAGCGAACCCCTACATATTTTATGGGTTTGCCGTCGACGCCGAGAACGGGGGTTATCGTAGCCGCCACCCAATAGTACGTGCCGTCTTTGGCGCGGTTGCAAATTTCCCCTTTCCAAAATTTGCCCGCCGATATTGTCTCCCACAATTCGACGAATATTTCGTCCGCTTGTTTACCCGACTTTAATATTCGGTGGTTGCGGCCGATAAGTTCCGCACGGCTGTATTTGGAAATGGCGCAAAAAGTATCGTTTGCAAAAATGATGTTGCCCGCAAGGTCGGTTTCCGAAACCAAGGCGGCGTTGTGAAGCGCCGCCAGCTGCCCGATGAGTTCGTATTCGGTGGATAGGTCTTGGGCTTCTTCGGTTTTGACTTTGGAAATCTCTTTGTTCGACGTGATTTTGTCTTCCGCGCCGAACCAGCTTTTGAATGTGTTTAACGATAGCATGGATTCGTTTTGGTTTCTGATTTGTTTGCCTGCTTAAAAGACAAAACAAAATTACGTCATGTATTTTTTTTGACAAAACATTTTTATCAAATCAATCGGAATTTTATTTCGCCTGCCCGCAGTCGTTGTGATTAACACGGGAAAAACAAATCGTTTTCCCATTTACGTTCCATGGTTGGAAAAAATCGTGATTTTACAATTTTAATTTAATAACGCGGCTATAAATACAATAATTGAAATTTTATTTAAAAATAATTGAAATTTTGCCCGAACGAATCTGCAACGGCGGATGCCCGACCGCGGAGCGTTTTATTAGTTGGTAATTTAACGCCGATCGATAATTGTTTTGATTATCGCTACGTCTTGCACACCGGCGAAATCTTTGGGCCTCCTTTTGCCGGCGCCGTTTTTTTAACGTTCGAGATTATTCGTGTCGTGGCCGTTGTGTCAAGACTTGGTTAGGCGAATCGTTCCGCGGATTCAAATTTTTTGGGCGCCGAATTACGCTACGGCGTGTAACGATGAGCGTACCTCTTCAAGAAGCCGATTTCTGTCCCAAGGTTTGTTGATGTAGGCGTTCAGACAGGCGTTGGCAATGGCGTTTTCTATGGCTTCGTGGTGTGCTCCGCCCGTAAGCATGATTTTGGTCGCCGTTGGAAAGCGTCGGTGTACCTCTACCAAAAACTCGTCCCCTCGTCCCGACGGCATCGAGCAGTCGCTGATGACCGCCGCCAATATGTGGTCTTGACTAAACTCTTCAATGACGTCCCATGCCTCGTCGATGCTTTCCGCGATTTCCACCACCACGTTGTCCAATCCCGATTGCAGTTCATATGTTAGAGCGTCGAGTATCATTTTTTCGTCGTCGACACAAACGATAAGATAAGGCTTCATATTTTTGCGGAAAATTTTGACTGCTATTTTTTTAGGGTCTTGTACGAAGAAATTCTTCGGTGGTTGCGAAAAATGCTTGCTTTTTCGATGAATGTGGGCGGCTTAATGTTTAACCGTTTCAATTATGCCATGAATGCAATCAAACTAATTTTTTATTAAGTCTTTTTTCTCCCGTGCTTTGACTTCGTCCCAAAGACGATTGGCCTCGTCGAGCGTCATTTTCGAAACGTCGCCGTGTTTTTCCATTTCGGTAAAGCGACGCTGGAATTTTCGATTGGCTTTTTCAAGGGCGTCGTCGGGATTGACGTTCAAAAATCGGGCGTAATTAACGAGGGCGAAAAGCAGGTCGCCGAATTCTTCTTCCCTTTCCGCCTCGGGGGCGCGACGAAGCTCGTCAAGCTCTTCTTTGACTTTTTCGATAACGGGTTCGATTTCCGGCCAATCGAACCCCACGCCCGCCGCTTTTTCTTGGATACGGAAGGCTTTGATTAGCGCGGGCGCGGTTTGGGGTACGCCCGCCAAGACCGAGCGTTTTTCGCTTGTTTCCGATTGCTTAATTTTTTCCCAATTTTTTGTAACCGATTGCGCGGTATCGAGGTTTAGTTCTCCGTAGACGTGGGGATGACGACGAAAAAGTTTGTCGCACAACGAATCAATCACGTCGGCGACGTCAAATTTTCCCGTTTCGGATGCGATTTTGGAATAAAAAACGATGTGTAAAAGCACGTCGCCCAACTCTTTTTTTAGTTCGTCGTAGTTTTGCGAAAGAATGGCGTCGGAGAGTTCGTAGGTTTCCTCGATGGTTAGGTGTCTGAGGGAATCAAGGGTTTGGGCGCGGTCCCACGGGCATTTTTCGCGCAGTTCGTCCATCATGTCGAGGAGTTTTTCGAAGGCGCGAAGGGCGTTGGTTTTGTTCATGATTGCAAAAGTTCTTGTAACAAGGGTTGGGGCTGGACGGGGGTGACTCCGGGTTTTTCGCAGACCCAGCCGCCCGCGCGATTGGCGGCTTGGGCCGCGGCGATGGGCGCCACGCCCGCGGCACAGAGGCAGGCGAGCGTAGCGACGACGGCGTCGCCCGCTCCCGAAACGTCGGTGATTTGTCGAACGTGGGCGGGCAGGTGCGTTGCACGACCTTCGGCGTCCACCCATAAGGCCCCGTGTTCGCTCATGGTAACGAACGTGTTTTCATGGGGCATGCTTTGGCGCAAGCGAAGCGCGGCTTCGGTCAAGGCCGCTACGTCGTCCCTGCGGAATTTTTGGCTCATGCCCGCGCTCAGTTCTTTGACGTTGGGTTTGAAAACCGTAACCCCCGAATAGGCGTGAAAATTGCGTTTTTTCGGGTCGGCGAATATGGGAACCTCCGCTTTTTCTATGATGCGTCTTATCGAATATTCGCTTAAAACGCCTTTATCGTAATCCTCTAAAATCACCGCGTGCGGACTAAAATCATTGACGGCCTCAATGACGGCGGCTAAAAGCGTTCGCGATTCGTCGTCGTCGGGAGCGGCGGCGTTTTCGCGGTCGATGCGCAAAAGCTGTCGGCCATCGCCCATGACGCGGGTTTTTACCGTCGTAGGTCTTCGATTGCTGACAACGGGACAAAACTTTCCGGGTATGAGCGCGGACAAGGTTTGGCCGTCTCGGTCGTTGCCGACCATCCCGACGGTCAAAGGCGAAGCGCCGAGGGCGGCGACGTTGGCCGCGACGTTGGCCGCTCCGCCGGGACGTTCCTCTTCGCTTTCCCAATCCACTACCGGCGCCGGCGCCTCGGGCGAAAGCCGCTCGACACGGCCCCACAAATATCGGTCGAGCATTACGTCCCCCACGACCATCACCCGCAAATGTTTTATGCGTTCAAACGCCGCGATCCAGTCGGTTTTCATTTCGGAACGACGCGGAAATCCATTTGCCTCTTGGCGTTCGATAGTTTTTTATAGACCCGGGGACAATAGATTTTTAAAAGGTGGGTGCCTTCGCCCGTGGCCGTATTCTTTTTAAACACCAGATACTCCAAAACGTAACCTTCGAGTTTGCCCGCTTCCGAACCCGGCACGTCCGCATACCCCGACGAACCCTCAAATATCCCCTGCCTAATCGCCTTGACGACCACCCATTTGTCGAAGGCAACCGTGGAGTAGTGTACTATGTCCGGGGCGCTTTCCAACCGCGACTTGATAAAAGACAAATCCACGTGAACGTGCTTTTGGTCGCCGATGAAGAAGACTTTTTCGTTTTCGCCGTATTTGAATTCGCCGTTGACGGGTTGTGAGTCGTAGGTAACGAAGTTTTTTTCTATAATTTCAACGGTTTCCGGCCGATTGAAATAAATAAATATCGGATATCCCAAATAACCAAGGGCAACGTGTTCGGTGACGGCGCGTTCGTCTCCCGGAGTTCGGAGGGCTTTTTCCTGAGTCAAAGCGGCGTCGCCGGGGGATTCGGGAGAGGGAACGGACGTTTTTTCGCTCGTGGAAACGGTTGAGGCGGGCGGCTCGGCGCCGGAAGTTTCGTTTTTTTGCCCGTTCTCGATTTTTTCCTCCGTTAAAACGGGTTGTTTTTCGCGGAGCTTGGTTGTCGGCGGAGCCGGGGTTACGGGCGACAAGGAATGGGGAGCGGCGTACGCTTCGGATTTTGAAGCGGGAACGGAGTCGTCCGAAGCGGGTTCGGGGTGGGGGGGCGGCGGCGTCGGCGCGCTTGCCGGCGTTGAGAGCATGGAGGCCTCGTTGGGGGTGGCGTTTTCCACCACCGCGACCGTGCCCACGGCTACGCCCAACGCCGTACCCAAAGCCACCCATGCCGGCGCCGTTTTGGCCGCCGACAACGCCAACTGATACGCCAATGCAAGCGCCATGCCTACAAGTACTCCCCCTAAGGCCGCCAAAACAAACTTTGCCACACGTTCCGCATCCAAGTTTGTTTCGTAACCGTAGCGCCAAAGTACGTAGTACGGAATGCTTGCCGCCGTCAAGCAACCCGTCAACGTCAGCCAATAATCGTATCGCGTATAAAATCGTTTCATGGGGTGGAATCAAATAAATAGGCCAAAGTTAAAATCACGCTTGAAAGACCCAAGACATTGGGCAGAACGACGCCGTTGAGCAACGATACTTGATGCTCGTCCTCCTTGCCGTATCGGCGAATCAACAGCGTCAAAAACACCAACATCCCCGTTTGCGAAATTAAAATCACTTGCAGGGCGACGAAGGTCGATTCTATTCTTTCGATTTTTACTTCAAGTTCGGTCATTTGGGTAAGGCAAAGGGCCGCCACCTCGGTGATGGCCGCGTGTTTTTCCATTTCGGCCCGTACCGTCTCTTTTCGCGTTTCGAAGCTTTTTTGATAATCGTTTTGGAGCTTCATGTTTTGGGAATATTGGCCGACGGCAAAAGACATGGCAATAAACACAAATTCAATGCCGAAATCGTAGGTTTCGCGCCGCTTGAATATTAAACCTTTGCGGGAACTCAACGCCTTAAAGAGCGTCGAAAGCGCGGCCGCCACGAACGTAAAAAAATATTCGTCTAAAAGCAGGTTTCGAACTTCTCGCCACACGCCGCCCGGGTTGGATATTGGTTACGCAAAAATAGGGAAAATGTTGCGGGCGGCGTTAAACATTGCGTTGTTTTCGCTTTTGGAGCGAAAACAACCGTGTGGATAAGTACCCTAATTTTTGTTTTGCGCTTTCCACCAAAACGTCCCGCCGACGACGATGCACGTCGTCCACAAAAGAAGTTCGGGCCAGTTGGGGTCGGAATTGTAGCCGAAAAGCATTTTGAGGTATTGGCCGATCCTGCCCTTGTCGTGCATCCAGTGCACGTATTTTTCCCCTTTGAGGTCGTAGAACGCGGAAACGGCTTCGGTTTGCGGCGGAAACCAGACGTAAGGACGGGCGATGTTGTTTTTTTCCAGCCAACCCAAAGCGACGAGGCACTCTTCGGTTTCGTGAATGCCGTAGGCCGTCATGCCCGCGCCCAACAACAGCAAAAACGCCGAAGTCCAACGGAAAAAAGGTTTGAGCGGCACTTTTTTTCCCCGTAAAAAAACGAGGTAGGCGATAAGGGCGGCGGCGGCGGCGCCCGTGAGCGCCCACGCCGCGCTCAGTCCTCCTTGCATTTTGGCCACCGAAAACAAAAACAGCACGGTCTCGAAGCCTTCGCGTGCCACGACGAAAAAAACGAAAATCTTCAACGAGGCGCCGCCCGCCAAAAGCGCGTCTTTTGTGCCGGCGCTGAGTTCTGCGCCGATGTTTTGGCGTTTGGCCATCCATACGACCATATAAAGCAAAAAGCCCGCCGTCACGAAAAGCATCGCGGCCTCAAGGCCCGCGCTCCACGCCTTGCTTGCCGACGCGTTGCCCAAACCGTACAAGCCCGCACCCAATGCCAACGACGCCGCCAATGCCAAGCCCAACCCCAACCAAACGTCGCGTAAAGCCTCTTTACGATTCAATTTGACCAGCGTCGCTCCGATGATGCCCACAATGAGCGAAGCCTCCAAGGCCTCGCGAAACACCACGATAAATTCGTTCATGCCCGAATGTTGCCGATTTATACGCGAAATTACGGACTTGCCCGTGAATTTTTTGCGAAGCGTTTGATTGTCGATCGGAACCTGTTAAGCACGCGGGATTTCTTCTCCGCGTTTGAAAAACGCTCGCGTTCCTAATTCGTTTTGAACCGCATGGACCGCGTTCGTCTACCGGGCGTCGGCTTTTTTGTAAAATTTACAAGACCCTTTTGATTCGCGCGGATTTTGGCGAATTGGGCCAAAGTTGTTTATTTCGCAACCTAAACATTGCATCAAATGGAAAAATTATTGTCGTTGCTCGGCGACAAAGCCCCCGCATTGTTGGAAAACTACGTTCCGGCGGTGGACAAATCGTTGTTGCATCTTCCGGGCCCCGACTTTGTGGACCGGATTTATGCCGTTTCGGACCGAAACTTACGGGTCTTGCGCAATTTACAGGCGCTTTTTGGACACGGACGCTTGGGGGGGACGGGTTATCTTTCGATTTTGCCCGTAGACCAAGGGGTGGAACATTCGGGCGCCGCCTCGTTCGCGCCCAATCCCGTCTACTTCGACCCCGAGAATATCGTCAAATTGGCCATGGAGGCCGGTTGTAGCGCCGTTGCGTCCACTTTCGGCGTTTTGGGCATGGTCGCCCGAAAATACGCCCATAAAATCCCTTTCGTCGTTAAAATCAACCACAACGAACTTCTAACCTACCCCAACAAGTTTGACCAAGTGCTGTTCGGTACCGTCGACGACGCCTACGACATGGGCGCGGTGGCGGTCGGCGCCACGGTGTATTTCGGTTCCGAGGAATCCACCCGTCAAATTACCGAAATCGCCGAGGCCTTCGCCTACGCCCACGAAAAAGGCATGGCGACCATTTTGTGGTGTTATACGCGTAATTCCGCGTTCAAAACCGCCGAAAAAGACTTCCACGAATCGGCCGACCTTACCGGACAAGCCAATCATTTGGGCGTTACCATTAAAGCCGATGTTATCAAACAAAAATTGGCGACGAACAATGGCGGTTACAACGCCCTCAAATTCGGTAAAACCCACAAGGACGTTTACGGCAAGCTTTGCACCGACCATCCGATAGACCTTTGCCGTTATCAGGTGTTGAATTGTTATTCGGGGCGGGCGGGGTTAATCAATTCGGGGGGGGCTTCGTCGGGCGCGTCGGACTTGGCGGAGGCGGTATTTACCGCCGTGGTTAACAAACGCGCCGGCGGTACGGGCTTGATTTTGGGGCGAAAAGCCTTCCAAAAACCCATGAACGAAGGGGTGGAGCTCATTCACACGGTGCAGGACGTATATTTGTCCCCGGAAATTACGGTGGCATGACCCTTGAAGTTTTACGCGCTGAAAAGCCGACGGGTTTTCCGTCGGCATCGGCGCTCGAATATTGGAACGGCGTACTTTACGCCCTCGGAGACGACTCGATGCGGCTTTACCGTTGGGAAAACGCAAGACTGCGTATGGACGACCTGCTTCTTTCCGCCGGCGCCGAAGCTCCGGGAGAACGCATTCCCAAAAAAGTCAAGCCCGACTTTGAAATGCTGACCGTTGCGGACGGCAGACTTTTGGGTATGGGCTCGTGTTCCAAAGGCCCAGAACGCGAATCGGCGTTTCTTTTCGACGGCAAAACCTTTGCTTTTTTTCCCGTCTCCGCGTTTCGGGAAGCGGTCGAGGGTATCGTTAAGGCGGCGGGCGCGAAAAAAACGAATTTCGAGGGTTTGGCCGAAAGCGGTGGAAAACTTTACATCTTTCACCGCGGCGGCAACAACGGCGAAAATTTCGTTTTCATCGTTGGCTTCGATGAGTTTGTCGGTCAAAAAAAGATGTGCATCACGGCGGCCCCGGTTTGTTTGCCCGACATCGGTAAAGGGAAACCGGGCGTAACGGGTGCCACCTTTGTCCGCGACGACGTGTTTTTGCTTACCGCCGCCGTTGAAATTACCGACGACCCCGTTCTCGACGGCGACGTTGCCGAAAGCTATCTTTGTCTTTGGCGTGCGGCCGACCCTTGTCCCTACGACGTTCTTGCTTTAACCGCCGTTCTCAACACTTCCCGCCCCCCGAAAATTGAATCCGTCGCGTTGCTCGAAGGCGACGGGCTTGTTTTGTGCGCCGACGACGACGAAGGCGGTTCCGAACTGTTTTTTTGTCGTTGGGAATTTTAACCGTCGTTTGCCCAAAGTTGGGTTCTGCAGTCCAACGGCGAAGCATTCGGTTATGTTCATATTCGTAAAAACGGTTTTTTATTTTTTACGGAAAAAGGGTAAAACGGTGTTTTTAGTGTGGGTAAGCAAATGTTTTTATTCAAGTCAAATTTAAAGTTTGAATCGTCTTTATCCTTAAAAACACGCAAAAAACGCCAATCCAGTTGAAGGTCGGGGACAAAAGATGTGGAAGGGGTGGAAAGTAAAAATACTCACAAAATCACGGGACGGGTTTGGGGGTGAAATTATGCGGCGAATAAATTAGAAAACTTTTTGTTGCATCCCCCCCACCCCCCCGTTAATTTTGAACGTTGAAAACGAGGCTTTTAACGGCTTTATAAATGTTTTTGGCGATATGGTGCGTAAAACACTGCTGAAACGGGGCATGAAAATGTTGGCGGCGCCTATGCTGGCGGCGGCGACGTGGGCGATACTCGGGGCCGGCGCCCGCCACCTCGAAGACCGTCTTTGCAAACACGTCAACATCACCATAGATTCCCAAGAGGAGAATTACTTTTTGGACGTGGGCGCAATCAAAAGACTCATCGGCGCCGACGAAAAATTACGTGGCGCCCGCGTGGGGCAAATCGGCTTGGACGAACTCGAGCGCACGATTTTGGCCACGCGCTACGCCGAGGACGTTCAGGCCTATTTGGGTGCGGCCTGCACCCTCAACGTCCATATCAAACTCAAAAAGCCCGTGGCAAGAATCGTCAATACCGACGGTACGGGCTTTTATCTCGACCGTAACCGAGAACCCATGCCTCTTTCCGGACATTTTTCCGCCCGTACTTTGCCCGTGCGCGGAATGTTCTCCGAACGCGTGGACAGCCTTGGTCAAGCCGCCGATTCGGGCCTTGTCCGACTTTTTCCCATGCTCAATTACATCCACGAAACCCCGTTTTGGAAGGCGCAAATTGCGGAGGTCGTTACCCTTCCCGACGGCGAAATCATCCTTTTTCCCCAAATCGGTCGAACGCCGATTCATTTCGGCGGCGTGGAAAATTACCCCGAAAAGTTCGAGCGTTTACAACTCTTTTATCGAAAAATTCTTGGCGGATTGGGCTGGAATTACTATCGCTCCATCAGCGTCAAATACGACAATCAAGTTATCGGCGAAAAGCGTTAAATAGATATGCCCTTAGGAATCAACGAGCGTAGGCCAAACATGGACGAAATCGTCGTCGGCGTCGACGTCGGAACCTCGAAGGTTGCGGCCGTGGTCGGAAAATGGTCGGAAAACGATAAGATATCCATCATCGGTGCGGCCATGACCGATTGTAAAGGCGCCGAACGCGGCGAAATCACCGACATCAACGCGACGGTTCGCAAACTCGAAGAGGCGGTCAAACGGGCGGCGCAACAGGCGGCGGTCGAAGTCAAGTCCGTTCACGCGGGCGTGGGCGGCGCGCACATCCATTACAAAACCGCCAACCACATCATCACCAACAACCACGGCGGATATATTTCCAAACAGGACGTCGAGCGCCTGATAGACGAGGTGTATAAATTCGACGCTTCGGGCGAACGGGTCATTTTGCACGTCATGCCGCAATACTTCGAGGTCGACGGCCAAAAAAACATCAAAGACCCGACGGGTATGGAAGGCTTGCGTTTGGCGGGACAATTTTTGGTCGTCAAGGCGGACACGCCCCCGACGCGCCACGTTTATACCTGCTTTAATCATGCGCGATTGGAGGTCAAAGACCTTATCGCCCAACCGATAGCCTCGGCCTATTCGACGCTCACGGACGAAGAGCGCGAAGCGGGCGTGTGCTTGGTGGACGTGGGCGCCGGTACCACGGACGTCGCCATCTATTCCGACGGACTGCTTCGCCACGTGGCCGTCATCCCCTTCGGCGGCGCCGTCGTTACCAAAGACGTGATGCGAGCCTGCGGGGTAACGATTGTCGCCGCCGAAAAATTGAAAACCCAATACGGCGCGGCGGTCGTTACCCCGCGCATGGAAATGGAACGAGTCGCCATCGCATCCGAATCCCATCCCAAGCGCGAAATTCACCGTACCATCCTCGTCGAGGCCATTCGTTGCCGGATGTGGGAAATTGCGGCGCAAGTCGCCAAAGAAATAGACGTCGCGGGTTATGGACGGGCCCTTCCAACGGGAATCGTCTTGACGGGCGGCGGCTCGCTTTTACCCGGCGTGGCCGACCTTTTTGCCGAGGTTACCTGTTGCGACGTGCGTTTGGGGCGCCCGACCGTCCTTTTGGGTATGGGATTGAGTCAAGAGGTTTCGCATCCGTCTTATTCGACGGCCATTGGACTGGTAGCCTACGGCCTTCGTCACGCTCCGTCGCAAAAATTGCCCTTCGCCAACCGAAAAATCGAAAACGAACCCGAAAATCGGAGTCGGCAACCCACCCAAGCCAAACCCGTCGAAGGCAAAGGCATTCTGGGAAAGGTCAAAAGCTTTTTCGACAACACCCTTAAAGAGGCTCACGACCTCATCGATTGACATGACCCAAGTCGAAAAAAACTATCGCGACACGCCGGGGCTCGTTCCAACGTTCGCACGTGAATCTTCGAAGATTCCGATTGTCAAGTTCGGACCCATGGTTGAAGGACGTCAATCGCGAAACGAGGGTGTCGATTCGTTTGTCGCCGCAAACCCATCCTCGTCTTCGAAACACACGATTATCGTAAAGCCCATCGAAACATGTTTTCCAAACCGGGGTTGGTCTCCGAATATAATTCAAGTTCAAGGCAATTATTTCTTTTTTCAAACAAGACGCTTTTTCCGCGACAAGTTTTTTGAACGCTTCTTTCAAATCGAGGTGCGATTGGGGACGCTTGCGTCTAAAAATTTATTAAACCTTTTGCCAAAAAATCGTATTTTTGGGCACGGGGTATTTTGGGAGAGGATAAATTTGACGCCGACGTTCATGCGGAGGCCCACGCTTTACGGCGGCTTGGGGCATCGGATAAAAACGAGAAATGATTGTAATTTTATAAATGCCAAATACGACCAATCAATTCAATTTGCGACGAAATTCCGGCCCGAGTCAAAAATTCGTTGAAATGCGCTTTCAATTTATTGTGGGAACAGATAAGTTTTTGATGTCCGGCGCATACCTTGGGTATTGCATTGACCACAATATTTTGGAAGGGGATTGGCGCGGAACACATGAATATAATATATTTGCAGGATTTATTTTTTAAGGGACATGGCATTGGATTTTGCACAACCCAAGCACGAGGACTACATCATTACGGCCCTTGGAGTAGGGGGGGGCGGCGGCAACGCCGTAAACAATATGTATCGTTTGGGCATCAGCGGCGTTAATTTCATCGTCGCCAACACCGATTTGCAAGTGCTTACGGCCAGTCCCGTGCCGAACAAGTTGCAGCTGGGTGCAAAACTAACCAACGGCTTGGGTTCGGGCGGCGAACCCGAACGTGGGCGGCAGTCGGCGATAGAAAGCAAAGACGAAATTCGCAGGATGTTGGAAAACGGTACGCGAATGCTGTTCGTTACCGCCGGCATGGGCGGCGGCACGGGAACGGGAGCCGCACCCGTGGTCGCCGCCATTGCCAAAGAAATGGGCATTTTGACCGTCGGCATCGTAACCCTACCGTTTTTTCACGAAGGCCCTAAGCGTGTGCGTTCCGCATTGCAAGGAATCGAGGAGCTGGAAAAAAACGTGGATTCGCTTATCGTCATTAAAAACGACAACATCCGACTGGTCGCGGGAGCGAACACGAAAATGGCCGAGTGTCTCCTGCTCGTCGACCGCGTGCTTTACGACGCCGCACGCGGCATTGCCGAAATTATCACCAAACGCGGACTTATCAACGTGGATTTTGCGGACGTCTGTTCGATTATGCGCGACAGCAAGTGCGCCGTGATGGGCATAGGCTTCGGGCGCGGCGACGACCGTGCCGTTAAAGCCCTCACCGCCGCCGTTTCCAGTCCCTTGTTGGACAATCCTCGACTCGACCAATCCACGGGGATGATTGTCAATATCACTTCGGGCGAGGATTTTACCATCGACGAATTTTACGCCGTCATGGAAAAAGCCAACGAATTTACGGGGGCAAGCATGGACAACGTCATCATCGGCCATACGTTTTCCGAGACCGATACCGACGGCGTAAGCATTACGGTGGTTGCCACGGGCTTTGAGCGCACGACGTCGCTTAAAGCGCCCGTATCGTCGGTTTCCGCCGCCATCCCCTCGTATCCTCATCCGACGCCCAAAGTTCAAACGCCCGTGGAAACTTTGCCTCCAACGAGCGTTGCGCTTCCGGCCGCCGTCGCCACGCCTCTCGCCGTCCCCGAAACGCCCGTTGCCGCGCCGCCGTTCGTGGCGCCAACCGAAGTTCCCGTTCCGACAAATGTAACGGAAACGCCGCCGCCCCTGCCCACTCCGCCTCCCGTCGAACCCTCGCAGTATTATCGTTACCGCGAAATTATCTCCCAAGCCAGCAGTCCGGGCTATGATTACCGCAACCCCGCGGTACTCAAAAATTTGGAGGACGTACCCGCTTTTGAGCGAATGCAACGCGATTTCCATCAGCGGCCCGAATGGACGCAGACTTCCAAGCTCTCCGTCCAATACCATCCGCGACACGGCGCCGCCATTACCGACGTCAACGCCGCCATTTACCGGGACGTGGATTGACATTCACCGTTAAGCGGACAAAACTTTATAGCGGATACGGCCGTATACATGCTTTTTGCCGAGGTTTGAACCCCGGCGCGGCAAAACCATGTATACGGTTGCGTCCATCATGTTATTGTTTCTCAACTACCGTTTTATAATAATAACGGCAACCCGACTTGGGATGTAAATTTTTGTTTGTCGTTGTCGTTTGATTATGCACAAATTTGTAAAGTTGGGATGTCAACGGTGGAAAAACACCGGCTCTTGGTACCATGGAAGCATTGTAATTTTACCCCGAAATCAACAAGCCGAAAGATTGTCGAAAATAGGCGGGTTGAAAAAAATACGTACGAAATTTGTTGGGGGGGCGCCTCAAACACAACTTTTACCTCCCGAAATTCGTACCCAAGTTAAAAAGCCATGTGGATGCATTCGGAAAACGATTACGACAACAGGCGCGTCGAAACCAACGCCGTTCGATTTGAAGAGTCGCTTCTGGAAAATTTTCCGGTACACTTCGACGCTCAAACGGTGCTTGAACTTTTCGATTACTTCATCGAAAAGGGCAAGACCGAAACCGCCTTTCGACTCATCGAATACGGCATGGAAGCCCATCCGCACGAGCCGGTTATGTTGTGCCGGCGTGCCGTTGCCCTCATGGAATTGCATCGTTACGTCGAGGCTTTTGTTTGTATCGAACGTGCGCTGGATATGGCTCCCGAAGACGAAGAAGCGTGGGTTGTCAAGGCCCAAGTTTTGGAGAAGACGGGCAATTGCGAACAGGCTTTGCAAACGCTTAAGCGGGGATTGATTTTTTTGGGTCCAAGCCCCGCCATAGATTTTGAGCTTGGGTTGATGTTTCAGAGCCGCGAAATGTATGAAGAAGCCTTGTCTCATTTTCGGTCCGCGTTGGAAAACGGCGGCCTTGAAGCCGCTTACGCCGAATTGATTCTTTGTTACGAGGAGTTGGGTAGGGAGGACGAGTGCCTGCGATGGTTGGAAAGTCGTGCCGACCTTAATCCTTTCGATGCCGCCGCATGGTATCACCTTGGATTGGCGCTAACCAAAAGCGAGCGTTACGAGGAGGCTATAGAAGCGTTTTTAAACGCCGTCGTTTTAGAGGAGGATAATTTTGCCCACCATTACGCCTTGGCTTTGGCTTATGTTGAAGTCAAGCGTTATGCTCTCGCTATTCCCGCTCTCTTGGATGCGCTTGTGCTTTGCCCCGACGAGAAAATGATTCTCATGTTTTTGGGGGAATGCTACGAAGAATTGGCCCAACCTTCGTCGGCCCGCATTTATTATTTGCGGTGTAAAAAATACCATCCTCGATACCCGGAAGCATGGTACGGTGTTGGTTCGACGTTTGAGTCCGAAGGCAAATTTCTCGAGTCGGTGTATTATTACGAAAAGGCGTTGGAGCTCGACGAAAATTATTACGACGCGCTCTTGGGACTTGCCGCTTGCGAATACGAATTGGGCAACGAGGTTTCGGCATTTGAGGCTTTGGAAAAGGCCATTGCCCATATGCCCGAGGACGTTCTTTTGTGGGACGAATGGGCCGGACGACTCGAAGCCGACGGGCGCCTTGCCGACGCTTATGCCTTTGTCAAGCGCGGCTTGAATTACAATCCCGCTTCGCCCGAATTGATGTATCGCTTGGCGGCCTTGGCGTTCAAGCTCAATCGCGCGGCCGAATCTTTAGCCGCCTTTGAATCGGCGCTGATGGTGTTTTTCGACGGTCATGAACAATTTTTCGAGATGTGCGTTGAAGCGGCGGACAAGCCTGCATATCGCGCTCTGGTCGCTCGTCATCGTAGGTAATACAAGCGGTGGCGCCGTCGCCCAAGTAAGCATCGCCGATTCGTCCATTTCCTTTGTCATGCCCGCCGTTTCTTACGGAGGAATGTTTCCCGTCGCTACGCTTGCCAAGCGTTTCGGCTATATCTCGCTTTTTGCTTTGGAATGCGGCTATAAGTTCAAGAAAAATTGGACGCTTACCGCCAACGGAGCCTATCTGTTCACGGACGTCGTTCGCGAGTCCGGTGTTTTTGACCGATTGGCGTTTTTGAAGTACGTTTCCGCCCCCGATGGTTCGGTTTCGGCCTATATTTTTTGGCCCGACAACAGCGGGGCCGGCTACGTGCCGACGTTTCAAGGACGAGGTTTTTCCCTTGCCCTTAAAGCCGGAAAAATATTCAACGCTCTTCGATTGCCCAAAAACAATCCCAACTCGGGCCTGTCCGTTGAAGCGGGCGTACAATTTGTGGAGCATCGAATTTTCGCCAATCTACCCATCGGTCGCGAACCCAACAACGTTTCAGGCGAGTATGCCAAAGGTTACGACCGCTTGACCAACGGTTTGGGTCCCGTTGTGGCTTTGGGGTATCGCTTTTTTGGAAACAATCGTCTGATAAACTTTTTTTTAGCCGCCGAAGCGGGCTTGCATTTTACTCGAAGTCGCAGAAAAATCAACTACGATACCAATCAACCCGACGTGGCAACTCGTTCCGATGTTTTGGTTGGTTTTCGTTTTTCTTGGTGTATTCCCATTTATCGAGTAGCGCCCGAAAAGTTTTATTATTACTAAGCGTTGGTGTTCGTTGCGAACGCTTTTTCGGTCCGCTTTGCCGCCATCGGAGGACGGCAAAGCCCGAATGTCGCCTTTTAACCGTCCGACGGACAATCCGCAAAACGGGCTTGCTTTCTTTGATTATCTTTCTCGGCCCCGGTTAACGACGGTCGTGGCGACGTCGAGCAGATTGACGTTGCCGTCGCCGTTGGCGTCGAGGTATCTGGCGTTGATGGTTTCGCCTTGAAAGTTGGCGTTGGCGGGCCAATCTTCGGAGGGATAGGCCGCTTGCCATAGGGTGGAGGTTTGGGGACGTTCGGGGCCGACCAGCCCATAGCCTCCGGCAACGAAAAAGTAATCGAAAACATCGACAATGCCGTCGTTGTTGGCGTCGCCGGGCCAAACGCACGCGCCGATGGAAAACGTTTGGGCCGACGGTTCCGACTCCGTTGTGGGTTGGGTGGCGGTGATTTTTAGTTTGTAGCCGTTGCCCGGTTCCAAAAATTCCGGGAGCGAAGCGTTAATCGTTTCCGAACCCGTGCCCGAAAGCGTGGCCAATGCCAACGGCGAGGAAAAGCCGCCTTCCGCATCGGAAAGTAGAAGGGTATAGACGTTGCCGTCATGGAAACTTCCTCCCGTAACCGTAAACGAGACGGCGATGTCGTTGCCCGGGCAGTATTGCGTGTTGGGGTTGGCGTTGATGGAGATTTCGGGAGTAACGACGGCTTCGGGGAGGGTGAGCGAGGAAGTGTATATGCGGTCGCCGGACGAAGAGTTGTTGTTGTTGGCGCAGTTGTAGGCAAGATAAAAGACGACGTTGCCCAATCCCGTAGCGGGGGCGTTCCATGTAAAGTTCCAAGTTTTGACGTTTGTGCCGGAGACGCCGCCGGAGTTGTGGTGAATATATCTTCTTGCGGAAAGACTGCCCGTGCCGTTGCCCGTGCTTGTGCCGGCTGCGGCGGTCCAGTTGCCGGCCATGGCGTTGCCCGAACCCAACGCCGTCATTTGAAAGCCAAATTTTGTCGTACCCGTACGGCTTACGGTAACCTCGACTTCATAGCTTTGCCCGGGTACATAGGATTCAACGGCTTGGCCGTTTTGGCGAACGACGATTTGGGCGCTCGCTTCGAGGTCGGGATTGAGGCTGAAACCGGCATGGCACGAGCGGCAGGTGTTTTCGCCGGGCGCGCCCGTATTGGAAACCGGCGGACCGCTTGTATAGTCAACGGCATTGATTCCGATTAGCCCCACGAGCGTCAGTACTCCCACGACGAATAAATTTTTTTTCATTTGGAATGAATTTTGGGTGAAAACATATACGTCGCCTTAAACGTTCAATGATTTTGTATCGCATTGGGGTACAAACAACCGTCATCGTGGTTGTCGTTTTTCAATGAAAGTCGATTTCGGACGATAAGTTGGATTTTCTTGTATTTTTATCATGATTCTACGAATTTTCTCCAAATCCCATGAACAATCGCGTTGTACGAATATCACTTTGTTCTTGCACAAAAAAACCAGCCGTCCGGGTTGTTCTCCCGTATTGGCCAAAGGCGCTTTTCCGGGGGGCAAAAGGGTGAAGTCGCTTTCGTAACGAAATTTGAGGTCCATGAGGTTGCATCGGTAAGTGCAAAGCGGACGGTTGATGCGATATACGTCCATTTCAACGTAATTGTAATACAATAGCCCATCCGGAATACGGTGCAAGGTATAATATATGCGAATTTCTTTAAGGTGGTCGGCGCTTTTCCAAGCGTTTTCCGCCGCCAAAAGCACGGGATACAGGGCAAAGGCGGCAATGGGAACGAACATAAATCCTGCGACGGCGTCCGCCGCCACCACCTTCACCAACAATACCGTTCCCAGCGCCACGGCAACCAGCGCCAGCGTCGAGTACGGTCCGGGCCGGAATCGCATCGCGCGGCGTTGAAACGGCACGTACTTGGGGCGCATTTTCAACGTGAAATAAGGCTGCATAACACCTTATTAACGTAATTTATCCCCGTTTTATTCTCATACCCCGCTAAATTATTGACCAAATGATTTTTTGGATAAAAAGAATAACAAAACATCTTCGTTTTTCGCCGTACGAAAGCGGTTTGGGAATAGAACGGAAAACGGAGGATTCGCTTTTCAAAAAAACGATTAAATTTGCGTATGCAAACGACGCTGGGCATCGAACGACGCATGATGACGCTCGACCGGTTCATCGACGAACAGGAACGGGGTTTTGAGCTGGCGACGGGGGAGTTTTCCCAAATCCTTCGCGACATAGTTTTGGCGGCCAAGGTCATACATCGGGAAATCAACCGTGCGGGATTGACGGACATTCTCGGCGCCGCCGGCGGCGCCAACGTCCATGCCGAACAAGTACAGAAACTCGACCTTTACGCCAACGAACTCTTTAAACAATCGCTGGAAACGGGAGGGTTGGTGGCGGCTTTGGTCTCGGAAGAGGAGCAGGAACCTACGGTCGTCAATCCGTCGGGAAGATACGTTGTGGTTTTCGACCCTTTGGACGGCTCGTCAAATATTGACGTAAACGTACCGGTGGGTTCGATATTCGCGGTTTATCGTAAGTTGGGCTCGCGTTTCGGCCCCGACGATTATTTGCGCAAGGGTTCGGAGCAGTTGGCGGCGGGCTACGTGGTTTACGGGAGTTCGACGATATTGGTCTACTCGACGGGCAACGGCGTCAACGGCTTTACGCTCGACTCGTCGATAGGCGAATTTGTTTTGTCCCACCCAAACATTAAAATTCCGGCGGTTTCAGCCTATTATTCGTTTAACGACGCGGAATTGCATCGGTTTTCGTCGCGATTGCAGGCGTACATTCACGATTTGCGTTCACGGGCGGCGACGGGGGAGTCGCCGATAAAACCGCGTTACGTTGGGTCTTTGGTTTCGGATTTTCACCGCAATCTGATGAAAGGCGGGATATTTATGTATCCCGGCACGTCCAAAAAGCCCGAAGGCAAGTTGCGTCTGCTTTACGAGTGCGCGCCGATGGCGTTCATCGTCGAACAGGCGGGCGGCGTGGCCACCGACGGCGTTCAACGATTGTTGGACGTTCGGGCCGACCACGCCCACAAACGTATTCCGTTTTTTGCCGGTTCGCCCGACGAAATGGCCATTGTCGAACGTTTTTTAAAGGCCTGATTTTGTCAAAGTCTGAGAAAAAAAGGAAGGCGTCGCCGTCGGTCAGGCCGCCGAAGCGTCCGACGGCTTCGGAAACGGACGTGTCGCCCGTAGAAAAAATCGTCGTGCAAAATGAAGACCGTCGTGCGAAAGTCAAAACGTCGAAAAACGTTTCCGAGGAAAACATCGTCAATCCGACGGTGATGAATTTTTTGGGGTGGGGTGGGGGAATGTTCTTTTTTATTTACGCGGGTTTGACGGCGTTCGTGGCTTACGGTTCGCGTAGCATAACGGACGGTTTGGCGGCGTTGATTTACGCGGTTTGCGGCTTTTTGCTTTTTCCCCCCGGGCGCAAGACGCTCGAAAAAGCGACGGGCAAACCGTGGAGTCAAAAAAAACTTCTTAGGGCGTATTTTCTTTTGGCCTCTATGGGTTTTGTCTTGACGTTTATATCCATGAAAACGAACGCCCCCGAAAACGCGGTTTCCGTATCGCCGGCCGAAGTTACGCCCGCCTATCTGGCTCCCGCCAAACAGGATTTTTATTGGGGCTACATCGGTACGGACGGCCTGTTCAAAATCAAACCCGCCTATGATACCGCGACGGCGTTTTGTATGGGCCGCGCCCGCGTTCAATCCAACGGCAAATGGAAGGTTATCGACCCCGCCGGCGCCGTCGTGAGCACGACCGTTGAAACCTCGGAGTGCGGCGACGCTTTCGAACACCGGTTGTACCGTCCCGCCTTCGATTCGCTGACCGGCAAGTACGGCTTTCTTGACACGAGCGGAACGTGGGTCGTGCCGCCGCAATTCGACCGCGTGGGCAATTTTCAATCGATTCAACGTTAAAATGGCAAAGTTTTCCCCGCCGTCGGGAATGCGCGATTTCGACCCGCTTCAAACCCGGCGGCGCGAATATATTTTTTCCGTACTTAAAAACGTATTCGAAAAGTACGGTTACGAGCAAATCCAAACCCCTTCGATGGAATATTTGTCCGTTTTGACGGGCAAATACGGCGACGAAGGAGAAAGGTTGATGTACAAAGTGCTCAATTCCGGGGATTATTTGGCCGGGGTGGAGGGTCCGTGGGAAAGCCGTTCGCTTACGCCGAAAATTTGTGAAAAAGCATTAAGGTACGATTTGACGGTGCCGTTTGCGCGTTACGTGGCAAACAAACGCAACGAGTTGGCTTTACCGTTCAAACGTTATCAAATTCAACCCGTTTGGCGGGCCGACCGTCCGCAAAAAGGGCGTTACCGCGAATTTTATCAGTGCGACGTGGACGCGGTGGGGTCGCGTTCGTTACAGTTCGAGGCTGAATTTGTCTTGATTTACGACGAGGCTTTGTCGCGTTTGGGATTTTTGGACTTCACCGTACACGTTAATCATCGCAAAATATTGACGGGAATTAGCCGGGTTGTCGGTGCGGAGCACAAATTGACGGATTTGTGTACGGCGATGGACAAGTTGGATAAAATCGGCGTTGACGGGGTCAAAAAGGAATTGAGTGAACGAGGAATTGAAAATTTTGAAAAAATTCTTCCGATTTTACACGGTATCGACGTCAATGAATTGAAAAATTGGGCCGACGGCGATGAGGCGGTGGAAGAGGGTTTGCAAGAACTGAACGAAATTTATTCGTACTTGCAAATAACGTCGCCGGGCCGTGCAAAATTAAAATTTACTCCTTCGTTGGCACGCGGGTTGAATTATTACACCGGGCCGATATTCGAGGTAACGATAAACGGCGGCGGTGTCGGAAGCGTGGGGGGCGGCGGTCGTTACGACGATTTGACGGGCGCTTTCGGCTGGAAGGATTTGCCCGGCGTGGGTATTTCTTTTGGCGCCGACCGCATTTACGACGCCATGGAGACCCTCGGGCTGTTCGAGAAACGAGATTTTTACGCTCCCCCGCTATTTTTCGTAAATTTTGGCGGTGAATGCGGAAAAAAAGCCTTTGGTATTGCCGGCGAATGTCGAAACGTCGGAATTTCGGCGGAAGTCTATCCCGACCCCGCGCACAAATTGGCCAAACAATTCGCTTATGCCGACAAGCGCGGCATAAAAAAAGTGGCGATATTGGGTCCCGACGACTTGGCCGTGGGCAAAATCCAACTCAAAGACATGACGACGGGGGTGCAAGAAACCGTGGAAATTGCCAGCTTTATCGCAAAACTACGCGGCTAAGCGATAACGATGAAAAGCCAAGCAGGGTGTGGGGAATTTGTTTGCGCTTAAGCCGCGAATTTCGCTTATATTTGCATAATACATCGCAATAGATGAAAATTGAGGGCGTCGGGGTGGCGATGGCCACTCCATTTACCCGAAGCGGCGAATTGGATATATCCGGGCTGAGAAAGCTCACGGAAAAACTTTGCAACGAAACCGATTTTTTGGTTCCGTTGGGAACCACGGGAGAAACGCCAACGCTCGGCGCCGACGAATGCGACAAAGTTCTGGATGTGGTGTTCGACGTAAATTCGGGAAAATTGCCGGTTGTCGTGGGTTGTGGCGGCAACAATACCGCCGTCGTCGCGCAAAGAATGGTGTATTTGGAAAAAAAATACCGTCCTCAGGCTTTTCTTTCCGTAAGTCCTTATTACAACAAACCGAATCAATCGGGCATCGAACTTCATTATCGAACGCTTGCGTTACAAGTGCAAACGCCGATATTGTTGTACGACGTTCCGGGGCGTACGGGCAGAGGATTGGCGCCCAAAACCGTGGCCCAACTTGCGGAATCGCTTCCGAATATTGTAGGATTGAAAGACGCATCGGGTTCGCTGGAACAGGCCAACGAACTTTGTCTTTTGACCGATACGTCGAAATTTCTGCTTGTTTCGGGAGACGACAAGTTCGCTTTTGCCCACCAAAAATTGGGTTATCGGGCGGTAATTTCCGTCGCCGCCAATGTAGTGGGACGGTATATGAAGAAGCTGTGGAACCTGTCAAAATCTTCCAATTTGTTTCAAGACCAACAACACGGTTACCGGGCGTTTGTCGAATTTTGCGATTTGATTTTTGAGCAGGGAAGTCCCGCCGGCATAAAATATGCCTTGAAAACGACGGGCGTTTGCGAGCCATTCGTTCGGCCGCCTTTGACGCAAATCTCCGATGATTTAGGTCGAAAAATTGAAGCTTCATTGAAAAAAATGGTTATTTAAGTATGAAAATTCTTGGCGTCATAAAGTATGCTTTGCTCGCGCTGACCTTGTCCTTTTCGCTCGGATGGACGGCGTATGTGTATTTTTGGGTCAAGGACGAATGGGCCAAAGATTTGGAGACAAAGTCCCAATTGCTTGCCAACATCGGCAATATTCAAATTATACATTCGTCGCTCAATTCCAACGTTACGGCGTTGAAACTCAATCCTATTGACGACAAATACAATGCGTCCGCGCTAATAAAAATCATCAAAACCAAGCTCGACGAACTGGAAAAGGAATCGAAGTTTTTAGCCGATAACGATGCAAAAAACGGCCAAGTTAAGGCCCTAAACGAGAGTGTTGCCGAATTGATATTCACGGTGAAGAAGCTGGCGTATGTATATGAAATAGCGGTGTTGAATCAAGTTTCGGAAACCCCCGACGAAAAAATCGTACGCGAACTTCAAGGGGCGAAAGCCGATTTAAATCTTGTGGGCTATTTGTACAGCGGATACGTTAATTTGGTGGAAACCAAATTAAACAAGTCCCTAAGCGACGCGATAACGGTGATAAAAGACAATAAAGATTCCGAGAAAAAATCCGGCCGGCTTTTATGGCTTACGTTGGGTTCCCTGTTTAGTTTTTTGGCGGCGGGGGGGATGTTTGTTTACCTAATTTCGAGCAAAAACAAATCCATTCGCAAGGATGTTAAGACGATCGAAACTTCATTGGAAAACATACTGAGAGGGAATTTTAACGAAAAAATTGGCGACGTTTCCGATGAGTTTTTACCGCTTAAATACACCCTTGTTGAAATTAACGAAAGTTTGGGGGGCGTGTTCAAATTCATCTCCAAATTGGGTGACGGACGTTGGGAAGAAATAAAAATCGATGAACACGAGGATGCAATTACCTATCAATTGATTCAGGTAAAGAATCGTTTGCTGGAAGCGTCGAACGAGGAAAGAATAAGAAACTGGATGGTTGCCGGGGTTGCACAGTTTAGTGATTTGATAAAAGTTTCCGACAACGTTCAAAAACTATGCGATTCATTGATTTCATCGCTTTCCAAATATATCGAGGCTAATTTGGGGGCGTTTTACGTTGGCAATTTTGAAGAATTGAGCAATGACGAACGGCATCCCACTCAATATTCCATGATTAGCAGCTACGCCTACAACAAATCAAAATACGGTTTGCGAACCTTTGGTTTAGGCGAGGGATTCGTGGGACAAGCGGCGGCGGAAAAGGAATTTATTTCCATTGTGGATTTGCCCGGAGAGTATATTACTTTAACTTCGGGATTGGGTGAAGCCAAACCTAAAAGTTTGCTGGTCGTTCCTTTGGTTTATAACGACGTTGTATACGGCGTTTTGGAGTTTGCTTCGGTGGTGAATTTTAAAGAACATCAAATTGAGTTTGTCAATAAGTTTAGCGAAACGATAGCGATTGCATTGAACAATTTATATTCGCGTGCAAGGACGCTTAGTTTGTTAAACGAGGCGCAAAAATTGTCGTTGGAATTGCAAAGAAAACAAGCCGAATTGGTTGAAAAGTCCAATCGTTTGGAGGCAAACAACAAAGAACTTGTTGCCACCCAGTTGGAACTTACCGGTCAGTTGTCCGCACTCAACAATTCGGCCATTGTTTCCGAAACAGACCCGTTCGGAATAATTACTTTTGTCAATGATACGTTCGTTCAAGTTTCCAAGTACGAAAGAAATAGGCTTTTAGGTGAAAATCATCGATTGCTTAAAACCGACGAATTTGGCATTGAATACTTCAAATTGTTGTGGGATACGATTTTGGCGGGCAAGGTATGGAGGGGCGAATTTAAAAACAAAACAAGGGACGGCGGAATTTACTGGGTGGACGCTACGATTACTCCGGTGTTGAGTTCCGAGGGAAAAATCGTTAAGTTTATCAGTGTACAGTTTGAAGTAACCATCAGAAAAATTCAAGACGACCAGATACGCATCGCACTCGACGAATCCATGGCAAAAGAGGAGGAGCTTCGACAAAATGCCGAAGAAATGGAAGCGGCGGCCGAAGAAATGCGTCGAACCCAAATCGAATTAACGGGTTTGATTAATGCCATGCACAATTCCGCGATTGTTTCCGAATCCGATTTACAAGGAAGAATCATAAATATCAACGAGCAATTTGTAGCTTTGTCCCGCTATTCTCGTGAGGAACTTGTGGGTCAAAATCACCGGATTCTTAAGTCCGGGCATCAGCCCGACGACATGTTTGAGGCGCTTTGGGCGTCAATATCTTCGGGTAAGGTTTGGCGTGGCGAGCTGAAGAACCGAAGCAAAGACAACAATTTTTATTGGGTAACCACGACCATCACGCCGGTTTTGGATTCCACCAAGCGCCCAATAAAATACATTTCGGTTGCATTTGATATTACCGCGCAAAAAAATCAAGAGGAGCAGATACGTGCCGCGCTTGAAATCTCTCAAGCGCAGGAGCAGGAGTTAAGACAAAACGCGGAAGAACTTCAACAAGCCCATGAGGAAATGCGTAAAACTCAAATAGAGTTGCGTGGACAAATTGGGGCTTTGAACAACGCGGGCATTGTTTCCGAAACCGACCTCAAAGGGAATATTACATTTGTTAATGAAGCGTTTATCGCTATTTCCGGGTATAGCCGGGAAGAATTGATAGGTAAAAATCATCGCTTGCTTAAATCGGCGGAACACAACGATGATTTTTATCTCAACTTTTGGGAAACGATAAGAAATGGAAGAATATGGAGCGGTATATTTATTAATGTGAACAAGTCCGGTTCCATATTTTACGTCAAGTCCACCGTTACTCCCGTATTGGGTTTTGACGGGAAACCGGTAAAATATATTGGAGTAAGTTTTGACATTAGTTCGCAAATTGAACAAGAAAGAAGAATAGAAGAAGCTCTGATTAAGTCTCTTAAGCAAGAAGAAACGTTGCGAGAACAACAGGTTCTAATGCAAGAAACGCAACTTGAACTTCAAGGAAATGTTCGCGCTATCAACAGCTCTTCCATAGTTTTTGAAACCGAGGTAAACGGTACAATTATATTTGTAAATGACGAACTTACCAAATTGTCCGCTTTTCAAGACCAAGAATTGGTTGGAAAGACGCCCCGTGTTTTCAATTCGGGTGTGCATCCGCCGGAATTTTTCCAACATTTATGGAACACGATACTTTCGGGAAAAGTCTGGAAAGGTGAAATTACCAACAAGTCAAAAAGCGGGGAATTGTACTGGGTGGCAACCACCATATCTCCGGTTAAAGACATACAAGGCAACCTCAGAAAGTTTATATGCATACAATACGATATAACCGACATCATAAAGAAAGAAATCGAGTTGCGAAGAGCGCTTGAATTGGCTGAATTTCAATCTCAAGAAATTCGTAAAAAACAAGCCCAACTCGACAGCATATTTTCCAACATAACCGGAGCGATATATCGTCGTAGTAAAGATGGAAATATCATCTTTGTAAGCGATTACATCAAGTCGATAACGGGTTACGATGTTAATGATTTTACGGTAAACGGTATGGATTTTGTATCGCTTATACATGAAAACGACGTCGAAAGTTATCGTGGAACGGTTAATGAAATGATACATAACCGTCTTTCTTTTAGTGTTGTGTACAGGATATATGACAAAGGCGGCAATCTAGTATGGATACGCGAGGATGGAAGTGGCGTTTATAATGAAAGCAATGAACTGGAGTACATTGACGGTGTGTTAATCAATATATCCGTTGAAAAGCGTTTGGAGGATTCTTTGCGCGATTCGTTGGTAGAGCTTGAAGAAAAGCAAAATAAAATGCAAGAGTATGCTCGAATTCTTGAAGTACAAAAAATCGAACTCAACGGTCGAATAGGGGCGTTAAACAATTGCGGCATTGTTTCGGAAACAAACATAAATGGAGAAATATTGTTTGTGAACGAAGAGGCGGAGCGTGTGTGGGGATATGCCAATAATGAGGTCGTTGGTCAAAAGCATAATATCATAAAATCAAATGAACACAGCGCCGATTTCTATCAGTCGTTGTGGAGTACAATTTCGGGGGGGAACGTATGGAAAGGGGAAATCAAGAACAAGTCCAAGGACAGTTCCGATTTTTGGGTTCAACTAACCATCACCCCGGTATTGGATAACAACAACCGGCCAATAAAGTATATTGGCGTAGGCTTTGAAATTACAAGAATCAAGCGGCAGTCCATTAGGATTAAAGAGTTGTTCAACGAGTCCAAAAAACAAGAAGATGAAATGCGAAAACAGGCCAATCAACTAAAAGAACTTCATCGAGAGATGTTGCTTACACAAACCGAGTTGAAAGGTCAAATTAGTGCACTTAACAATGCGGCTCTCGTTTCGGAAACGGATACGGACGGTAAAATACTGTCTTTGAATGACGAGGCCGTTTATGTTTGGGGTTATTCCCGCGAAGAGGTCGTCGGTAAGAAACACAACATTATTAAGTCCGGTTTGCATCCCGACGAATTTTATGCCAAAATGTGGGAACGTATCTCGCAAGGTGAAGTATGGAAAGGTCAAATTCAAAACAAAGCAAAGGATGGTTCTATATTTTGGTTGGAACTTTCGATAACGCCGGTATTGGACGAGCGGCAAACCCCGATGAAGTACATAGGCGTAGGGTTTGAAATTACCAAGCAAAAAGTTCAATCTCAAAGGATTCGCGAGGCATTGTTGGCTTCGGAAAGACAAGAATCTGAATTAAGAGAGCAAATCGCTAATTTACAGGCTACTTTAAATCAATTTACAGGTACCCAATCTTCAACAAAACATTACAATGAAATGCGACAAGTTTCAGGTGCAAGTTTAGTAGTAAACCGAAGTTATGAGACCGACGCCATCCGGCAAATTAAAGAATACATGAGTTCAATAGTTTCAAACGTCATGATATTCGAATTTAATTTGGAAGGCCGGATTTGTGACCTTAATAATACTTTTGTCAATAAAATGTCGGTTGAGAAAAGCAGTGTTTTGGATAAACCTTTTACCGCATTGTTTTCTCCCGACACTCCTCATGGCAAAGTTTCACAAATTGTCAAAGAACTTAAAGATTCCCAAGTGTGGACGGGAAAAGTCGAACTATTTAGTAAAAAGTACGGCGCTTTTGGTTGCACTCTGAAGATGTTTCCTTGCGCCGATGAATCGGGAACTTTCCAAAAGTTTATTTGCTTGGTTATAGAAGATAGAGAAGAAGTATTATACGCAACAACATGATAAGCTTTATATATTTTTTGATAACTTCTTTGCATGGATGGTATACAATCGCTGCACGTGAGGCTAAATTCATGCGTTTTCCCAATACCAATGGAAAGGAAATAGTATTTACGCTAGATACGGATTTATACACCGTACCAATTACGGGCGGGGTGGCCAAAAAGCTTACTTCACATTTGGGCATGGAAATATTCGCCAGGTATTCTCCCAACGGCGAATATATTGCTTTTACAGGTCAATATGATGGAAACAGCGAAGTGTATTTAATGTATTCGCAAGGTGGTATTCCCAAGCGACTCACGTATACTCCCACGCTTTCTCGAGACGATGTTTCGGACAGAATGGGGCCGAATAACATTGTTATGAGCTGGCATCCCCATGGAAATAGAATTGTTTACAGGACTCGCGGAATGACCTTCAACGATTTCAAAGGCCATTTGTTTTCCGTAAATATTAACGGTGATTTTCCCGAACAACTTCCTTTTTCCGTGGGCGGATTCAATTCTTACTCTCCCGATGGCTCAAAGATTGCTTACAACCAAATCTTTCGCGAATTTCGTACATGGAAATACTATCAGGGAGGTATGGCGGACGATATTTACATTTATGACTTCAATAAAAAAAACACTGAAAATATTACCTCGAATCCTGCTCAAGACATATTTCCCATGTGGTACAACAATAAAATTTACTTCTGTTCCGACAGGGATAGGATTATGAACATTTTTTGTTATGATCTAAATACAAAACAGACCACCAAGATTACCAATTTTACCGACTTTGACGTAAAATTTCCATCTTTAGGCGGGGGTTACATTGCTTTTGAGAAAGGTGGAGATTTATATGTTTTAAACCTTGCCACGGAAAAGGCCAACAAAGTTGATGTTAAAATTAGCGATGACGCCGGTAGATTGAGTGGTTATGTTAATTTTTTCAACACGATACAATCCGTAAAATTGTCGCATGACGGCAATAGAATTGCCACTATAGCTCGAGGTGATTTGTTTTCCATTCCTTGCACAAAAGGCGTTGTGCGCCACTTGGTTTATTCTCAGCGTTCTCACGAAAGAGGGGCGGTTTGGGCGCCTAACGGGAAGTTTATTGCTTATATATCCGACATTACGGGAGAAGACGAAATATATATTATCAAGCCCGACGGGTCCGAAAAACCAAAGCAAATAACATCCAATAACAACAGTTATATTTTCAAGTTGGAAGTTTCACCCGATTCCAAAAAAATTTTATGGTCCAATAAAAATTTGGAATTGAGAATGGTAGACATTGAAACGGGTAAAGCAATATTGATTGACAAAGCCGAATCATGGGAGTTCAGTCAGTTTACTTTCTCAGCCAACAGCGATTGGGTAGCTTATATTCGGCCCTACATAATGGCCAAACCCCGTATGCACTTGTATGAAATAGCAAGTCAAAAGTCCTTGCCAATTACCGAGGAATGGTACGATGCTTCTACTCCGTTATTTAGTGGAGACGGAAAGTATTTGTTTTTTGTTTCTTCACGTGATTATTCTCCAACTTATAGTTGGACGGAATGGAATCATGCATACTTTGATATGCACAACGTATTCGCAATTTTACTAAACAGCGATGCAACCAATCCATTATTGCCTAAAAGTATCGAGGTTGGGGATACCGTAAAATCAAAAAATTCGGACGCATGCAATTATAACATTGACGTTAAGGAAATTGAGAAACGAGTGTTTGCCTTGCCTATACCTGCGGGTCAATACTCGAATTTGGCTTACAACAACAATAAGCTTTATTACGGTTATAAATCTTATAAGGATAAGAAATTGACGCTTAAATCGTTTGATTTTGAAAATCAAAAAGAAAGCGATTATGGTGCATTCGACGACTTTTCTTTCTCATACAACGGCAAATTTTTGCTTGTCAATGATTCCAAAAAATATTTTTCTCTGCCCGTACCTACATCCGGAAAAATTGAACTTAAAGAGCAAATAGACTTATCCGAATATAAAGCTTTGGTAGATTATCGTGCCGAATACGAGCAGATATATTACGAAGCATGGCGTCAAATGCGCGACTTTTTTTACGCTCCTAATATGCACGGCGTCGATTGGAACGCCATGCGAGAAAAGTATGCCGTTTTGCTTCCATACGTAAATCATCGTACGGATTTAACTTACCTCATCGGCGAACTTATCGGCGAACTAAATTGTGGGCATGCATATGTTGGCGACGGCGATTGGAATAAAATTGAACGTATTCCTTTGGGCTTGCTTGGCGCCGATATCGTCAAAGACAATCTTTCCGGATATTACAAAGTATCAAAGATATTGAGAGGCGACATTAAATCCGGCGCCGTTTTGTCTCCCTTATCCTCGCCGGGCGTCAATATAAGCGATGGAGATTATATTCTTTCGATATCGGGAATATCCACGAAAAACGTTACGAATATATATTCACTCTTGGTGAATAAAGCCGGTAAACAAGTTGAAATTACTTACAATTCCAAACCTTCGGAGGAGGGAAAATCTACGGCTATTATTGTGCCTATAAACGATGAAAGTTCTTTAAGATATTACGATTGGGTTCATAAAAATATAGATTTTGTTTCAAAACAAACCAACAGCGAAGTAGGATATTTGCATATTCCCAATATGCTGGCCGAAGGACTCAATCAATTTGTTAAATACTTTTATGCACAACTTAATAAAAAAGCGCTCATTATCGACGACCGTGGAAACGGAGGAGGCAACGTATCTCCAATGATAGTCGAACGTTTGCGTAGAGAAATGGACATGATGTTGATGAGTCGAAACACCGAACCTTATCCTTCTCCACAGCTTATGTATGGACCCAAAGTCCTGCTTTTGGACCGTTATTCCGCTTCCGATGGCGATCTTTTTCCGTGGCGATTTAAACACTATAAAATCGGCATAACAGTTGGCGAAAGATCGTGGGGCGGCACGGTTGGAATTAGAGGATCTTTACCATTTATTGACGGCGGAACTTTAAGTAAACCCGAGTTTTCAAGATTCGACGTCGATGGAAAAGAATGGATAATAGAAGGTTACGGGGTCGATCCGGATATTGAAGTTCGCAATGATCCGGTTCTCGAGTTTAACGGCCGAGATTTGCAATTGGAAAAAGCGATTGCCGTTGCAAAGGAACAAATTGCAAAACACAAGCCTTTGCCTAAAATGCCGCCTTATCCCGACAAGTCCAAATAAACGATTATGGAACAAGAAAACAAAGAAATACCGGTTTCCAAAGCCGGGCGGGCGGGAAGATTCCTGAAAACAGGACTTAACGTAGGAGGAATTGCCTTAAAACACAAGGTCAGGCAATCGTTAGGCGCCAAGACCGACGACGTGGCTTTTCAGGAAAAAATGGCTATGACGCTATTGGAGGGCATGATTAAATTGCGTGGGACGGCGTTGAAAATTTTGCAACTTTTCAGCCTTGACGACAGCGCTTTGCCCGAAGGAATGAAAAAAATACTTGCGCAATCGCAATATTCCGTTCCGCCCATGAGCCCTCCTTTGGCTGTGAAGGTTTTTACCAACGACGTCGGTTTACCACCCGACAAAGTGTTTGACAAGTTTAATCCCATTGCTTTTCGTGCGGCAAGTTTAGGGCAGGTTCATGAAGCTTGGATTGACGACAAACGCCTTGCAGTCAAGATTCAATATCCCGGCGCGGCCGAATCCATTGCTACGGATATTAAAATGGCAAAACAACTTGCCGTTACCGCAATAAATTCTTTACCCAAACATTTGACCAACGTCGAAGCCGCCGAATTGGACCCTTATTTCAAGGAACTTGAAGCGCGTCTAATCGAGGAAACCGATTATCGTCTTGAGTTGCAAAACGGGTTGTTTTTTAAGGAAAGATGTGCCGAATTGGATGACGTTGTTTTCCCTAATTTTTATAAAGAATACAGTGGAAGACGCGTACTTACCATGGACTTTATAACGGGAACCCACTTGAACGAGTTTTTGGAAACGAATCCCGGTTTTGAATTTAAAAGAAAGATTGCACAAACGCTTTACGATTATTACGAATTTCAACTTCACGTGTTAAACACCCTTAACTCCGACACTCATCCCGGTAATTTTCTTATTTTGGACGACGGGAAAATCGGTGTTCTTGACTTTGGAAGCATTAAACGAATTCCTTATAATGTTTATAAGGATTTTATTTTAATGTCTCAAAGAGAATTTGGAAACGACGTTGATTATGCCCGTAATATCTTTTATCGTTTAGGCTTTCTTTTGCCCAACGACACCCCCGAGGAAGTCGAGCAACTAACAAGTGCGTTTATTAAAATGTTTCGTTTGGGTTCGCTTCCCTTTGATTACGAGGAGTTTAATTTTAACCGGCCCGATTGGCAAGATGAAATCATTGAATCGGGCATGGAACTCAAAGGCGTAAAACATGTGCGCGGAAACAAAGATTTGCTTTTTGTCAGCAGAACTTATTTTGGATTGTACGCTATATTGAAGACGCTCGACGTACCGGTAAAAATTCACTCAAAATTCAGAAAGGCGGCCATCGAAAAATTATAAGTTTTGCATATTCTTTATTTGCACAACTATTTTTGTCCTCCGGATGGATGGGGAAACAATCGCTCGTACGAATTTTCTCGATATTGGTCGGAATTAGGACATAAAGTTACGGTTCTTACCACCCCCGCTTATTTTCCTTGTCAATCGGCGCCGGACTATATTAATTACGGGTCGTTTGTTGTGTATGTTGTTTCAAATTCGTATCGGCAAACCATGGGATACCTTCGGCGTTCATGGTCGTTTTTGTCGTATATTCCACAGGCTCTTTTCAATGTAATTAACGCAATCTTTAAGCGCGAGGGCAGGCCGAACATAGTATATGCTTCGTCCACTCCTTTGACGGTTCCCGTCGTTGCTTACGCTTTAAAGTTGATGTTTGGCATTCCTTATATCTTTGAAGCGGTGGATGTTTGGCCGCAAGTTCCGATTGGGATGAATATCGTTAAAAACAAACAATTGGGTAATACCTTGCATTATTTTACCGATATACTTTACAAACATGCCGCTCATATTGTTACACTGTCCGAGGGTATGAAACTTCAAATATTGGAAAGAAAAATCGCCGAGAGTAGAATCTCCGTCGTTCACAACGGCACAAATACTTCCGTTTTTTTTCCAAATACCCAAGTCTCGAAAGACGAAAAAGTTTTTATTTACGCCGGGTCTCTGGGAGTGGCCAATAATGTTGATTTTCTTCTCGACGCGGCAAAAATTGTGGGAGGAAGATGGTGGATATATGGCGACGGCTCTCGGAAATTGCAATTGCTTGAACAGGCTAAAACCGTCAATGCTTCTATGGGTTACGATTGCGTCAATATTTTTCTCCCGGTACCCAAATATAAACTTAATGATATATTGAACCGTGCCAATGTCGGCGTTTCCGTCTTTGCCAATTATTCCGTGCTTGAGGCCAACGCCGCAAACAAGTTTTACGATTATTTGGCGGCGGGTTTGCCCGTATTGACCAATTATCGTGGTTGGCAAGCCGACGTTCTTGAAAAATATAATTGCGGTTATGCCGCCAAACAGGGCGACCTGAATGACTTTGTTTACGGCGCCAAATTGTTGGCAAACAGCGTTGTCAATATCAACGCACGGCGAGCTGCAATGGAACTTTTTGACCGAAAATATCTGGCGAACAAAGCATTGGATATTTTAATCGCCCATGCAAAATGATTCGTTTCGCTCTCTACGGATGCGGATTTGTTGGTGAAAAGCATATTGCCGCAATAAAACAAGCGGCGAGTACCAAGCTTTACGCCATTATTGATTCCAATCGCGACAGAAAGCTTGTCGCCAAGGCAAACGACATCCCTTTTTTCGAGTCATGGGACGAGTTTGTCGCTTCCATGCCTCCTCCCGAGGTCGTCAATGTTTGTACGCCCAACGGCTTGCACATCGAACATGCGAAACAAGCATTGGATTTTGGTTCCAACGTCTTAATCGAAAAACCGATGGGGTTGAGTTTCGAACAATGCAATCAATTAAACCTTCATGCCATTGCAAAAGGACTCAAAGTTTTTTGCGTTTTGCAAAATCGTTACACGCCTCCGATTGTATGGCTAAAAAACCTATTGAAATCGGGGATTATGGGCAAGATTTATATTGTTTCGGTACGCTGTTTTTGGAACCGTGACGATAGATATTATCAAAAAGGCGCTTGGCGCGGCAAGCTTGCTCTAGACGGCGGACCCCTGTTTACGCAATTCAGTCATTTCATAGATGTAATTTATTATTTGTTTGGCCATGGAAAAAACTTTCATGCCAAGTTCAATAATTTTAATCATCGCCACAATACCGAATTCGAAGATTCGGGCAGCGTCTCTTTTGAATTTGAATCCGGCGCCGAATGTAATTTACAATATTCCACTTCCGTTTGGGATTCGAATTTGGAAAGTTCCCTGACAATCATTGCCGAAAAAGGAAGCGTAGTTATCGGAGGACAGTATATGAATCAAGTATCGAATTGCAACATAAAAGATTACGTAATGCCCGATCTTCCTCCTTCGCCTCCTCCCAATATTTACCATGGATTTTCAGGGAGCGCCAATAATCACGCCCCGGTTTTTGAGAACGTGGTTAGCGCTTTGACGGGAAAAGAACATTCAGGGATTGACGGAAAAGAAGGAGCAAACGTCGTTAAAATGATTGAAAATATTTATCGTCTAAGAAGCTAAATTTACTTTAAATTAAGTAGGATTTTCGTGTATTTCGTTAGGTTGTCGCTTCAGAACTTTCGTAGTTACGACTCCGTGGTTTGGGAGCCTTCTCCCTACGTAAACGTTATCGTCGGTCCCAATGGAACGGGAAAAACCAATATGGTTGAAGCCGTACATTTTTTGGCCTTAACCAAAGGGTTTCATACTGAAAAAGACGCGCTAAAATCCGGCGAACTGTTTTTTATGTTGTCCGGCGAACTTGCGGGTGAAGAAAACTTGCGCGTTGAATGCAACTATTTGTACGGCAAAGGGAAAAAAGTTTTGCACAATGGACATAAATTGGAAAAACTGTCCGTTCACATGGGACGTGTGCCGTTGGTCGTTTCGACGCCCGAAGACCCCGACTTGATAAACGAAGGCGGCGCCGGACGCAGAAAGTGGGTCGACGTTATGCTTTGTCAAGCCGAACCTCGGTATTTGGCCGAACTTTCGCGTTACGAACGGGCGCTTGCACAACGTAACGCAATATTGGATTGCGAAAAAGAGGGCAAGTCTTTCGACCCCGAAATATTTGAGTTTTTGACCAACTCGTTGATTGAATCCGGCGTGGAAATTCAACGTTTTCGCACCGCCTTTATGGAAGAATTCTTGGCTGATTTTCAGTTCGGCTATCGAAGCGTTTCCAGGGGGATGGAAAAATGTACGGCCGAATATTCCCCCAATGTTTCCAATCCCGACCCCGATCTTTGGCGAAAAGAGGCCGTTGGTCGTCGCCGTGCCGAATTCGCTTTGGGCAGAACTTTGTTTGGCGTTCATCGCGACGATTGGCATTTTTTTATCAACGAAAAGTCCGCAAAAAATTTTGGTTCACAGGGGCAAAAAAAAACTTTTGTTTTGGGGCTTAAATTTGCGCAGTACTTTTTTTTGGAGCGCCGTACGGGTCGCAAACCCGTTTTGATATTGGACGATGTTTTCGACAAACTCGACCCGACCCGAGTGGCGGCGGCGGCGAAATTTATTACCGATTCTTTGGGCGCCCAAACCTTTGTTACCGACGCCGACCCCGTTCGCGCCCGTCGCGCTTTCGAACGCGCCCACGTTTTTTCCACCGAAAAAGGACTTTTTCGTTCGATTTGACGGCCCCTGCGTCTCCGATTTCATTTATCTCGATGTTTATTTCCATATTTTTACCGAACTTTGCTTTTGTATCTTCCCTTTTTCCGTCAAGACAAAAATATACCGATTTAAGTTTATCAGTCGGTCCTATTTACAAATTTAAACGTTATGGGTTACAAATACAGTATCGTTTTTGCGATGACGGCGGTTTTGTTCGCCGGCCGTGTTTTAGCAAACGGACACCATTCCGGACACGACCACCACAATCCCAACGCCGGACTTTTCATCGAAAACAAAGGACAATGGGATTACCACATCGCTTATCGTGCCGATTTGCCTTATGGGCGGGTCTGGCTTGAACGCGACCGATTTACCTACGTGTTTCACAACCCGGAGCAGATAGCGGCTTTGCATCCCCGTCTCAGCATTGACCAACCCCTTACACTGAATTTTCATGCCGTGGCGATGCGTTTCGTCGGCTCCAATCCTACGCCCAATATTTCCCGGTTTCTCGAGGCGCCCGGATATTCCAATTTCATCATCGGAAACGACCGCTCCAAATGGGCAAGCCGCGTCAAGTCTTTTGCCGAAGTGCTTTACGAAAACCTCTACGACGGAGTCGGTTTGTACGTTTATCACGGCGAGCAAGGTTTAAAGTACGATTATCGCATCGAACCCGGCGCCGACCCCCGGCAAATTCGGTTTTGGTACGACGGCGCCGACGGAGCTTTTCTCCTCGACGGGCGAATCGCTTTGCAAACCTCCGTCGGTCAATTGATGGAATACATTCCCGCCGCGTGGCAGGAAATCGGCGGCGCCCGTATACCCGTAAACATCCGTTATGTTCACGAAGACGGATATTTCGGCTTTGAGTTTCCCAATGGTTACGACCCCGCATACCCCCTTGTTATCGACCCCACCCTTGTTTTTTCCACCTATTCCGGTTCGATCGCCGACAACTGGGGGTTCACCGCCACCTACGATTTGGATGGAAACGGTTATTCCGGAGGCATCGCCAACGGCGCGGGATATCCGGCTTCTACCGGAGCTTTCGACGTGACTTACAATCCCGGAAGCGGAACCGCAATCGGTAGTGTTCTTGCCGGTTATGGCTCCGACGTGGCGATTATCAAGTACAATCCCACGGGGACGGCAAGAATCTGGGCTACTTACATTGGTGGAAACAACAACGAAACTCCCCATAGCATCGTTACCAATACTTCGAGAGAGTTGTATATTTTCGGCGCTACCGCGTCTACAAATTTTCCCGTGGGTTTGGCAAGCTATCGGCCCAATAATGCCGGCGGCGTCGATGCTTTCGTTCTCAGGCTCAGCGCCGACGGCGCCACGCTTATCGGAGGTTCTTACATCGGCGGCGCCGCCGACGACGCCGTCAATACCGGCAATTTACGCAACTTTTACGGAGACGAACATCGCGGTGAAATTGCCATCGACAATCAAGGCAACGCCTATGTAGCCACCTGTACGCGTAGTAACAACTTTCCGATTGTCGGCGGTTTTGACAACACTTTGGGCGGGCAACAGGATGCGGTCGTCTTTAAGTTTAACCCCGACATGACCGAATTGTTGTGGTCGACGTATTTGGGAGGGGGGACTTTGGATGCCGGATATTCTTTGCGTTTGGCGAACGACGGTACGATTTACGTTTGCGGCGGCACCAATTCCAACAATTTTCCTACGACGGCGGGCGTTTTTCAAACCGCGCCCGGCGGCGACAACGATGGATTTGTAGCGCAAATTTCTTCAAACGGCGCCCAGCTCCTTCGTGCCGGTTATCTTGGTTACGCTCAAGCCGACCAAGCCCTGCTTTTGGATTTCGACAACGACGGATTTGTTTATGTCGCCGGAATTACGGCCAGTCCCGCTTTTCCTTTTACGGCCGCATACGGTCAACCCACCGGCGGTCAGTTTGTTGTTAAATTGAACAGCGAACTTTCCGCAATAGAATGGGCTACTCGTTTGGGAACCCAAGTAAACACCCCT
Source organism: uncultured Bacteroidia bacterium (assembly GCA_937922655.1). Classification (GTDB taxonomy): domain Bacteria; phylum Bacteroidota; class Bacteroidia; order J057; family CALAJH01; genus CALAJH01. The sequence goes on from CALAJH010000031.1 coordinate 44,790, forward strand.
TGTCTGGCGTTTACCGCTTTTTTGGTCGACCAATGCAAAAACATTTATGTTTCCGGATGGGGCGGTGGTTTGGCCAGCGGTTCGGTGGCAGGGTTGCCCGTTTCGCCGGACGCGCTTTATCCCACCGCCGCCGGAAACGACGCATTTTATTTGGGCGTCCTTGAAGCCGACGCCCAATCTTTGCTTTATGGAACTTATATCGGCGACCCCAATGCCAACGACCACGTCGACGGGGGCACCAGTCGGTTTGACAAACGCGGCATTGTTTATCAGTCGGTTTGCGGTTCTTGCGGCGGTTCCGACAATTTTCCCACCTCGCCCAACCCCGGCGCGTGGAGCAATACCAACAACTCCTCCAACTGCAACAGTCTTCTTTTCAAAATCGCCCTCGATATCATCGACCCCGTTATAGCCAATTTTTCTTATACCGTCGAATCCGATTGCGATTCCATTTACGTTACGTTTACCAACCTTTCCGAAAACGCGACGAGCTATTTGTGGGACTTTGGCGACAATACCACCTCTACGGCCGAAAATCCCGTTCATGCTTATGCGCTTTCGGGCATTTACAACGTGACCCTGACGGCGTTCAATACGGGAGAATGCGCCGCCTCCGACCAAATTACGCTTCCGGTATTTGCGCAATTCGGCGGCCCGCTTTACGATTTTGTTACCGCCAACGCCGGTACCTACATCGGCAACGGATGTTTTCGTTTGACCGAAGCGGTAAACAACCAACGCGGCGTGGTGTGGTACGGCGCCCCCATCAGCCTCAATGAACCTTTCGACTATACTTTTCAGGTTAATTTGGGTTCCATCGACGGCAACGGCGCCGACGGCATCGCTTTTGTTTTGCAGCGTCAAGGTACGACCAATCAAGGTACTTCCGGCGGGGGCATCGGTTACGGCGGCATGGCCCCGCCCAATCTCGCCATCGAAATTGACACGTGGAACAACGGCGCCGGCGACATCGCCTGCGACCACGTCGCCGTTCACCTCAACGGTCAAAACACCGTTCCCGTCGCCGGCCCCGTACAGGCTTTACCCAACAACTGCAATATCGAGGACGGTCAATTTCATACCTTCCGCGTCGTTTGGGACCCCGTTACCCAGACGTTTACCATATTTATGGACGGCTTCCAAATTTTGACCTACACCAACGACGTGGTCAATAATGTTTTTGGCGGCAATCCCCAAATGTATTGGGGCTTTACCGCTTCAACGGGCGGTGCGGTAAACGTGCATCAAGTGTGTATGCCCGACGTTCCCCCCGTGGTCTATGCCCCGCCCGTAGCCGTCGAAGCCACGGGCGTTACTTGCGGCGCTTTTCGTGCCAACTGGCTTCCGGCGCCCGGCGCCCAACGCTATTATATTGACGTTTCCACCGACCCGAACTTCGGTTCGTTCGTCGGTCCCTACAATCAGTTCGACGTTGGTTTCGAACTTTTTCGCGACGTTTCGGGATTGTCCTCCGGAACGACTTATTATTATCGTGTTTATTCGACCAATCCATGCGGATTGGAAGGGCCTTCCAACGTTATTGCCGTTAATTTGCCGACGGCGGAGGTTTCCGCGTCGGGCGACGAAGCGGTTTGCGTCGGCGATCCCATTCGTTTGTTTGCCCTTGGGGAGGAGGGGGTAACTTATCAATGGACGGGACCCAACGGTTTCTCTTCTTCCGTCAGGAATCCCGTGATTGCTTCGGCAACGGGCGCCAACGCCGGTACGTACAACGTTGTTGCCGTTGCCGCGGGTTGTACTTCCGAAGTCGCCTCCATTGTTGTCGCCGTGCAACCGCCGCCTTTGTTGGACGTTGTCGGCCCGACGTCCATTTGTTTGGGGCAATCGGCGACGCTTACCGCCGTCGGTTCCGAAGGGTTTGTGTATTGGTTGCCCAACAATCTTAATACCGGCTCGATTACCGTCAGTCCCACTTCCACGACCTCGTACACCGCCGTGGCTTACGAACCCGTTGGAACAAACCTCGTCGTAAACGGAGACTTTGAGGATGGAAACGTCGGTTTTCAATCCGATTACCTTTACTTTACAAACCCGCCGCTGGGTGAAGGAAGGTATGCGGTAACCAACAACCCACAGAGTATTCACAACGGTTTTGCCCCATGCTTCGACCATACCTCCGGCGCCGGCAATATGATGGTCGTCAATGGCAATACTTCTCCCAACGCCGTTGTTTGGCAACAAAACGTTACCGTCGTTCCCGGGCGCAATTATTTGTTTTCGGCATGGTTGCAAAGCGTTAATCCCACCAATCCGGCGCGGTTGAATTTCAGCATCGACGGCCAACAAATTTCCGACGTCCTTGTTGCGCCCGGCGTTAATTGTCAATGGATTAACTTTTCCGCTTTATGGTTTTCGGGTGACGCCGAGTCGGTTACTATTTCCATTGTCAATGAAAACACTATCGCTTCCGGCAACGACTTTGCTTTGGACGATATTTCCTTTATCCCCGTTTGCCAGACGGTGGTGGTACACAACGTTGTAGTCAATCCCCAACCCGAACTCCTTGCTTATGCCGAACCGTCACAACTTTGCGAAGGCGCCGAGGCGACGCTTTTCGTTGGCGGGGCCCAAGACTTTGTTTGGAACGGCCCGGGCTTGGAAAACGAACAAGGTTCGGTTGTAAACTTTACTCCGCCGTTGGGGACGAGCGTCTATACCGTCGTAGGTACGTCTTCCGGCGGTTGCACCGATGAAACCACCGTCGAAATCACCGTTTATCCCGTTCCCAACTTTGAGCTTACGGCTACGCCCCCCTCCATCTGCTCCGGCGAAACCTCGACGATTGAAGTTTCTCCTTCCGAGAACGTAAACGTATATTATTCTCCGCCCGGCGTTTTCTTATCCGACGGTATATATTCTTTTAGTGTGTCGCCTACCGCAACAACCGTTTATACCGTAACCGTGTTCACGCCCGAGTTGAACTGCTCCTCGGAGCAGACTCTAACCGTCGAGGTACGCCAAACATCGGACGTGGTTATAGACCCTATACCCAATTTCTGCCCCGACGCCGAACCTTTTACGTTAACCGGGGCGCCGGAGGGGGGGGCGTTTTCCGGTCCCGGCGTTGTGGACAACGTATTTTTCCCGGCTTCCGTTTCCGCCGGAACATACTTCGTTCGTTATGAAGGTTACGAGAACGACTGTTACTTTGCCGACAGCGTGGCCGTTACCGTTTATCCGGCGCCGACGCCGAATATCGCCGGTTTGGCCAATTTGTACTGTACCGGGCAGTTGTGCGTGCAATTGAACTTGTCGCCTCCGGGCGGCACGTTGAGCGGTCCGGGGGTAACCTCCCAAAATCGTTTTTGTCCGAACGTTGCGGGCGTGGGTTTTCATACCCTTACTTATTCCGGTTTTGATGAAAACGGTTGTTTTTATTCCACCTCGCGCCAAACCGAGGTTCGCTTAACGCCGTCGACGAATATATTCGATTTTGAACCGGCGTATTGTCGCGACGCCGCACCCGATCCGTGGACGGGAATTCCGGCGGGCGGTCAGTTTCTTGGCCCCGGCATGGTGGGCAACGTCTTTTACCCCAATCTTGCCAATGTCGGGCCGAATACCATAATTTATCGTGGAACCGTCAACGGCTGTCAATACCAAACGTCGGTGACGGTAATTGTCTATCCCTTGCCCCAACCGGAAATTCTCGGTTTGACCAACGTTTATTGTACGGGCGATTTGTGCGTACAAATTAGTGGCTTGCCGGCAGGAGGAACGATGAGCGGCCCCGGAGTGACGGCCAACGGCACACGTTTTTGTCCTGCGTTGGCGGGCGTTGGCGTGCATACGATAACCTACCAAGGTTTCACCCCCGAAGGTTGTTTTTATTCCACGACCCATACCTTGACCGTCAATTTAACCCCCGCGACAAACATCACCGACTATTTGCCGGCATACTGTTCAACGGACTCTCCCGACCCATGGACGGGAACTCCGCCCGGGGGGCAGTTTCTTGGTCCCGGCATGGTGGGTAACGTTTTTTATCCCAACCTCGCCAATATCGGCTCGAATACCATTGTTTACCGCGGTATTTTGAACGGGTGCGCTTACCAAACTTCGGTTACCGTTACGGTCAATCAAACGCCCATTGGACAAATTGTCGGATTGGCCCCTCAATATTGCACAGGCGACTTGTGCGTGCAAATTAGCGGTTTGCCTGCGGGCGGCACGATGAGCGGCCCGGGCATAACCGCCGATGGCACGCGCTTTTGCCCCGCAACCGCCGGCCCCGGAACCCACGTCATTGCCTATGCCGGCGAACTCAACGGTTGTGCTTATTCGACGACTTACACTTTGACCGTCAATCTTTCTCCCACGCCCGATATTGTGGGTTTGGAGCCGGGCTATTGTTTTACCGCGGGTTGTCAAGAATTGAACTTGTCGCCACCCGGAGGTATTTTATTGGGCAACGGCGTGGTGGGCAACGCCTTCTGTCCGCATTTGGCCGGCCCCGGCGAACACGTTTTGCGTTATACGGGACAAGTCGGCGGTTGTTCGTACAACATTTTGCGGACGGTATTTGTCCGTTCACAAGTTTTTCCAACTATAGACGCACCCGAACGGGCGTGTGAAAACTCACCTCCCGTCGAATTGCGTGGATTTCCCGCCGGCGGAACGTTCTCAGGGCCCGGTGTGACGGATTTTTATTTTTACCCCTCCGAACTCGAACCGGGACGCTACGTCATTCAATACCAAGTGCCGGACGGCGAATGCGTCTATTCCACGTCGTTTGAAATTACGGTGGACGGTCAACCCGAGGCGTTGATTTTCGGTCCCAACGAGGCTTATTGCGTTACCGACGGTGCGGTGGATATGTTCGCCTTCCCCGACGGCGGCGAATTTTCCGGTCCCGGGGTGGTCGGCAATCGCTTTTTGCCCTTCCAAGCCGGCCCCGGAACCCATATCGTTCGCTATGCCGGCCGCCTCAACACGTGTGAGTACGTCACGACCCTGCAAATCGCGGTTTTCGACGTTCCGGAAATCGTCGATTTCGACATTGACGAGGTTTATTGCGTTACGACGGCGCCGTTTGCGTTGTCGGGCACGCCGTCGGGGGGCGTATTTTCTTGTCCGACTTCGGGGGTGGTTTTGGGCG
>CALAJH010000032.1 GCA_937922655.1 uncultured Bacteroidia bacterium
GATGTCGAGGGTGAGGACGAGTTTGTCGTCGTTGTGTTCGAGGACGTCGAGGGTGTTTTCGGGATGCCGGGCGCCGGGTTCGGCGAAGACGAGCATTTTTCCGTTTTCGATTTTGCAGGCGCGGGTTAGGCCGTCGTTGAAATAGAAGAGGCCGTTTTCGTCGACGCGGAAGTCGGCTTCGCCGCCGTCTTGGGATTTGAGCGGGATATCGCCGTTTTTTGAAATTTCGACGGGTTTAAGGTTTTGGTCGACGATTTGTTTTTCGACGAGTTTCCAATAGCCGGGCGCGGGCGATTGGGCTTGTCCGTAGCCTTTGGCGGCCCACAAGAGGGCGACGAAGGGCAAAAGGGCTAAAACTTTACGCATAACTGTAAACTTAAAATGTGTTTGGATTTTGGAAAAAGACCGTCATTGCGGCTTGGGGGCAAATTTAATAAAAAGGTTGTAAAACAGGAATTTGCGAACAAAAATTTGATGAAAGCGGTAAAAACGGATGTGGATAAAAAGACGGGGTTGTTTGCCAAACAAGATTGGCGATATCGGAAAAGAATCGTTGCGGGAAGGATTGGGGACGTTTTCGGGTGTTGTTATTTAGAAACATTTTTTGAAAAAATTTGGCGGAATGAAAAATAGGTCGTTACTTTGCACCGCGATTTGAGGCCGCAAGGCATTTGAATAAAAAGCGATAAAAAGCGATAAAAAGCGAGGTCCGGTAGTTCAGTCGGTTAGAATACGTGCCTGTCACGCACGGGGTCGCGGGTTCGAGTCCCGTCCGGACCGCAGGGGGGAGAGGGGAGCGTAGCTCAGTTGGTTCAGAGCATCTGCCTTACAAGCAGAGGGTCAGGGGTTCGAGTCCCTTCGCTCCCACGGGGAAAGAAAAAAACGGGCCGAGGGCGGCTCGTTTTACGTTTAGCCGGGGAATTAGCTCAGCTGGCTAGAGCGCCTGCCTTGCAAGCAGGAGGTCATCGGTTCGACTCCGATATTCTCCACCAACACTTTTTCATAAGACAACAAGGTAAGAACGGGGGCTGTCGCCCCTTTTTTACTATCATGCGTCTGCACAAGGAGGGATACGTATACGTCGCGATAACGACGGCAATTTTAGCGGCGACGGCGGCTTGGGTTTATTATGCGCCGTCCATCGGTTCATGGGCGTTATTGGCCGTGGGGGGGACGCTTTGGTCGGCGGTGCTGAATTTTTTCCGACATCCGCGCCGCCGCATTAAAGGCGGGATAGACGAGGTGTTGTCGCCGTGCGACGGTAAAGTGGTGGTTATAGAAAAGGTTTACGAGCCGAATTACTTCAAGGACGAGCGTCGGCAAGTGAGTATATTCATGTCGCCGCTGGACGTTCACGTCAATCGGGTACCGATTTCGGGTCGGGTGGCGATGTTCAAGTATTTTCCGGGCAAGTACCTGGTGGCGTGGCATCCGAAGTCTTCGACGGAAAACGAACAGACGTTTATCGTCGTGGAAAACGAACGCGTGGCGGTGGGTTTCAAACAAATCGCGGGCGCGGTTGCACGAAGAATCAAGTGTTACGTCAAAGAAGGGGATGGGGTTGCACAAGGGCAAGAGTTCGGCTTTATCAAATTCGGTTCACGCATGGACGTTTTTCTGCCGTTGGACGCGACCGTGGAGGTCAAGCTTGGTCAAAAAACGGTTGGCGGCATAACGGTCGTCGGTCGATTGAAATAACGATGCTGTATTACGCTTATCAAGAGCCTTACGCGAATTTTTCTCGTCCGCCCAAACGCATCGTTTCGCTTTGTCCGTCGGTCACGGAAACGATTTTCGCCTTGGGGGCGGGTCACCTTGTGGTGGGACGGACAAAATTTTGTGTACGTCCTCCGGGCCAACTTCTTGACGACGTTGCGAAAATCGGGGGTACGAAAACGCCGGACGTGGACGCGATTCGCGCTTTGCGGCCCGACTGCGTTTTTGCCGTTAAAGAGGAAAACCTGCGCCACGACGTCGAAAAAATCGCAAGTTTTGCCGACGTGGTCGTCTACGACGTAAAGGACGTCGAGTCGGCGCTGGATATGATTCGCTCGTTGCAAAGGTTGTTGGGGGTCGAGGACGATTTGGACGCGTTTGTGGCGGAGAAGTGGGAAAAAGTCCGCGGAATCATTTCGGCGAAGGCGGCGTGTTTGGTGTGGCGAAAGCCTTACATGGTCGCGGGGGGGGACACTTACATTCATTCGGTGATGACGCACTTGGGAATGGAGAACGTTTTTGCCGAGCGCACGCGTTATCCCGTGGTAAGCGACGACGAACTCAAAGCGGCGGAACTCTTGATTTTGCCCAGCGAGCCTTATCCGTTTCGGGAACCTCACGTCAGGGAGCTCGACGAAAAACATCCTCGAATTCGCAAGGCGCTAATCGACGGGCAAATGATTACTTGGTACGGTGTTCGGATGGCGGCGGCGGCGGAATATTTCAAGACTTGGGCCGATGACGCTGAGGGTTCGCATTGAGGACGCGGCTTCGGACGGGAGGGCGGTGGCCAGACACGAGGGCAAGGTCGTTTTTGTGGAAGGCGGCGCGCCGGGGGACTTGGCCGAGGTCTTCGTTTTCAAAAAAGAAAAAAAGAGCCTCTTGGCGCGAATCGAAACGCTCATCGAGCCGTCGCCATTGCGCGTTGAAGCCCCGTGCCCGCATTACGCCGACTGCGGGGGATGCTCTTGGCAACATCTCGATTATTCGGCGCAAATCAAGTTCAAAACCAAACAGGTCTACGACGCTTTAACCCGTATAGGAGGATTCGCGCCGTCGGAACTTCCCGAATTTTTACCGACGCTGGCGGCGGAACAACCCTATTTTTTTCGCAACAAATTGGACTTTGCCTTCTCGGCCAAGCGCTGGAAACCCCGCGTCGAGATGACCGCCGAAGTCGCCGACGCTTACGAAGGGGCGTTGGGTTTCCACGTGGCGGGCGCCTTCGACAAAGTGCTCGACGTCAAAACCTGCCTTTTGCAAGACCCGCGCGTGAACGACGTACGCAACGAATTGCGCGATTTCGCAAGAAACCACGGTTTTTCCTTTTACGACATAAAAACACACGCCGGTTTTTTGCGCAACGTCGTTTTCAGGACGGCGGAATCGGGGATGATGGTCGTTTTGATTACGGCGGCGCCGCCGTCGATAACCGACGCGCCGGCGTCCACCGACGATTTTTTTCGCTTTCCACGCGAAATCGACGCCATCTTTGACCGACTGCGTTCAAAATTCGACTACATCACTTCTTTTGTTTGGATTTACAATCCCAAAAAAAACGATTCTTATTCCGACTTGCCTTATAAAATATGGGCGGGCGAGGAATATCTTTGCGAAACGATGGGAGACAAGGTCTTCGAAATCGGGCCGACGTCTTTTTTTCAAACCAATGCGCGCCAAGCGCAAAGGTTGTACCGGGAGGTTTACGAGGCGTTGGCGGGAAAAAAGTACGACGTTCTTTACGACTTGTATTGCGGCGCGGGGACGATAGGATTGTACTGTTCGGATTTGGCGGAAAAAATCGTAGGCGTGGAATACAACGAAAAAGCGGTTCGCGACGCATATCGAAACGCCGAACGCAACGGCCGAACGAACGCGGTTTTTATTGCCGGCGACATGGTCAAAATCCTCAATGGCGACTTTTTCGCCACGCACGGTCGTGCCGACGCCGTGATTTGCGACCCTCCCCGCGCGGGCATGGATGCAAGGGTAGTGGAAAATATTTTGGCCGCCGCGCCCCCCGTGGTCGTGTACGTCAGTTGCAACCCCGCGACCCAAGCCCGGGATTTGGCCGTATTTTCGAAAAAATACAAAATCGTGCGCATACGTCCGGTCGACCTTTTTCCCCAAACCACGCACATCGAAAACGTCGTCGTTTTGGAACGAAGGGATTGGTAATAAATTTCGACACGCAACGTAGGCATAGGCTTGACGTATGGAACGATTGACCGTCGTTTTTCGTCATGTCAAAAAACAAACGGAGGTTATGGGGGTGATGCTTTACGACGGCGAATGCGCGGTTTGCAATCGGGCGGTAAAATTCGTCGCCCAAAGGGAAAAAGACATTCGCTTTGCGTCGCTACAAGGCGAAGACTTAAAACCCGGAGGGGACGAGACCGTGCGGGAGGCCGTATTGCGGGGGCGGGCGGCGGGCAAAAAAGTGGATTCGATTGTGTTTGTGGACGGCGCAAAAATTTACGTCAAAAGCGCCGCATTGATTCAAATTGGACGACGCATGAAGGGGGGATGGAAGTTTTTGGCGGCGGTGGCGAATTTGGCGCCTCGGGCGCTCCTAGATGCGGGCTACGACGCATTTGCGAAAAAGCGTTACCGCTTGTTTGGAACGGCAAAAGCCTGCGACCGTCCCTCAAAAGAACTCTTGGATAGAATTTTGGACTAAAACAACCGTAGCTCAAAAACAAAGGCAGGGCGTTTTTTGCGAGTTGTGTGTTTGGCCATGGAAAATTTCATATCTTGCGAAAAATTTTCCGTCATGCCGTTGAAAATTTTGGAGCGCTTGTCGAACAAAATGGAGGATTACGACCCCGCGAAGAACTTCGACCCCAAACTTGGTCGGGAAACGGCTCTGAGGCTCATGCCTTTGTTGGAAAAGTACTTTCGGATTCGGTATTTGGGCTTGGAATATTTGCCGGAACGTCCGTTTTTGGGCGTGGCCAACCACAGCGGGGGCATCATGGTTTTGGACAGCATCCTTTGGGTGGGCAAATATTTACTCGACAACCGCCGTCCGTACATGCTGTCCCTGGTGCATTCGGCGTTGGGAACGCTCAACACTTTGCCGGGGTTTCCGTTGTTGCAAAAACTTGGAATACAGGCGGCGTCCCGCCCGATGGCCCGACGCGCTTTGCGCGAAGGCTTTGCGTTGTACGTTTGCCCCGGCGGGGAACGCGACAATTTCCGCAACTTCACCGACCGCAACAAAATCAACTTTTACGGGCACAAAGGTTACGTGCGCATGGCGTTGGAAGCCCAAGTTCCGATTGTTCCCATCGTATCGGTGGGCGCCCACGAAACAATGCTGGTACTTTGGGACGGCAAAGAGCTTGCCCAAACGCTCGGGCTCGACAAGCTGTTTCAGCTGCACGTGTTTCCCCTGACTTGGAGCTTGGGAAGAGGATGGCGTTTCGGGCGCCAACTTCCGTATATTCCCTTGCCCGCGCAAATTACGTTTTCGGTGCTTCGTCCGTTTGAAACGTCCGATTTCTCGCCCGAAGACGCCAAAGACGAACGCTTGGTTGCCGCCATCGACGCGGAAATTCGTTCTCGGATGCAAGCCGAATCCGACCGTTTGAATCGAGGCCGCATACCCATCGTTGGAAAATTGGGACGCTAGCCGTTCAAGGCACCGTAAACAAACTTCGCCAACCCAAATTCAATATACGGCTAGTATGTCTACGTATTTTTGAATAAGTACATTACACCCTCAAATCCTAGTTTGTACCCGTTTAATCATAGCGGAAAACCCTTATTTTGTTATTTGTGTAAATTAAAGCATAAAAAAAAGCAAAAATGTGGACTTTTCTTCGATGTTTGTGTAACCTTTGCCGTGATTCTTGCGTATAATTGCGGCGAGAATGCGATAATGAACCAAAATACGCAACTCAAATTGCATTTCGTCTTTAATAATTTTACGTTAGTCGAAATTTTTATATAAATTAACAAGAATATACATAAATTTGCGATATATCTCTTGATAATCCAAAGAAGGTAGAGAAAGTTATGCGAAAAATTTTACTTTTAGCGGCTTTAAGCTTGACTTACGGAGCCAACCTTAAAGCGGAAGGAACCAAAGAACTTAGACCCACGCCTGCGAGTACCTGCTACTTGCAGGTATGGGACAACGTCGACGTCAATACCCGGCGATTTATGACTTATGAATCGCACACCTTCCCCGATTATCGACTCAATATTCGCATTGGCAACGTCAATGAGCGAATATACATGGGCTTCAGGATGTTGGCCGGTTATACGGGCGAGATGTACATGCGGCTTCGGGACCCCAACGGAAACATCGTCCTCGGGCCGATGCAACTTCCTCAAACGGGGGTACCGCTTTCTCCCGTCGGGCCGGGTTTTATCAACAACTACGCACAAGCCGTGGCGGGCCCCAACCCGCAAGGCACCTGCCCCACCCCGCACAACACTACGCCCGGAGGGTACAATCCCTTGTTCTATCAACCCACGATGACGGGCGATTATTACATCGAATTTAATCCCGACCATCCGATAAACGTCGTCAAAACCAAACGTTTGTTTGAACTCTTTGACATTACCGTTACCAACAACGCCAACGTTCCCATTCCCGGACGGCTGTGGTCGAAGGCTTGGGACGGAAACATGAATTCGGCCACTTCGCCGTTGGACGCGACGTTTTACGTTTATTCCAAAGACAGCGTCGTTACCAAGTTCAACTTTAACGGCATGCAGCCCTACGGTTTTATCATCAGTTGCAATTCGCGCGGCTGCGCCGATACCGGCAACCTTATCGAAGACCGGAAGTCGCGGGCGGGCAACATTACCTTTCCCGAATTTCCTTTGTTTCTCAACGACCCCGACCCCATCGAATTTCCTTCGGGATTAATCGGCGACTTGGACACCATTTATACCACGGTATGCAGCCGCGAGCAAACAAATATCACCTTTTACGCCACCAATGGGGGAAATATAGAACTGCTTATCAATCTAAACGGTCGTCCGGATTATCAACCGGGAACGCGCGACGTTTTGATAGCGGCGGAAGTAACGCAGGGTTGGAATACCATCACTTGGAACAATATCGACGGACTTGGTGGACAGGCTCCGGAGAACGTGGCTTTCGACATCGTGGCGAATTATGTATGGGGACTGACCAATCTCCCGCTTTACGACGTTGAAAATCACAAAAACGGATATTCGGTGGAATTGGTACGGCCGACGACTTCCGGTAATCCGCCCCAAACCGTTCCGCCGCCGCTTATTTACTGGGACGACAGCAACCTTCCGGGGGGAACGGTCAATCTTTTCGGTTGCGACTTTAACAGTTCGCCCACCAACGGATGCCATAGCTGGGGACCTCCGGGACCGGCTTGCCAAAGCAACGTTTGCGTTAACAACTGGGGCGACGTGCGAACCATCAATACATGGTGGTTTACCAACCGCCGCGTACGCCAAACCGTCCATATCATCAACCCGTTGAAATATGTCGAAGCGACGGCCGGCCCCAATCTAGGGATTTGCGAAAACGCCACGTCCGTTCCACTTTCGGGTATTGTGCGCAACGTTGGCGGGGGGCAATGGATATCCAACTCCGGAGGAACGTTTACGGGCGAAACAACCACCGTCCTCAACGACAGTGAGAAAGAAATCACGGCCACCTACCACTTCAGTCCCGCCGACATCACCCTTGGTTACGTCGATTTGATTTTAAGCACCGTCAATCCGGCGCCGGGCTGTGACGACGTTCAGGACACGGTTCGCGTGTATATTCGTCCGTTAATAAACAGCGAGGTGTCGGGTTCGTCGGCCTATGCCTGCGGCGGTACGGGAACGGTGGTATCCAACGACTGCCCCGATGGCTTCACGTGCTACTGGCAAACAACGCCCGACGGCACCTCGATGGCCGAACCCGCCACCTCCCCCAAAGTACTCAATCCCCCTCCCGCCGGAAGCATTACCATTTACCTACGCGGGCGTTTAAACACCGCCCCCCACTGTTGGACGGCGATATCGAATTTTACAATGATTCACGCCGTCAATCCCCCACCCCCCACCCTTGCCATAGGAACGATAAACTGCTCCACCGGCAACGCAATCATTACTCGTTCTTCATGCCCGGCGGGTTCCACTTGCTATTGGCAATCGGGTCCAAGCACCTTCGAAACGACCAACTCCGCGGCTACTTTTACCACCGATCAGCCTACGGTCACCACGGCTTACAATCGTGCAAGAGACAATACAACGGGTTGTTGGTCGCCGGTGGTATCGGCCACGCCCGTAAACACCGTTGCCCAACCCACGCCGCTTTATACCGTTACTTGCAACCAGGTCGTCCTGAGCCGTACTTGCCCCGGTACCGTCGATTGTTATTGGCAAAGCTCCGCAACGGGAACCGCGACCGGCGGCAATATAACCATTACTCCTCAAATCAATGGATTCAACCAAGCCAACTTTAATGTGTCCGTAACCGCAACAACCGTAACCATCACCGCCACCCGCAACTCGCAAGGCACTTTCACTATATTTTTGCGTGGACGCAATAAATCCGCCGGAAATTGTTGGTCGAACGCCGTCCCCCTGACGTTTACCATCTACGACGTGGCCAACAATGTCAACAACGCAGGCGCGGCCGCTACATTGGCCAACGGTTATTGGAAAGGGATGAAAAGCGACGATTGGCACGACCCCTGCAACTGGGTGAACATGATTGTTCCGGCGGCCAACACCACCGCCAATTCCAATCCTAATCTCAACGGATACGTCTCCGGGCCGACGATTTACAACAGCGTTCCACGACCAAGGTTTATGCCCCAAATCTACTCCGACGCCAGCCCCTACGGCATTGCCATGACCAACGACATGGAAATTTTCAACAACGGCTCGGTTACGGTAAACTACTCGCAGCCCGCATCGTTTTATATCAAAGGCAATTATCTGATTCGTCCTCAGGCAACGTTCTATGCCGGCAAAGGAAACATCACCATTCTTGGAAATATGACGCTGGAGTCTTCCACCTTGGCCGCTTATGCAAGATGGTTTGGGTTTGAAAGCAAAACGTGGATTGCGGGCAACTGGACACGAAACGGTTTTGCGGCATATAACGCGGGAATATCGTCCGTTGAATTCTTTGGCAACAACGGCGCTTTCATCACCGGCACCCACACCGGCACCAACCAGTTTTTCGACCTTATTATTAACAAAAACAACGTCAATACCTTGGTTACCCAAGCGGCGGGAAGCTCGATAGAAATCGGTGGAAAATTATTCCTTCGTTTGGGATGCCTACAAAACAACGTACCCGCCATGACTTCGACCGACGAATGCGTCGTTCTAAACGACGATGAAGACGCCATCGCCGAGTTTGGAGAAAACAGCTACGTGCGGGGCAAATTGCGTAGGGTATTGTTGGGTGGTGCAACCTATCCTTATCATTTCCCCGTTGGCCACCAAACGACGAACATCAACTATCAACTCGCGACAGTACAGTTCAACGGTGTAAATCACGGTATATCATCGCTTTTAACGTTTTTTAACGGCCAACTCCCTTCGTTTTACATGCCCGTTCCGAATGTTCCGGACCAAAGCGTTTTGATAGACCGCACGGTAGGCGGCGGTTTCTGGACGCTGACACCCAGCCCCGTGATGAGCAACGGAACTTATCAGTTGACGCTGAACAAACGTGGTTGGACGCAAACCGGCTTGGTATACGGCATAACCAAACGTGCGAACGCCAGTCAAAATTGGGGGTTGCCGGGCGAACATATTTCCAGTACGCCCGGAATGACGCTCGTTTGCGCTCGCGGCGAATATACGGGTTTTTCCGACGCCGATATCGGAACCGGTACCGTCGTCCTGCCCGTCGAAGGACTCAATTTTACCGCCACCTTGGAGAACGAACGAGACGCACTGCTCACGTGGAACACCCTCAGGGAAACGAACAACTACGGCTTCGAAGTGCAACACGCTTATCAAGTTCCCGCCGACTTTGAAACCATCGGTTTGGTTGAGGGGCACGGCACGACCCTTTCCCCGTCCAATTACCTCTTTCATCACAAAGGCTTGGTCAACGGAATTCACTTCTATCGCCTGCGACAAATTGATTTCGACGGCAACGCCACGTTTTCCAATATTGCCGAAGTGATGGTGGACTTGGATACCAACGGCTATGGAGCCTCGCTTTATCCCAACCCCGCCCACGACGACATTACCCTTAAAATGAATTTGGCCGAAGACGAAACGGTGGAAATCGCCATATACGACAATCTTGGCCGTATAGTCTTTCGAGAAACCCATCGCTTTCACTCCGGCGACGATTTCGAATCCTTCAATCTAAAAGGATGGCCCGCAGGAATCTATCATTTGGTTTGCAAAACAAACCATGACGCCCACGCCTTCAAATTCATCAAGAAATGAGCGCAGCCCTATAAAACAAAAGCAGTCCGCCGCATTCTTGCGGCGGACTGCTTTTTGGGATAATCCTTAAAAAAACTTGGATTCGTCCATGCCGCACATACCAAACGAAAAACGCGACAACCCAAATACGGCTTTTCCCCGTCTCCACGATGAAAGCATGCACGACTTACGCTTTTTTGCATGCAATTAATCAAAACAAAAGGCTTAGAACCTTCAATGGGTACGAATCCGAACTTTGTAAGCGTTCATGCCGCTCCGACTTTTTAATCGCTTCTTCAACGGCATGCAAAAAACTTCGTTTTCTTTCCAAGGATTAAAATTAAGCCTTTAATGTTCGAGAAGGGCGCGGGATTGCCAAAAATAGGTAACTTTGTTTAATGAAAAACGAACCGCGATTTAAGTTGCCCAAAACGGGAACGGACCCGCAAACGGTGTTGGAACAAATGCAGGCATTGCGTGCCGAAGACAGCCGTTGGCGCGAGGGCCGGACTTGGGCGTTGGTTTATTACGCCGGCGAAGAGGTATATAAACTCACCCAACAAGCTTACAATCTTTATTTTTCCGAAAACGGGCTCAATCCTACGGCGTTTCCGAGTTTGCGGAGGATGGAAGCCGAAGTTGTTTCGATGGCGGCGGATTTGTTGGGCGGCGACGACCAAACGACTGGGGTGATGACTTCGGGCGGTACGGAAAGTATTTTGATGGCCGTTTGTGCGGCCCGCGAACACGCCCGTGCCACGCGTCCGGAAATTAAACGGCCCGAAATGATTTTACCGGTTTCCGTCCATCCCGCATTCGAAAAAGCCGCACATTATTTCGACGTCGTTCCCGTTCACACCCCGTTGGACGGCGATTATAAAGCCGACGTAGAAAAAATGCGCGACGCCATAACCCCCAATACCATTCTGCTTGTTGCCTCGGCGCCCGCATATCCTTACGGTATCGTTGACTGTATTCCGGAAATTGGGGTGTTGGCGATGGAAAAGAATCTTTTGTTGCACATCGACGCTTGCGTTGGCGGATTTATGTTGCCGTTTGTCAAAAAGGCGGGCTACGACGTCGAGCCGTTTGATTTTTCGGTACCGGGAGTTACGTCGATTTCGGCCGACATTCACAAATACGGTTATGCGGCAAAAGGCGCGTCCGTTATTCTTTATAAAAACCCCGAACTTCGCAAACGCCAATTTTTTGTCTATACGGAGTGGCCCGGGGGCATTTACGGTTCGCCCGCAATGGGAGGAACTCGGCCCGGCGGGGCGATAGCGGCGGCGTGGGCCGTTATGCGTCATCTGGGCGAAGAAGGCTATGTTCGTATCGCCAAAGCCGTCATGGAAACCACGGCCAAGCTCAGGGCCGGCATCGAAGCCATCGAAGAACTTTTTATCGTTGGCAACCCTAAAATGTCGCTCTTGGCTTTCGGTTCGGAAAAAGTGGACATTTACGCCGTCGGAGACGAATTAGCCCTCAAAGGTTGGCATATGGACCGCCAACAATGGCCCGCCAGCCTGCATTTGACCGTCAATTTTGCCCATATCGCCAGCGCCGACGAATTTCTTGCCGACCTCCGCACGGCGGTGCAGAAAGTAAAAAGCCGGAAGTTGGCGGGCTTCGGCCGAAAGGTTTACAAAGCGGTGGCGAAAACGGCGTTGCGGGTTTTGCCGCAGAGTTTGGTAACGAAATTGGCCGGAGGAAAATCACCGGGTAAAGGGCGCACCGCCGCAATGTACGGTATGATGGGCGAACTTCCCGACAGAGGCAACGTCCACGACCTCGTTTTACATTTTTTGGATCAACTTGTCGCCCGACCGCCCGACAACGACCCGCTTGCGGAATTTAAGTCCGCCGAACCCGACGCTCCCAGCCTTCGCATTTCGTAAATGCGCGACAAACGCTTAAAAAAAGAGGCGTTTCCCAAATTGGCGTTGGCGTTGGTGGGCAATCCGCATTTGGCCGGAAATTGGGGAAGGCCGCTAATTATTGAAATTGGCGCGGGCAAAGGTTTTTTTTCCGTCAATTTGGCGCAACTTTACCCCCATGCCACGGTCTTGGCGTTGGATGCAAAACCACCGAGGCTCTGGTACGGAGCCACCCTCGCCGAAAACCTCAAACTTGACAACATACGTTTTATAGCTCAGGACGCGGTCATGCTCGAAGAAATGTTCGCTCCGGAGGAGGTGGACAAAATTTGGATTACGTTTCCCGACCCCTACCCCAAAAAGCGTCATATCCGTCGTCGTTTGACCGCACCCTCTTTTTTGCAATCCTACCGGAAAATTCTCAAGCCCCTTGGCGAAGTACACCTAAAAACCGACAACGAGGCTTTTTTCGATTACACGCTCGAAGTTCTGCGGCTTGAAGGCGTTACTCCGTTCATCGTTACGCGGGATTTACACGCCTCCGAATTTCTCAACGAAGAAACGGGCTTCAAAACGTCCTATGAGGAGACGTTTGTTGGTCAGGGTTTGAAAATACACTATTTGGCTTTTCGGTTTTGACGAAGCCGTTATTCTTTGCGCAAATCTCCATCCTTCATTTCAACGAGTCGAATAACGACGTTGACGGGCAACAAGCCCGATTTGTGGATGATAAGTTGTCCGTCGTTTCCGCTGGCAAAGGCCATAAAGCCTGAGGCGGGGCCGTGGGAAGGCTCGCGATGGGTAATAAACACTTTTCGGGTCAGCGGGTACTCACGGGTTTTAAGGTAGTAATGAGAATAATCGGCCAAGCGTTTGTAATCTTTGGGGCTTTTGGGGTCGGCGGCGACGGCGACCGTTTTCACGCCCAAAGTCGAATCCGCGCCGGTTTGAAAAGCTTTGCTGATTTGGTTGAAGCCTACAAAACCAAGCGCGTCGGGATTTTTGGAAACATAATCCACGACGGCGTCAGGACTGCCGGCGGCGTGAACGTTGGCGCCGAACTTACCTCCGCCCATGATGCTGTCCACCGCATAGCGTACCAAGCTCGAACGTTCGTGGTCGAATACAACGACGATAGGCTTATCGGCGCCCTTCGAACTCAATGCTTTCCATTTTTGTATTTTTCCCGTCAATATATCGCGAATTTGAGCGAGGGAAAGAGCGGTGTCGCGGTTGGAAGGATGAACGACGAGCGAAACACCGTCGATGGCCAACGGCCGGGTGGTGGTTAGGACGTTGAGACTGTCTTTGAGGCGCTTGACGAGAGACTTAGGCAATTCCCGGGCCAAAACGGCTCCGCGTACGCTGTCGGTTTCAAAAAGACGCAAGGCCTCGGCTTCGGGTACGTAACGAATATCGAAACCGAGTTTGGGAAAATGTTTGGCGTAGACTTCTATTTGTTCTTGAATGACGGATTTGAGTGTTTCGTCTACGGCCAATTTTACCACCTTCGGACGTTCTTCGACGGGGCCGCCACACGCGGCCGCCAAACACAACCCCAAGCTTATTGCCAATTTTTTCATCGTTTTCGTTTTCGCAAATATACGTCAAATTATTGGTATGATTTGGCGAACGCCCGCGACCTTATCCGACGAATGCGTAAAACAAAAATATGCTTTTAGGCGAATAGGGTGAAAAAATGTTTGTAATTTTGCCTTCGTGGAATTGAATTCGTTCCAAATGCTTTTTGGGATGAAAATCACACAACGTTTGATAGATAACAGCACCCATCATCATGAGTAAAGTAACCGTAGTGGGCGCGGGCGCCGTAGGGGCAACCTGCGCCGACGCCGTTGCCCGTAAAGAATTGGCCAACGAGGTCGTACTTTTGGACATCAAGGAAAATTTGGCCGAGGGCAAGGCGCTCGACCTTTTTCAATGCGCCCCCATCGAATTGTTCGATTCCCGACTCGTCGGAAGCACGAACGACTATTCCAAAACCGCCGGTTCGGACGTTGTCGTCATCACTTCGGGCCTGCCGCGCAAGCCGGGTATGAGCCGCGACGACCTTATCAACACCAACGCCGAAATCGTCAAAAACGTAACGCTCAAAATTCTTGAATATTCGCCGAACGCCATTGTCATTATCGTTTCCAACCCGCTGGACACCATGACCTTCCATGCGAAAAGAGTGGGCAATTTGCCGCAAAACCGCGTCGTCGGCATGGCGGGCATTCTGGACACCGCCCGTTACCGTGCGTTTTTGGCCATGGAACTCAACCTTTCGCCCAAAGACATTCAAGCCATGCTCATGGGCGGCCACGGCGACACCATGGTTCCCCTACCCCGTTTAACGACCATTTCCGGCATTCCACTCTCGGAATTTGGATTGTCGAAGGAACGCATCGACGCCATCGTCGAACGCACCAAAATGGGCGGCGGCGAATTGACCAAACTCCTCGGTACGTCCGCATGGTACGCGCCCGGATTGGCCTCGGCGCAAATGGTTGAAGCGATTATGCGTGACCAAAAGCGAGTCTTCCCGTGTTGCACCTATCTCAACGGCGAATACGGCCTGAAAGATATTTGCGTCGGGGTTCCGGTTGTTTTGGGTAAAGACGGGGTGGAGAAAGTCATTGAACTTCAACTTACCGACGAAGAAAAAGCCCTTCTCAACGCGTCGGCAAACGCTGTTCGTTCCATGAACGAGGTGTTGGACAAACTCAATTAACCCCCGAGGCACCGAAAATTTTGCGGGGCGCCTTTTGGGGCGCCCCTATTCTTTATTCGTTCGGTAAAAAACAACGCCGGCTCTTGCACCATGCGCAAAGCGTATTTCAAACTCCATTTTTCAATTTTTCTTTTTGGCTTTACGGCCATCTTGGGCGCTTTAATACGGCTTGACGAACCGGCATTGGTTTGGTATCGTATCGCACTGACCACCTTGGGGTTTGTCGTCGTTTTTCGATTCAAGTTTCCCAAAGTACGCCGTAGCGATTATCTTCGACTTACGGGAACGGGTTTGCTTTTGGCGCTGCATTGGCTGACGTTCTTTGCGGCGATAAAGGTGGGTACCGCGTCGGTAACATTGGTTTGCATGTCGTCGAGTACTTTCTTTACGGCCGTTATAGAACCCGTTTTCCGCAGACGCAGACTGAGTAAGGCCGAACTGTTTTTAGGGGCGGCCGTCGCTTTGGGGGTTTACGTAATGTTTTCGGTGGACGAAACGTCGTGGTTGTGTCCGACGCTGGCGTTGTTGAGCGCGCTGTTTGCCGCGGTTTATAGCGTTATCAACAAGTTTTTGGTTGAACGTATCGACCCCAATACCCTCAATTTTTATGAAATCGGCACGTCGGGTGCGGTCATGACCGCTTTGGCTCCGCTGTATTTTATAAACGGCGCAGGAAATTGGATTCCGTCTCTATACGATTGGTTGATGCTGGCGGCGCTTTCGTTCGTATGCACCAATTGGGCTTACAACATGTCGATGTCGGCGTTGAAAAAAATTTCGGCCTTCGACTACGTTTTGGCCGTCAATCTTGAACCGGTTTACGGGGTATTGATGGCAGCCGTGTTTTTGGGGGAATACAAGCATTTTTCCGAACGTTTTTTGTTGGGCGCGTTCATTGTTTTGACGTCGGTTTTTTCGTATCCACTGTTTGTCGCACGAAGAAAGCGGCCGTTGTAGACGGATGAATGAAAAACAACGAATAAAAAACAACGGCGGCCGCATCGATAAGGGCCGCCGTCGATAAAGTTTGCCGAAAATTTTTTTAAAAAAACAACAAATATCCTACAAAGGCCAGTATACCGCCGACCATAATGAGCGCATAGTTTTGAACAAAACCCGTTTGCATGGTACGCAGTACGCCGCCAATGGAATACGCCGCTTTGCCCGCACCGTTTACCGCCCCGTCGACCACCGTTTTATCGAAAGCCAATACGCCGTGCTCGGAAAGGTAAACGAAAGGTCGAATGACGGCCGCATTGTAAATTTCATCAAGGTAAAACTTGTTTTGCATGACCTTGTAAAAGCCTCCAAAAAACTTTTGTACTTTTTCGTCTCCGGTAATGCCGTAGCGGTTGTACAGTCGGTACGACAACAAGACTCCTGCGAACGCTATCGCTATCGAAGCGGTAATGAGAATAATTTCCGTTGAAAACTCGGCATGCAACACACGATTATTGACTACCTTGGACAGCCAGTGATGGGAAATCCAATTGTAGTGTCCGTGTCCAATGATTTCGGGCAGACCGACGTAGCCTCCCACAATCGCCAATATCGCCAGCACCCATAAAGGAATGGTCATAACGGCGGGGGATTCGTGGATGTGGACGTGGTGGCCGTGGGAATCGTGTTCGGGATAGCGCTTATTGCCGTTAAAGGTAAGAAAGGTAACGCGGGTCATATAAAAGGCGGTCAAAAACGCCGTTATCGCACAAAGAACCCAAACAAAATAGTATCCGCCGTTGACATGGCCCGCCGCAAATGTTTTTCCCAGAATTTCGTCTTTGGAGAAAAATCCGGAAAGCCCCGGGATGCCGGCGATGGCCAATGTGGAAATCCAGAAGGTCATGCTCGTGTGCGGCATATATTTTTTGAGTCCGCCCATGGTTCGTATGTCCTGTGGGTCGTCTACGCAGTGGGCGTGTTCCATGGCGTGAATAACGGAACCCGAGCCCAAGAACAGACACGCTTTAAAGAATGCGTGGGTCATGACGTGGAAAATGGCCGTTGAAAAGGCTCCGGCCCCCAGCGCCACGAACATAAACCCGAGTTGGGATACGGTCGAATAGGCCAAAACTTTTTTGATGTCGTTTTGAGTGATGGCGATGAGCGCGGCCATGATGGCGGTAAAGGCGCCGACGATGGAAATCAAAAGCAACACGCCTTCGGCGCCGGGCTGCATAAACACCCCCGTGCTAGTGCGGGCGATGAGGTAAATGCCCGAAGTAACCATGGTGGCGGCGTGAATAAGGGCGGAAACGGGCGTCGGCCCCGCCATGGCGTCGGGCAACCAGACGAAAAGCGGAATTTGGGCGCTTTTTCCCGTTGCGGCAATAAAAAGAAGCAATGCCACCCAATACGCGGTGTCACCGGTTATGGTAATGGCGTCGTAACGCAGCGAACCCAAATTCGTGTAGATGATGAACATCGCGACGAGAAAGGCAAAGTCGCCGATGCGGTTGGCGACAAAGGCCTTTTGCGCGGCTTTGGCCTTTTCCATGTCCGTGTACCAAAAGCCTATCAGAAAATACGAACAGGCCCCCACGCCTTCCCAGCCCAAGAAGGTGACAACCATGTTGTCCCCCAAAATAAGGTTCAACATAGCGAAAATAAAGAGGTTGAGATAGAGGAAAAACTTGTAATAACCGGGGTCGGAATGCATATACCCCGTCGAGTACAAGTGTATCAGCGCGCCCACTCCCGTTACTATCATGCCCATAAGCAGGGAAAGTTCGTCGAAGGTGTAACCGAAACTCAAATCGAGGCTTCCGGTTTTCATCCAAGAAAAGAGTTGGATGTTCACGGGATTACCGTCGTAACCCAAGAACAGACCCAAAACAATGGCAAAGGGGACGGCGACGCATATCGTCGCCAACGCTCCAATAAGTCCCTTTTGGTTGCGAAAGCCCGGAGCAACGAACCCGCCCAAACCGATAACCGTGGCCCCCAAAAGCGGAAGCAATATAATGAGTGGCGCAAAAGCTTTCATTTTTTTACCATTTAAAGATATTAACTTCAGAGATGTTGGCGTGTTTGTAGTTTCTAAACAAGGCGATGATAATAGCCAAGCCGACGACGGCTTCGGCCGCCGCCACGCACATGACGAAAAACACCAACATACTCCCCGCGGGGTCGTTCCAATAGCGAGAAAACGACACGAGCGTCAAATTGACGGCGTTGAGCATCAACTCGACACAAATAAATACGACGATGGCGTTTCGTCTGGTAAGCACCCCAATGGCGCCAATGGCGAATATCGCCGCCGACAACGCCAAGTACAGGAAAAGTGTAGACGGACTCATGTTGCGAAATAAGCCAAAGGCGGGCAATTTTCCAAAAAATCAACGCATATTTTCCAAACCGGCTTTCAAAACCATTCGTCCAAACCAAACTTTTCCATACGGTCTCCGCTTGTCTTTCGGTTTTCAAAGCCGCTTTCACCCCAGACCCAAGCCCGTTCGGCAAGCAAACGGTTAAATTTTTCGACCTCGATGTGCGAAATGTAATCGGCGTAAGTAATTCTACGGCTTAAGTATATGCGTTCCAACGTACGGCAACGACTTAAAGCAACGTACAGCTGCCCCGGAGCAAAAAGCCTGTCAAAGTCAAGGTATACGTCGTCGAAAGTCAATCCCTGACTTTTGTGAATGGTGATGGCCCACGCCAATTGAAGGGGAAACTGAATGTAGCGCCCGACAACTTTTTCGGCGACGTGGTAGTTCCCATCGGAGTCACGCCGCAATTCGTACTCAATGTTTTCCCACGACTCGCGTTCGACTTCATAAATTTCGCCGTCGTCTTTCATTTGGACGCATAGGTAAGTATCGTTGATTTCCACCACCCGTCCCAAAGAACCGTTATACCAACGCGGGGCGCGCGGCGGCTCGGTATCGGGGTTGAAACGTTTGAGATAATCGTTTCGACAAAACATGACAACAGCCCCCTGCTTGAGCTCCAAAATCTCGGGAGCGGGCGGACGACTATCGTAAGGAAAGCGACCTTCGACCTCGGCACGAAACTTAAACGTTTGTCCTTTTAGATTTAGCAAACGAGTGCGGTTGTGTTGGTCGGCGACGGCATTGGTCGAGGTAAGTATAATGGTTTCTTGCCCTTCGGGCGGTCGGCGAACCCGTCGATTGATTTTGTTTAGATCCGTATCGTCAAAAGAGCCGTTGCGTATGCGTTTGAGTGTTTGTACAAATTCGGGGTCGTTCTGTCGGAAATTGTGCGTCAGTGCCACGACGTGATATTTTATTTTTTTGAAAGCATACGATGAAAAAAAGTAAGCGTTGGGATATAAATTTCTAAAAAAAAGGGGCTCGGATTTGTTGTTTGAGACCGGGGCCAATTGATAAAAGTCGCCAACGAGAATTAATTGTTTTCCGGCGAAGACGGGCATTTTTTCGGCGGGATACCCCGGCATTTCATATCCTACGCGCAGAGCGTAGTCCAAACCGTCGAAAACATCCGCCCTAAGCATGGAAATTTCGTCGATGACAATGGCGTCCAAATGTTTTAAAAACTCTCTTCGCTTGTGCGATATAGTTTCTTCTTTGACGTTGGCGTCTTCAATCGTCGCCGTTTGGGCAAATTTGTCGAAATGGCTTTTTGCTTCGGGGTGAAGTCCGCGTAAAAAAGGCTCGATAATCGGTCGTTTTGGGTTAAGGCGGGCAAACGAATGTATGGTTTTTCCCGAGATGTGAGCGGCGGCCACGCCCGTAGGGGCCAAATAAACCACGTTTTTTTTAGTCCGTTGCTTGAAACGTTCGATAAACGTAGATTTTCCCGTCCCCGCCCGTCCGGTAACGATGAAATTGTCGTCGGTTGATTCTATCAGGTCAATCAACGCTTCGGTAACGGCATTTGCGGAAATTATATTGGTAGTCATAGGGCAAATATAGGTCGTTAAAAAGCTTATAAAGGGTACGGGGCGCAATAGTTTTAATCAAAATTTTATTTTTTGTAGCAAATAATGCAAAACCAGTAAATTAGTATTTATTTTTATCCAAAATTTTAATAAAATTAGGTTAAATTCTAGATTTTTTGCTTAGCTTGACTAAAAGCGAACAAAAATTTTTAAAAAAAAGTCGCTATATTATAAAAATGTTTGCGGAATGTGTATATTTGCCACGCGTTTAGGTTGATATTACCAAACTGCTGATAAGACAATGGCAAGAATACTAGGCTTGGACTTGGGCGCCAATTCACTGGGCTGGGCGCTGATTGACGACTACGGACTCAACGACGAAAATTCGGAAGTTGGTTTGGAAGTATTGGACAATAATCGTTTGATTATTGACGGCGGGGTTAGAATCTTTCCCGCGGGATACGAAAATCTCGGAGAAGGCGAAAAAGAAAAAACACGCAACGTTGATAGGCGAATAGCACGGGGAATGCGTCGTCGGTACTTCCGTCGTATGCAACGGCGCAAAAAATTGATGTCTTGGCTAAAAAAGTTTGGCTTTTTGCCGCAAGACGTAAGTCCGAGCTTCTTTACCCGATACAATCCCTATCAGCTTCGTAAAAAGGGGCTTGAAGGTCCGTTGAGTCCGGAAGAATTTGCCGTGGCACTGTATCATTTGAATCAACGGCGGGGATTCAAAAGCAACCGAAAAGCGGGCAATCTTTCCGAGAAAAGCGTCCTCAACAAAGGAGGCAACGGGATGATTGGTATGGAGGACACCCTCAAAAATTACGATCCCGAAAAAACTACTTTCGGCGCATATTTGGCGAGCCTGAACACCAAGGAAGAGCGTCAAAGAGCCCGTTATTCGTTGCGTACATGGTACGAGGCGGAGTTTGACAAACTTTGGGAAGCGCAGATGTATTTTCATCCCAAAGGGGAAAATTCGCCGTTTAGCGTCTTGCACGACGACGAACGGGTTTTTAAAATTACCGAACACGCCCAAACGCCGAAACGAAAACCCAAAATGGGCTTTGGAGCCGTAAAAAAGGCGGAAAAGGCAAAAGCCATCTATCGCGAGGTCAAGGGACACAAAAACTATGTTCGTAACGAAGTCATATTTTTTCAGCGCCGACTCAAAAGCCAAAAGGACAAAGTGGGGATGTGCATTTTCGAACCCAAAAGTAGAAGATGTCCTGCGAGCCACCCCATTGCGCAGCGTTTCAGGATGCTGCAACAAGTCAATAATCTAACCATTACTTGCGACCAGCCCGTCGAAGGCAGTCAACTACAACTCTTCGACTCCGGGAAAAAAGTAAAGCCCAAAACACGCAAAGATTCGCCATTGACCGATACCGAACGTCAATTATTGGTAGACTACCTTTCGACGCATGAATCGATATCCATGAAAGATTTACCCAAAGTTTTGGAAATCCCTAAGGAATATCGAGATTCATTTAAAGCAAATCTTTCGCACCAAGCCAAAATCAAGGGATGTGCAACCAATGCCGCAATCATTCAAGCCCTTGGACGAGGTAAACGTACCGAGGAGGCCGTAAATTATTTTAACTCTTTGCCATTTCGCGACCAAGAACAGCTTTGGCGACTGCTCTACGACAACGACGACCCGGACGCGTTGGCCCAAAAAGTACAACGCAAATATTTTGAATTGAACGGTAAAAATTGGCAGTTTGATTTTGACGATGAACAGGCCCGCCATTTTTCGGAAATCGGACTGGAAGAAAAATACGTATCGTTGAGCCTTAAAGCGATGAACAACCTGCTTCCTTATATGGAACAGGGTATAAAATATCACGACGCTTGCAAACGTTTCACCGAAGATATGCAAGCGGCGGGAAAAAACATAAAATATCATCACTCCGACGTCGAAAGCCGCAAACTTGTGCTTAAAGACAAACTGCCTCTTCCTCCGGATCTGCTTAATCCTTTGGTCAATACCGCCCTATACGAACTTCGTCGAGTTGTCAATTCCATTATCGAGAAACATGGACGGCCGGACATTATTCGCATCGAACTGGCCCGCGATCTTAAAAAGAATAAGGACCAGCGCAAGCGCGAACATGACGCCATCAGAAAGAACGAAGAACGAAACGCGGAAGCACGCGAACGTTTGGCCAAAGAATTGGGTAAACACCCTCTCCAAATTAAAAAGTCCGACATCGTCAAATACAATTTATGGCTGGAATGTGGCGGTAGTTATGATTCCAAAAACGGTCATGGGACGGCGGTTTGTCCTTTCACGGGAAAGCCGATTGGAATTTCCGACTTGTTTAATGGTAAAGTGGATATCGAGCATATCATTCCGTTCAGCCGCTCCTTGGATGACAGTATTTCCAACAAAACGTTATGCTTTAAAGATTTTAACGCGCACGTCAAAGGAAATAAAACTCCGTATGAGTTGTTTTCGCCGGGTCCGGTAAAATCCAATGACGGAAATATAATTTTATATGAGGACGTTCTCGAGCGTGTTAAAAACTTTCCAAACAAAAAAAGGAAAAAGTTTACTCAAGAATCGCTGATAGACGAAGAAGGAGAAACCTTCCTTAGCCGCCAACTCAACGATACCCGTTATATGAGTCGCGCCGCATCCCAGTATTTAATGAACATATGTGAAAAAGTCGAACCGATTACGGGCGGCATTACGGCATTGTTGCGCGAGTCATGGGGACTAACCAGCAAACTCGATGAAAATGGAGAGCATATAAAAGACCCCAACGACCGCGCGATTCCGTTTATAGACAATCCTTTTTTGGACTTTGACTTACATGAAAGCGAATTAAACAAGGGTGGTAAGAGCCGCCTTGATCATCGTCATCACTTTATAGACGCCGTCGTCCTTGCCCTTACCGAGCGCAACGCGATACAAAAAATATCAACGGAAATAGCCGCCGATGAAAACGTCGGTGTCGATCTTAAAGACATCAAACGCAAGCTCGGAAAAAGACTTAAAGGCTTTTTGAAACGGATTCCATGGCAGAGACTGGTGCCCGAAGTTAAGGAAATGATGTCGTGCATCGTTATTTCTTTTAAAAAGGATCCTATTACAAAGGTACAAGGCAAATTTCACAAGGAAACCATTTACGGTTTGCTACGCGACAAAGACGGCCAACCATTGCTTGAGAACGGTAAAAAAGTATACGTCTTTCGCGAAAAACTCGAAGCGATGAAAGACTCCAATTCGGTCGAGTACATTGTAGACGAAGAAGTGCGCAGTGCGGTACGCGAATATTTACGGGAAAACGGAGTAGATGTTGATAAATCCAAGTATAGTTTTAAAGTCGGTCTGCTCAAAGGGCTTCGTCATCCGAAAACCGGAGACGTTATGCGTTCCGCACGGGTAAAGGTATACTCGGAAACCCTCTTCTCGATACGTTCCGAGCATCCCGAATTTAAAAATTACAATCATTGCTACGTTCAAAACGACGGCAACCATCATGCCGTCGTCTACGAAACATACGATAAAAAAGGCAAACGAAAACAAATAGGAGAAGTAGTTACTCTATTGGAAACCTATCGTAGGGTGCGCGAACATCAACGGTTGGTCAAGGGTAAAATAACTGAAGACGTTGTTGTTAAACGCGACAATCCCGTTGGTAAATTTCTTTATACATTGCAAATAAACGACTTGATTCTTGTTTGTGAAAACGAAGAAGAACTTGAAAAATATCGTCACTTTGACTTTTCGGATAAACGCAAGTATCGAGAAATTTGGAAAAAAGTGTATAGAATTCAAAAAATGTCGCAGGAAGGGCGAATAAACGTACGTCATGTATCCATTTCTAAACTCAAGGTTAAGAATGAATCCGGTACAGATGTAAATCCTGGATATCTAGAGATATTTACGCAGAAATATCCTTATGCGATAAAACTTAAGATAAATCCAGCAGGATATCTCTCAAGTTATTTTAATCTAGCTTAGAAAACAAGCAAATTTGACAAAACAGGTAGTTTACATCGGAAAACCCGCTCATATCTATCTTGAATATGAACGAGTTATTGTAAGAATTAAAGAAACAGGGGAGGAAACGGTATTTCCGGTTGAAGATCTGGGAACTATAGAAATAGATCATCCACAAATAACTTTGACCTCTTCCTGCCTGCAAAAACTCATGGAAAATTGTATTTTAGTCGTTATATCCGATGAAAAACACATGCCAATGGGTTTAATGTTGCCAATGGTCGGACATACTTTACAGCAAAAATACGGACGTTCGCAAGCAGAAGCATCCAAACCTCTTCTTAAACAACTTTGGCAACAAACCGTTGTTGCCAAAGTAATTAATCAAGCACGTGTTTTAGAACTTACGGGTAAACCGTCAAAAGAGTTAAGCCTTTTAGCCAAAAGCGTCAAAAGCGGCGACCCGGACAACGTTGAAGGCCAAGCCGCCAAGATATATTGGCCGTTATTGATGGGGATAGATTTTAGACGCGATCGCAACGGAAAGTTTCCTAATTCTTTATTTAATTATGCTTATTCGATAGTACGTTCAATGGTCGCTCGTAGCTTGGTTTCGGCGGGTTTGTATCCTGGATTAGGGATATTTCATAAAAATCAATACAATCCGTTTGCATTAGCCGACGACGTGATGGAGCCGTTTCGCCCTATCGCGGATCTTTGGGTGATAAAAAGACTTTCATGCTCTCCATGCGAACGCGAGCTTAACCGTGACGACAAACGCCATTTTTGGTATTTACCCGAAGTACCGGTTAGGATGGACGGAGAACAAAAGCGAATGGCTACCTCGATTTCTCGATCTGCCACGAGCTTAGCCAAATGTTTTATGGGAGAATCGAAAAACATCAATTATCCTACTCCATGCACCTCAATCCTTACAGAATTATGTGGGTAATGGTGATGTATGATTTGCCCACAATTACCCGTGAGCAGCGTAAAAAACATTCAGAATTTCGCCGGGACTTAATTAAAGCCGGTTATCAACAACATCAATTTTCTGTATATTTTCGTTGGTGTGGCAGTATGGAAATGGTTGAAACACAAATACGAAGATTGGAAAAAATGTTACCCGACGAAGGCGAAGTATCTGTACTTACTCTC
>CALAJH010000033.1 GCA_937922655.1 uncultured Bacteroidia bacterium
GCCTCGTTACGCAAACAGGCCCAACAAAGTTTTGGAAAACAACGACACGGTCGGCCGGTTTCGGCCCGAAGCTCCACAAAATTACCACCCGACTTTTTAACAACACATCTTTCCATAAAACACCGTACCCAATTCAAATTGTGGATATTTTTTAAGGCAACACGGGTTGAACCCTGCGTTTTAAAGTTAGTTTTGCAAAACAATTTTTACGAAGACACCCGGCCGCAAAATGAATATGAACATCAAAGCTGATTTTCTTTCGCTTTCCAACGTATTGCGAAAAACCAATTATAATTACGTCGTTCCCTTGTTTCAACGCCGATACAGCTGGACACAGGATCAATACTCGATCCTGTGGAACGACGCCAAAAAAGCGGTGAACGAAAACAGAATCCACTTTACGGGCGCAATCGTTCTGCAACACCGCGAAAAAGACCCGACCGCCGCCCTGTATCGGGAAATCGTCATCGACGGCCAGCAACGTTTGACGACGTTCACCTTGCTGTTGGCCGCCATGCGAAACAGAATCAAGGAAATCGAACCGGAGTCCGAACTTTTACCCATCATCGAAGAACTCATCGCCTGCCCCAATTACAAAAAATTCGGCGACGTTGTCGAAGGCATTGACGAGGTTCGCGACGGCTACTTTCGCATTCACCCCTCCGACATAGACCGAAAGGATTATTACCACGTCATTTTGGGAAACGTCGAAAAAGCCCAAAAAAGCTCCAACATTTACCAAGCCTACCGTTATTTTTACGAACAGTTCAAAAACATGAACTTGGAAAAAATTAAAATTTTTTACTCCAAATTCATAGAAAACATAGGTTTGGTGGTCATTCAACTGCAAAACGCCGATAATCCCTACGAAGTCTTTTCCAGTCTGAACCAAACGGGTTTGCGTTTGACAGCCGCCGATTTGATTCGCAATCACATCTTCGAACAGATTCCCGAAAGCGAGCAGAGAAAATTTTACGCCGAGTTCTACTCCCCCTTTGAATTGAATTTTGAGGAATTAAGAACAAGAATCGAACAAAACGCTCTAAAAAAAACCAAAAAGGTCGTTAAATCCCCCGCCATCGTCACCAAATACGACCCCGACACACCAACCAAATTTTTATACCATCTTTGGGCCGCACGCGAAGGAAGGGTGTTTCCCGTGCGAACCTTGGTGCAGGAAGTAACCGAAAATATTCGCGGGGAAGAGAACGTCAAAAAATTCCTTGAAAAAATCAAGACGTACTCGCTGTTTTACCGAAGCTTTGTCCTTCCCGAATTCGAAGAGGATGAACGCGTCCGACAAGCGCTCGAAGACCTCTCCCGAACGGGCGAGACCACGTTTCACCCCCTGTTTCTCGAACTTTTCAACGCCCGCCACGAAGGAAGAATCGACGGCTCCATGCTCGCCGAATTGATACGCGTCGTTGAAAATTTTGTCGTGCGCCGAAAACTTTTTGGCAAAAAAGTCGAGGGCCTCAACAAAGAATTTCCGCGGGTCTTTCAAAAATTGAAAGGCGACTTAACCCCCAAAAAATTGACCTACGCCATCGCCGAAACCTTCACCGTAGCCTTTCCGACGAACGACGAAATCAAACGTGCCGCCGTCGACGCCGAGTTTTACGGAAAAGGGAAAAACGACGTTACCCGATTGCTGCTCATTCAGCTCGACCGCGCCTACAACCACGACAAAGGCGTGCATTACGACGACGCGGAAATCGAACACATCCTCCCGCAAAGCTGGAAAAATTGGCGCTCTTATTTCTCCGATTCCGAAGTCAAAAAATTGGAAAATTTCCCGTCCATCGTCAATCAACTGGGCAATTTCACGTTAATCAATTCCGATTACAACAAAGAAGTATCCAACCGTCCTTTTTTCGAGAAGAAAAAAGAATACCTCAAAAGTCCTTACGTGCTTACCCGGGAAGTGGCTAAAATGGCGGATTTTTTCCCGTCGGCGATTGAAGCCCGCACGGCCGAATTGCTTGACCGAATACTCAACGACGTCTATCCCGATTTGGTTTTGAAGTACGGTTTGGAACGCGGCAGACAAAAAAACAACCGTGCAAAAAACAGCAGGCCCGTAAGTTTGACGATAAACGGGCAAAACGTGCCGTTGGATCCTTGTACATGGAAAAAAGTATTGTTGGGTGTAATGGATTATTTTATCGAGAACCACCCCGAGGCTTATGCGATGTTTAAAGCGACGTATCCTCACGAATTTAGAGTTACCCACCCCGAATTTTATTCCAAGCTGCCGAACGGCGACGATTTCCGTACTAACAAAAGCGCTAAGTCAATAAAAGAAGTCATCGCACGCTTGCTGGACGTCGCCCGTTTGCCGCAAAATTACGTCGTCGTTGAAGGCGACTACTGATAAGTTTCGCGAAAAATTGGCGGGCGTTTCGCTGAACGGACGGCGACAAAGGGTTCAAGAATTGTTTGAACCCGGCGGCGAATGTTTTTGTTTGTAATTTTGCACGAACAAACAAACATGTCATGACGCTGACCGAGATATCGATTAAGCGGCCGTCGCTCATTATCGTGATTTTCACGGTGCTTATCGGCGCGGGCCTTTTTGCCTACAACCAATTGGGCTACGAACTTTTGCCCAAGTTTAGGATACCGATATTGTCCATTACGACGATATACCCCGGGGCGGCGGCGGGCGAAGTCGAAGATAAAGTTACCAAAGAAATCGAGGACGCGGTGGCCTCGTTGGAAAATTTGAGCGCCATTCGTTCGATTTCCCAAGAAGGCGCCTCGCTGGTAATTCTGGAACTTCGCCAAAGCGCCGACCCCGACCTCGCCCTTCAAGAAGCCCAGCGCAAAATCAACGCCATGGTCGGACAATTGCCCGACGACGCCGAAACGCCGGTCGTCGGCAAATTCGACTTCACCGAACTGCCCATCCTTAACTTCGGCGTTACCGCCGCCCTGCCCCAACAAGAACTTTATCAACTGCTCAAAGACCGCATCAAACCCCGACTGACGCGCGTCGAAGGCGTGGCGCAGGTTTTCCTTTCCGGCGGCCAACAACGCGAAATACGCGTCAACCTCGACCCCGGACGCATGCGCACCTTAGGCGTCGGCATCGACCAAGTAACCCAAGCCGTCCGCTTCGGAAACATGGACTTCCCCGCCGGAAAAATCGAATCCGACGCCGTCCAATACAACCTGCGCGTCTCGGGAAAATATCATTCCATCGAAGAACTCAAAAATCTGACCGTTGGCATGACCCGCTACGGCGCCCAAATCAAACTCAAAGACGTGGCCGACGTCGTCGACGGAACCAAACAAATCGAAACCCTCAACCGCACCGACGGCAACTACTCGATTGGTTTGGCGATAATGAAACAGTCCGACGCCAACGCCGTCAAGGTTGCCGAAGGCGTTAAAAAAGAAATCGCCAAAATAAGCGAGGAGTACGCTCGCGAAAAACTTGCCTTCAATATGGCCGTGGACACCACCTATTTCACTAGGCAAGCCGCCGACGCGGTCAAAACCGACCTCGCCATCGCCGTCATCATGGTGGCGGCGGTCATGTTGTTGTTTTTGCACTCGCTTCGCAACGCCTTTATCGTCATGTTGGCCATTCCCTCGTCGATAATTTCGACGTTCATTGGCATGTATCTTTTGGGCTTTACGCTCAACCTCATGACGCTTTTGGCTATGTCGTTGGTCGTCGGCATCCTCGTCGACGACTCGATAGTCGTCTTGGAAAACATCTACCGACACCTCGAAATGGGCAAACACCCGCGAAAAGCGGCGCTCGACGGCCGCAACGAAATCGGTTTCACGGCCATCTCCATTACCTTGGTGGACGTGGTGGTGTTTTTCCCGCTTTCGATGGTCGGCGGCATCGTCGGCAACATCATGCGCGAATTTTCGTTGGTCGTCGTCATTTCGACGCTTTTGAGCCTCTTCGTTTCGTTTACGATAACGCCGATGTTGGCCGCGCGTTTCAGTAAGTTGCACGACATGAACAAACCCGGCGTACTCAACGCCTTCAACCGCGCCTTCGAGGGCATGTTCGATTCGGTCAAGGACGCTTACGCGGCGTTGCTGGCGTGGTGCCTCAAAGGTTGGCGCAAAGCGCTGACCCTTGTCGTGATTGGAATTATGTTTTTTGGGTCGTTCGGATTGGTGGCCGGCGGCTTTATCGGCGCGGAATTTATGCAGGCGGGCGACCGCGGACAATTCGTCGTTTCCATCGAAACCGAACCGACTTCCACCATCGCCTTCACCAACGAGGTAACCGTCAAAGTCGAGCAAATGCTCAAAAAATATCCCGAAGTCGAAAAAGTTTTTACCAACGTCGGCACGTCCACCAATATGATGTTCGCCACGGCTTCGCCCAATATGGCCGAAGTCAACGTTCAATTGGTTCCCGTCAAAGACCGTAAAATTTCCACCGACGAATTTGCGGAAAAAATCAAGGAGGAGGTCATGACCATTCCGGGCGTGAAGGTGAAATCCAAACCCGTCGGTATCATGGGAACCACCGAGGATACGCCGATACAAATCGTACTTTCGGGTATGGACTACAAACTTGTTGAAAAAGCGGCCGAAATCGTGCGGAAAGCCGCCGAAGCCACGCCCGGCGCCATCAACGTCGAACTTTCCACCCAAGTGGCCAAACCCGAATTGAAAATCGAGTTCGACCGCGACCGTATGGCCACTTACGGTTTGTCCATCGCCCAAGTGGGCATGACTTTGCGCAACGCCCTTGCCGGCGACACCAAAGCCAAGTTCCGCGAAGCCAACAGCGAATACGACATCCGCGTTGCGATGGACGAATTCGACCGCTCCAAAATTTCGGATATTGAAAAACTGACGTTCGTCAGCCCGCGCGGAATGTTGGTCGAACTCAAACAGTTTGCGACCATCACGCAATCGGCGGGTCCCGTCAAGCTCGAGCGTAAAAATCGTTTGTCGTCCATCACCGTTTACTCGGGCGTATTGGGGCGTCCGATAGGCACGGTGGGCGAAGAAATCAAAGCAAAAATGAAAGAGTTCGGCAATCAAGCGGGTTTTACCACCGCCAACGGCCTGCCCGAAGGCGTGCGCGTCGACTACGACGGCATGCTGAAAAACCAAGACGACGCCGCCGAAAGTATGGGTATCGCCCTTGTCGCCGCGTTTTTGCTGGTTTATTTGGTGATGGTCGCCCTTTACGACTCTTTCGTCTATCCGTTCGTCGTGATGTTTTCCATCCCCGTGGCGATGATAGGGGCGCTTTTGGCCATGGCCCTGACGCTCAATTCCATCAACGTCTTTTCGATGTTGGGCATCATCATGCTGTTGGGGTTGGTGGCCAAGAATGCGATATTGTTGGTGGACTTCACCAACCAACTCAAAGCCGAAGGACTGAGCCGGCGCGATGCGCTCATCGAAGCGGGGCGCGAACGCTTACGGCCCATCGTCATGACGACCGTGGCCATGGTCGTCGGCATGATTCCCATTGCCATTGCCAAAGGCGCCGGCGCCGAATGGAAAAACGGTCTGGCGTGGGCGCTCATCGGCGGACTGACCAGTTCCATGTTTTTGACCCTCGTCCTCGTCCCCGTCATGTACGAACTCATCGACAGAGTCAAAGACTTCTTCACGGGTTCCAAACAGCCGGTTGAAAACCAAACGTCCGACGCCCAAGAAACCATCGAAACCCCGATACTCGAACCGGTTTTGAATTAACAATCGCATTCGCGCATCCGCGCGGCATCCGTTGAACGCATGGAAATAACGGAAGCGCCGTTGCCGTAAAGACCGTGGGTTTCAAGCCATCGCTTCCATTGGCCGGCTCCCAACCAAACCTAACACAACGCATCCCGGGGTACGGAAACCGTCGGCTTCCCATCCCGGGATGCGTCGCTTCGTAGTCCCAAACCCGCCCCAACAACCGAATAGGTCGTTGCCTTGCAAACAAGTTCTTGCCGTGGCCGTCGTTTGGCGTGGGGAAATGTTATGCACAAAAAATATTTGTTTCCACTTTTTTTTCGTAAACTTGCCTAATATATAAAATTTAATTTTTGAGGTCATAAAATTTAATTTTTATGAAACATTTTTATGCTTTTCTGTTTTGGTTCGTTGTAATTTTTCCATCTTTCCGGGCTTTTTCGCAGACGATAGTGCGTTGCGCGACGATGGAAAACGATTCGTTGTTGCGGGCGAAACATCCGAAGCTCGGGACGTTGGACGAATTTGAGGCGTGGTTGCAGGAACGGATACGTGAAACGCGGCTCAACCGCGACGGCGGTCAAATTTTTACGATTCCCGTAGTGGTTCACGTCATTCACAACGGGGAGACCGTCGGCACGGGAACGAACATTTCGGACGCACAAATTTTGTCGCAAATCGAGGTCTTGAACCAAGATTATCGGAAAATGTACGGCACGCGCGGTTACAACGTCCATGCCGACGGTTCGGATACACGCATCGAGTTTTGTATGGCACGCCGCCGCCCGGACGGCACGGCCACCACGGGCATCAACCGCATCGACCGCAACGTCATGGGTTGGACGGCGCCGCCCTACACCCAAGCCTATATGGACGGCACCATCAAGCCCGCCACCATCTGGGACCCCAACCGCTACCTGAATATGTGGGTCGCCAAT
The DNA here is from genome assembly GCA_937922655.1 of uncultured Bacteroidia bacterium. Classification (GTDB taxonomy): domain Bacteria; phylum Bacteroidota; class Bacteroidia; order J057; family CALAJH01; genus CALAJH01. Next base: position 6,612 of record CALAJH010000033.1, read on the forward strand.
TTGGGTGGGGGATTGTTGGGCTACGCGCAGTTTCCCGAACGCTCGAGTCTGCGAGGCATGGCGGCGGCAACAAGTTGTCCGGCCACGCCCGCGGCAAGCACCGACGGTTTGGTCATGCTTTATTCCGCTTTCGGCACCACCGACCCCAATCCGGCGTTTACCTTGGGTTTTCCCTACGACAAGGGCCGAACCACCACCCACGAAATCGGCCATTGGGTCGGACTGCGCCACATCTGGGGCGACGGCAACTGCTCCGTCGACGACTTCTGCCACGACACCCCTACGGCCGGCGCCGCCAATTACGGTTGCCCCACCATCAATTCCTGCACCGACCCCGCCCCCGACCGACCGGACATGGTCCAAAATTACATGGACTATACCGACGACGCCTGCATGAATATCTTCACCCACGACCAAACCGTGCGTATGCGTACGGTCATGCTCAACTCCCCACGGAGACGAAGCCTCGTTACCTCCAACGCCTGCGTCCCCCCTACCACCAACGACGCCGCCGTCATCGCCGTAACCCATCCCGTCGGCGATTATTGCAACGCCACGATAACCCCCGTCGTCACGATTCGCAACAACGGCGGCAACAACCTCGCGTCCGTTACCGTGCGTTGGCAGGCCGACGGCGGGCCGATAAACTCTTTTGCTTGGACGGGCACGCTTACACCGTCGGCAACGCTCACTTTGACGCTGTCCCCGATGACCGTATCGTTGGGCGAGCATTCGTTTAAGGCATGGACAACGCTGCCCAACGGCCTGCCCGACCCCGAACCCCAACGCGACACCGCCTATTCGACTTTCGCTTACTCGCTCGGCATTGCCCCGCCCTTTTTCGAGGATTTTGAGTCCAACGTTTTTCCACCCAAATTTTGGCGGCGGGTAAACGTTTCCGACGACTGTTACACTTGGGCCGAAGTGCCGAACATCGTCGGCATTGCGGGTACGCGCACCACCGCCGCCTTCGTTTACCATTACAACTACAACGGAACGAGCCAAACCGACGAACTTATTTCTCCCGTCATCGATTTGACCGGAGTTTCGGCCGCGACGCTGAATTTCGACCTCGCCCATCGTCGATACGACGCTTCGACCAACGAACGCCTTAGAATATTGGTTTCGACGGATTGCGGCGCGACGTGGCCTTCGGTCGTTTACAACAAATGCGACGCCTGCGCCGCGCCCAACAACCTTCCCACCCTTGCCGCGGGTACCGCCGACTTTTTTCCAACGGCCAACACCCAATGGCGCACGGAAAGCGTCAATTTGGCCGCGTTTATTGGTCAACGCGTCCGTTTGAAATTTGAAACGACCAACTCCTACGGCAACAACACGTTTATCGACAACATACGCATTCCCGCGACGGGGCCGAAAATATCGTTCGTAAACACGGCAACGACGACGGCCGAAAGCTCCGCCGACGGAACGAGCGGTTGCCGCGGGTACGTGGACGTAACGATACCGTTGCAAATCAGCGCCGCGCCCACGGGTGCGGCCACCGTAACCTTTTCCTCCGCGGGAAGCGCCCACAACGGCGCCGACTTCCAAATCCTCACCCCTACCGTCGTTTTTCCCAACGCCGCCACGGGCAATCAAAATCTAATCGTGCGCGTCTTTGACGACGCCGCCGTCGAAAACAATGAAACCGTCGTTGTGTCGTTTTCCGTTTCGGGGGCGACCAACGCGTCCGCAAGCTCCACCAACATCGTCCACACGATAACCATCGGCGACAACGACGCCGAACCCTCGCCGGCAACGGTATTTTTGTTGAACCAAAACTTCAACACCCTACCCAACTTTTTCCCCGACGGGTGGAGTTATCGCAACGTCGTTTCGACGAACAACCAATGGATTGTCGGACCGAACGGCGGAAGCGGCATTACCGGACACAGCGCCTACGTTACCAACAACCCCTCCACCCGTCCTTTGGCTTATACCAACAGCCAAAACACCGACATTTTCTTGTATTCTCCGCTCATCGACGCACGCAAATATTCGAATTTGATGCTTTCATTTAAATATAAATGCAACGGTGAAGCGGGCAACGACCGAGGTTTCGTCTATTATTCATACGATTTGGTCAATTTCGTACAAATACTGGGTCCTTACAACGGTACAAGCGCGGCAACCACGGTGAACTTTTCCTTGCCGGCGGCGCTGAACGGCAAAGAATTTTATTTGGCTTGGCGTTTTGTGAGCAACAACAACTCGGTTGGTTCCAATCCGCCGTTTTTGGTGGACGACGTAACGGTAACGGCGCCGGCCACGCCGATAGAAAACACGCTTTCGTCGGTACAACGCTACCTCGGCCCGCGTTCGACGGTCTATTTTGTCAATGCCGCCGGCAGACTCATGGCCAAAATCGTCAACGACACCGACCACGACTACGGTTGCACGACCGTTGAAATCGACCGAACGGGAACGTCGGCGGTGGCGTTCCAAAACCCTGCCGCCTCGGGTCACATCACCTCTAAAACGATACTTGTTACGCCGACGAACAACAAACCCGACGGCGAATACACCGCGACGCTATATTATTTGTCCGGCGAAGCAACGGGATGGGAATCGGCGACAAGCAACCTCTGGAACGACGCAACGATTGTGAAATCGGGCGGGGCGATAAAAAACGTTACGCCCGCCACTCCCGACGCCAACGGCCCAACGAATTATTACGGCACGTCGCCGGCGACGGGAACCTATGGTACGGGTCAAACCGTGACCGCAACGTTCAACACGGGTTTTTCGGGCATGGGCGTGGGTAAGCCGGGTCCCGGCGGCCCTATCATGGACCCGCCGCTGTTCTTGGACGGTTTCATGCTTTCCGGACGCATGGAAAACGAAACCGCCGTCCTGACTTGGCCCGAAACCTGCGTCGATTGCAAGTACGTTTTGGAAAAATGTGTGGTCGGCAAATTTTTTTCGCCCGAAATTTTGCCCTCGCAAAACGGATTTTATCGCGAACCCTTGTTGGGAACGGCTTATTATCGGGTCAAACGGCGCAATTGGGACCAAACCGACTATTCCAACGTCGTCGAACTTTCGAGCGAGCGTTTTGCATTGTATCCGAACCCGGTGGTCGAAAGCGTACGGGTCGTGGGGGCAAAGACCGTCGTTGTGTACGATGTTTTGGGCCGGGAAATATATAGAATGGAAAACGCGGAGGAAGCGCATGAAATCCGCACGGAGCATTGGCCCGACGGCGCCTATACGGCGGTATGTGCGACGGGCGGACGGGTGGAGCGAAAAACGTTTGTCAAAAAGTCGGAATAAAAGATGGGGGGACGACCTCAACGCCCGTCCCCCTATCTTTATGTTTTATATGTTTTACATTCCGGCGACGCGTCGAAGTTCTTTTCGGTCGAGAATGTGGGTTTGTTTGCCGACGGTTTCGACGAGTCCTTCGTTTTTGAATTCGGTCAAAAGGCGAATAACGGTTTCGGTGGAAGTGCCGGCGATGTTGGCGAGGTCTTCTCGCGGCAAATTGATGGGAATAATCCATCGGTCGCCGAAGGGTTGAATGGGTTGGTGTTTTTCTCCGGTTTCGAGGAGTAGGAGCAGCGTTTCCGCCAAGCGTTCGCGCACGGATTTTTGCGCCATTTGCAAAAGCCTGTCGCGCATGATGCCTAGGTCTTGACACAAGGCTTTGAGCAGAGTTTGGGAAAAGGCGGGATTTTGGTCGAGCAGGGATTGAAATTCGTCACGGGTAATGATGCAGGCCTCGCCTTCTTCAAGGGCTTCGGCGGTGGCGGAATAGGGTTCGTCGGCGATGAGCGCCCTGTAACCCAAAATATCTCCGGGAAAAACCAAGCGAATAATTTGTTCTTTGCCCGTGGAACCGGTTTTGTAAAGTTTGAGCGTGCCTTTGCCAACACAAAACAGACCGTTGGGGCGATTGCCTTCAAAAAAAAGAATTTGGCCTTTTTTAAAACGATTGGAATGGCGCGGCCCCATTTCGGAAAGGCTTTGCCGGCTACACTGCCCCAAATGGGAATGCTCGAGCATCGAACATGCCGAACAGTCTTTCTTTGATTTCGGGTTCATAACGTAAAAAATGCGGTAAAACTATGCGTCGAAGGATTCCGACTATTCGACCCCTAATTTAAGAACGTTTTTTCAATCATACAAGTGAAAATACGGCAACGAAAAAACGACGACGCGTACACGGTACAGGTGCAAACAGATTGGAAGGCGAATCGATTGGCCCAAACAAAGGCGGTTCCGTTTGCATGCTTGGGAAACGGACGATTTGTCGCCGGCTTGACGGCTCTCAATGAAATATTGACGCAACGTAAAAGCGGAATTCGTAAACGGCCGACACTTGAAATCCATTGTTGTAAACGCTTTTGAATTACAAACAGCTGATTTCCTCGGCCGTCAATCCCGTGGCCGCGGCAATAACGGACAGGGAAACGCCTTGCCTTAAAAGGTTTTTCGCAATCGCAACGCGCTCCTCCATTTTTCCGATGTTGCGTCCATCGAATTCACCTTTTCGGTAGCCGTCCGATTGCCCTTGTTGATAACCGTCCGATTGCCCTTGTTGATAACCATCCAATTGCCCTTGTTGATAACCATCCGATTGCCCTTGTTCGTAACCCGCCTCGATGAGGTCGCCAAAGATGAAGCGCAATTCTTCTTGACGACTGTAACCGGTGGCCGTGCGCTCAAGTTCTTGTTTGAGTTCCATGTTGAAAGTTTTATGGTCTTTTCTTAATTTTCCAAAGGCGAAACAAGCCTCAATCCATAAAGCCCGTTCTTCAAGCGTGGTTAAGGCGTTGAGTATTTCTACGATTCCTTGAATCAAAAGGTTGCGCGGCGCGACGACGCTTAACACGGCAAAAACCGCCGCCTCAGGAATACCCTCTTCCAAAAGTTCCAAGCCGTCCACTTTGGTCATGTCAATGGCAACAAGACGCATGTCGTCGGGAAAGCCCGCAATGCGGTCTATAAAATCGTCGGGCAAGGCCGTCAAAAAAATAAACGCCTGCACGAAATACATCACGTCCGCAAATCGGTCGCCGTCGATAATCAGACCTTTGTAACCGACGGCCCTACGCACTTCGTCGCCTTTGGCGCGGGTTTGCGCGTCCAAATGGAACAGACCCGCAACGGGTCTCCCCCTCAAAACCACCCCCAAAAGCTCAAACAGTGCGTCGCAAACGCGATGTTTTTTTCCGAAAAGGTCTATCAATTCCTGACTAAGCTCCCTTCCAACGACCGCCTCCACCCCCGTATTGAGGTAAAGGTAAAACCACGACGCCAAAGCGACCAAACAACGTTTCGAGGTCTTGTCGTAGTATTGGTTTTGAATGTCTTGCGGATTCATTCATCGAAAATAAAACTGCAAAGATAAAATTCATGCCTGAAAACACGTCCCATCGTCCGCGATACGCCTTGCATGCCCAATTTGAAAACGTTTGGTTGGTCAAGGTTTGTTCGGCGAGGCCATGGCGGCGATAAACCCCGTTCCATAACCGAACATCTGGCATAAGGCCGCAAACGGCGCCGTAAAGCCAACGGCCCAACTGCGGTACTTTCGACCCGCGCCAACCCCTACGGCCGCAAGATACAACGTCCACACCGTCGTCATCGCCGCCCCCCAAACAGGGAACGGCGCGGAAACGAACGGCAGCGAAAGCGTAAACAAGGTAAACGCCGCCGGAAAAAAATGGGTCGGTTTAAGCGTGCCGGGATGCCGACGAGCCACGTCCACGCGTCCTTTGGCAAATTGGGACAGCTGGCGAAAAAAACTTCGGGGGTCGGTGCGCCGTTTATGGTAGACGTAAGCGTCGTTGACGAGTCCGACCTTGAAGCCCGCGGCGTAAAGGCGCAAACTTAGGTCGATATCTTCGCCGAAACGAAGCGAGCGTTCAAAACCGCCGGTTTTTTCGGCGGCGACCCGGCTTAGGCCCATGTTGTAGGAACGAGGCTGGTATTGGCCGACGCGCCGTTTGCCGCCGCGTATTCCACCCGTCGTCAAAAAGGCCGTCATCGTATAACTCGTCGCCTTTTGAAAGGTCGAAAACCCGGGCAGCGCGCGTTCGGGACCGCCGTATGCGTCGTATTTTTCCCGCTCCAACGCCGCCCGAACCACCGAAAAATATTCTTGCGGAACAATGCAGTCCGAATCGAAAAAAACGAAATAATCGCCGCTCGCGTGAACCATACCCGTGTTTCGCGCCGAAGCCGGGCCGCCGTTCGCTTGTACGACGTAGCGAATGTCCAACTCCGAGGCGTGTTTTTCGACCACGGCCCGTGCATCGCGTTTCGAGCCGTCCTCTACGACCACGACCTCGAAACCCTTGTCGCTTTGCAACGCAAGGCTTGCCAAGAGTTCGTCCAATTCTTCGGGCCGATTGTACACCGGCACTATCACGGAAAATTTCAATGTTGCCGCAATTAAAAGGGCAAAATTTATTTATGGAAACAACGATGTTGGCGCATCTGGATTTACGCCCCTCACACCCTTTCAACGTACAACTTCCCAACCGCTTCGTCGATTTCGATTTCGGCGCCCTCGGTAACGGTTCCGAGTTCCAACGACACGGCCAAAACCTCCGAGGCAATAAAGTCCTTGTGGGCCTTGACGGCGATGTTCCAAGCCTCGTTTTCACTCAAAACGACCCGAATTCTGTCGGTTACGTCGAAATCCAAATCCTTTCTGCGGTTTTGGATGCGATTGACGAGTTCGCGGGCCGTGCCTTCGAGCCGCAACGCTTCGGTAACGGCAATGTCGAGGGCGACGGTCGTTTTTCCGTCGCCGGCCACGTCCAATCCCGGCACTTCGAGCGTCGTCAGTTCGATTTCTTCGCCGACGAGCGTTACCGGACCATCGGCAAGGGCAAGCGTTATTTGTCCGTCGCGCTCGAATGCGGCCACCTCGTCGGAACTCAAATTTTCCAGCGCCGATTGGACGGCCTTCATTTTCGGCCCCAATTTTTTACCCAAAAGTTTGAAGTTCGGTTTGGCTTTTTTGACCAAAAAATGAGGCGGAATGATTTCCACGCTTTTGACGTTCAACTCCGACATTATCAATTCTTTTTCGGCCAATATCGCGTTCGCTTCCGTTTCATCGAGGGCGACGAGCATCGCTTTTTGTAACGGGATGCGTACCTTAATGTTGTGTTTGCGGCGGATACTTCGGCCCAACGAACATGCCGCCTGCGCTTTTTCCATGCGGAAATCGAGTTCGGCGTCGATGTACCGGGCTTCGGGACGGGGAAATTTCGACAAATGCACCGAATCGGCGGGAAGCAATGTTTTCGACGTTTGAGCGCGGTCGCGTATCGGACCCGTCAGGCAACGATAAATTTTTTCCGACGAAAACGGCGCAATCGGACTCATCAATCGCACGACCGCCGTTAAACATTCGTAAAGCGTTTCGTACGCCGCTTTTTTGTCCTCGTTCATTTCGCCTTTCCAAAAGCGACGACGGTTGAGGCGTACGTACCAATTTGAAAGTTCTTCGACGACGAAATGTTGAACGGCCCGCGCGGCCCGGGTCGGTTCGTAGTTTTCGTATTCGCGTTCGACGTGCGTAATCAAGGACTGTAAGCGCGAAACAATCCATCGGTCCATGCCGGGCCGGTTTTCCACGGGCGTAACGTTCGTTTCGTCGACAACGAACCCGTCGATGTTGGCGTAAAGGGCGAAAAAGCCGTACGTGTTGTAGAGGGTAACGAAAAATTTACGGTAGGTTTCGACAAGGCCGTCGATGTTGAAACGCAGGTTTTCCCACGGCGAAACGTTTTCGAGCATGTACCAACGCAGTACGTCCGCCCCCCATTCTTCCATGACGGCAAAAGGTTCGACGGCGTTGCCAAGGCGTTTGCTCATTTTGCGGCCGTCTTTGTCCAAGACAAGGCCGTTGGCGATGACGTTTTTGTAGGCCGGCTTATCTTCCAACAACACGGCGATGGCGTGCAAAGTATAAAACCAACCGCGCGTTTGGTCGACACCCTCGGCGATAAAATCCGCCGGAAACGACTCTTGAAACGCCTTTTGGTTTTCAAACGGGTAATGGTGTTGGGCGAAGGGCATCGCTCCCGAATCGAACCATACGTCAATCAAGTCGGGTTGGCGGAGCATGACCCCGCATTCGGGGTCGTAAAGTTTGACCCCGTCGATGTAGGGTCTGTGCAGGTCAAAGTCGCCCGAGCGCAGTCCTTCGGGGGTAAAGGGTTGGTCGGCAACGCCGTTTTGTATTGCGTATTCGATTTCTTTGGCCAATTCTTCGACCGAACCGATGCATTTGAACTTGTTGCCCGCCTCGTTGGCCCATATCGGCAAAGGAATGCCCCAATATCGGCTGCGTGAAAGGTTCCAATCGTTGACGTTTTCCAGCCAGTTGCCGAAGCGTCCCGTGCCCGTCGATTCGGGTTTCCAATTTATCGTTTTGTTGATTTCGGCCATACGCTCGCGATAGGCGGACGTTTTGACGAACCAACTGTCCAAGGGATAGTACAACACGGGTTTGTCGGTGCGCCAACAGTGCGGGTAATTGTGTTCGTATTTTTCGACCTTGAAGGCTTTGTTTTCTTGTTTGAGTTTGACGGCGATGTCGATATCGACGGGGACGTAATCGGGGTCGTCGGTGTAATTTTTGACGTAACGGCCCGCGAAATCGGTAATTTCCGGTACAAACTTTCCTTCCTTGTCGACGATGGGCAGGGTTTCGGATTCTTTGGCGCAATAGGCGTCGGCGGGATTTTCGAGCTTTCGGGTCACGACGACGGCGGAAATGTTGTTTTTGGCGGCGACGCGAAAGTCGTCCGAACCGAAGGTGGGGGCGATGTGGACGATGCCCGTACCGTCTTCGGTGGAAACGAAATCGCCCGCAATGACCCGAAAAGCGTCGCCCTCGGGTTGAATGTAGGGCAAGAGCTGTTCGTAGCGTTGTCCGACGAGTTCGGCGCCTTTGACGGTTTTGAGAACGCGAAAAGGAATTTTTTTGTCGCCGGCTTTGAAAGCGTCGAAATCCAAGGCGGCGTTTTCGGCGGGAAAGTATTTGTGGAGCAGGGCTTGGGCGAGAACGACCGTGCCGCGCAGATGCGTGTAAGGGTTGTAGGTTTCGACGAAAACGTAGTCGATGTTTTCGCCGACGGCAAGGGCGGCGTTGGCGGGCAAGGTCCAAGGGGTGGTCGTCCACGCCAAAAAATACGTGTTTTCAAAACCCGTCGCCTTGAACTGCGCCACGACGCTCGTGTCCTTAACCTCTTTGTAGCAGCCCGGCAAATTCAGTTCGTGGGAGCTGAGACCCGTGCCGGCGGCCGGAGAATACGGTTGTATCGTATACCCTTTATACAAAAGTCCTTTGTCGAAAAGGCGTTTGAGCAGATGCCACACCGATTCGATGTAGTCGTTTTCAAACGTGACGTAGGGGTTTTCGAGGTCGAGCCAATAACCCATGCGGGTCGTGAGCCGGTCCCATACGTCCTTGAAGCGCATGACCGCCTCGCGACACTTTCGGTTGTATTCTTCGACGGAAATCGTAACGCCGACGTCTTTTTTGGTGATGCCCAGTTCTTTTTCGACTTGGAGTTCGACGGGCAGGCCGTGGGTGTCCCATCCCGCCTTTCTCGCGACCCGATAGCCTTGAAGCGTTTTGTAACGACAAAAAACGTCTTTAAGCGTCCGGGAAAGAACGTGGTGGATTCCGGGAAGACCGTTGGCCGACGGCGGCCCTTCGTAGAAGGTAAAAGCAGGGGCGTCGGGCCGTTCGTTTATCGAGCGCTCGAATATTTTTTCGCGTTCCCAAAATTCGATAATTTCCTTTTCGATTTCGGGAATATGGGGCGTTTTGATTTCGGGATAAAGTTCCATGACGGAATAAGCGCCTGTGGCGCCGAATTTTCGCCCGCAAAATTACCAATTTCGACCCGTAACGACCGCATGGACCCAAGATTTGAAACGCACCCGTTTGGTTTCTCGACGCGCTTGTCGGTTTCGGCGGCGTGGTCGCTTGTCGGCGCCCCCGCCCAAAAATTAAACCGGAAAGCTTGTCGCAGCCTCGTTCAATATTCGATTTCCGTTTCCATGAGCGCGGAACGCGCATCGGGGCATAGGGCTTACGGATTTTTTTTCGGCGGCAAATCAAAGGCCTCGGCTTTGTGTTCGAAACGGTCCCGGTGGGAACCGTCGCAAAACGGTTTGTTGTTCGACAAGCCGCAACGACAAAGCGACACCGCCGTTCGTCCTCCCAAACCGTAAGTCTTGCCCGCAGCGTCCACCACCTCGAACTCCCCCTCCACTTTCAACGAACCGTTGTTGTTGACCGTAATTTTTACCATAACGATTGCATAACGCGCCCAACGTTCAAAAAGTGCTGTTGTGAATTTTTTATGAACGGCGTTTTTTGCGGACGGTACGTTTCTTTTTGGAAAACACGAAACCGGAAAAAAATCGACATTGCGTAAAGCGTCGAATCCAATCCGTTGTACGTCGTATTTCGTCGGGGCGGGGTTTGCGGAGATATTTTGGCCGAAGGTCTTGCGGGGTCGGCCGTGAAAACGGGGCGCCGGCAAAGCGAAGGTACGCGTTTTCGGGAAATTAGCGCTAAATTTGCCGTAGAAATAGGCGGCGCGGCGCGCCGCCGTCGTCGAATGATAATACGTATTCTTGGGGTCGCAAGCGTGACGCTGGCCCTCGCCGCCTGCGACCCTTGCAAAAAGCTGGCCAAAAGCAAGTCCGTTGCCGACAAGGACTCCGCCGCCTATTGTTATTTCCACAAAAAACAATACGAATCGGCGGGCATACTGTTCGAAGAACTTATGGGGTTGTATCGTGGAACGGAAAAACTCGAAAAAACCATGTTCCATTACGCCAAAAGCAAGTTCAAAAACGCCGAATTCATCACCTCGGCTTATTATTTTCAGGAATTTGTTTTGCAATATCCTTTGGGAAAATACACCGAGGAGGCCACGTATTTGATTGCCATGAGTCATTACGGCATGTCCAACGTCCATTACCTCGACCAATCGGACACCTACAAGGCCATTGAATTCATGCAACTTTATCTTCAGCGTTATCCCGGCGGCAAATACTCTTCCGAAGCGGAAAAATACATCGAGGAAATGCGCTTAAAGCTGGCCTACAAAGCCTTCCGCCTCGCCGATTTATATTACCGTATGGAAAACTATAAATCGGCGGTGGTTGCGTTCAAAAACGTTTTGGCCGACCATCCGCAAAGTCCGTACCGCGAGGAAGCGGCCTTTAAGTTGTTTAAATCTTGTTACCTTTACGCCAAACAAAGCGTCAAAGAAAAACAACTCGAACGTTACCAATCGGCCGAAACGTACTATTTGCGTTACCTCGACCGTTATCCCGAAGGCAAATTCCGTCGCGAGGCCGAAACGCTTTACGCCGACATGCGCGACCGAATGGGCAAACTCGTCGCCGCCAACACCGAACGTTAAACCCTATAAAGCATGCGGGCATGGACGACAATCGTTTTTTTGACGACGTGGGCGGCGGGCAACGAAATTTGCGCCCAAGTCATCAACGAAATCAACGTCCATCCCGCCGGCGGCGTGGAGCGAAATTCGATGTTTGTCGCCCCGCCCTGCTCGCCCGAAATGACCGCCGCCGAATGGATTGAAATTTACAATCCCAGTCCCTGCAACGCGCTCGATATTTCGTGTTACATCTTGGGCTCGAACATGGGCGCGCCCGAAAACGTCCGGCTTTGCAGCGACTTCAACGGCGAAGCCGTCAACGGCGACAACGAAGGCTTTTTCGTTTTCCCGCCCGGAACCGTCGTTCCCCCCATGGGATTTGTCACCGTCGGCGGCGGGGCCGCTCTCGACTTTTATCCTTACGATTATCGCGGTACGTATTATTGCGGCGGGCCGCGATGGTATCTCAACAGCCGTACGGGTTGGCTGGGGCTTTTCGACCCCCAAGGCGCCGTCGTCGACGCCGTCTTTTGGGGCGAATTCGGTGAAAACGAAATTTTTTCCGCCGTACAACTCGGCAGTCGGGGACGGGTGGAATGCGCCTGCCCCGGCGGCCCCAACTTTCTGCCTTCCGCACGCGAACTTTATCCCCAAAACATTCGCTTTATCGGGCTGACCGTTCCCACCCCCGATTTTTACTCCGACCTCGACTTGGGCAAGTTCTATCGCGAACCCGACGGCGGTTGTTGGCGCATCGTTCATCGAGGTACGCCCGGCGCCTGCAACACCCGATGTTGGGACGGCGCCTTTGCAAACATCGCGTCGAAAGGCGGTTATTTTTGCGAATCGACGACCGTCGTCGCCGGCGACGTGCACCCCTGCTCGTCCAACGAGGCGACTTATACTTGGAGCGTCGACGGCCTTGCGGTGCAATCGGGTCCGAATTTTTCTTTCGACGGCGTCGAGGGCGACGTCGTCTCCCTTGTTTTGACCGTCACCCTTGCCGACGGTTGTACCGACTCCGACACCGCAACGCTTTATCGTTACAAATCCAAACCCGAAATACAACCCAAAAATCTTGTCGTTTGCCCGGGAGATACGGCGTTTTTCACCGTAACGGGCCTTGTGGAAGAGGGGGCGACGTGGGAATGGAGCGCGTCGGGCGTGAACGTCTGGCGTGCCGGCGTTTCGACCCTCGGCGTAGCCGGCGCCGATTCGGGCAACTACCGCCTTGATTTGCGTTTTCGTTTTGCCGACGGTTGCGTCAGCGACGGCGAAACGGCCCGTATTTGGGTGCAAGCCGCCCCTCCCGCCGCCATTCTCAATTACTTTCCCGAAACTTGTGCCGGCGAAAAAATCATGCTTCGCGCCGAAACCGTGGCCGGCGCCCGCATTCAATGGGACTTCGACGGCGGAACGGCCACGGATTCGCTTGGTTACGGCGGTATCGCCGTCTTTTGGAATTCGCCCGGAGAAAAACGCGTGCGCATCGCCGTTTCACACCCCGATTTTCCGTGCGTTTCCCAACGCACCGAAACCCAAGTCGTCGTCAGGCCCGTTCCCGAGACTCCCTCGGCAAGGCTCGTGCCGAGTTCCGAATCGGGATGCGGATACGTTGTCGTCGCCGTGGCGCCCGCGCCCGACGGAATAAAACACGTCGTCGATTTCGGCGGCGCCGGCATCCTCACCGATTCTTCACAAACCGACGAAATACGGTATCTTGTTTTGGCGGGCGCCGCGCCGCCGCCCTATCGAATCACTTTTTTCGCCGAAAACGGATACGCATGCGTTTCCGACACGGTGGAACTGACGGCGGATTTCGACCCCGAGATTTCCGAAAAAATTTTACGATACGTCCCGCCCAACGTCTTTACCCCCAACGGCGACCCGGTCAATCCCGTGTATTTTTTGCCCGGCCTGCAAAGCGCTTGCGCCGAATACACCATGGAGATATTCGATCGCTGGGGTATGCGCGTGGCAACAATCGACGAAAAGAACCAAACATGGAACGGGGAGGTCAACGGACGACCCGCACCGGAATCCGTTTTCGTGTACGTATTGAAAATCAAACTTTACGACGGACGAAGCGCCCAAAAAACGGGAACGATAACTTTATTGAGATGAACAACACGGTTTATATTATTGACGGATGCCGTACGCCGATAGGGACGTACGGCGGGTCGTTGAGCGGCGTTCGGCCCGACGACTTGGCGGCGAGGGCGATAAAAGCGTTGCTCGAACGCAACCCCGGCGTGCGAGGCGAAGACATCGAAGAAGTGTATTTGGGCGCGGCCAACCAGTCGGGCGAGGACAACCGCAACGTGGCAAGGATGGCGGCGTTGTTGGCGGGTTTGCCCGTCGAGGTTTCGGGCGTGACGGTAAACCGTCTTTGCGCCTCGGGTTTGGAGGCGGTGGTGTGCGCCTATCGGGCGATAAACTCGGGCGAGGGCGAGGTGTATATCGCGGGGGGCGTCGAAAGCATGAGCCGCGCTCCTTACGTGATGGCCAAACCCACCCAAGCGTTCAGCCGAAGCCCCGAAATTTACGACACCACCCTCGGATGGCGCTTCACCAACCCCTTGCTCGCCGCCGCCCATCCCCCCTACTCCATGGGCGAAACGGCCGAAAACGTCGCCGAAAAATACGGCATTAGCCGCCAAGAACAGGACGAATTTGCGCTCGAATCCCAACGCCGATATTCCCATGAAAAACTGGCGCGGGAAATCGTGCCGGTTTCCGTACCGCAAAAAAAAGGCCCCGCGCTCGTCGTCGAACGCGACGAACATCCCCGTCCCGACACGACGCTCGAAAAACTCGCCGCCCTCAAACCCGCCTTCAAAAAAGACGGTACGGTGACGGCGGGCAATGCCTCGGGGGTAAACGACGGGGCGGCGGCCCTGCTTTTGGCCTCGGAATCGGCCGTCAAACGCCTGAACCTAAAACCGATGGCCCGAATCATGGGCGCGGCGGCGGCGGGCGTCGACCCCGCCTACATGGGTATCGGACCCGTGCCCGCAACGCAAAAACTAATTCGCCGCCTCGGCGTCAAGCCCGAACTCGTCGAACTCAACGAAGCTTTTGCCGCCCAGTCTTTGGCCTGCATCCGGCTTCTGGAACTCGACCCCGCAACGGTGAACGTCAACGGCGGCGCCATCGCCATCGGTCATCCCTTGGGTTGTTCGGGCGCAAGGCTTTTGGCCACGCTCGTGCACGAAATGCACGTACGCCAAGTACGCTACGGCATGGCGAGTTTGTGCGTCGGCGTCGGACAAGGTTTGAGCCTCATGGTCGAACGCGTATAAATTTCGACCTCGTATGAAACCGACGTTCGCCGATACGGGTTTTAAAAACAATGACGGGACAACCATTTTATCGTACGGGCGAACCGAAGGCGCTCGTTGCGCCGATAGAAAAATTGGTCGATTGGGCGCAAAGCAACTCGCTTTGGCCGTTGGGCTTTGGTTTGGCGTGCTGCGCGATAGAAATGATGGCGGCCAACGCCGGTCATTACGACCTTGAGCGTTTCGGGGTTTTTCCGCGCAATTCCCCGCGTCAGGCCGACGTAATGATTGTCGCGGGAACGGTGGTTTTCAAGATGGCCGAACGCATCAAGCGTTTGTACGAGCAGATGGCCGAGCCGCGCTACGTCATTTCGATGGGTTCTTGCGCCAACTGCGGCGGCCCTTATTGGCAACACGGCTATCACGTCGTCAAGGGGGTGGACCAAGTCGTTCCCGTGGACGTATACGTACCGGGCTGTCCGCCGCGACCCGAAGCCCTCATCGACGCCATTCTTAAACTCCAAGAAAAAATTCGCGCCGGCATTCCCCCCGGCGAACGTCCGATTTCCATTTTCGACCCCGGCGCAAAAGCAAACGCCCGCTAGCGTATTGTTTCAATCCGCGCCGACCTTTCGTCGTTGTCGGTTCGACGCGAACCGACCCTGCTTTTGCGTGTAACTTGGACAATTTATCTAATTTTGCGTTAGGCATGAACACGTTTCCCATACCCGTGGTTGACCCGCGCGACGGCGGCCCTCTTCGTTTGACGGGCGAAGGCTTTGTCGCTCAAGACGGCGAGGTTTATCCTTTTGTTGGCGGCGCTTATCGCATGCTTTTGCCGCATGAGCGCAAGGGCAATTACACCGAAAATTTTGGCAAACAATGGAACACCTTTGCTCGGACGCAAGTGGACGAACACAGCGGGGTGGATTTGTCCAAGCGTCGTTTTTTTGCCCAAACGGATTGGGGCGACTTGGCGGGGCAAACGGTGTTGGAGGTGGGAAGCGGCGCGGGACGGTTTACCGAAGTGGTACTCAAACACACCAAAGCCGAACTTTACAGCGTGGACTATTCCGCGGCCGTCGAAGCCAACTATGCCAACAACGGGCCTCACCCTCGGCTTCGACTCTTTCAAGCCGGGGTTTACGCATTGCCTTTCCCCCCGCAATCCTTTGACAACGTCTTTTGCTTCGGAGTTTTGCAACACACGCCCGATGTAAAAAAATCCGTGGAATGTTTGGCGGCCATGGTCAAACCGGGGGGACGGCTCGCCGTCGATTTCTACCCGATAAAGGGTTGGTGGTCCAAAATTCACGCCAAATACCTGCTTCGCCCTTGGACCAAAAACATGAACCACGACAAGCTTTTACGACTCATCCGCCGAAACGTACCGTGGATGCTTGCAGTGGCGGATTTTTCGTATAAAATCGGCTTGGGAAAAATCGTCAATCGCTTTCTGCCTTTGTGCGACGTTAAAGTCTGTCTTCCTAAGGGTTTGTCGCCCGAACAACGGCTCGAATGGGCGGTTTTGGATACTTTTGATATGTTTTCCCCCGCTTACGACCAACCCCAACGCATCCCAACCGTCGAAAAATGGTTCAAAGAACTGGGTTTTATCGACGTTTTCGCCGGATACGTGAAATACGACGGCGGCGTTTCGGCAGTCGTCAGGGGAAGGAAAAGCAAATAGCGACGACGAGGCCTCGAAACGCATTTTTTTATAAATTCGTACTATTGCCGAAATATACGTATTTTTTTGAAAATATTTTGTTAATTTTTTCGGCGGAAGTTTGAAAAAAAGTAAAAAAAACAACTTCGTTCGTCGAAATAATTTTGGAGGCGAAGATTTTTTGTTAATTTTGAAATCTCATTTTACGCCTTTTAAAATTCAAAGGCGGCCGGAAAGATGGAGGGATTGACGGTAATACATTGGAGCGCGTTTGGTTTATGCTTTGGCATAGCCCCTGCGTTGTACGGCCTTTCGGTGTTACTCAAAGGCCAGCATTCGGACGTATTGGTGGCGTGGCGCCGCCAACAGTTGGACGTGGTGCTGACCATCCTTGCCTTTATCGTCAACCTCAATCTGTTTATCGTCGGTTTTTTCTTTCTGGCTTCGTGTTACGGGGACTTTGAGGTATGGCGGGTAAATCGTTTTTCGCGCGAACAGCTCGAATGGCTGGCCCTCGACTGCGTTTTGGCCATGGCCGGGGTTACGCAGCTGTTTTTTGCCGCCCAAAATTACGCCTTGCAGTTCATCACGACGGACGGCATTGTAACGGCTCCTTTCGCGTTCTGGGTACGTCCCGAAAAGCGCATTATTCATTGGCATCGGATTAAAGATTATTATTACCCCAAAGACTGTCCCGATTATCCCGTGGTCCAAATTTTCCTTACCGTACAAGACCTCGACGGACGTTATCGCCGTCGGACGCTCAAAACGCCGATGTACGTATTAAAAGATTTGGAAATGGCGTTAAACGCGGGCATGGAAAAAAAGCTGACCTACCGGCACGATCGCGTTAGATGGATGAAACGGGAAAAAGGCACGCATACCGAGGATATCGGCAAAGGCTAATTGCCCGCGTCTTCCATGAATATTTCTTCGCGAACTTGATTGCCGACGCGCACCAAATGCACGGAGCGCAAACGGCGGGCATATACGTCGTAGACGATGGTTCTTTCGTCACGCAGTCCCAGTTTTTTTCCGAATTTATTTAACGTTTCCACGGAAACCGACCCTTCTATTCCGGTTTTTTGACGCACCCAACCGATGAAGCGTTCGTCGAGAACGTCGGGGAGAAGGGTGGTCGTTACGCGCACGAGTCCCGAGTCGGGTTCATAACCGGAAACAACGATTCTGCCGGCGGCGGGAACGCCGTTGAGCGTGGCGGCAAATTCGACGGTGTCTTGAAGATAAACTTCGCCTACGAAACCCGAGAAATAGATTTCCGGGAGGGTGGCGAGCATGGCGCGCACGCCGGCTTCGTTTTTCATGCGGCTTTCAATGGCGGCGAGCGCTTTTTTTTGTACTTCGCCGACGGCGTGTTTGCGCATACGGGAAAGTAGGCGTTTTTTGAGGGATTTGTAATTGACGAGCGCGATAATTTTTCCTTCGGGGTCGGTTTTGAAAACGAAATCGAGGGGTTGATTGAGGGTTTCGAGCATGGGGTCGCCGGCGGGGTTGGGGGGAATGGGCAGAGTGTCGAAATAAATTTGCGCCGCTCCTTGCCGCCAACGAAGGACGTAACCGCCCGTGCCGGCTTTGAGCACCGTCATTTGGGCCGGGGTGAGGGTAAAAATGCGGTCTCCCGCCGCCACGGGCCGGCCTCCGGAGTCGTAACGCACGGTTTGCACGGCCATTTCGATGACCCGGGTTTCGCCTTTTTTCCATTGCGGGCCGACGAACACCGTTTCGAGGTTTTGACCCCGCAGCGCCGTGCCGCAAAGCGTCAGGAAAACAAGAACTTTTGCATCCATAATCCCGAATCCTTGACGGTACGCTTTTGCGTTGGGTAGTCCACGTAAACCAAACCGAAGCGCGGACGAAAACCCTCGTGCCACTCGAAATTGTCCATAAAACTCCAGACGAAATAACCTTCGACGGGAACGCCCTCGTTTTTGGCCCGAAGCACCTGTTCGATGTAAGCCTGCAAAAAAGCGATGCGCTTGGGGTCGTGGACGCGCCCGTCGGCCTCGACCTTGTCGGCAAAAGCGGCGCCGTTTTCCGTAACGTAAATTTTTTTGACGGCCTCGTAACCCGAAAGTCTTTTGAGTATTCGATAAATGCCTTCGGGGTATACTTCCCAACCCATTTCGGTCGTTTCTTGCACGCCGCGCTTTTTAGGTTCGACGAGCGTTCCCCACACCAGCGGTTGAAACCACGAGCGTTTGACCACGTCGCGTGAATAGTTCTGCATACCGACGAAGTCGAAATTGGCGACGACGGCCGTTTCATCACCGGGTTTGAAAAACGTTTCGATGCGTTTGAGTGCAGGAAAGGCGTCGAAAGGGTAGCCTTTGCCCATGGCGGGGTCGAAGTAAAGCCGATTGATGACGGCGTCGAAGCGGGCGGCGGCAGCGGCGTCTTGCGGGCGCATCGGCTGTACGTCGGAAAAATACCATGTCGAACCGATGTCGGCGTCGGGGAGGTTGGCTTTGGCAATGCGTCCGCCCGAGGCCTGCGCCAAAACCACGTGATGGCTCGCGGCCAAAAAATCCATCAAGCCCTTTTTGGAAAAAAAGTTCGACCAACGGGGAATGGCGTTGCGTCCCGGGGCGTGCAGTCCCAAGGCGTAACCCAAGACCACGAACGACGTCGGCTCGTTGAATATCATCCACCTGCGAACGTCTTTGAACGTGCGCGTGCAAAAATCCACGTACTCTTCAAAGCGTTTGACGGTGTCGCGGTGGGTCCAACCGCCGCGATCTTCCAAGCGTTGAGGCAAGTCCCAGTGGTAGAGCGTTACCCACGGCTCGACGCCTTGGGCAAAGGCCTCGTCGATAACCGACTTGTAATAATCGACCCCGGCGGGATTGGGTTTGTTGCCCGGAAAAACGCGCGGCCACGAAAGCGAAAAACGCGTGGCGTTGAAGCCCAACTCGGACATCAACTCCAAATCCTCGGCATAACGCCGATAGAAATCACAAGCGACGTCGCCGGTTTCGCCGGTAAGAATTTTTCCCGGCGTATGGGCGAATCGGTCCCAAATGCTTTCTTCCTTGCCGTCGGCATCCCACGCGCCTTCGATTTGATATGCCGCCGTCGCCGTTCCCCAGACAAAATCGGGGCCGAAATCTTGTCGTGTCATCGCGGGCAAATTTACGCTTTTTTACCTATTTTATACCTTCGCTTTTCATGCACAAGCTTAACGACGTCGTAGTCCGTCGCAACTTTTTCAATTCGGATGTAGTTAAGGACGGAAGTGGCGCCGGCGCCCCGCCGCACGTTGTTTGCCCCCCTTGGTCGCGCCGCAACCAAATATAAAAAAACGCCGCTTTTCGAGAAAACGCTCTGCAAAATACAAAATTAAGGCAAGCAACGACAATGGAAAAGAAGGCAACAACGCCCAAAACCCGGAATCGTTTTCTTCCGTCGTCGCAGGAATGCATTGATATGGGCGGGGCAAAAAATCGTGGGTGGGACGTTCAACCCGTACAGGTTTGCTTATCCCTCGTCTCCGGGTACCGGCGAATTTCGTAATTTTGAACGTGCTAAAAGCGGAGGCAATGGGAAAATGGATGACGATTGGCGGAGTGGGTTGGGCGGCGTTGACGTGGTTCTGCGTCGTGGGTTTACCCCGGGTTTGGGGAGTGGACGCCGACATGCCGCAAGCGCGACTTTTCGCTCAACGCAGTCAAAACCCGCGTTATACCAATGCGTGGGCCGAACAAAAAGTTGGCGTCGAAATCGTCAAAGGCCGGCCGCATTATTTGTTCGACTATCTTTTTCGGGACGCGGACAACCGGCCAAGACGCGGGCGCTGGTATCACGAGAAACGTTTTTTGGACAGCCTAACGGCGGCTTACGGCGTTCCGCCCAATATGTACGAGGCCTACTACCCCAAAGCCGAGGTCTTGGCGCGACGCAAAAAGCTCATGGACGCGGGCCTTTTCACGATGCGGGGGGAAATTTTGGGGCCGGACTACAAACGCATCGTCGAAGTACACAAAATCGTGGGCAAGGGGCCGTATTTGGTCATGCAAAAGCACCTCAAAGCCCGGGCCGTCGAATACGAAGACCACGACCCCGCCAAACCCTATTTCGCACGGCCCGACGAAGAATTGCTTTGGGCCTTGCGTTTCTGCCAAGACATCCCTTATCAAATTCCCCCCCTCGTTCACGAAGGCCGTTACACCAACGAACTTTGGCCCCCGTCCGCGCTATTGACCGAAAAATACGGCGATTGCGATTCAAAATCCCTGCTTTGTGCCGCAATACTGGCTCACAACCCCCGTCATCACGTCGTCGCCGTCGAAGTCCCCGGACATATGCTCATTGGGGTCAAAGGCGTACCCAACCCCTACCAGCTTTCCGTTCGTTACCGCAACGAAAGATACATCCTTTGCGAACCCGTAGGCATAGCCCGCCTCGACCCCGGAGCCCCTTCCGATTGGACCCGAAACTCTTCGACCGTCACGGGCGTTTATCCACTTACTTTTTGAGTTTTTATTCGACGTTCAACAAACATCGACGGATTCGCACGCATTGATTGTTTTATTCAAAATTTTTTATAAGGCGCTGACAATAAAAATGGGTCGAACGATGCAAGCAAATAAAGCGCGGCCGGGCAATGGTTTTACCCGTATATGGAAATACTCTACGAAGACAGCCAAATTTTGGCGGTGAACAAGCCGGCGGGAACGCCCGCCCAACCCGACCCTTCGGGCGACGCGTCCGTTTTAGACCTCGCCAAAGCCTACATCAAAGAAAAATACGCCAAACCGGGGAACGTATTTTTGGCGTTGGTGCACCGTTTGGACAGGCCCGTCGGTGGCGTGATGCTTTTCGGCCGCACCTCCAAAGCGGCTCGGCGGCTCGGCGAACAGTTCCAACAACGCCGAATCCAAAAAACGTACTGGGCCGTCGTTCGTGGGCAAAGCTCGGAGGGCCGACTGCTTCATTATCTTCGTCCCCATCCCAAACTCGAAAACACCGTCAAAATATTCGCCCACCCCGCCAAAGACGCCAAAGAATGCTTGCTCGAATACCGCACCCTCGCCGTTCGGCAAGGATTGTCGTGGGTGGAGGTGCGGCCCCTCACGGGCCGAAAACATCAAATCCGCGCCCAACTTGCGTTTGTTAAGTTGCCCATCGTCGGCGACGTCAAATACGGCGGAGATACGGCTCTCGACAACCGGGACGTCGCGCTCTTCGCCCGTTCAATCACCGTTGTACACCCCACGCTCCGAACAACGCTGCAAATCGTCGCCCGTCCCCCCGACCGCTACCCGTGGAATTTTTTCCTTTAAGCCTGTTTTTTCGGTATCTCCGTAACCCAACCCTCTTCTTTAAGCCTGTTGAACGCAACCTCCGACGCTTTTTGCTCCGCCACTTTTTTACGCACGTCCGAACCGTAACCGTAGGCTTCGTTCCCGATAACGCACGCTATGGTAAAGTAACGTACGCCGCGCTCGTCCTTTTCGCGAACCACCTCGTAGCTAACGGGTTTGTGGATTTGCTTTTGCACCAACTCCAAAACCTGACTCTTGAAATTGAGGTTTTGTTCTTCGAGCGTATCGACGTTGAGGTCGGCGACGATGCGCTTGACGACGAATTCTTGCGTGCGTTTCCAACCCATGTCCAGATACATCGCGCCAATGAAAGCCTCGAGCGCGTTGCCCGACATATTCCTACGAAATCCCCCGCTTTTGTGGTTGTACTCAATCCAATGGTCGATGCCGAGCTTGCTTCCGATTTCGTTGAGCGAATTGCGACTAACGATTTTGGAGCGCATTTCCGTCAAAAACCCCTCGTCTTTGAGCGGATATTTTTGGAAAAGGTAGCTGGCCACGATGGCGTTGAGAACGCCGTCGCCCAAGTATTCGAGACGTTCGTTGCATTCGCCGGCGCTGAACCGGGGGTTGGCCACCAACGAACTGTGGCGAAAGGCCAAACGGTAAACATCGGGCTGACGCGGATACGCACCCGTCGTCTTGCGAATGTAAGACATTAAAAGCCGGTCTTCTCGCCGCCCAAAATAGCGATGGTAAAAATACATCAAACGACGCATTGACAAAGCCAACGATAAGGAGTAAAGTCAAAGGCGCGGAGCATATCTCCCCTACCCCTAAACCGGGGATAGAGTCCGGGGCTTAACGACCGTAATATCTTCATACTTTGTTAATCGAATAAGTTTGAAGCGTGTCGGTGCGGGTTTAAGGCTCCGAATTCGGTTTTGACGCGAGCTACCCGCATCTAATTTTGTTCGCTTGTTCTAATTTTACGCCAAGAAACAAAACTTTTGACAAAAGTCCAAAATCGACCGACGTTTGACGAAAAATTAACGTCCTTTCCTGACGAAAAAATCCTTACGCGCCAAAAATTTATCGAACACGTAGCGTTGAACGATAAAAAATTCCGGTTTTCCTTCCACGTACGCGAAAAACGACGAACCTTGATTGGGACGGTGGTAAAGGTAGAGCGTAAGGGTTTGTACGTCGTCTCCGAGACGATAACGGACGAAAAATTTGCGGTCGGTCGTTTTTTTGCGCACGGAATCGGCGATATGAGGGGCGGTTTGGGAGAGTTCGTCTTGGGCGAAAATTTTGCCGAAGGCCCGAAGGTAATGCTTGACGGCGGCGGTATCGGTGGGGGTTCCGTCGGCCAAACGCCAACCTTTTTCCGTTTTAAGCAAATGAAAGGCCGAATCGGCGACGGGATGCTCGTTTTTGATTTCGACCACGGCGTGGGGCGGGATGTGGAAAACGACTTTTTCGCGCCAGACGTGATAATTGGCCGGATATTGGGGCCTAAGGTAACCGTGGTGTCCGGGGCTTTCGACGATGTAGGGGTTGGCCGCGCCGTCGAGCAGGGCGTAAGTACCGCCGCCGTCGGGCGTTGCGCCTCCAATGTCGTAGATTTTCTTTTTGCCCGAGCTCGTTTTAATTTCCACATGCACACGGGCGGTTTTTAGGTCGTTGAACGCCGTTTTACGTGCCGGCTCCGCAACCGGTTCCCGGGCTTGTATGCGGTAAAGCGTCGTCAAAAAAGAATTTACCTTCGCGTCCAAGGCTTTGTACGTCGTATCGCCGCGTTGAACGTACCATCCCGACGATCTCCTGACCAAGACGCAGTTTTCGGTTTCTTGGTCGCGAAAAAAGTCGGTGAGCCGGACGTATTCGATGTTTGCGGTGTCTTTGACGGCGAAGTCGGTTTCGGCGTCGTCGAGCGTGGTTCGTCCTTTGCGAAGAAGAAAATATGCGGCAATGGCGACGCCGAGGGCGGTGAGCAAAAGGAGGTTGGTACGGTTCATGGCTTTTTTTGAAAAGTTCCTTTGAGCGAATCACCGAGGCGGAAAAGATTGAGTACGGCGTTGGCGGCGGATTTGGCCCAACGAAAGGCGGTGCGGCTTTCGATTTGTAAACGCAGGGCTTCGTCGGGACCGCCGGCGCATGTTTTTTGCGGAGCCGGGGCGTTTGGAGCGGCGACCGGCCTGAGCACGCGGCGTACCGTTCCGGGGCTGAAACCCGTTGTTTCGATTTTCAGCGTCCGAAATCCGGCTTTTTCAAACACCCGTTTCAACGTCCGGGGCGTGTAATAGGACAAATGTTCGGGATATTCGATAAACGGCGTTCTTGGTCCGAGTATGCGTCGGGTCAGGCCCGCAAAATTGGGCGTGGTTACGAAAACCAAGCCGCCCGGGCGCAATAACCGGTGCATTTGCGTCAAATCCTCGAGCGGATTGAGGATGTGTTCTATGACTTCAATCCACAATACGACGTCGAATGCGTTGTCGGAAAACTTGGCGTCGGCAAGGACGCCCAGCCGAACGTCAAGGCCTTTGTCGCGACAGGTTTGCACGGCTTCGGGGGTGAACTCGGTGCCGCAGGCGTTCCAGCCGCGGGTTTTGGCCACCTCCAAAAAATGCCCCATGCCGCAACCGACGTCCAACACCGCTCCTGTTTTTCGATGTTTTTCCCACTGCTCAAGCCATTCGCCGTAGCGTGCCAGCGTCAGCGCCGACACGGGCAACGTACGGTCGTAACCCGCGTAATGACGCAAAAGTTCGTCCGGCGTTGGGCGCCGACGACAAAAGACCATGCCGCAATCCCGACAACGACACAAATAGTTGTCTTGGTAGCGCCCTTTGAGGTCGCGCAAGCGCGACGAACCACAGACGATGCATTCGGTCATGGAAGTACAAAGTTCGGAAATTTGGCCCGATATCGGCGCGGGTAGCGGTAAAAAAAAGAAAAGCCGTCGGCTTTTGGCCGGCGGCGTATAACGTTTGGCATTAAGGAATTAAACGTTGAGCGTGGCCTTGTATTCGTCCGCCGAAAGCAGGCCGGACACGCCGGCGGTCGGTCGAATTTTTACAATCCACCCTTTGCCGTAAGGATCTTGATTGATGACTTCGGGGGCCGAGGCCAAGTCGGGGTT
Organism: uncultured Bacteroidia bacterium; assembly: GCA_937922655.1. Lineage (GTDB taxonomy): Bacteria > Bacteroidota > Bacteroidia > J057 > CALAJH01 > CALAJH01. The sequence continues at coordinate 31,388 of CALAJH010000033.1, forward strand.
GAGTTCGAGGATTTCGGCGGCGACGGGCAGGTAAAGGTCGGAAACGGTTTTTACGGCCTCGATGGTGCCGAAAACCGCTCCGGCGTCAAGCGTTTTGCCCACCGAAGATACGTCCACGAAAACGATGTCTCCCAGCTCGCTTTGAGCAAAATCGGTGATGCCGACCAAAGCGGCGCCGTCGCCGCCGTCTTTCAACCATTCGTGGTCTTTGGTATAGAGATAATCCGGGGGAAAGTTCATTGTTATTGTTTGACGGCGGCTTTGAAATCGTCGTTTTGGTTGTAGCGTCGGAATTCGAGGTCTTTGAGGGCTTTTTTTCCGAGGTCGGATTTGAGTCTTGCCGCTTCTTTGACGTTGGGCAAAATGACCGAGGGGTCTTCGGTACGGGCGCCGAGGATGGCGAGCAAATAGTAATTGAGGGCGTAGTCGGCTTGGGATTTGATGGAGGCGTCGAGGTCGGCTTTGGCGCTTCCGAGGTCGTTGAGCAGAAGTTTGGCAAGGGCGGCGTTGTAGCGTCCGCATTTGATGTTGCCCGCGGCGTCGAACATTTCGGCGGCACGGTTGTATTCGGCACGTTTGAGGTAGACGATGCCGGAATTGAAGGCGGCTTCGGGCATTTGCTTGGCGGCGTAGGCGGCTTGGAGGGTGGAAAGGGCCTCGTCGTATTTGCCTTGACGAATCATCAACGCACCCGTGTTGCTCATCACTATTGCTTCGCCGTCTTTTTTGGCTTTGGCCGTGGCCAAAAGTTTGTCGGCCTCTTCGTATTTGCCGTCCAAAAGCATAAACGCGCCCAAGTCGTTGTATCCCCGGTGGTCGTCGGGATAAACCTTTGTGAAGGCTTCAACGGCTTTTTTGCGGTCGTCGTCTTTGGTGTAAACGCTTTTGATGGTGTAAAGCAGTTCTTCGGGGCGGGTGTAGTATTTGCGGGCGGAGTCGGCGGTGATTTTGCCCGAAATAACGTTTTCGGTAAAGGCTTTAAGTTCTTCGTCGGAGTGGGCGGAGGTGGCGCCTTCGAGTTTGATGGTCGCCCGACGAAGGGGAGCCAAAATATTTTCGACCTGCACCGCGCCGCCAACGAGGGCCATCACTTTGCGTTCTTTGACATCCTCTTCCAACCCGCTCGAAATAATGGCAATAATTTGGCGCTTGACGTCTTCGGAATAGTTGGTTTTGTCCAAGTTGTTTTTGAAGCCTTCCCAGTCCTCGGTGGTGGTCCGAATTTCAAAAAACGCCGAATCAAGGTAGGATTTGTAACCTTTGTCTCGGAGTTGTTGGGTCAGCCAAGCACGCACTTGTTTCGAGCGTTCGACGGAAAGAAACCGGTTGCGTCTGACTTTGCCTTCGGGCGAGGCGAAACCTTCGATATAAATTTTGGAGGCGGAGTATTGTTTGGCCAAGAACTCGCCAATGGCTTTGATTTCCGCGTTTTCAAAGTCCGAGGGCTGAATTTCGAAAACGTTTTGGGGAAATTGAAACTTGGCGGTAAGGGTGATGGGCTTGCGGGTTTCGTATTCGACGCCCGCATAGTAAAAGGCGACTTGGTCTTCGCCCGGGCCGGCGCCGCAGTAAAGACGGGAGGTGGTGATACAGCAGGGACCAAGAGTGGTTGAGGGGAGGTCTTTGTGTTTCTTGCCTTTGTCGTAGCCGTTGACGGAAATCAGTTTCGTGCCGTCCATTGCGTCCTGATAAGCGATTTTTGGAGAAACCGACGTACGCGCGCCTTCTTTTTTCCAATTCGGAAACTTGCTTCCCGAAATGACCACGCCCGTAATGGGAAAGGTTTTATTGTTTACGCTGTCGCGAAGTTGAAGTTTTCCTTCGTAAATGCCCTTTTTGCCGAGCTTTGACTTGGGTTCAATGGAAGCGCGGGCCGTGAACGCCACAGAGTCGGCATGGACTTCAAGCGGGTTGGGAGTTACCGCTACTTGGGCGCCTTGAAAACTTTTGCACCCGCCCAACAGCGCGACGGCCATCAAGCCGTAAAAGGCCCCGACGACAATACCGGTATCGGCGGTACGCTTGCTTTGCAACCCCCGCCCGTTGTGTGATTTTTTTATCATATTACGTACCTTGCGAACCAAGCTTCGTTTTCGTTGTGAAAAATAAGAGCGTGTTTTTTTTTCCACAGCCCTCCGGTGATTCTAATTTTTTATGCTTTCGCACCTTTTCAAACTGCCCGTAACGCTTAAAATCGGGCTTTTTCCGCCCTTTTTCAACGTCTTGCGAACCGTTGTGCAAAAAAAACAATTCGGATTGAATTGCCCAAATTACCGGCGCAAAGATAGAAAGTTTTTTGTTTAGGGCAGCATAAAACCCGGTTCCAGCGCCACGACGCCGACGGGGTTGTCCGGCGGATTGAACGTGTGGTCGCAGTGGTAACCGTAAATCGGCGCCCGTTCCAAAAAGGGAATCAAGTTTTTGTAATACGTGTGGGTTTCGACGGGAAAGAGCGACATCTCGTGAAAAACCCGTGAGGGGCGTATTCCTTCTTTTTCCATAAAACTCCAAAAATATTGATAATCCGCCAAATCCCCCGAAAGCGCCACCCATTCGTCGGCGTCGTGAAAAAAATACGCGAACGACGTCATGTTCGGAACGTGACGCCCCGTGGTGTTCAACGATTCCACGCCCGGAAGTTCGCTTATCGGCAAAAACTCCGCAAACCTCTCCGGATTTTGCATTGAAAAAGTTAAAAAATTTTTTAGCTCGTCGGCAAAGGCTTCATTCGGTACGTAAACTTTTTTCGGCTTCGGCCGAAGAACGTAATAATGATAAAACAAAAGCGTGGAAAGACTGCCGACGTGGTCGTCGTGCAAATGCGTGATGAGCAGACCCTCTATTTCGGCAATCAATTCCCGGCGCATAAGCTCGGGAAAAACCGTATGGCCGCAATCGATAAGCAGTTTTTTCCCCCGAACCTCGGCAATGGCCGACGAATTGCCTTGGCGATAATTAAACGCCCCGCCCGTACCGATGAATTTGAGGTCTATCATCCCAGCTGACGGTTTTTCATGCGCAAATTTACCATTATTTTTCAACGGCGTAAGTATTTTGCGCCCATGGTGGCGCCGATTCCGATATTTTGTGAATAATTCGTGTTTTTTTTCGTCCGTTTTCCCGTTACCCGCCGTACAAAATCCATGCTTTCCAAAAAAAGACGTTACGGCCTCGTTCATGGAAGAGCGCGACGACGTGCGGGATAATTTTTATTTTTGCACTAATGCGCAAAAGATTTTTGGCAATAATGACGGCGGCGCTGACCGCGCTCGCGACGGCGGGATGCGAAGAAACGACCCTTTCCGCCGTCGTGCTTTTCCCCTCCACGCCCGTTACCGACGCCGACGGCAAAACGCTCTTGGACGTTTTGCCCGCAGGCGCCAAAGTTGAGTTTTTAGGCGAATATTCCCCGGGGATTCAAGTCCGTTTGAACGACGGGCGTACAGGATATATCGCAAGAAACAAAGTCGAAGTCGGCGCTTGGCCCGTCGCCGTGCTTGCGGTCGTTGAGTTGCAAAAAGGCGAAAAAATTTATCCCCCCGCCGTCTTGGCCGTCGTTGCCGAGCATGGCGACGCGGTCGAATTTGCCTACGGCGGTTCCGACGGACGAATACGCTACGGACAAACGCGCGAACTTTCCCATCTTTCCGCCGTCCGAAACGACATCCGCCTGACGGGAGCCATGCTCGAAGCCCAAAACATGCAGGAACCCCGACGCACCGCCGCCCTCAAAAAACTATTGACCGAGGCCGGCGATTCGGAACTGGCGTCGATAATCGAAAGAGCCGTTTCGGGGGAAAAAGCGCCGATACGGTATGTTTTTCCGGAGCCGTTTTTGGCCGACGACGACAGCCTATGAACCCGCTTCGACGACGACGGCACGCGCCTGAGAAGTATAGCGCCCGTCGGGAAAAAGAGCAAGATATTTTTTTGCCATGGCCAAAGCCTCGGGACGTTCACGGTACTCGAGACAAGCGTCCCAAACGACGTTTTCCGTTTCCAAAGGGTCGGCGCCGTGTACTTTGGCTGCCAAACAAAAGTCCATCGCTTTGTCGGGATGACCTTGATACAAATACGCACGCGCAATTTGCATTTCGCAAAAGTGCCGGCGATGCTTGTGGCGTTCGGCCAAGCGTTGATAAGCAAAAACACAACCTTCGTAGTCGCCGGCGGCCAAGAGTTTAAGCGCCGCCTTAAACTGTTTTTCTTCGCATCCAAATTCGGTGGATTCGATAAACTCCTTGCGAAGCCTGCTTTTCGACTCCCACGGCTCTTCTGCCTCCGTTTCCACGGAGCTTTTGCCCGTTCCGCGAATCCAATTGATGACGTTCATTCGATAAAATCAGGCGCGTGCGCACAACGTGCGTTCACGCCGCAAATATAAACAAAGTTGTTAATCAAGGCGTTCTTTGTACGTGCGCGTATCGGTCAAAGAATTGCGTTTTCGCTCCCATCAAAACCCGCGTCCGTCCTTATTTTCCTCAAATTCGTCGAAAAAACTTCCCTCCTTTGAAAATTTTTTCAACAACTTCCCGTATTTATTGAGTTGGGAAACGATTGAGAAAAAAACTACAAGCCCCGTTTTTTTTTCCACCAACCTTTTTGAGCCAACAATAAAAAATGTGGATTTTTAAAATCGGCGATAATCGCGAATCCCTTTGGGTTCGGGGGTCAAACAAACAGAGAGGCGGCGACGGCGTCGGCGAAAGCTTTGCCCGCACGACTAAGGCGCAAACAATCGTCGACGACCTCCGTCAGCCCCGGCGTCAAACCTTCAAGCGAAAGCGAACGCCGAAAACGACGCACGTATTCGGACAAGGATATGCCTTCGGCGGTGCGCAGCCGGGTCATGACGTATTCGTTGTGTAGGTCGGCGTCGGAAAGGGTTTCCTCGAAACCGACGGCAAGGGTGCCGTTTTCGATGGCGACAAGGTAGTCGTCGAGGCGGGCGACGTTGGCGCAACGGTAACGTTCGCCGTCGTAAGAATGGGCCGACGGCCCGAAACCCCAATACCTTTCCCCCCGCCAATAAGCCGAATTGTGCACCGCCCGAAATCCGGCCTGCGCAAAGTTGGACGTTTCGTAATGTTCGTAACCGTACTTGGCCGCCGCATCCATAAGTATATCGAACTGACGAACGAATTTTTCGTCGTCGGGCGGGAGGATTTTGCCGCGTTCGACTTCTTTGCCCAAGCGGGTGCGGGGTTCGACGGTCAAGGCGTAGGCGGAAAAGTGCGGCGGTTTGGGCGCCAAGAGTGTGTCAAGCGTTCGCCGCCATGCGTCGTCGTCCAAACCGGGCGTGGCGTAAATGAGGTCGAAGGTGTAGTTGTCGAAAACGCGGGCGACGGCCTCCAACGCTTGCCGGGCCTGCGTGCCGGCATGAAAACGATGCATGAAGCGAAGTTCGTCGTCGTAAAGACTTTGCACGCCCAAACTCACACGGTTGATTCCCGCCGCCTTCCACGCCTCGGGACAATCGACGTCTTCGGGGTTGGCTTCGAGGGTGATTTCCGCGCCGGGAAAAAAATCAAAATTTTTTTGGGCGGCGGCAACCAAACGGTGAATGTCGTCGACGGCCAAACGGCTGGGCGTCCCCCCACCAAAATACAGCGAGGCCGCCCGTCCGCCCGAACGCATGCCCATTTCCCGTACCGCCGCCGCCGTAAACCGTGCCTTGTGCCTTTGCGACGTAACAAAATAAAAATCGCAGTACGAGCACGCCCGCCGACAAAACGGAACGTGAACGTACAAATACCAAGGCCTCTCGTCCGCGTGCATTCGGACGCCGTCGCTTTCGCTCATCGCCATGAAACATCAATATCAAAAAAAATCCCCAACCTTGCTTAAAAATGCCAAGAAATAATCTTTATCCTTGCGCCGTATGTTGTACGCTACAACGACGGTATTGCACATCTAAAACGACCGGGTTGTTGTTTTCGCCGTCGGAAAAGACCGAAACACCGAAACTTTCCAAGCCGGTGAATCAAATGCCGATGTATTTGAGAGAAAATTTTTATACTATTTGTAGTTGCCCATCACGAAACGAGCGTTTTAGCGGCACGCCGGACAACAAAATATCGCGCTTGGTCGGACGAAGTTGTTCGCTTGAACAGTGCTTTGACGCCCGGATTGGTTTCGAGGGCTTTGTTGTTTACACCCGTTTTCGCGCCGGTAAAATTAAGTCGGCGACAATGCGCGGCGACGCTTAACGCACGTCTTGTCATGTGCCGACGGCGGGCAAAACAAGGGTAAAACGCATACCGACGCCGTCGGAATTTCGCGTGGCAAGGACGTTGCCGCCGTGAATAACGGCGATTTGTTTGACGAGCGCCAAGCCCAATCCCGTACCTTGTATGCCCGTGGTGTTGCCCGCGCGATAAAACGGGTCGAATATACAGGGCAGGTCGGTTTCGGGAACGCCGATGCCCTTGTCTTTGACGTCGAAATGAACGTTGGGTCCAACTTCGCGTACGGACAAGGTCACGGGTTTTCCCATACCGTATTTGCAGGCGTTGGCGAGCAGATTGTTGAGCGCGATTTCGAGCAGGCCCTCTTTAACCTTGATGCGGGTTTTGGGGGATACGTCGATTTTTACGGAGATGTTTTCGGCGTCTTCCCACGTCCAATGAACGCGGCACTTTTCGATAAGCTCTTCGACGGTTTCGGCTTCGATGTTGTAATTGGCGGCCTCGGCCTCGATTTGCGCCAATCGCAAGAGTCCGTTGGCCAGTTCGGTCATGCGGTAGGCGTCGGCAAGCGTGTCGCGAAGGGTCTGTTCGTAGACTTCGGCGCTTCGGGGACGCGAAAGCTTAACTTCAAGATTGGAAATCATGGCCGTCAACGGGGTGCGAAGCTCGTGCGAGGCCATTTGTACGAAACGCCGTCGCTGTTTGTAGCCGATTTCCAATTCCTGCAAAACGTCGTTGAAGGCCATGGCCAACTCGTCGATTTCGTCTTTGTAGCGCCCGACGGGAAGCCGCACGCCGATATTGTCGGCGTTGATTTGCCGAACGGTTTTGACGATTCGGCCGATGGGTGCCAAGGCCTGACGCGCAAAAAACCATCCCAACGCCAACATCACCACAATCGAAGCGCCCATGCCAATGAAATAATACTCGCGCAGTTTTTTGAGTTTGGAAAGGCCGTATTTGTCGTGGGCGGAAACCATGACCGCGTATTTTTTTGCCCCGACCCGATACGCCAATCCGTACTGTTGGCGGTCTTGGGCCATATGTTCCATGCCGCCGAGAAGCAGGGTTTGGCGTACGATGGTTGTGTCAAACGCCGGCGAAACGCTGCTGTCCGAGGTATAAATCACCCGCATCGAATCGTTGTAGATTTCAAAAATTTCGTCCGTGAGCCGATTTCTTTGAAAACTTTTGTGCAACTCCTCGGTACGCCGCAAGGCATTGACGCTCGGCTCAAAATAGATTTTTGCGGTGGTCAGCGCCCGGTCGCCCAAACGTTGATAAAATTCGTCCTCGGTGTAATCTTCAAAATTGACGTAAAGCTCGTAGCCGATGAAATTGAAAAGCAACCCCATAAGCAAGGCGTAAATCAACGTCAAACGGTACTGAATCTTCATAATTCGTTTTTGGGCGCGTTGGGCTTCGACGCGGTTCTTCGAACAAAGATAGTCAACAATTCAAAGAACGTTCAAAAAGAGGGTTCGGAGGCCGCAAAAGTAACCGCATCCTAAGCCTTGGGAGGGGGGCTTGGTTAACGCCTAAGAGGTTGGTTGGACAAATGTTGGCAAGCGATTTTACCAAAACCGATTCATCGAACGGATTTTGGCCTCGTCTTTGGCGATGTTTCTACGGGCGGTGAGAATGAAAATCACGGCGGCCACGGGCAAAAACAACGCCCAGCCCATGCGGTAACTCACGGAAAGATTTTCTTTGGGAATGAACAGAGACACCGAGGCGTAGGCGGCAATCGGAATGACGAGCGCCGCCGCCGTCAATATCGTCGCCAAACGCATTTGAAACCGACGTTTTTTATACGATGCCAACATCAACAAACATCCTGCGCCGGCGGCCAAAGTCAAGCCCGTGGCAAGGTTGGCCGCAAGACGAACGAAAAAATCGTTGGTTGCGGCACGCAAATCGTTGCCGTCGGGCATAACGTCGAGTGTGGCAAAAGGCAAGTCGCCCGTAACGGTCAAAATAAAGAACGGACCTTTGAGCATAAGTGCGAAAATGGCGGCGGCCGCCATCAACATCCATGTTTGCGAACGCAAAAATTCGGGGTCTTCGTAAAATTTTACGCTCATTCCTCGAAGCGCTTGAAAATCACGGTGGCGTTGTGCCCGCCAAAGCCAAAGGTGTTGCTCAGCGCGTAACGAACGGGCATAACGGCGGCTTGATTAAAGGTGTAGTCAAGGTCGCATTCGGGGTCGTCGGTGAAGTGGTTGATGGTCGGGGGAACGAAACCGTCGTGAACGGCGATGACCGCGGCGACGGCTTCCACGGCTCCTGCGGCCCCCAACAAATGCCCCGTCATGGACTTGGTCGAACTGATTTTAACTTTGTAAGCATGCTCGCCAAAGACGTTTTTGATGGCTTTGGTTTCGGCGACGTCGCCAAGCGGGGTTGAGGTGCCGTGGACGTTGATGTAATCAATGTCTTGGGGACGAATGCCGGCGAATTCGATGGCGCGTTTCATGACGGCAATGGCGCCGCGTCCTTCGGGTTCCGGAGCCGTCAAATGATGAGCGTCGGCGCTCATGCCCACTCCGACGAGTTCGGCGTAAATTTTGGCGCCGCGCCTCATGGCATGGGATAAGGTTTCCAACATCAAAACGGCGCTTCCTTCCCCGAGAACGAAGCCGTCGCGGTCTTGGTCGAAGGGGCGGGAAGCGGTGGCGGGGTCGTCGTTGCGTTCGGAAAGCGCACGCATGGCGCCAAAACCGCCGATGCCCGCCTCCGTAACCGCGGCCTCGCTTCCCCCCGACAGCATCACGTCCGCCAAACCCGAACGCAAAAGCAAAAATGCGTCAATGAGACAGTTGGTGGCCGTGGCACAAGCGGAAATACAAGAATAGTTCGGACCGCGCAGACCGTATTTCATGGAAATGTGACCGGGCGCGATGTCGATAATCATCTTGGGAATGAAAAAAGGGTTGAAGCGCGGCGTTCCGTCGCCGCGTGCAAAGGCGCTCATCTCTTCGGTAAAGGTGTTCAAACCGCCGATGCCCGAACCCAACACCACCCCGCAACGGTCTTTGTCCGTTTTTTCAAAGTCAATGCCCGCATCGGCCACCGCCTCGTCCGCCGCGATAAGGGCGTAATGACAGAAAGGGTCCATTCTCCGGGCTTCTTTTTTAGGGATGTGTGCCTCGACGTCCAAACCCTTGACCTCGCACGCAAATCGCGTTCGAAACTTCGAAGCGTCGAAATGAGTAATCGGCCCCGCTCCGCTGACGCCTCCTCTCAATCCGTCCCGATAAGCGGACAAACCGTTGCCTATCGGCGTAAGACATCCCATGCCCGTAACGACGACGCGCTCCATATCCTCGAATGTTATGCGTTTTTCTGCGCGCAAACCGGGCGAAACGCATGCGCCCGCCCGGCTGCGCGTCGGTTTTGTGTTTATTTTTTCACCACCGATTCGAGGTAGGAAATGGCGTCGCCGACGGTGGCGATTTTTTCCGACACTTCCTCGGGTATCGTGATGTCGAACGCTTTTTCGAATTCCATGACCAGTTCGACGGTATCGAGCGAATCGGCGCCGAGGTCGTTGGTGATGCTGGCTTCGGGCGTTACCTCTTTGATGTCCACGCCGAGTTTATCGACGATGATGCTTTTTACTTTTTCGGCAATATCCATTGCTAATGATTCTTGGGTAATGATTACGGTTTGTATCGGTGCGTAAAATTAAGGCAAATTCTTTATATGCAATAATGGGCGGGAAAATTTTTCGTTTCTCGTGCAAAAATTGGTCCGCATACCGTATTCGGTCTAAACGGCACGGCGGCGCCTAAACGGAGGCGAAAGAGAATATCGGCCGAAACAGCGGCGAAGGTTCCACTCCGTCCCGAACGATGTGGCCCACTTTCAAGCCTACGGCTTGGGCGGCGATGAGTTCGTCGGGCACGTCGGACAAAAACATGACCTTGTCCGCCGGAAGTTGCAAGACTTGCAGGATGCGGCGGTAGGAATCGGTTTGTTTTTTGTGTCCGACGTCGGTGTCGAAAAAATGAGAAAACTTGTCGGACAAATCGCCGAATTCGGTATAACGATAAAAGAGTTTCTGGGCAAAAACCGAACCCGAGGAGTAGACGCCGATGCGTTTGCCGGCGGCCCGCCAACGGTCGAACGCCGGCGGAACGTCGGGGTAAATCGGGGTAACGAAGGCTCCCTGCTCGTAGCCCAAGGCCCAAATCATTCCTTGCAATTTTTTTAAGGGCGGCGCTTTGACGTCCTCGTCCGTCCAACGGTGAAGGATTTCCACAACGACGTTCAACGGGGCGCCGGCATGCACTTCATTGATGCATTCGGCCACTTCGGCTTCGGTGCGGTGATTGGCCAAAAAGTCGTACATCCGCTCTTTGGCGTAAGGAAAAAGTACTTTTTTTACGAAATCAATAGGCGCGGTCGTACCTTCGATGTCCGTTAGAATGTAATCAAACATGAGCCGGCAAGGGGAGTGAACGATAATGGCGGGCGATGTTCTCTTGAGTATAATGCGGCGTCCACCCCGAGGGGTCGATAAACAAACGAACAACGGTAAATTTCGGCGGCTCGTCCATCTCAAACCAATGACGCGAACCGGCGGGAACGGAAATGAAATCGCCGGGTTCGCATTTGACGCAAAACACGGGGTCTTCGAGGTTGAACCAAAAATATCCGCATCCCGAAACGAAATACCTCACCTCGTCCTCGGTGTGGGTGTGTTCGGCCTTAAATTTGTCTTTTATTTGTTGTAAATTGGGCGTATCCGGCGCAACGGCGACGACGTCGGCCACGGTATAACCGTTGCTTTCCATAATGGGCCGTAAAAACGGTTCCAAGAGGTTCAACACGTCTTGGGAATCGGCAACGGGCGCGGGGTAGTGTTCGCACACAATACCCCGCAAATGAAGAAATTGTTTTATATCGTGAAATTCGCGGAGAACGGTTCTCCGCGAAGGGATATGCAGTTCCATGTGTTGGGTCGGCCCGAAAGTTGGGGGGCGTAAGGAGACTATTCGTTGGACTGGGAACCGAACTCGTTGTCGGAAGAAGCGGGAGTCTCCTCCGAAGGCTGTTTTTCTTCGTTTTTGGCGGTTTTGGTCTTGGCTTTTTTGGGCTTGGGCTCCTCGGCGGAGGCATCGTTTTTTGCCTCGGTAGGAGGAGGGGGCGTTTGGGTGGCGGCGGGTGTGGACTCGGGCGCGGGCACGGGTGTGGAAGAAGTCGCCGGTTCGCCCGTTGTTGTGGGCATCGGCGGCTCCTTGATATACTTTTCGTAAGCCAAAAGCCCAATGAGCGACATGATAATGACGATGAGTGTCATCATTATCAGCTGAACGCGCATTTTCGAAGATTCAACGCTCGTCTTGTCTTTGTAAAGCTCTTTGTTCTTTTTAACGACGGTGTCCTTTTCCTGTATGGTTTTGTTCAGGTCCCGGGACAGCTGGGCGTTGAGCTTTTCGTTTTCCTCGTTGAGCTTCTGCAACTTTTGTTGCTGGCGGTCGGAGGTTTTGGTAAGGAATCTAAGCTCCTCGATAAGGCGCTCAAATTCGTCGGTGAGCTTAAGAAAATCGCCACGCAGCTTTTCAACGTCGCTGCCGGTGTTGGCGTTTTCCCGTGCCTGCCTCAAAATCTCGTATTCCAACGAGAAAGCTTCTTCCTTTTTGCTCATATGAATAAAGTTAGACCGAAACCAAGTCAAAAGGCACTTCCAAGAGCGCCTTGTAATCTTCGCCCGTTTCTTCCATGTCCTCGTCCTCGGCGTCGTAACACCAAGTGATGACTACGTCGTTGCCTGTTTTAAAGAGTTTTTCCAGCTTGCGGAACAAATCCAGCAGGCATTTGGAAGAACTGGTGTTGAAGTATTCGAGTTGAAACTTAAAATTTGTGCTGGGATTGGGGTTTTTAGAGTACTCGTCCACCCAATCCAAAATTTTACGGTAAAACCCCACGCTGTCTTCGGGAATCGAACGTCCCGAAATTTCAAAGACGTTGATATCGGCATTGAGAATTACCTTGGGGGTCTTGGGGGTAGGCTCTAAGATGAAATTTTTCATTTTCGGCTTTGGTTAGATACGAGGTTAAACGCGGGCAATTTTGGCCTCCAAGCTGAAAAACGAATACTTTTCATTGACCGGGTGAAAGTCGTAGCCCAACTTCTGCCCGGACTTTCGCGCGATGTCTATCATACCCAGACCGGCGGTGCCTTTTTCCGAAAGCTCGCCCTCGTTGAGAATGGACTGGTACAACTGTTTAAGCTCCTCTTTGTCGGAGTTGTTGACCTTCTCCAATCGTTGGCGTATGAACTCGATGCGGCTGTTGTATATGTGGTTGCCGGTAATGACGTAGTAGTCCTTTTCTTCCTTGCCAATCATCAGGAGCGCGGTACGGTCGTTGATTTCGCCTTCGAGGTTCGAGACTTGGAGCGAATCCAAGTGGTGGTAAACGTTCTGCAGGCATTCGACCATCACGTTGAAAACTTTTTTCTTGACGCGCTTGTCCTCACCGTCGCCGTCCAACTTATTTTCCATCATATGCAGAATCGAGGAGACCAAGTCGGCCGTAACCTCGCCCTGATAGACGAAAATAATATTGTTCAGCTGCATATTTTTGTAATAACTGTACGTCATGGCTGGTTCGTGCTAATTGTGTTAATAAACCTTCATCATCAACTCCAACGGTACGGAAAGCAGGGCTTTGTAATCCTCTCCCGTTTCCTGCATATCTTCGTCGTCTTCGTCGTAATACCAAATGATTTTGAGGTCGTTGCCGTCTTGGTAAATTTTTTCGAGCTTTTTCAAAAGCTCAAGAATATTTTTCGACGAACTGGTGTTGAAATACTCCAACTCGAATTTTACTTCCGTTTTGGGGTTGGGGTTTTTGCCGTATTGGTCTATCCAATCCAAGATTTTTTTGTAAAAGCCAACGGAGTCCTCGGGGATGGAACGTCCGCTCAACTCGAAGTGGTTGTTCTTCGGGTCGAGATAAACCTTCGGCGTTTTATGCGTCGGCTCGATTTTTAAAGGTTCAAGCATTGTTTGTTGATGAGGGTTTTATGCTCTTTCCTGACGGAATGTGAATAATTTTTTGCGAAAAATAGTTCCCTTAAAGACTAAGATAGTTGATTTGAGATTCAAGCGTGAAAAACGAATAATGCTCGTTTTCATACTTAAATTGGTAAATCAAACGGTTTCTGGACTTGCGGGCCAAATCAATGATTCCCAGACGAGTCAATCCCGAGGTGACGGGTTCGCCTTGGGAAAGCAGTTCTTGGTACAAGGCTTTAAGTTGGACGGCGTCCAAACCGTTGATTTTGTCAATGAACTTTTTGAGCTCGGGAATGGAATCGGTCGGAATGTAACTGCCCGTAGTGACAATGTACAACCCCGCCACCCGCTTGATGAGCAACAGCGCCGAAGGGTCGTAGCCCAAATCGGTCTTTAATTCGTCAAGATAGACGTTGGTTAGGCACTCGACCATGACGTTGAAGACTTTTTTTGACATCTTGCGGCTTTGCTTTTCCTCTTCCATACGCTCCTCCATAATGCCCAGCACACTCGTCACCAAATCCGACGTTACCAATCCGCGATAAGAAAATATGACGTTGTTGTCGTACATATCCTTGTATATCGGATAAGTGTTGTGCAGAGGCGTGCCGCTTTGGCCGGTAGATATTTTTTCCGCAAGTTTCATCCTCAATCCGTCCTATGATTTCGTCCCGTGGCTAAATCGTCCGCAAAAATAGCAACTTATCGGCAAATTAGTCAAAAACATTTTGCACATTTTAAATATTTTTACGGCTTACAAACGAAGCCCTAAAACCAAAACGTCGTCGGTCTGACCGGTTTCTCGTGTTTTCCATTCTTCGTGCGTACGTTCAAACAGCGTCCGTTGCTCTGCCAACCGGCGGTGATGATTACGCAATATTACCTCTTTAAAGCGCTTGGCCGTGAACTTTTTACGGTCTTTGCCGCCAAATTGGTCGATGTACCCGTCGGTAAAGAGGTAAATCACGTCGCCGACGTCGTATTTGACGACGTGTTCTTGATAGATGCGGCTTTCGCCTTCGACGTACGAGCCGGCGATGCCGTAGCGTTCGCCTTTGACTTCCACAAGGTCGTAGTTGTGCCAAAACCAAAGCGGGCGGTGGGCGCCCGCAAAGCGAACGATTTTTTTGTCGCGCTCGAAACGGCAAAGCGCCACGTCCATGCCGTCGCGCGTCGCGCTGCCGGCCTCGTTTTGGCGAAGCGCCTCCTTCATGCGTTCGTGAAGGTAATATAATATCGTCGACGGCTCGAGAACCTCCTCCTCGCGAACGATGCGATTGAGCAAATTGTAACCTATCAACGACATGAACGCCCCCGGAACCCCGTGGCCCGTGCAATCGCACACCGCCACGTAAAAGTACTTGTCTTTTGCGGTGAACCAATAAAAATCGCCGCTGACGATGTCGCGCGGCTTGTAAAGCACAAAAGAATCGGAAAAATGTTCGTTGAGCAGGTCGGGCGCCGGCAATATCGCGTCTTGAATCCGGCGCGCATATAAAATGCTTTCGGTAATGTCCTGATTTTTTTCTTCCAAAAGCCGCCCTTTTTCGATGAGTTCGCGCGTTTGGGTTTCGAGCGCGGCGTTTTGCGCCAGAATCTTCGCCTCCGCCAGCTTCACCTCCGTCATGTCCCGCAATATCGTCAGCACCGAATACACCCGTCCCGACGCGTCGATTTCCGGTATCGTTTCCATTTGCATGGTACGGTCGCCGATAATCGAGGGCATAATCATTTCCGAACGCCGGCGCTGTTTGTACAAAACGGCATGATTGAGCGCGTCCTCCCAAAACTTGATTTCCGCCTGAGACAATCCAACGTCGCGTATCGTCAGCTGGGTAAAAAATTCGGGTTTGTGCCCCCAATACTTTTCCACCACCGGGTTGAGAAAAAGATACCTGCCGTCGGGCGCGTACCGGATGATAAGGTCGGGAAGATTTTGGGTTAAGGACTGAAGTTGCGTCATTTGCGCCGAATCCATTTCGGCTTTGACCCGGTCGGTGATTTCGCGGGTGTTGGCGACCACGCCCGCAATCGTCGGGTCTTGAACCAAATTTCTTGCCTCGGTCTCCAAAACGACCACCATCCCGTCCTTACGGTAATATTTGTATTGTATGGCCTGTGTAGACCCCGGCGTGGTCAACGCCTTTTGAAAAAACGCCCGAACCTTGGCCGAATCCTCTTGATGGACGTAACGAAAAAAATTGTTCAATTCGGCGGCGGTATAACCGATGATACGCTCGGTGTTCGGACTGTGGAAGCGCACCGAACCGTTGGACTCGAAAATGGAAATGATTTCGGCGGCGTTTTCGAGAAGGGTAAGAAAACGGCGTTCTCCGGCGGCCAGTGCCTCGTTTGAGCGCCGAATTTCGGCGATGCGCGCCTCAAGCGTAGCGTTGGCCGCGCTCAACTCTTCGCGCGTACGCATCAACTCGGCCGTGCGGCGCTCGAGTTCTTCGGTGCGTTTTTTAAGTTCGGCGCTCAAACGCTCGGCCTCTTCCAACGCCGCCGCCGAACGTTTTTGGTTGCGCAGGTTGTCCAAGACCGTTGCCGCCTTTTCCGATGCACGGCGGATAAAATCCAGTTCGTCGTCCCGAAACCGGCTGAACGACGCCAGTTCTATCACTCCTTGCAGCGCGTTGCCCGCCACCATCGGCAGTACCAACACACTCGAAGGCGTAATTTCCCCCACCCCCGGAATGAATATCACGTAGCTGTCCGGCACCTGCTTCAAGTGGATGGGCTGAAGCTCCAAGGCCGCCTGACCCACCACCCCTTCGCCGATACGCACCCGCTTGTCGAACGACGTTACCATTTTGTTGTAAGCGTAGCTGCTGACGAGCGTCAAAAACGGGTCGGTCGGCGTCGAGTCGTCCAAAAGAAATATCGCCCCGGAGTTGCACTTCAAGTATTTGACCAAGGGGATGATGAAGGCGTCGCAGAGTTCGCGGTAATCCTTTGCGTGCCTTCGAAGCGCCTCTTCGATAAGTTGCATTCCTTCGTCGGCCCGTTGGCGAACGCGTTCCAGTTCGGCATTGCGCACGACCCTGCGGCGGATTTGCGACAACGCCATCGATACGGGGTTGGTTTCGGCGAAATGATAAGATTCCAGCGCCGATTCACGATTTTCGGCAATGAGCGCGGCAAATTCGACGACCTCTTTGTGATTGGCGGCGACGGTCTCCAAATACGAACGCACCCGGTTGAACTCGGCAATCGAATCGGGGAGGTCGAAGTTCATGGAGTCGCCGGTGGCCAAGCCTTCGCTCGCTTTTTCCAAATAAAGGAGCGGGCGCAAAAGAAAAGCGTCCACCGCCAGCCCCAACCCCAAAAACGTCGCGCCCACGAACAGCAACATTCCCACCGTGAGCCCAAAATGTCGGCGGCGCAGGGCGGATTTTTCTTGGTACAAGGCGACGAGGCGCCGGCGAAGATGACGCACGCCGGGTTCAAGACGGTTTTCAAAGGCTTGGACGGCCTTGTGATAGCCCGCAAAAGCGGATTCGCGGGCCGGACCTTCCTCGCTGCGTTCGGTCAATGCCTTTAACCGATGCACGGCGACGGCCAGTTCTTGACGGTACGCCGCCGCCCACGAGGGTTCGGCCGGTACGGCGTCGGCCAAAGCCAAGCCTTTGCGCATCAACGAGTCGGCGTTAAACGGCCGCGCTTCGCGGCAAGCCGCATAACCCGCGTACAAGCCCGAAACCACTTCCGCCGAACGCGTCAACGTTTGTCGCACCCGCGCCTCCTCGCCCCCCACCCGAACCACCGCCTCGTCGTGCCAATAGCGCATGGCCAAAAGCGCCAACGCGTACAGCGTCATCAACGGCACGTACACCGCCAGCAACAACCGCCCGATTCGATGATTCCACAACCGTTTCATCTTTCGACGACAAAATTAATCAAAATTGCGGCGGGAAAAGTATTCGTTTAGGTAGGCTTGGGTGGCGAGGGGCAAACGCATTTCCAGAAGATGGGGCATTCGTCGGCGCACCGGCCCCTCGGCCGCCAATATTGTTTTTTCACCAAGGGCCGAATAATCCTCGTCGGCCCGAGACAACATTTCAATTTCTTTCTCGTACTGACGCCGGGCGATGGAATGAAAATCGTCGTAGGGAAAAAGTTCGACGAGCTCCCTGCATACAAGAATACCCGAATCGGGTTCGTCGGAAATGACGTGGGTCGTTACGCCGATGGGGCGTCGTTCGACGACGGCCCATTTCAGGGCGTCGAGGCCGCGAACGCCGGGCAAATACGCCGGATGGGTGTTGAACACAACGCCCGCCGCAACGACCTTGGGCGGCAATATGCCCGCGCCGGCAATCACCGCCGCGCCGCCCGAAATTACGGCCGCCAAACCCTCGGGCGTGGTTTCGACGTAGGCGTAACCCAAACGTCGGGCAAGCTCGCGCGGAAAAACGGGCATCGCCTCTTGCGGACGGTGCGGAACGAGCGGTTTGAAACCCCCGGGGCGTTCCTCCCACGGCAAGGCCGCCACCGTCAATCCCTCTCGACCCATCGCCTTCATGCGCAAAAGCAAATCCTGCGTTTTACGATGCGGCGCGGCGTACGTTATCACCGTCATGCCTCCAAACCCAAAGTCAATGCGCTTTCCCGCATCCGCTAAGGTTTTTTGAAAACCATATACGCCACGACAACGACGACAATCACGACCAACACCGTCAAAGCAACCTTTATCCATGAAATCGGTTTTTCGCCGCCGATTTTTCCGGTTTGGCCGTTAACCAAAACTTGAAACGTTTTTTCGCCGTATTTGTAGGCGGCAATCCAAACGGGCAAAAGTATGTGTTTAAACGTAATGTCGTATTTGCGGGTATTGACGTTGAGGTCGCGATAAGTGTCTCCGGGAATCATTTTGGCGCAGGCGTCGCGTATGGCCTCGTCCATGATTTTTTCGGCACGGCTAAAACCCGTTTCCGGGTCTACGGCGTAAGCCTCGGAGCGCCAACCCAAAAGGTACTTCGGCTCGAAATTGACGAGTTCTTTGAGGGTGAAAGGCTCGATTTTGCGGGCGTTTTCGATTTTGACGCCCGTCGAAGCGGGTATCAAAACGTCGTCGAAAAAATCGTGGTACTGCCCCGAAACGGGTACCCAACGCACCCGCCGCTCCTGACGCTTTTGTTTTTGGCCTTGCGCATCCGTGTATTCGACCTCGACGTAATAATAATAACCGGCGTCGGCCGTCCAATGCGAATGGGTTTTGGCGTCAAAGGTCCAATACGGTACGTAAACGCCGTCGAGTTTGGAAAGCTTGGCGATTTTGGAGAGGTCGGAGGGCAAAAACCATCCTTGCCCCAACCAATCGCCAAAGGCTTGTTGGGCTTGGCGCTTGTCCACTTTAAAGGGGACGAGGCCGGTGGGTTGAATAAGGTTTTGGGCATAAGTGTCGGGCTTGACGATGGGCGTGCCGCAAAAACTACATTCTATCGAGGAAACCGAGGCGTCGGTCATCGTCGTCGCCCCGCAACCCTTGCACTTGAAGTCGTGGGTTTCGACGCCCATGCCTTTGGGAGCGGAACCGGTTTTGAGCGCCTCGCGAAAATCACGTTCGACGACTTGGTCGCTTCCCACTTTAAGGACTTCGGTTGCACCGCAACTGTCACAAGTAAGCGCGTTGGGTTTGTCGGGGCGATAGTTCATTTCCCCCCCACAGCTTTTGCAGCGCGCCCGTATCAATCTGTCCGACATCGCTTATTCATCCAATTTTGCCGCAATAATACTATTTTTAACCGAAGCTCGGTTCACAAACGCTTAAAATTCGTTTTTAAGATAAAAAATGTTTTGTGGTAAATTTTGTGCGGCGGTCGTGTTTCGGCGTTTATGCACGAAGTCCGACTAAATGCAATAAATGCCGTGATTGTTTCGGCAAAAATAACGTTATTGCGCTTATGGCATTGGGTTGGATGTTGATTTGCGCAACGGTTTTTGCGCAAAAGTTTTCTTCGGCGTCGGAGGCGACGGATTTGTACGGATACGCGCCGAACGGGCGGCCGTTGTATCGGATGACCGTCGGCGCCGCCGACGCCAAAACTTCGGCCGCCGACGTCGCGCGTTTGACATTTGGCCTCTCGGGCGAGGGTATCGAGGTTGGGGTTTGGGACGCGGGCGCGGTGCGTGCCGGCCACCAAGAATTTACGGGGCGTGTTTTCGTCATGGATTCGTCGGAGGAACATTCGCACGCGACGGCCGTGGCCGGTTTTGTGGCGGCGGCGGGCCTACGGCCCGAGGCCCAAGGCATCGCTTACCGCGCCCGCGTACTCTCTTACGATTGGAATCACGACGGCGACGAAATGCGGCGCGAGGCCGCCGCCGGACTTCTTGTTTCCAACCACTCTTACGTCCCCATCACCGGATGGTTTTACGACCGCAACGACGAACGCTGGGAATGGTACGGGGATATCACGCTTTCACAAACCGAAGACGCAGGTTTCGGCGCCTATACCGCATGGTCGGCCGCATGGGATTCCATCGCCTACGAAAATCCGACGTATACCGTCGTGGCGGCGGCGGGCAACGACCGTTCCAACGTCGGCCCCGGAGAAGGCGAAAAGTTTTATGTTTACGACCCCGAAGTCAACGACTGGGCCGAGGGACGCTTTACGCCGCCCGGGCGCGACGGCGGCGCCGACGGCTTCGATTGTTTGCCCGCCTCGGGCACGGCGCTCAACGTCCTGACCGTCGGCGCCGTTTTTGGTTTGCCCGACGGCTGGCAAGGCCCCGAATCCGTACGCATCTCCAATTTTTCCGTTTTCGGACCCACGGACGACGGACGCCTCAAACCCGACCTTGTCGCACAAGGCGTCGCGGGTTATACCGTCGGCCCGAACACCGATTACGATTACAACGTCAATTTTTCGGGTACGTCGATGGCCGCGCCCGTCGTCGCCGGCGGACTGGCGCTTGTCCAAGAATACGCTCGAAAACATCGCGGCGGCGCTTTGTTTTCCGACGAACTTAAAGCTTTGGCCGTTCATGCGGCGGACGAAGCCGGCGAACATCCCGGCCCCGATTATCGCTTCGGTTGGGGACTTTTCAACGTCGAAAAAATGGTGCGGATTTTGGCCGATTCGACGGGCCGCGCCGGAACCATGCGCAAGACCCTTGCCCAACGACAAAAAATTCATTTTGCCGTCTATTTGGACGAAGGACAAAGTTTGAAGGCCACCGCCGCATGGCTCAACCCGCCCCCGCAAGTCCGTCCCCTTGCCCTCGACGACCCTACGCCCCGCCTCGTTCACGACCTCGACCTTTACATCGCCGGTCCCGACGACGAACGTTTTTTTCCATGGCTACTCGACCCCGAAAATCCCGCACGCGCCGCCGTCCGTGCCCCCAACCCTCGCGACAACGTCGAACAAGTCCTAATCGAATCCGCACCGCGGTCGGGTTATTACGTCGTAACCGTCGAGGCGCCCGAACGTTTGCCTTTCGGCCCGCAAAACGTCGCGTTGGTTTGGCAGGCTTCGGGCGCGGCGTCATGTCCGACCGTCGAAATTTTTCAATCCGATTACTCGACGCTTTGCCGCCAAGGACGATGTACGATTTTTTCGTCCTCGGGAACGTACGCCGTCGAAACGTACGCGGGCTGTCCGGATTTGCCATTGACGATGAGCATGCCCGCCGCGCCCGAGTTGAAAGCATGGCCCGTTCCCGCCGCCGACGTTTTGAACGTCGAAGCGTTTTGGAACCGGAGCGTCTCCGAGGCGGCGTTGGAATTGGTCGACGTTGCCGGAAAAACGCTGGTTTCGGTCGCGTTGACCGCCGACCCCGGTCCGAAGTACGTTTCCCTATCCGTAGCGGACGTTCCCGACGGCGTATATTTCCTTCGCGTCAAAAATACGGGTTTATACAAAAAGGCGGTCGTGGCGCGTTAAAAAACCGTAATTTTGTTTTATGAACGCATTAACGGCAAAGCTTTTCGGGGCGGCGGCAATAACGATGTTATTATTGCGGACGACGACGTGCGCACAGGATTTGTCGAAAGCCAAACCGTCGGACTTCGGCATTAAGTCTAAGAAAGCGTTGGACGAATACCGGGCGGGTATGGAGCAGATGCGTTTTCGGGATTACGCAACGGCATTGACGCGTTTTCGGGCGGCGTTGGCCGAGGAGCCGGATTTTGTCCACGCCCATTTCCACGCCGGGGCCTGCGTTTATTTGTCGAATTTGTCGCGTACGGCGACGGGGGGTACGTTTTTCAAGGGTTCGCTCCAAGAAGCCGTTCCGCATTTGGAAAAAGCGTTGGCGGCCAAGCCCGAGGAATTCGTCGCCGGCCGTTTTTATTTGGCCCAAGCCTACTTGCAGGCGGAAAAATATACGCAGGCCGCCCAAGAATTTGAAAAGTTTTTGTCCTCCAAACCCAAAAACAAGTCCGAAGCCGAAACGGCAGAAAAAAATCTGCGTTTTTGTCGTTTTGCGGCCGAGGCCGTCAAAAAACCCCGTCAATTTCGGCCCGTGAATTTGGGCGAAAACGTCAACGGCCCGGGCGTCGACGTTTACCCGTCGCTCACCGCCGACGGCGCCAAACTTTTTTTTACCTCGCGTCGCGAGGGCAACGTCGGCGGTTACGACCGTATCGCCGGCGACTTTACCGACGACATATATTATTGCGTCAAACAAAGCGACGGAAGTTGGTCGGCCGCCCAAAACATGGGCGAGGGCTTGAACACCAAAATGAGCGAGGGCGCGGCCCGCTTCAGCCAAGACGGCAAACAGGTGTTTTTTGTCATGTGCGAGGCTCCGGGCGGCCACGGTTCGTGCGACGTTTACGCCGCCGAAATTTTCGGCGAATCGTGGGCCAAGCCCGTGAATTTGGGAAAAAACGTCAATTCGCCGTATTGGGAGTCGTGTCCGTCGCCGTCCTACGACGGTAAAACGCTGTATTTTGTTTCCAATCGGGACGGCGGCTTGGGAGGTTACGACATTTGGGAGTCGAAATGGGAAAACGGAGCGTGGTCGCCGGCGCGCAATCTTGGTCCACCCGTCAATACCCCGGGCGACGAACTCTATCCGTTTTTGCACGCCGACGACCAAACGTTTTATTTTTCGTCGGATTATCACACGGGTTTTGGGGGATTGGACTTTTTTCGTTGCGTTCGTCGTACGGACGGCACGTTTTCCGCGCCCGAAAATTTGGGTTATCCCATCAACGGCCCCGAGGACGAGCACGGCCTTTTTGTGGACGTTTCGGGAACGAAGGCTTACTTTTTTGGCCGGCGCAAAGACACGAAAGGCAAAGAGGACGTTTACGAATTCGATTTGGATGCGGCGGTGCGACCGCGCCGCACGCCTTACGTCAAAGGCACGGTCAAGGATGCCGTCACGGGCAATGCCGTAACCGCCGCCGTCGCCGTTCAAGACCTTGCCACGGGCGACACCGTCCGCAACATTCGTTCCCATGGCGGCGAATTCGTTTTGTCTTTGCCGACGGGCAAAAAATACGCCGCGTTCGTCGAGGCCGAAGGATATCTGTTCTCGGGAACGCCGTTTTTTTTGGACGAAGCCGAATCCCCACCGTTTTACGAAGTCGAAATAAAACTCAGTCCGGTGAAAAAAGGCGCGGCGCTGACCTTGCGCAACGTTTTTTTTCAAACGGGTTCGGCAACGTTGAGCGCCGAATCGGCGCCCGAATTGGACAAGGTTGTGCGTTTGATGAGCGCCAACCCCAAAGTGAAAATCGAGCTCGGGGGCCATACGGACAACGTCGGCGGCGCCGACTTCAACCTCAAATTGAGTACGGCGCGTGCCGAGGCCGTCAAAACGTATTTGATGCAAAAAGGCGTAGCCGCCGAACGCATCGTCGCCCGGGGGTACGGAGAAACCTCGCCCGTCGCGCCCAACGACACCCCCGAAGGCCGCGCCGCCAACCGCAGAACCGAACTTAAAATTCTCGAAACGGACCGGTGACGGCAGGATAAACGTGTAACCGTCAAAAATGGTTTTCAACGGGGACAACAATCGTTGCGTTTGACGTTCGTAAACCATTCGAAGGCTTCGAAAAAAATCGAATCGTCGTCGTTTTTTAACGTTACCCGAAACTTTTGCCGTAATTGCGAAAAAAAAACGTCATGACTTCGGGGCCGAAACTTTACGACAAGGCGCGAACATTTTTTTATTGAAAATGGACGGCTGAAGGTTTGTATGGCGACGTTTGGGGACGAGGAATCCGCCTCGACGCCAACGAGGACGAAGGTTTGCACTGTGGGCGCAACGGGACAACGACTTGAAAATCGGCGAGCGTCTTTCAACATCTTAAAATGATTCCTTAATATTGGAGGGAATTGCAGGCGTTTTAATCCGTGCCGACTTTTCATCATCACCCGTTGTATACTACGGTTTGGGAAGGCGCGGGGAAGTATGCGGTCTTTTGCGTCAAAAGTTTTCAAAAAAATTTGCATAAAACCGGCTTATTGATTATATTTGCGTTGTTCAAACGTTACGGTAAACATTACGGTTATGAAAACGGTTAATCAATGGTTTGCGGAATACGGCGAAAGCCATCAAAACCCAACCAACAAACTCATCCACTGGATTTGCATACCGGCAATCATGCTGAGTCTTTTCGCCTTGTTGTGGGCGATACCCGTGCCCGCGGGTCCATTGACGGCGACGGCGGCCGACGGCAGGGTCATACCCTTGATTAACGTCGCCACGGTGTTTGCGTTTTTGGCATTGCTGTTTTATTTGCGGCTTTCCTTGACGCTGGCCTTGGGCATGGTCGCCGAATCGGCCGCACTTCTTTACCTTACGTACCTCATCGACGCGTACGTTTCCGCGCCGTTGTGGGCGGTGGGTTTGGGCATATTCGTTGCCGCGTGGGTCGTACAGCTTTACGGCCACAAAATCGAAGGCAAAAAACCTTCGTTTTTTAAGGATTTGCAATTTCTGCTCATCGGTCCGCTTTGGATTATGGGCTTTATATACCGTAAAGCGGGCATACGTTATTAATGCGCATGGGTTTTCGCAAGATTTTGGGGGCTTGCCGTCGGGGCGGCCCCCGTTTTATTCCACGCGTCAATCAAATACGGCGAACGATTTTACGGAGATAATGAACTTATCGGACGCTGAAACGCTTGCATAAGCGCGATGTTTGGAGGAATCATCGAAACGACGGGGCGGATATTGGCCGTTGAACGCGAAGGGGAAAACAAGCGATTTCGCATCGAGGCGTTTTTTGACGAGCCTTTGTACGTCGACCAAAGTTTGGCGCACGACGGCGCGTGTTTGACCGTCGAAAAAGTGTTGGACAAAGGCGTTTACGAGGTGGTGGCGGTGGCCGAAACGCTCAAAAAAACGCGTTTGGGCGACCTTGCCCCCGGCGACGTCGTCAATTTGGAACGAGCCCTAAAAATCGGCGCCCGGCTCGACGGTCATTTTGTCTTGGGCCACATCGACGAAACGACGAGCGTTTTGGAAATTGTCGAACAATCGGGGAGTCATGAAATAACTTTTGCCTTGCCGGCGCAAGCCGTCGTCGTCCCCAAGGGTTCGATAGCCCTCAACGGCGTTTCGCTCACGATAGCCGAACTGAAAAACGACCGGTTTTCGGTGGCGGTCATCCCCTACACGTGGGAACACACGAATTTGAGCGGTTTACGTTCGGGCGACAGGGTGAACGTCGAATACGACGTTTTGGGCAAATACATCGTACGTTACCGGTGTTAGTGTTGGGTGTGGATCCGGGAACCCGCTTGACGGGTTACGCCGTGGTCGAAGCGAAAGGGGGAAAAGTTTCGGCGTTGGCGGCGGGTTGTTTGGAGCTGTACAAGTTTGAGGAGCATGCCGTTCGGTTGCAAAAAATATGGTCGAAGGTCGAGGGATTGATACGTGAATTTTCGCCGTCGGCGTTGGCGATTGAGGCTCCGTTTTATGGTAAAAACCCGCAGGCGACGTTGAAGTTGGGTCGTGCGCAAGGCGTGGCAATGGCGGCGGCAATGCATTTGCAAGTGCCCGTATACGAATACGCGCCGCGTGCGGTAAAGTTGGCGATAACGGGCAATGGGGGGGCTTCGAAAGAGCAGACGGCCTGCATGGTACTGACGCATTTCGGCGAACGGAACCTTGACCCCGAAGGTCTCGGCGCCGACGCCTTCGACGCCCTCGCCGTCGCCCTTACCCATGTTTATCGGGTTTGTTCGGGCCGCAACCACGCACCCCGCCCGCGTTCAACGTCCAAAAAATCGGGCGGCTGGCAGGCTTTCGTGCAACAAAATCCCGACCGGTTGAAAATCTAGACGCTTTCGGCACGGCAAGCGAACGAATCGCGCCAAGCCCGTATTTCTACGCGTTTATTTCAAAATTGGCGTCAAGAAATTCGGACGTAATTTTTGTAATGAAAAGGTCGGATTCCGAAACGGCGTTCAAGTTCGATGCGAATTCGGTCTTTGAGACTCAAACGCGGACGTTCGGGGAGGTAAACGTGGGTTCGGTTTTCGACGCGCGAGCGCATGACCGCCGGATGCTCGCCCGTAAACTTGTTAAGAGCGATATGGGGGTCGTAGACAAAGACGGAAGGAACGTTTTTTTCGACCCATTCGTCGTCGTGCCAATATTTGTTGAAGTTTTGGGCTTTGCGAAGTTGGATTTCGGGCGGCTTGACCCAGCCGTAATGGTAAATTTCCGCACCCGATTCGGCAACGCGAAGTTTGTGATAACGCCGGCCGTCGAAGCGTCGAAATCCTTGCGCATCCTTCCACGAAACGACCCCGGCGTTCGTTCGCACGATGCGCACCTCTTTGCGATACCATTTTAGCGAGGCGCCCACGTAATCGTAGTCGCCGTAAAAATGGAGATAGTCGAAAAGCAAGCCTTCGACGCGCGGGTCGTTGTACCGGGCTTTCATGGCGGCATATACTCGGTCGAGGTACTTTTCGTGCAAGACTTCGTCGGCTTGGATGTAAAACGCCCAATCGGCCCGAACGTGGGAAAGGGCCAAGTCGGTTTGAACGGCCAAGATGCGTCCGCCCGTGCGCAGGCTGTCGTCCCAAACCGTGTCCACGATACGGATTTTGTCGTCGCCGATGGCTTCAACCGCTTGACGGGTGCCGTCGTCCGAATCGCCGACGGCGACAATCATTTCGTCGCACAACGGCAGTATCGAACGTATCGACTCCACAAACGGATAGTCGTATTTAAGACCGTTGCGGACGATGGTAAAGCCTCCGACCGTCATTTGCCCCAAAAACAACCCCCAATCCCATGCTCGTAATCGACACGGGATTCGACGCGAACGTATATTTTATTGAGGCGTCGGCCGCAAGTCAAACCGAGGCGCGGTCCAAAGGCCAAGTTTTCGGCGGACGACGTCGCGGGGTATGCGGCGTTGCCGTCATTGAAGAGTAAAGAGTAAAATCGTCCTTTCATGGTCGTTGTAAGGCAATCGTTGCGCAAAGTTACGCAAAAGCGAGTTGGTTGAGGCGAGGAGGACCACCGGTATTTTTCACGACGTCCCCAAGGGCAGTCGCCGGGACAAAGTATTGACAATTGATTGACAAATATTTTTGTGTCCGACGTTGTAAATAATCTTTTCCTCGCCCGCTCCGCAACCGCAAACAAGTTTTTTTGATTGTTGTTGAATCGAGAAGCCGTTGGGCACGAATTAAAACAAGCGAATTCTCGGCCGTATTCGGTGAAATTTTGTTCCGCAAGACGTGTTTTGTACGTTGAGTCGTAGACGCGTGTCCGATGGTATTTAATCGGGCTTCAAAAAAAGAAATTTGGAAAGAAAATACGAATAATTTTCGAAATTGCATTTTCATTTTTTGCGATGCATCCGGTAGCCAAGATTTTCGACAAAGCCGTTCATCTACTCCTCAAATGGGACGGGGGGATACTGCTTTCGTTTTTTATGGGGATAAGATGGACGAACCCCGAGTGGCTCGACGGCAAAATGCCCGATTACAAGGGGTTGTTTTGCGACATTCTTGGCCGCGGCTTGAACCTCGACTCCATGCGTTACGAGTTTTTGCATTGCGAGGTTCAGCGCAACAACGACCCTGAAATTGGCGAAAGGACGTTGGCTTATGGCGGCGCGGTGGTCAAACATTATCGGGAGGTGCCGATGCACCTTGTCGTATACATCGGTCCCGAACGCTGCACCATGCCATCGGGTTTCGAGCACGGACAGTATTCGATACGCTACGTTTTGGTTTCCGCCCGCGACAGGGACGCCGAAGAAATTTTTGCGGTAGACACGGCCGGCGCCATAATTTTTTCGTTTTTATGCAACATTCGCGACCCTGAAACGTACATAGACCGAGCTTTGAGGCGATTGTGGGAACTCACTCCCCGTTTTTGGGAACGCCGTAAAGCATTGAATCTTCTGTGGGTCATTCTTCTTTTAAGAGACAAGTCTTTACAAAAAATGGTCAAAGAAAAAATCAACGCCTTCTACGCCGAAGAAAATCGTCAAGCTTTGCGCGGCTCCATCGGTTGGGAATACGGCTTTGACGAAGGTATCGAAAAAGGCGTCGAAAAAGGTCGATGGGAAGAACGGCGACAAATGATTCTAAATCTCAAAGCCGATACCGGTTTCGAAGACGAACGCATTGCCCGCATCGTCGGCGTTTCGGTCGATACGGTAAGAGCCGTGCTTTATCCTACCAACGGGCATTGAACACGTGAAACCGACAACCAAATGGAGTACGAAAACGGCAAACCGGCCCGACGTCTAAACTTTTCAACTTGTCAAGACGCGCCTCACTTTCCGTGTTTTTTGTAAAATCCACGGTTCTATACGCTTTTCCATGTTTGCCCGCGACGTGTCGTTGATTTCGTTTTAAGCGAACGCCGTTACCGAAACGATTGTCCGCCCGATTTTCGAACATAATTACCTTTTTCCCAAAAAATCGGGTTTGTATGGGACGAAAAAAATCGGATATTTGTAATGAAAATATCAAACGGAAAAAATATGTCGGTAACAATACACGAACCGGCGCTCGACGCGGCGACGGGATTGGATTTTGCCCAAAACGAAAATTGCCGCCAAATCGCGGACATGGTGCAAAAGTTCGGCGCGGACCACATCCGCCCGCGACTCATGGAATGGGACCAAAGCCAAGAATTTCCCATCGAGGTCATGAAAGCTTTGGGTAAACTGGGACTTTTGGGCGTGCTGGTGCCAACCGAATACGGTGGTTCGGGCTTTGGTTACGAAGAATATGTTACGGCCATCATCGAGTTGGGCAAAATCTGCGGTTCGATTGGCCTTTCAATGGCCGCACACAATTCGCTTTGTACGGGCCACATTTTGCAGTTCGGCAACGAAAGTCAAAAACGCAAGTATTTGCCGCTTTTGGCGACGGGGGAATGGATAGGGGCGTGGGGCCTGACCGAACCCAACACCGGCTCCGACTCGGGCAACATGCTTACCGTCGCCGAACGCGACGGCGACGGCTGGCGCATCAACGGCGCCAAAAACTTTATCACCCACGGCAAATCCGGCGACGTGGCCGTGGTCATGTGCCGCACCGGCGAAAAACGCGCCAAAAACAACGCCACCGCCTTTATCGTTGAAAAAGGTACGCCGGGCTTTTCGGCGGGGCGCAAAGAAGACAAACTCGGCATGCGGGCCAGCGAAACAACCGAACTCATCTTCGACAACGTTTACGTTTCCGACGAACAACGCCTCGGCGAAGTCGGCGACGGTTTCAAACAAGCCATGAAAGTCTTGGACGGCGGACGCATTTCCATCGCCGCGCTTTCCATCGGCATCGCCAAAGGCGCCTACGAGGCCTGCCTCAAATACGCCGCGGAACGCCAACAGTTCGACAAACCCATCCTCCAATTTCAAGCCGTGGCCTTCAAAATCGCCGATATGGCCGTCGAAATCCAAGCCGCCGAACTCTTAACTTATCAAGCGGCCTATCTCAAAAACCAAGGCCTGCCCGTTACCAAAATTTCCGCCATGGCCAAATACTATGCCTCCGAAGCGGCCGTGCGCATCGCCAACGAAGCCGTGCAAATATTTGGCGGCTACGGCTACATCAAAGAATTCCCGGTGGAAAAATATTACCGCGACGCCAAACTTTGCACCATCGGCGAAGGTACATCGGAAATACAACAACTCGTCATTTCCCGCGAAATTTTGAAAGAAGTCCTATAAACCCTAAGCTAAGGCGATAATACGGGGCGGGCGCGGCCGAACGGCCCGCCCCGATTCTTATTCTCGTGAATTGGTTGAATATCGCACGGGAGTTGTAAAACTTTCGTGTAATTTTGCGCCCGATATGAATATAGCGGTCATTGGCACGGGCTACGTCGGACTGGTTACGGGCGTAGGCTTTGCCGAAACGGGCAACAAGGTCGTTTGCGTCGACAACGACCCCGAAAAATTAAACATGTTTGCCGCGGGCGAAATCCCCATCTACGAACCGGGGCTCAAACCCCTTTTCGACAGGAACGTCAAAGAAGGCCGGCTGACCTTCACCAACGACCTGAAAGCGGCCGTAAATTTTGCGCAAGTCATATTTTTGGCCCTTCCCACCCCCCCAACCGAAGACGGTTCGGCCGATTTACAGTACGTTTTGCGCGTGGCGGAGGACATTGCAAACGCCATGACCGAATATAAACTTTTGGTCAATAAAAGTACGGTACCCGTGGGTACCGCGGACAAAGTGCGGGCGCTGGTGGCCTCAAAAACCAACGTTCCTTTCGACGTGGCCTCCAATCCCGAATTTTTACGCGAAGGCGAAGCCGTGGCCGACTTCATGAAACCCGAACGAGTGGTCGTCGGTTGCGACGGCGAACGCGCCCGAGAACTGCTCGCCGAACTCTACAAACCCTTCATGCGTTCGGGCAATCCCGTAATATTCATGGACGTTCGAAGCGCGGAAATCACCAAATACGCCGCCAACGCTTTTTTGGCCACGAAAATCAGTTTTATGAACGAAATTTCACGCTTGTGCGAAGCCACGGGCGCCAACGTCGACCAAGTGCGTTTGGGTATCGGCTCGGATTCCCGCATCGGCAAACGCTTTATTTTTGCGGGCGTGGGCTACGGCGGCTCGTGCTTTCCCAAAGACGTCAAAGCTTTGGCCCACACCGCCCGGGAACATCAACGTCCCATGGACATCCTCGAAGCCGTTATGCGCGTCAATGAAAGCCAAAAATCGGCGTTTATCCAAAAAATCATCGATTATTACGGCGGAAACGTAGCGGGCAAAACCTTTGCGATATGGGGATTGGCCTTTAAACCCAACACCGACGACGTTCGCGAGGCGCCGGCGTTGGAAATCATCGCCGCTCTAACCAAAGCCGGCGCCAACGTCGCCGCCTTCGACCCCGAAGCCATGGGGCAAGTACAAAAATACCATCCCAACCTTCCCATCCGCTACGCCGCCGACGCCTACGACGCCCTCACCGACGCCGACGCCCTCGTCGTCGTTACCGAATGGGGCGAGTTTCGCAACCCCGATTTCGACCGCATCAAACAAACCCTCAAATCCAAAACCGTTTTCGACGGACGCAACGTCTACGAACTCGACGTCATGAAAAAACACGGCTTCGACTACATTTCCATCGGAAGACCGACCGTCAAGGCCGAAAAATAATTCCCTGCGAAAATCGGGCCCGCGGCAAAAAAAGCAAGGTTTTTGCCGCACTTTCGTTATATTTGCCCTTCCAATTACCCAACCCATGAAAACTTGGATGATTGCCGTTTTCGCGGCGCTGTCTGTTTTTTCTTGCGAACAAGTCGACGACCTAACGAAAAACACGGGTCTGACCAACGAGGAAGTTGTCGCGGGCCTCAAAGAAGCCCTCAACGTCGGTACGGATACCTCGGTCAAACGTCTCAACCGAGTCGACGCGTATTTCAAAAACGAACTCATTAAAATTCTTTTGCCGCAAGAAGCCAAAAACATCGTGGCCGAGGTGGAAGATTTGGCGAAAAACCCGCTTTACGCCGTACCCGCACAATGGGTGCTCGACGAGGCGGCCAAACTCGAGCTCCAGCTCAATCGCGCCGCCGAAGACGCCGCCGTCAAAGCCAAACCCATCTTTTGGAACGCCATCAAAAACATTACCATCGCCGACGGCATGGCCATCCTCAACGGCGACAGCGTCGCCGCCACCCGCTACCTCCAACAAAACACCCAAAACGCGCTCGTCGACGCCTACCGTCCCCCCGTCGATTCGGTACTCGAAAAAAACGGCGCCAAGTCCACTTGGGCCGACGTCGTTTCGGGATACAACACGCTCACGGGTAAAAACGTCGAAACCGACCTGACGACCTACACGACATCCAAAGCCTTGGACGGTTTGTTTTACGTCGTCGGGCAGGAAGAGGCCCGTATTCGCAGAGACCCGATAGCCCGCGTAACCGAAATTCTCAAAAAAGTGTTCGGCTCCAAAAACAATTAACGATATGAGCAGGCGGAGGTGGATGTTGGCGACGCTTGCGGTGTACGTCGTTACGGGTTGCAACCCCAAAAGCCGGCCCGCAAAAAACGATTTTTCGCTTTTTATCAAAAAAACGCCGTGCTACGGCACGTGCCCAACGTACGAGTTGAGCGTCGGCGCCGACGGCTCCGTCGTTTACAACGCCATCCGCTTCACCGAACAAACGGGCCTTTTTTCCAAAAAACTTTCCGCCGCCCAACTCGCGGAACTCAAAAAGACCGTGCGCGAATCGCCGTTTTTTTCTTGGGACACCCTATACGACGACCCGGGCATCTCCGACATACCCTCGACCATCGTCGAAATCTCGCTCGACGGCCAAAAGAAAAAAGTCGTCAATCGCCACAAAGGCCCCAAAGACTTCAAAACGTGGGTGGACAAGTGGGAAGCGGTCATTGGCAAAGACGGTTACTCAAAAAAAGAACGGTAAGCGTCGTCGTCTCTCCGGATTCGACTATCGCGATTCCGACAACGTCGTCGTGGTTCGAAGGCGGATTTTCATCGTAACCCCGGCATAAAAACCCTTGTCAAACCCGCGTCGAGCATACGACAACCGGCGCGAAGCAAAAGCCGTTCTTTACGCGACGTTCGTCAAGAACGCGAAGCTCGGTTTCGAAGAATTTACGGGTCGGATGGGGGACGCACGGACTTCAACAATTTTTACAACATAATTTTGTGTTTCTTTTTCCGTTTTCTATGACATTGCAGCTTCCACCGGCCGAGCATCTTGCAGGGTTCATAATGCAACTCGAATGCTTTTAGCCTTGTAGATTTATCCGTTACCCGCGGTACGTTTCTTTTTCTTCCGCCGCCGGTCTTTTGCAGATAATTTCTTATTTTAGGGGGTTAAATTCGATTGCCTATGCGACTCTTTTTTACAAGCGCGGTATTTGCCGTAATGGCCGCGCTTTTTGCAAGCCGCGCCGGCGCGCAAATCAACGTCTACAACGACGGCCCCATCGCCCTCGACATTCGCGTCAAGCGTTGTTGGTCCAACCAAAACTTCGACATCACCGGCCTGCAGTATCTGCTCTTCGGTCCCAACGAATACACCTACAAACTCCGTCTGCGGGACGTCGAAAACCTCGACGGCGCCGATTGGACGGCGTGGAAAACCGTTACCGCCGATAACCAAGGCTACGTCTGGTCGCCCGACGACAACCAAATCGTTTTTTCCTACGTCTATTCCGGCACGCAAGCCCCGACCAACTTCGAATTTGAATACGAGGCGTTTCGCAACCGTTGCGGTGGACGCACAAGCTACGATTGTTGCGAAATCTTTGGTTTGTGTACGGGCATTTACGACGCCAACCGCAAGCAGGGCGTGGGCCGCGTGCCTTTTCGCGCCGCCGAACCCAACGTCTGGACCATCGCCCAAGGCCTTTCGAGCGACGGTCAATACGCCTTCCAATTCGAATTTCGCTGGCGTTACACTTACCCCTTGCCGCCCCTTTGCCCCAACCCCCAATACTCCGACGGCCCCGTCGGATTGACCGTTTGGCTCGACAAAGTCTGGGCCGACACCGACTTCGACGGCTTCGGTTTTTTCGGCGCCGAAGAACTCAACGTCCAATTCCGATTCAAAGACGACCTCGAAGCCGCTTTTCCAAACGAATACTTTTGTTTTACCGGAACGCAAAACTCCCCCCAATTCAACAACGTCAATGCCGAAGCCCTCAATCGAACCTACGCCGACGTCGCCGCCCGTTCGTTTCAATACGATTTCCGCGTCTGGGAGGACGACTGTCCGTGCGAACTCGACTTTTTCAGCCCCAATTGTCCGACCCAGTGCGAATACAACACCGGCCCCGAATGCAACTATCTTTTCGGCCTCATCAACGACCCCGACGACAACCTGCGCACCGCCACCGGAAGCATCGACTTTCGTTCGTCCCCGCCCGGCGTCGACAACTACTTCGATTTTCCCATCAACGTTTCGACCACCGAGCGTTTCACCAATTGGACGGCGCGCATAAGATATCGCTGGACGATGGGCAAACCGTCGGCCTCGGTCGCTCCCCCGGCGCCCGTTTGTCAAAACGAACCTTTGACCCTCAACGGACAAACCCAAAACGCCACCTACTATCAATGGCAAGAAGGCGTGGGAACGAGTTGCGACGCCATTAGCCAATGGAACGATGTTCCGGGCGCGGTGTGTCGTGATTTTTCCGTGCCAACCAACTTCTCCGGTACCAAGTTTTACCGATTGGTCGTTGCCAATCGCGCCGGTACGGGCTCCAACACCAACGTCGGCGACCATCTCGTTTACGCTTATTCGAATTGTGTGGCCGTTACGCGCAACGGCCCGGGCAACGTGCCGTCTATCGCCGGGCCGTGCGGATTGACCTTGCCGGGCAACGCCGTCGCCGGTTTTTCCGTGCCGCTCATGCCCGGCGCGGTAAGTTACACGTGGACGACCACCGCCCCCGGCGCCACCGTCGTCAACGGACAGGGTTCCAACGCCGTGTCCATCGCTTTCGGCACGCAGGGCGGCGAAGTGCGCGTAAGCGTCGATTACGGCGTTTGCGGGCAAGCCGTCAATTCCTGTTTCGTTACCGTCGACCCCACCCCCACCTGCGATTTTATTTACGTTTCGCCCACCGCGCCCGACAACGCCGCCGGCAACGCTCAAAATCCCGTCTCCCTACAAGGCGCCCTCAACCTCTACAATCCGGGCGACGAACGCAACGTCGTCCGCATGGCCGAAGGAAACTACACCTTCAACGGTATTTTGCTCATGGAATCGGGACTTAAAATCGAGGGCGGATACCGGGTCATCAACGGCAATTGGACCAAAGAACCCACCGCCGTTACGACCGTCAATTTTGTGAATTGTCTCGAAGAAACGCCGGGCGGTTCGGGTTTCGACGTCGGCCACCACATCGGCGTCAAATGTAATTTTATCAACGACTTTGCGCTTCAGGATTTGGTTTTGAATATTCCGTCGGTAACGGGAACGACGGTCAATCGCGGCCGTTCGGTGTACGGGATATATTTAAATGGGGCGAGCAATTACGATATCACGCGGGTACGGGTAACGGTAGGGAACGCTTCGGCGGGGGCCAACGGCGTGACGGGAGCCAACGGCGTGCAAGGCGCCCGCGGCAACGACGGCGGAAACGGACAAAACAACAGTTGCGGCCCGGGGTTTGGTGTTGGCGGCGCGGGGGGCAACAACGTCTCCATCAACGGCGCGCCCGGCGGCGCGGGCGGTTCGGGGCGTTGTGCGGATTCGGGTTTGCCCGGCAACCCCGGAACGGCGTCCGGAAGCGTGGGCGGCGGTTCCGGCGGCTCCGGCGGAAACCGTCCCGGTTGCAATATTTTCAACTGCCAAGCCAATAGTTCGCACGACGGTCTTCCCGGCGGCGACGTGAGCGGTACGCCCCCCCAAGCCGGTACGGGAACCGCCGGCCCCGCGGGTTCGACCGCCGTCTTCTTTTTGCCCGGCGCCCAAGCCGGTACCGGCAACAAAGGCGCCGGCGGCGCCGGCGGCGGCGGCGGAGGAGCCGGCGGCGGACAAACCGGTTTCGGTTGCAACGACGACAAAGGCGCCGGCGGCGGAGGCGGAGGACAAGGCGGCGACGGCGGACAAGGCGGTACCGGCGGTTGGGGTGGCGGCGCCTCCTTTGGTTTGTACGTCGCCAACAACGGCGTCAACGGTAGCGTTACCGACTGTCAATTCGTTGCCGGAAGCCCCGGCGCCGGTGGACAAGGCGGACAAGGCGGACAAGGCGGGCAAGGCGGCGACGGTGGCAACGGCGGCGTTTGCGTCAATTCGAACAACTGCCAAGGCCTTGGCGCACCAAACTGTTTCAACGTCAACGGCGGAACAAGCGGGTGTTCCCGAGGGTGCGACTTCGGCATGGGCGGACGCGGCGGGCGCGGCGGACAGGGCGGACAAGGCGGAAACGGCGGAAACGGCGCCCCCGGTATCGCCGCCGCTACCCAATTCGTCACCGGAAACCCCCTGCCTATCACCGGAACCTATCCCACCGGCAACCCCGGCGTTACCCTCGCCTACACCAAAGGTTGTACCAACTCCGAAATTCTGCTTTCCGAAACACCCCCCAACGCCTCCAACTGGACCCTGCTTTCGGGCGGTCAGTTCGTTCCCGACGTCTCCAGCGGCTTTAGCTCTTATACCCTCGCCTCGCCCAACGTCGCCGTTTATTATTCGACCGTCGGCTATAAAGACATCCAAAACGGAGCGAACGTTTTACGCAAGTTCGTCAATATCCGTACCGTACGTCCCCTTCCCGTCATCGACCCCGTTCCCACGGAAATATGCGCGGGCGAATCCGTCACGCTTTCGACGGCCACGGCGGGAACGATTTACGATTGGCGCGTTTTGCAAATCACGGGCGCGGGTACGCCCGCCAACCCCGTCGAAATATTTTCCTCGGGTACCCCATCGGGCAACACCCTTACCCTCAACGCCCCCGGAACGTATCAAATTAAACTCCGCGTCTTTGAAAACTGTTGCGGATGGTCGATACCCGTCTATCGAACGGTGGTCGTCAAACGTCGTCCGCCCGCGCCGCAGTTCGTCCAATCCACGGCCCGGGTTTGCCAACCGACCTCGGACGTCGTCTATGAAATTCAATCCGTCGACGGGGCCGATACTTATCAATGGACGGTGGCGCCGCCGTCGTTGGGCAGTATCACTTCGGGGCAGGGAACGACCCAAATCGCCGTAACGTGGTTCGGCGTCGGAACGGGAACGGTCGTGGCAAGGGCCATAGGCGTGGGATGTTTGAGCGGCGACGCCATCTTAAACGTCGAAGTCGTTCCGCCGCCCGCCGTCTCTCTTTCCGCCGCCCCCACCGCCATTTGCGAAGGCAACGAAGTAACCTTTACCGCAACGGGAACGGGCGAAATCTATCGCTTTACCGCGCAGGGCGGCGCCGTTCTCCAAGACTGGAGCGGGCTTTCGACCTTCAACACCAACGAACTGTTTTTCGGACAAAACTTGGTGGTACAGGCGCAGGCCGCCGTACAAGCCGACAACGGCGTGCTTTGTCTTTCGCCGCTTTCCAATCCCGTTTCGGTGAACGTCAGTCCGATTCCTTCTTTGACGCTCACCGCGTCCGACCCCGACTTTTCCATTTGCGAAGGCGACTTTGTTACCGTTACCGCCAACCCGCAAAACGTCGCCGGCGGCACGCCCCGTTATATTTTTTATCGCAACGACAACCCCAACGACATTCTTGGCGAGCCGTTGCAAACGCAAAATTTCGTCGTTACCAACGACCTTCGCGACGGCGACGTGGTCTACGCCGTCGTTTTTAACGGACCGCCCACCGACTGTCCTTCTCAACCCGCGCGTTTGGACACCTTCCGCGTCCAACGCCCGCCCGTTACCGGCAATTCGTCCATCGTTCCCTCCTGCGGCCCCGACCAAACCACCGTCCTGGTTTCGGTCGAAAACACCGAAGGCGCTTTGATTTGGCAAATCGCCACCAACCTCAATTACCCCAACTACGAGGACATCCCCGGCGCCACCCAGACCACCCTCAATTATACCGTGCCGCAAATTACGGGTTCGGATACGACCCTACTTTATTTCCGGGCGCGTTACACCGTTAGCGGCGGCTGTACCAACATTCCTTTGGCCTCGACGGACGAACTCTTTTATTTGTCGCGCCCCCCGATAGCCGATTCGGCGACGGTGTGTGAAAACGGTCAGGCCACGTTTTTCGTCCCCGCCCCCTGCCCCACGTGTTTGACGCAATGGTACGATTCGCCGAGCGCCTCCATCCCCGTCTTTACGGGCAATACCTTCACCACGCCGCTGCTGACCGCGCCCGTAACGTATTACGTCGCCTTCCGTTACCCCGGCGGGTGCGTCAGTTCGCGCGTGCCGTTCAAAGTCAAACTCTTTGACACCGTATTCCCCAACGCCCAAAACCAAGAACGTTGCGGCCCCGGAAACGTAACGCTCGCCGTTACCCCCGACCCGATAAACTGTCCCGCATGCACCTACAATTGGTACGACCATTCGGGCAATTACCAACAAAGCGGACCAACGTTCAACACGGGTACGCTAACGACGACGACGACCTATCGAGTGGAGGCGGTTTCGGTGCAAGGATGCGTCGGACCGAGACAATCCGTAGACGCAATCGTTCGGCCTTTGCCCGACGTTCAGGCCGTCGCCTTGCAACCCGCCATCTGCGTTGGCGCCTCGACGGTCTTGCAGGCCTCGGGCGCGGCCACTTACTCGTGGATTCCCGCAACGGGCCTTTCCGCCACCGACGTTCCCAATCCCGTCGCCAATCCCGCCGCCACCACCACCTATACCGTTACCGGAACGGCGAACGACGGTTGCCAAAAATCCGCGACCGTGACCGTAACCGTCAACCCTTTACCCGTCGTTTCGGCCTTTGCAGTCGACAATACCCTTTGCATCGGAGAAAACACTTCGACCTTTACCGCGGGCGCCGTTATTTATACTTGGGCGCCGACCGACGGCGTTTCCAACCCTTCGGCCCCCACCCCTATACTCAATCCCTCCGTTTCCACGACCTACACCGTCACCGGCACCGACGCCAACGGCTGTACGAATACGACCACGCTCGCGATTCAAGTCTTGGATTTGCCGACGGTAACGGCCACG
Organism: uncultured Bacteroidia bacterium; assembly: GCA_937922655.1. GTDB lineage: Bacteria > Bacteroidota > Bacteroidia > J057 > CALAJH01 > CALAJH01. The sequence continues at coordinate 69,634 of CALAJH010000033.1, forward strand.
GCGGACGACGACGAAATTTGCGCCGGCGCCTCGACCCAACTCAACGCCACGGGCGGCATAAGTTACGTTTGGGCGCCGAGCGCCGGCCTTTCCGACGCCACCGTTCCCAACCCCGTCGCCTCGCCCGGTTCCACCCGTACTTATACCGTTACCGCCACCGATGCCGACGGTTGCCGCAACACCGCCACCGTTACCGTCGTCGTCGTTTCCCCGCCCGTTTTGACGGCCAATGCCGACGACAACGTCTTGTGCCTCGGGGAAACGACCGATTTGACCGTCGCCGGCGGACCGCCCGGCGTGGATTACGTCTGGCAACCGGCCTCCGCCATCGACGGCTCCAACATCGGTACCGCCGTTTCCGCCAATCCCCAAACAACCACGACCTATAGCGTTTCCGCCGTTTTTGGCGGCGATTGCGTAGCGCAGGCTACGGTTTCGGTCGTCGTCCATCCGCTTCCGAACGTCCAAATTTCCGCTCCTACGGACGTAATCTGTTTTGGACAGAGCGTCAATCTTTTCGCCACGGGCGCCGTCGGTTACGTCTGGGCGCCGACAACGGGACTCAACAACCCCAATATTGCCAACCCCGTCGCTTCTCCCGCCGCCACCACAACCTACACCGTCACGGGAACCGACGCCAACGGTTGCGTCAATAGCCGGGAGTTCACCCTTACGGTCAATGCTTTGCCGACGGTCGATGCGACGGCCACGCCGGCGGCGATATGTACGGGTCAGCAAACGTCCCAACTCGAAGCAACGGGTGCAACAAGTTATCTTTGGTCGCCCGCCGCGGGATTGAGCAACCCCACGATTTCCAACCCCGTCGCCAACCCCGGTTCCACCACCACCTATACCGTTACGGGTAGCGACGACAACGGTTGCGTCAATACCCAAACCGTTACCGTTACCGTCCATCCGCTTCCGAATTTGGTGGCCGTGGCCATCGACCCCGCAATATGTTTGGGCAATACGACGACCTTGTCCTCGGCGGGAGCGACAAGTTTTGTGTGGGAACCCGCATCGGCGATTTTAGGACCGAACAATCTTTCCGACGTTAGCGCCAACCCTACGACCACCACCGTTTACACCGTTACGGGTACCGACGACAACGGTTGCGTCCAAACCCGTACCGTTACCGTGGCGGTCAATTTCCAACCGACGGTAAGCGCCTTCGCCGCCGACGACGAAATATGCGTCGGACAAAGCGTTTCGCTCAGCGCCACCGGCGCCATAAATTATAGTTGGGAACCGGCGGGCCTGCTTAACAACCCCGGCGTTTTCAACCCCGTGGCCACCCCCGTCGTTACCACCACCTTTACCGTTACGGGTACGAATGCCGGCGGTTGCGTCGATACCGACGAAATTACGGTCGTCGTTCATGCGCTGCCCCACATTAGCGCGACGTCCAATCCCGCCGCGATATGCCCCGGCCAAACGACGGCGCAACTTTCCGCAAGCGGCGGCGTAACGTACGCGTGGTTGCCGACGGCGGGCCTCGACAACCCGGCATCCGCCAACCCCGTCGCTTCTCCCGCCGCCACCACGACCTATACCGTTACGGGAACCGACGCCAACGGTTGCGTTTCGACGGCGACCACAACCGTAACGGTAAACGTTTTGCCGACGCTGACGGCGACAAGCTCCGCACCCTACGTTTGTTTGGGACAAAGCGCGACGCTCACCGCCGCCGGCGCCGCCAATTACCTCTGGGAACCCGCAAACCAAATCGACGGGCCGAACACCGGCGTTTCCGTAAGCGCCCGCCCCGACAACACCACCGTTTACACCCTTACCGGTACCGACGACAACGGATGCGTTTCCCAACGTACGCTGACGCTCAACGTCGTTCCCAATCCCGAAGTAACCGCCGTGGCGGATAGAACGGAAATATGCGTGGGACAATCCTCGGCCCAACTAACGGCCGCCGGCGCCACGACCTACGCTTGGCAACCCACCACGGGCCTCAACAACGCCGCCATCCCCAACCCCGTCGCCAACCCCGCCGTTACCACGACCTATACCGTCACCGGCACGACGGCGCAAGGTTGCATCGACACCGAAACCCTAACCGTTACCGTCCATCCCCTTCCGACGGTTTCGATAACCACGGGGCCGACGACGATATGTTTTGGCGACAACACAACCTTGACGGCGGCAGGGGCGACAAGCTATCGTTGGGAACCGACGGCCGGCCTTTCCAACGCCAACATCGCCAATCCCGTCGCTTCTCCCGCCAATACCACCACGTACACCGTTTTCGGTACCGACGACAACGGATGCGTCCAAACCGCGACGATAACGATTTCGGTTGGTCAGCTTCCGACGGTGAACGCCACCGCTTCCCAAGCGGACATTTGTTCGGGTCAAACGACGACGCTGACGGCGTCGGGTTCCGCGGGTGCGAGTTACGTTTGGCAACCGACGACGGGTTTAATCGGCGGCAACGCGGGCGCCGCCGTCCAAGCCGCGCCCGCTCAAACCACCGTTTACACCGTTACCGCCACCACGGGTCTAGGTTGCGTCAATAGCTCCACGGTCACGGTGAACGTAACGCCGTCCCCGACGGTAACCATCAACGCGAGCAACGAACCCATTTGCGAAGGCGAAAGCGTAACGCTTTTGGCAAGCGGCGGTACCGCCTACTCTTGGAATCCAACGACGTTCCTCAACAACGCCAACATTCCCAATCCCGTCGCCACGCCGCTTTACAACATCACGTATACGGTAACGGTAACGGGCGCGAACGGATGTCAATCCACGGCGGCGGTTCCGGTATTCGTTTCTCCGAACCCGACGGTAAGCGCCAACGTTACGCCCGCCAACCCAACGGGTACGCTGACGGTGTTTTTTCTGACGGGCGCCGCCCCCTTCGACGTCCTCGTCCAACGCGCGGGAAGCACGCAAACATGGGAACGAAACGACTTGACAACCGGCTTCACCGAATTTAACGATATGCCCGCCGGAGCGTATCTCGTTACCGTAACCGACGCCAACGGTTGCGTCGGCCGTACGAACGCCGTCATCAATCCACCCACCTGCACCCTGACCGTCAATGCGGGCACGGATTTGACGGTATGCTCGGGTTCGGTGAACACGCTCAACGCGACGGTCGCCGGCGCCCCCGGCCCCGTAACCTACCTCTGGGAACCCAACCTCAATATCGACAATCCATCGGCGCCGTCGGTTACGCTCATTCCGTCGTCGACGACGATATACACGGTAACGGTAACGTCGGGCGTGTGCTTTGCGCAAGACGCGGTGGCGGTGAACGTCGTTCCCGAACCGGCGATTTACGCCGCACCCTTGCAAACCCATGTTTGTCCCGGCGGCGGAACGCTCATCACCGCCACGGGCGCCGAAAGTTACGTCTGGGAACCGGGCGGAATTGTCGCGCCGTCCATCACCGTCGCTCCTCCCGCGACGACGACCTACACCGTTACCGGCACGACGCAAGGCTGTTCCAAATCCACGACCGTTACCGTTACGGTTTATCCCGCCGGCAATTTGACGTTGAACGCTTTTCCGAACGTTGCGTGTTTGGGCCAAACGGTGCAATTGCAGGCAACGGGCGGAACGAACTATTTGTGGACGCCGACGGCGGGTTTGGACGACGCAACGTCCGCCGCGCCGCTGGCCACCCCCGCCCAAACAACCACCTATACCGTTACCGCCACCGACGCCAACGGCTGCCCGATATCGAACTTTATCACCGTAACGGTCAATGCGCTTCCGACGGCGGCGCCGACGGCTTCGCCCGCACAAATCTGTGCCGGACAAACGACCGCTTTGACCGCCAACGCCTCCGCTTCCGCCGTTTCTTACGAATGGCAACCGGCCTCGGCGATTGTCGGACCGAACGACCAACCCACCGTTAGCGCCCAACCCGGTACGACGACGACGTTTACCGTTCGGGTGCGCGACGCGGCGGGTTGCGAAGGTACGGCAACGGTTACCGTCGCCGTCAATGAATTGACGACGCTCAACGCGACGGCTTCCCAAACCCTTGTGTGTCCAAACGAAGCGACGACGTTGTTCGCGACGGGTGCCACGGGGTATGCATGGTCGCCGGCGGGCCCGCTTTCCCATCCGAACATCGCCAATCCCGTTGCGACGGTAAACGAAACGACGACGTTTACCGTCACGGGAACCGACCCCAACGGCTGTTCGGCCCGGACGACGGTTACGGTGAACGTTCACCCCGCTCCCGTTTTGACGGTCAATCCCGTTGCGGCGACGATATGTTTGGGCGAAAGCACGCCGCTGTCGGTGGCGGGCGGGGTAAGTTATTCTTGGTTCCCGACTACGGGCCTTTCCGACCCCAACGCCTCCGACCCCGTCGCCTTCCCTACAACCACGACGACCTACACCGTTCGGGGAACGGACGCGAACGGTTGCGTCGCTCAAACGACGCTAACGGTAAACGTCGCGAATTTGCCGGCGGTTTCGGCGGCGGCGACGGCCGACGCCATCTGTGCCGGACAAACGACCGTTCTTTATGTACCCGGCCCCGACGACCAGCTGACCTACACTTGGGAACCGGCGACGGCGGTACAAGGCTCGAACGTCGGGCCGACGGTCGTCGGCGCCCCGCTAACCCCTACCACCTACACGGTAACGGCCGGGGACGTCAACGGTTGCACCCGTACCGCCACCGTGGCCGTTACCGTGAGCAACGTCGTCAATTTGACGGCGTACACGATTCCGGCGCAGGTTTGCGCCGGAGACCCCGTAACACTCTACGCGACGGGCGCCACGACGTATTTATGGCAACCATCGGAGCTCGTTTCCCAAGCGTCCCAACCCGTTACAACGGCGAACCCAACGACGACCACGACGTTTACCGTTACGGGCTACGACCCGCAAGGATGTTTGGGTCAGGCGGAAGTAACGGTGGAGGTGTTCGCGCCCTTCGATTTGACGATAAACGCGAGCGACGCAACGTTGTGCATCGGCCAAAGCGCGATACTGACGGCCTCGGGCGCGGCGGGTTATTCGTGGTCGCCGGCCTTGTCGGTATCCGACCCGTCGTCGGCGCAGGTGTCGATTACGCCCGGTTCGACGACGACCTATACCGTCGTCGGAACGGACGCCAACGGTTGCTCGCGCTCGCAAACGATAACGATATCGGTGGTCAATCCTCCGAACGTTGTCGCGGGCGCGAACGCGGCTTTGGTTTGCGCCAACGCGACGACGACGCTGTTCGCCATGGGTGCGTCAAGCTACGTATGGCAACCCCAAAACGCTATCGACGGCACGAACGTCGGCGCCAACGTTGTCGCCCGTCCGTCGCAAACGACGGTATACACCGTTACGGGGACGGACGCGAACGGTTGTTCGAATACCGCGACGGTGCCGGTAGTCGTCAATCCGCCGCCGCCCGTTGCGTTGTTTGTCAGCGACGATTACGTATGTCCGGGAACGGAAGTGCAATTTTCGGCCGCCGGGGCGTTAAATTATGTTTGGGAGCCGGCAAACTTGTTTTCGACGCCGTTCGGCACGGGACAAACGCTGACGATATTCGAGCCGACGACGGTCGTTGTCTACGGAACGGACGCGAACGGGTGCGTCAATTCGGCTTCAACGACGGTCAACGTGTTTAGTTCTCCGACGGCGACGGTTACGGCCACCGAGGCGCCGAACGCCGTGGTTACGGTGGCGGTTTCGGGCGGATGGGCGCCGTATACGGTGCGCATCGTCGGGTTCGGGGTGAACGCGACTTTGACGGACGTGCAAGACGTTACAAGTTTTTCGGGTTTGAACGCCGGCACCTACGACGTTTTCGTTACCGATGCGAACGGCTGTCGATACACGACGTTTGTGAGCGTATTTTTGCCGGGTTGCGATTTGACGGTGTATGCGGGCGAAGACCGTTCGGTGTGCGCGGGAACGACAATTAGTTTGACGGCGGGGACGACGGGCGGAGCGCAAGAGATTGCGGTTGTTTGGGCGCCGTCGTCGGGTTTGAACACGACTTCGGGACCGACGGTTTTGGCCACGCCCGTATCGACGACGACGTATACGGTTACGGCGGTTTCGGGCCTATGCACGGCGGTGGATGTGGTAACGATAGAGGTTCGTCCGGTTCCGGCGGTGGGGGCGTATACGACCACGCCGACGGTGTGCGCGGGTTCGACGGCTGTGCTCAACGCCTTGGGAGCGGGTTCGTACGTTTGGACGCCGGGCAACCTCGTCGGCGCAACCGTCGCCGTTTTCCCCACCGAAACAACGATATACACGGTAACCGGCACGTCGTTGGGCTGTTCGGGTACGGCGACGGTAACGGTAAACGTCAATCCGTTGCCCGTCGCCACGGCGGAAACCAACCGTCCCACGATATGTTTGGGCGAAAGCGCGACGCTTTACGCATCGGGCGGGGCAGCGTACCAATGGGCGCCGACGGCGGGATTAAACAACCCGTTCGTTTCCAATCCGACGGCCACCCCCGCCGTTTCGACCATCTATACGGTTACGGTACGAAACCCGTTCGGTTGCGAAAACACGGCGACGGTCGAAATCGAAGTAAATCCCGTACCGACGGCGGCGATATACGGGGAGGGTTCGGCGTTGTGTTACGGCGAAACGATGCAGATTACCGCCCTTGTCGGTACGGATTATGTCTATGAATGGCAACCATCGGGATTAATATCCGGCCCCAACGACGCGCCCGCCGTTGTTCTTGCGCCGTTGCAAACGACGACGTACACGCTGACGGTAACCAACGCCGTCGGCTGTTGGAGTACGGCGACGTACACGCAAATCGTTTATCCGCCGTCGCAAGTTACGGCCTTCGCACCGCTAACGGCGGTATGCGTCGGTCAAACGGCGCCGTTGTTCGCATCGGGGGCGGTATCGTACCGTTGGGAACCGGAAACGGATTTGTCGAATCCGTTCGTATTCAATCCCGTTGCGTCGCCGACGCAAACGACGACGTACACCGTATACGGCACGGATATCCACGGATGCGTTACGACGGACGAGGTTGCGATAACGGTGCATGCGTTGCCCGAAATTGTTGCTCCGTCCAACGCGACGATATGCTTGGGTCAGTCGGTGCAACTGTCGGTCGAAGGGGCGGACGTTTTCGTTTGGCAACCGACAACGGGCTTGGACGACCCGACGATAGCGAACCCTGTTGCGTCGCCGACGCAAACGACGACGTACACCGTATCGGCGATAAACTCGGTTACGGGCTGCCGAAATACGGGGGTGACAACGGTGTCGGTGAACGCATTGCCGAACGTGACGGCGTCGGCGTTGCCTTCGGGTCCGGTATGTTCGGGTCAAACGGTGCAGTTGGGCGCAAACGGGGCGAATACGTACCGTTGGGAGCCGTCGAACTTGGTTTCCAACCCCGATGGGGCGAATCCGACGTGCAACCCGACGCAAACGACGACGTTCACGGTAACGGGACGCAATACGTTCACGGGATGCGAAAACACGGCGACGGTAACGGTGGCGGTGTTTGACGTACCGATGGTCGGGGTTGTGGCGCAAGGGCCGGACACGCTTTGCCCCGGAGAAAGATTGACGCTGACGGCCTCGGCGCCGGGGGCGACGAACATGCAATGGACGGGGCCGGGCGGGTTTTCGGCCACGGGCTTTAGCGTCGATATCGAGAACGTTACGCCGGCGGCGGCGGGCGAGTACGTGGCACGGGGCGTGGGCGCGGGCGGCTGTTTGGGCGCGGCCGACACCGTGCGCGTGGCCGTTTATCCCGTTCCGATTTTGCCGACGATACGCGCCGACGAACCCGTTTGCGAAGGCGGTACGCTTCGGCTTTTCGCCGAAAGCGCCGACGCCACGGCCTTTTATTGGACGGGACCGAACAACTGGTATTCGACCGAACAAAACCCGGTGTTGGAATCGGTGGACGGCCGCAACCACGGCACGTATCAATGCCGGGCGATAGTCGGCCGATGCACGAGCATCGTGCGTTCGTTGGGCGTGTACATCGAACCTTTGCCGCCCATGGTGCAAATCACAAGCAATTCGCCGATATGCGCCGGGGACGAACTTCGCCTGCGCTCGGATATAACGTCGGCGGAATTGACGTGGACGGCGCCGAACGGCCAAACGTATACGGGCGCCGAGGTCGCGGTGGCGAACGCGACGACGGATTATCGCGGCGAATGGACGTTGGTTGCGCGTTCGGGCAGCTGCAGCGCCCCGGTACAACGGACGTTGGTAAGCATCGGAGAGCCGAACACGCCCAATCCGCGCCCCATAGGCACGGTGTGCGAAGGACAAGCGGTGAAAATCGAAATGCGTCCGCCGGTTCCCGCCGAAGGGTATCGTTTGTATTTGAACGAAACGGACGAGGGCCAAATCCGATTCAGAGAAAGCCTGACCACGCCTCCGCTTTACGAAACGACGACGTATTACATCGAACCCGTGGTGGCGGGATGCAACATCGAACGCGTGGCGCTGACCATCAACGTGGACAAAGTTCCGTTGGCGGATTTGAGCGCGTTGCCCGATACGTCGCGGACGCTCTTCGCACCGAATATTTCGACGGTACAGTTCAAGGATTTGTCGCAATTCGCCGACAGCGTGCATTGGGACTTCGGCGACGGAACGACAAGCGCCGAACGCAACCCCAAACACACGTACACAAGCGCGGGGGAATTTACGGTAACGTTTACGGCATACAGCCCGAACGGATGCGCCGATACGTTGTACTACGGACCGTATCGGGTGCTGGACGACAACATCGTGGGCATACCCAACGCCTTCACGCCCAACGGCGACGGTTTGAACGAGAAATTCGAACTCTACGTGGCGGGCTACCCGACGTACTGTTTGAAAATTTTCAACCGTTGGGGCTTCATGGTCTTCGACAACAAGTGCGAGGCGCTCAATTTCTGGGACGGCGTCGACGCGTTTTCGGGCCAAGCCTGCATCGAAGGCGTGTATACCTATCAATTCAAAGCCGAAGACGGTTCGGGCCGAACCGTCTCGTTCCACGGGACGGTTACCCTCGTCAGATAAAACAAAAGTTCTCAAACCGCCGTCCACAACGTCTCCATTAGGGACGTTGTGGACGTTTTTTTACGTTGTGCGTTCCAAAATTCCGCGCTATTTATGAAAGAGGTAGCTCGGCATCGGGCATAGACTTTCCAAAACTTGGCGTGGATATTAAATTAACGTCGTTTAAACAACCCCAATCTTCTTGTCCATTTCGCGACGCATCCCAAAAAGTATACGGTTTGGGCTATCGCCTGTTGGTTATAATTTACGACAAAAAAGACCATCATGAAACCCGGTCTTCAAAAACGACGTTTTTGTATGCGGTGTTTGTTGACGCGTCGCGCACCGGAGACTTTCAAACTACGCTTGGATATTTTAAATAGGCAAGGAAATGCGGACGACATTTACGCATATTTGCGCGAAAGAAACTTACCTTTGGAAGAAATCGGTTTGCAAACTTTGACGGAAAGAATCATGTCGCAACGTCCCCTTCCGGGATATTTGACGATTTCCAACGCTCTTCAATGGCGGTTGCAGTACCAAAGAGTTATTGCTTTCGCAAAAGAAAACAAGCCCGGCGCCTTTTGTTTGTTGTGCAAGGCAAAAACGGCCCGAAACCTTACGGAGACACTCAAAAAATCAGGAATAAACATATACGATATTCGCTATTATCGCATTGATGCAAAAACGCGGTTCAACGTCAATCGGTTGAAAAATCGGGGCGCATTTTTTTCTATTTTTGCGCATGTTTGACGAAATTCGGCGGCAATTCATTGAAGAAATAGGCTGGGAACAACCCGCCACCCCTTACGTTTTTCTCGTTTCCCTCCCCGAGGGCGACTTCCAACTTCGGCCCCTTGCCCAAATCGCGGGTTTCAAGGTCTTTTATTGCGACTCGCTTCCCGAAAGAAAAATCCGAAACGACCTCCAACGCGCCCTCGCCGCCGTCGAAGCCGAAAACCTCTGCATTTTCGCCGGCAAAATTTGGCAGTTCGCCTACAAAACCCCGGGAAAACCCATCAAATGCGTCGAAAAATCCCTCCGACCCGAAATCGACGAACTCCTCCAACAAATCACCCTCGACTACCAAGACTTCGAACAAGGACTTACCACCTCCGAAATCTCGGGAAAAGTCAAGCGCGGCTTCCAAAAAAACACCGAAAAAGTTACCAAACAATTTTACGAACGATTCAAAAAAGAACACGCCCGCTTGGCCGACGAAATCGTCGGCGTCGACGACCCCGCACTCCGACAACGCTACGCCGGCCTCGTACTCAACAGGCTCATGTTCGTCTATTTCCTGCAAAAAAAAGGATTCTTTTTCGACCCCCACGGCAAACCCGACCACGACTACCTCAAAAACCGATTGAACATCGAAAACTATTTCCGTCAATTCCTTCAACCCCTGTTCTTTGAACATTTGGGCGCAACAACATCCCCCCCCCCCTGCTTACACAAAAATTTTCGGAAAAGTTCCCTTTCTCAACGGCGGAATCTTCGAACGACACCCCGTCGAAAACCAACACCCCGACCTTGACGTCCCCAACCGCGCCCTCAAAAACGTATTCGACTTTTTCGACCAATACCGCTGGCACCTCGACGACCGCCCCGACAAAGACCCCAACCAAATCAACCCCGACGTCATCGGGTACATCTTCGAAAAATACATCAACGACCGCGCCGCCCTCGGCGCCTATTACACCCAAGAAGACGTTACCGAATACATCGCCAAAAACACCATTATTCCGTCCGTTTTTCAAAAGGCGGGCATGGAAAAACTTTCCGATTTTCATCGACAACTCGTCAAAAACAACCCCCAAAGGTACCTTTACCCCGCCCTCAAACACGGCTTCAACGCCGAAAACCCCATCGAAGACGGTCTCCCCGACGACGTCAAAAAAGGACTCGACCCCAACCAAAAACAACTCTACCAAATCCGCGCCCCGTGGAACCAAAACGCCAACCCCGACATCGCCCTCCCCAACGAAATCTGGCGCGAAACCGTCGCCCGACGAAAACATTGCCGCCAAACGCTCGAAACAATCCAAAACGACCAAATCCGACACGTCAACGACCTCGTTACCCACAACCTCGACATCCAACAGTTCGCCCAAGACGCGCTCGTCTACGACGTCTCCGTCGAAACCGTCCGTAAATTCTACCACGCCCTCGGTTCGCTCACCATCCTCGACCCCACCTGCGGCTCCGGAGCCTTTCTTTTCGCCGCCCTCAACATCCTCGAACCCCTCTACGACGCCTGCCTCAACGCCATGAGCCGCTTCGTCGAAGATTTTGCCCACCGGCCCCAAGTCCCCGGAACCGACCCCCTCCAAGATTTCAAAAACATCCTGCAAGAAGTCGACAAACACCCCAACCCCAAATACTTCGTCTACAAATCCATCATCGTCAACAACCTCTTCGGCGTCGATATCATGGACGAAGCCGTCGATATCGCCAAACTCAGGCTCTTCCTCAAACTTGCGTCGGTCGCCAAACCCCGCCCCGACCTCCCCAACCTCGGCATCGAACCCCTGCCCGACATCGACTTCAACATCCGTACCGGAAACACCCTCGTCGGTTTCGACAAACTCGAAAGCGTCAAAAAATCCCTTCACAACCTCGCCCTCTCCTTCGACGTCTCGGGAGACGACGTCAATCGACAATATCACGAAATCGCGCGCCAAGCCCAAGTCTGCGCCCGGTACTACGCCGAATTCCAACAACTCCAAACCCACGGCCACGGCGACGTCAAAACCGCAAAAAACACCCTCCGAAACCACCTCGACACGCTCGCCCTCCGTCTCGACAGCCTCCTCGCCCAAACCGCCTACCCAACCCACGCCCACCCCGAAAAAAATCCCGACGCCTTCCTAAAATGGAAAATTTCCCATCAACCCTTCCACTGGTGCGCCGAATTTTACCACATCGTCGAACAAAACAACGGCTTCGACGTCGTTATCGGAAATCCACCCTATGTGGAAACAACCAAAAACGACATTCCTTATCTTGACAAGGTAAGCAAAAACAAATATCGGGATTTGTACGCTTACGTGTTGGAAAGAGCGTTGCAAATCAGCTCGAAATCCGCCGTCTTGGGTTACATTATTCCCATATCTTTCGCGACCAATCCCGGTTTTAAGCCGATTTACGACCAATACTCCAAAAACTATTTGGCCGTTTCTTTTTTTTCGTATTCGGTAAATTTGTTTCAAGACGTAACCAAAAGATTGTCGATAGTCATTGCAAACAAAAACTACAATCATAAGATTTTGACGAACGATTACATTTGGCGGGGCGAAAGTCTTTACAACATGTTTGCACAACATCCGTATTTGATTTTTGACAAAAAGAATATTCTTTTCGATGGATGGATTGT
>CALAJH010000034.1 GCA_937922655.1 uncultured Bacteroidia bacterium
CGGCTCCGCTTGCCACGAAACCACCTTTTCGCCCGTCAGCGCGTGAAAAAAAGCGTCGGGCTCGACGTCCCAAGCCTCTTTGGCCGGATAATCGTTTTTCATCCCAAAATTTTACGCAATCGAAACCCAAAAGGTTGCATTCCCCCACCCCGTTTTAAGCCGATGAAAAACACGCTAAGGTTGCACGGGCAAAAGTTCCTGCGAAACGGGCGCTTCGTCGGGCCGTTCCTCCTTTTCCACCGCCGAATCCAACAAATTGAAAAAGTATTTGACGATGGAACGACGTTTTTTAAACAAGCCGAAGAGAATCGCCGAATACGTCGCGCCCATAAAAAACACCCCCAACGCCCTGCTGTTTAGCCACGAGCCTATCGCCAAGCCCACCGCCGCCGTTAAAAACAACAGCGTGAACATTCCTATCGTTATCGCGATAATCAGCCAACACAATCCCGCCAACACCCGCATCAATTTGCGGTAGCCGGTGGCGGTCGCCAAGTCGAACTTCGCCTCGACGTAACCGATGACGTATTGTGCCAGCTGTATCATCTCATTTTTTTAGAATCTGTTCGGCATGGCTCGCCGTGCGAACCCCGGAGATAATTTTGCTTATCACGCCGTTTTCGTCAATCAAATACGTGGTTCTTTTGACTCCCGTAACGATTTTGCCGTACATGTTTTTTTCTCCCCACGCCCCGTAGGCCGTCAGAATCTTTTTCTCGGGGTCGGCCAAAAGCGAAAACGGCAATCCATGCTTTTCGGCAAATTTTTTGTGCGAGGCGACGTCGTCGGGGCTAACCCCAAGCACAACGTATCCTGCGGCCTGCAAACTTTCATGGTTGTCGCGAAGGTTGCAGGCTTGGGAGGTGCAACCCGGCGTGTCGTCGGCGGGATAAAAATAAAGCGCGACCTTTTTTCCCCGATATTGCGACAGCGCGTGCACCGTTCCGTTTTGGTCGGGCGCCGAAAAATCCGGCGCCGCATCCCCGACTTTCAACAACGACATATATTTATTTAAAGTATTATTCGCTTACCACCAACTTTAACGTCCTAAACACCCCCGATTCTTCGGTCAAACGCACAAGGTAGAGTCCGGGCCGCAAGCCCTCGATTTCCAGACCCGCGTACAAATCCGTTCCCGTTGTTTTACGTTGTTCGATCGTTTTTCCCGAAACGTCGCTTAACGTCAAACCATAACGTGCCGACGAAGGACGATTGAGGCGAACGACCACCCTTCCATCCTTGACGGGATTGGGATAAACGCGGAATTCAAAAGCTTCAAGGTTGGAGGCAACGCTCAGCGGCTCGCCGTAAACGACCAAGGTTTTCGTTGCGGTGTCCCGACAAAAGTCGCGCCCCGCCACCACCTTGACCGTGTACGTGCCGGGGTTGCGATAAAAACCGTAGGAGGCGTTGGGAAGCTTGGAAAGCGTGCCGTTGTCAAAATCCCAAAGCCAAAAGTCGGGATTGCCCCCCGTAACCACGGCCGAAAAATCCACGAATTCGCCCGTTTCGGCGCTGTCGGGACCGAAAATCGAAACGTTGATTTCGGGAATAAAATTAACGTTTACACTCCCTACGCCCGAACAGCCTTGCGCATTGACCACGGTTACGGAGTAGGTTCCGGGTTGATTGACGGCAAGGGTGCGGGTCGTGGCGCCGGTGTTCCAAAGGTAGCTTGCCGCCCCGATGTTGCCCGCGTCCAAAACCAGCGTTTTACAGGCGGTGAGATTGTCGCCCAATTTCACCGTAACCCCTTCGAATTGGGTTACTTCGACGGATTTGACGACCTCGCAAGCGCCGCGCACGACCCGCACGCTGTACGTTCCGGGAGCGGCGACGGTAAGGGTGGGCGTGGTCGCGCCCGTACTCCATAGGTGCGGGTCTTGGTCGTTGCCCGTGGAAAGGGTAAGCGTTTGACCCGGACAAAAACCCGCCGTCGCAGGTAAGGCATTGACCGGCGGTTGGCTTACCACCACCGCAACCGTATCCCGGCCTTCGCAACCGGCCTCGTCCTTAACGCGCACATGGTACAACCCCGAGGCCGTAACGGTGATTTGACGCGTGGTCGCCCCCGTACTCCACAAATAAGCGGCGCCGGGGCCGGCATCGAGCGTTTGCGATTGGCACGCATTTAGGTCGGGCCCCAAATCGACCGCCGGTCCCGAACGCAAAGCCACCGTAAAGTCCGTACGACTCGTACATCCGTTTTCGTCCGTCAATCGAAGCCAGTAGTTGCCGGGCAAAGTTACGGTTAAGGTGGGCGTGTTCGCCCCCGTACTCCACAAATACGCCGCCGCCGCCACCTGGGGGTCAACGACCACGGGCACCCCCACACATACCTCGGTATTGAGGTCGACCGACGGCGTCAAAGGGCCGTTGACCGACAAGCGCCGTTCGACCTCGTAGGTGCATGCCGTCAAAAGGTCGCGGTAACGGACGAAAAGCGTCAAAATTCTTCCGAGGTAAGCGTCCGAAGGGGTGAAACGCAAAAAGGCGTCGCCGTTGGGGGCGGGATTGGTGACTTGGACGTTGCCCGAAAAAGTTTGCCCGAGGTCGTCGGTGAGGGTGTAAACATAGTTCCAACGCTGGTTGAATTGGGCGCCCGTATAACCGGGCGGGGTTTGAATCCGGTATTGGGCCGTACGGTTGGGACAGATAACGTCGTCTTCGCCGTTTTCGCCGGGCGTGCCTTGAAATTGACTTCCCGGAACGATGTTCGCACCGTCGGGCGCGGCCAAAGTCGTCAATTGCGTTTGGGCCGTTGCCGAATCGCCGTTCGCCCAAAGGGTCAAGGCCAAAGTCCCCGCCGCCGAAACTTCCACCGTTTCGACGTCGAAAGCCAAGGTATCGCCGTTGAACGTCCACAAAAGACTGTCCCATTCGGCGTTGGCGACGACGGAAAAAACACGACTTTGATTTTCACAAAAAGACGTTTCCCCTTCGATTTCGACACTCAAATCGGGAACGAGCGCGTCAAAGGACAACGACAAAGAATCGAGCGTGACGGCGTCGCCGATTTCGACGTCGGTTTGGTAGGTCCAACGCAAGTAAACGTTTTCGGGGAGATTGGCGATTTGGGGAAGGTCGAGTTCGAAAAGTTCGTTGCCGGGGCCGGAAAAGAGTGCGCCGGGATAAAACGTTTGGCCGTCGGGGCTGTAATCGAAAGCGAAAGTCGTCGTTTGGCCTCCCGTGAGGTTGGAAACCCGAAAACGAATCCGGAAATGGGTTCGGTTTTCGGTGTCTTGGATGAGAAAAACAAGCCGGACGGGGTTGAGCGTGTCGATAGCGCCGACGAAGCCGACGCCCGAACGCACAAGCGTGCCCTCGTCGTCGGTTTGATTGAAATGAAAAGCGCCGACGCCGGCGGTATCGGTATAAGCGTCGAGCGAAAAAAGGATTTGTTCGTCGGTTACAACGTACCAACCTTCGGGAAGTTCGCCCGTTTGGCCCGCAACGAAACCGTCAAAATTTTGTACGTACACACCCGAGGGGGGCAAAACATATTGTGCCGACAATGCCGCCGCCGTAAAAAACGTCCACGCGAACGCCGCCGCCGTCTTTTTCCAATTCATTTTCATGTTTTTGACGGGCAAAAATAACGAAAATACCCAACATATCGCGGACGAACGGGGACGAAAAAAACGCCAAGGTCGTTGGTTTTCAAAACTCTTCGTTGTTTGAGCAACTTTTTTCCGTAGCGTTCGATGAAAGTTTGGGCCGTCGTCAAGCGTTGGCACGGGACAAAAGCTCGTTTTTGAAAACGGCGTAATCGGCGGGAATTTTTACGGGCGGAAATTGACTTTCGACTTTCAACGACGGCGGCGCCTCGGGTTCGAGGCCCAATACCCGCAGGATATAATCGGAAAATTTTGCGGGATGGGCGGTTTCCAAACATACGCCGGGGCCGTGCGTCGTTTGCGCCACGGCCCAGCCCACCGCACCGTGGGGTTCGATGATGCGTCCGGTTCGGACGTAGAAGTCGCGTACGGTTTGTTCGGTTTGCGCGTCGGAAACGCTGAAAGCCGACAAACCGCGACGCATGGCGTCGAGGTCTGGCGGGCGGGTGATTGTGCCGTCGGGCAACATCGTACCGCCGTAAAAATGAACGAAACGCGCCAAATTGCTCGGATGGCCGACGTTCATGGCGTTGGAATCGCAAACTTTGGACGGTACGACGGGACGGTATTCGCCCGATTGCAAAAAACGCACGACGGCGTCGTTGGCGTTGAAAGCCATAAGAATACGCTCGACGGGTAAACCCATACGTCGGGCAAGTTCGGCGCCCAAGGCGTTGCCCAAATTTCCGGACGGCACACAAAACGTCAATTTTTGCCCCGGCTTCAACGCACCGTTTTGACGCAAAAACACATAAGCATAGATATAGTATACCGATTGAGGCAAAACCCTTGCGACGTTGATGGAGTTGGCCGAGGTAAGAGACAAATCGGCCAAAGCGGGGTCGGCAAAAGCGGTCTTGACCATGCGCTGACAATCGTCGAACTTGCCCGCGACGCAAAAAGCCGTTACGTTGTGGCCAAAAGAATCGAGCTGGCGTTTTTGTTCGGGACTGACCTCGTTTTCGGGATAAAGAACAAAAACCCTAACGCCGTCGAGTTTGTGAAAAGCGTGGGCGACGGCGCCGCCGGTATCTCCCGAGGTGGCGACAAGGACGGTGAAAGTCGAACGACGGCGCAAGGCGGTCATAGCCCGGGCCATGTACCTTGCGGCAAAATCTTTGAACGACGCCGTCGGCCCGGTGTCGAGGCGCATCCACGTCCAATCGTCGCGAGTGGCGGGCTCGAATCGGGGCGCAAAATCGTATTCGGCGTCGAGGTCGGCAAACGGCCCCAGCGCCTCCCGGGCGATACGGGCATAATCGGCGCCGACCCAATTTTCGACGTCAAAAAAGGGTAAAACGGCGGGGAGGTAAAGTCCGCCGTTGGGCGCTTGCCCGCGAAAAAGAGCGTCGGCAAAGTCGGTCGGCTCTCCCCCGAGGGTGGAAACATATTTTATGCCGCAAGCCATGAAGAGATGTGTTGAGGGGAAAGGGGCAAGCCCGCCAATGCGCCGGAGGACATAAGCAGCACCGCCGTTTGGGATTTAGGGGCCTTAAGCAGGCCCGGGGCGGGAATGAGATATTTTTTAGGGGGCGCGGTCGCGGCACGAAGTGCGTCAAGCAGTTCTTCGCGGGAGTAAACGACTTTGATGTTCGCGTCGTTGAAGGCTTTTCGCACGTCTTTGGCCGTCGGCGGCTCGATACGTTTAAGTTGGACCGCCGCCCGGTCGATTAAAACGATTTTGTCGCGCACGCCTTTGAGCAGGTTGCGATATTGAGGTAAAAAATCCTTGTTGAGGCTGGAATACGTGTGGAGTTCCAACACGACGACGAGCCGCCGGTCGTGATAAAAGGATTTGACGGCGTCGAGGGTGGCTTGAACCTTGCTGGGCGCATGGGCAAAATCCCGCAAAACGAGGGCTTTTTCGGACTCGTAGATTTTTTCGATGCGCATCGACGCGCCGGCAAAAGACTCAATGGCACGAACGCATGTCGCCGTCGGCACACAAAGCTGATTCTTACAGACTTCGAGGGCGGCGGCGAAATTGGCGGCGTTGTGTTTGCCGATAACCTTAATCGGTACGCGCACGCCGTCGATTTTTACCGTCGCCTTTCCGGCACGAACACGATAAGGCAAAGCGGAATAAGGCACGCGGTAGTGCCATTCGTTTTTTAAAAGCGTGTCCGCCAATTCGCATACCGTTGGGTCGTCGTGATAATAAACGCATACGCCGGCTTTGCACAAATTATTAAGCAATTGAACAAAAACATTTTTATAAGCTTCGAAAGTAGGAAAAACATTGATGTGGTCCCATGCGATGCCCGTCAGAACGACGACGTGCGGATTGTAAGCCAACATTTTGGGCCGGGGGTCGAGGGCGCCGCTGAGGTATTCGTCGCCTTCGATGACCATCACGGGCGCGGCGTCGGTGAGGCGAAGGGTGTCGTCGAAGCCGGGTACTTGGGCGCCGACCAAATAGTCGAAGTCCCGTCCCGCGGCTTTGAGCATGGTCATAATCATGGCGGTAACGGTGGTTTTTCCATGACTGCCCGCCACCACGATGCGCTGTTTGTTTTCGGCGTGACGATAAACGTACTCGGGAAAGGAATAAATGGGAAGGCCGAGGCTTTGTGCGCGAAGGAGTTCGGGATTGTCGGCCCGGGCGTGCATGCCCGCAATGACAAAATCGAGTTCGGGAGTGATTTTTTCAGGAAACCAGCCCTCAAAGGCGGGCAAAATTCCGCGTTGGGCCAAAAAACTACGTGCGGGGTCTCGGATTTCGTCGTCGCTGCCCGTCACGACGTCCCCCCGGTCGGCCAAGGCCGCGGCCAACCGGTGCATGACGCTGCCCCCCACGGCGATAAAGTGTACCCGCCTCATCGAATCGCTTGCAGTTTCGGAGCGCCAATTTCTTAAAATTGGGCCGATTTTCCAAGGTCGAACCGCCTGTGCATGCCGGGCGTTGTCGTCGGGCCGAAAAACGCTTAATTTTGTATGTTTTGCGTAACCTACTTCAAATCGTCGACCCGGAATTGAAGGCGCGGGTCGAACGCTTGCGACAAACGGGTTTTGAACTCAACCCCAAACCCTTGCTCGAAGAGGCTTTTGAAATATTCAAGACCTATTCGGGCGGGTTTGTGTTGTATGTTTTGGTGTACGTGGCGCTCTTCGTCGCGTTGCAAGGCGCGATATTCGTCGTGTATTATTTCGCAGAGCTGGAACGTTTCCCATTGACGCGCTACCTCTTTCGAGACGTCGTCAATGCGTTGATTCTTCCGGGTCTGAACGTCGGTTTTTTTTTCGTTGCCGACAAAATCAAGTCGGGAAACGAACCAAGGTTCGCCGATTTTTTTCGCGGTTTGTCCTACCTAACGCCTTTGTTTTACGCCAACATTTACATACAATTGCTGTCGTTGACGGCCATGGCTCCGTTCGTGATATTTTATTTGTCGGGTTTGCCGTCGGCGCGTCCGATGTTTGAAAAAATTCCTTTTTTGTACGTGAACCTTCCCGTTTTGGTGTTTTTCGGTCTGAATCTTTTACCGCTGGCGTATTTGTTGGTATCGGTCAGTTGGACGAATTTGTTGATAGTATTCAAGGAATTGCCGTCGTTGGCGGCGCTGGACGCGGGAAGAAAAGTATTGACGCGTTCGTGGATGCAGGTGTTTGTTTTTTACTTGGCGTTGGCGGGGCTGAACGTTTTGGGCTTGGCGGCGATGGGAATCGGTTTGTTGGCGACCGTTCCCATCACCCTCATCGCCATGTACCTTGCCTTTCGGAAAGTGTTTGATTAGTTGGGACAGGCGCCTTTGCCTTTGAGTTTTTCGTTGATGTCCTGTATTTTGACCGCGGCGTGGGGATGCCCCAATTTTTGGGCTTCCATGTATTTTTCGCAGGCTTTTTGGTAGAGTTCGCGCTTTTCTTTGGGTTTAAAAGTGGCGTTGGTTTTGTCGCCCAAATCTTCAAAGTTTTTTCCTTCGGCAAAAAAAGTTTTGGCACGTTCTTCTTGGTTGAGGACTTCTTTTTCCTTAACGATTTTTTCCAACTTGCGCTTTTCTTCCTCGGTTTGGGCAAGGGATTTTTCTTTAACGACAAGCATCGAATCTTTGACGAGAATCTCGCGCTGACGTTGGACAAGCTGTTGCCGGAGAGAGACGTTGTCGCGCGTAAGTTCTTGAATTCTTTGGTTGGAATCGGCAAGTTTGCGCTCAAGTTCGGCTTTAATTTTATCGATTGCCTTGCCGGCGATGGGGGTGTTTTCCACGCGTTTGGCAAGTTTTTCGTTTTCTTGACTCAAACGAACGATTTCATCGAAAAGCGCGGAAATTTTTTCTTTGGCGCCCATGTTTCGATTGATTCGAATTTCGGCGTGTAGCTCCTCCATGCGCGTAAAGTTGGAGTCCATAACGGCAAAAGTCTCCATAAAATCGTCCAAGGCCTTTTCTTTGTTTTCGATTTCGGCCTTTAAAACGGCGTTTTCGGCTTCAAGGTCTTTGATTTTTTCTTCGGCGCCCGAGCCGCACGCGTGAAGAATGACCGCAACGGCAATCGCCGCAATTCCATATCTTTTCATTGTTGTTTCTTAGGCTGTTTTCGTAAAATTTTATCTTCGAAGACCAAATAGAGCGTTCCGCCTTCCACGATTAAATATCCTTCGCCCAAATCGGAAAAAAACAGTCTCTTTCCGATTCTTCTGACCGTTCCGTTAAGGTTGTTGGGGCTTCCCGTTTTCCAATAAACAAAAAAACGTTCTTCGCCTTCAACGATGTCGGAAATGTCGGGCAAATCGATGATGTAATATTCGTCGGTCGTTCCCACGTAATAATGGTATTTTCCGGCGACGGTGGGCGGAATCCAAGGGCTTAATTTGTCGAACTTCTTTTTTAAATCTTCAAATTTACCGACCTGTATCTTTCGGTTTTTGAAATCGAAATCGGTTCTGTTTTTTGTGGCGTTTTTTTGTCCCGGAATCTGGGGTACGGAATTTTGGGAATTCCATTTCAACAAACCGCTGGTCAGCGTAAAAATCAACACGACCGTAAAAAGCAGCGCCCAAAAAACAAACCTTGGAAGACGGTTGGAGTTCATACTATTTTTTCTTGCGGTAAATCGTTTTTTCGAATATTAGATAGCAATGTTTTTTGTCGGCGGTGATTTGGGCTTCTCCCATACCGGAAAACACGAGGCCGTCTTGACGGCGATAAACGGGGCCTTCCCCGCCTTGTCTTACATCGACGACGACGTATTTGCCCGGCGTCTCGTCGGGAACGACCGCGATTTCAATCGCTTGGACCCCCGGAGAAACGGGGTCGTAATGAAGCACGGCGTAATACAAACCCTTGCAAATTCGAAGGGTATGCGGTACGGCATATTTCAGGATTCTGTTGCGCTCCCTCAAAAAAACCTCCTCGTTCGATGCAATCTCCATTTTTTGGGCGCCGCCGAATATTCCCGTCGCGAAAGCAAATATCAAACAAGCGACAAAGAGCGCCGAAAATACGGCGAGTCTTATCAGGCGGCGATTGTGCATGGTTTTACAAATCGCGGTTTTTGGAATCAAGAATAACGGTGACGGGCCCGGCGTTGATTAACGCCACGTCCATCATCGCCCCAAAGATACCGGTTTCCGGCGTAACACCCAAATTTTCCGTCAATATTTTCAAGAAAAGTTCGTACATCGGAACGGCTTTTTCGGGCGGCGCACTACGCGCAAACGACGGACGATGGCCTTTTTTGTTGTCGGCGTAAAGCGTAAACTGTGAAACGACCAACAACCTTCCCGCGACGTCTTTAAGGCTTAGGTTCATTTTTCCGGCCTCGTCGTTAAATATGCGCAAATGGACGATTTTATGGGCCAGCCATTGCGCGTCCTCGGCGTTGTCGTCGTGGCTTATGCCCAAAAGCACAAGCAATCCCGACCCGATTTGGCCGACGATTTGACCTTCGACCGTTACCGAAGCCGAACTTACCCTTTGCACCACCGCCCTCATTTTGCCTTACATTAACGCCAAATCGTAAGCCGGGGCCAAAAGCGGCAAATCTATGGCCGAATAAAATTCATCCGATTCGGGCGAGAAACCTTCGACCATAATCCCCTTGATTCCGGGAAAATATTTTTGACGAATCGGACGAAATATATAAGAACTTGCCAATCGGTTTTTAAACCTTGTCCACCACTTGACTTTGCCCGAAACAAGCCGAATCTCCGTCGCGCGAACGATACTTTTGTCCACAAACCTACCCGTAATTCGATTTTTTAATTTAAAGTTTTGGACGGCGGCGATGCGCCAATTGTCCAATTGGCGCG
Source organism: uncultured Bacteroidia bacterium (assembly GCA_937922655.1). Classification (GTDB taxonomy): domain Bacteria; phylum Bacteroidota; class Bacteroidia; order J057; family CALAJH01; genus CALAJH01. Next base: position 9,865 of record CALAJH010000034.1, read on the forward strand.
GGGTTAGGCAAGCGTAATCGGGTTTGTATTTCACGACGTCGCGGGTCAAATCCCCGATGGAATGAAAGTAAACCTTCGTTCCGTAACGAAGGGCGTTGTGCAACACCCCCAGTCTTTCCAACAAAGAAGACGGGGGTCCGGCGGATAAAACCGTGCCTTTGTAAGAAAACTTTTCCATCGACTCCATGAGTTTTCCGTGCGTGGCCACGCCGACAAAACTTCCGTCCAAACGATAAATTCCATACGCTTTGTCCGACGAACGAAGCGAAAGTTTGCGGGTTTGAAAAGCGTCGCGGTTTTCGCGCCAATAGTTTTTTCCTCTGTCGACGGCGCCGTCGAAGGTCGTGATTTGGTCGGTTTCGACGGGATTGTCCTGCTTTTCGGTTCGGCAAACGATGCGGCAGTTTGTCGCCACGGAGTCCAGCCATGCCCTGTGGTCGCGATAGTATTGATACGAATCGAGATACAAGGAAACGGGACGAACGCGGTCGATAACATCCTGCAATTCGTCGGGGCGAAGCGTGTAGGGCGGCGTATGGACGACGGCGCCGGCCATCAACGCCCCCAACTCCACCGACGCATAATACGGCCCGTTGGGACTCCATAACACGATGTTTTCTCCGGGCCGAAGGTCGATGCTTATCCAAAACGCCGCCAAACAATGAATATAGGCGTGCATTTGTTTGTAGGTCAATGCCGTACCGTCGGTGCGATAAAATATCGGCGTTTCGGCGGGATACTTTTCGTGAACCTTGTCCCAAAGTTCGGGTAAATGTTGCGCGGTCATGCCCCGGTTTTATAAATTTTTGACGCAATTATTTGCCTTCGGGATAACGCACAACCTGAATATAATTCCCTTCTCCCAACCAAAGTTTGGCCGCCGTTTGTATGTCTTCCTTCGATACTTTTTCAAACGCCTCGTATCTTTTAAGGATGTTTACGGGGTCGAAACCGTACCAATAAACCGCGTCGAGTTGCGCCAGCCAAAAGTCGTTTTCTTGCAAACCGGTTTCGTTTTCACGCTTGAAAATCTCGCGTATTTTGGTCATGTTTTTTTCCGAAGGCCCTTGTTCGATAAGGGTTTTTATGTCGTTGTGCAGGGTGTTCAACAACATTTCGACGTTGGCCGGAGCGCAACCGAACGTTATCGTAAGCTTGTAATGCGGGTAAGGATCGCGTATGGGCGTAGCGTAACATCGAACGCCGTAAACGCCCCCTTTTTCTTCGCGCATCGACTCGCGAAGCATCAAATTGAGTACGTCCTGCAGCGCTTTGAGCTTCATTCTTTCGTGTGCGTCCCATTCCATTGCGCCGTGGAAATTGACGAAAACCGAACTTTGGTCTTCTTTTCCCTTAATGACTTTTCGATACGTTTTTCCTTTCGGAGGCCGAATATAATGGTCTTTTCCCGATTCGGTTCTGCCGACGGAAGGCAGTCCTCCAATGTATTTTTCCACCCACGGTTTGAGGTTTTGCGGGTCGAACTTGCCCACGAAGATGAAGGTAAAGTCGCCCGCGTCGGCAAAACGTTGGGTGTAAACGTCGAAGATTTTGTTGAGTTCGAAGGCATTGACTTGTTCGACGGTCAGCGGCGCGGCATGGGGATGATAGTTGCTCATGACGGCGACGACGGTGTCGTTGAATACGCCGTCGGGCGAAGCGGATTTGTTGGCAATCCACGAGGCGGTTTTGCTTTGCCACGCCTTGAATACCTCGCGGTCTTTGCGGGGCTGGGTAAAATAACCGTATATCATTTGAAACATTTCGGCGAGGTCGTCAGGGGTGCAAGAACCGCTCATGGTCTCTTTCATTTCCTCCAAGCCAACCCGAACATACACTTCTTTGCCCGCCAATTTTTTTTCCAAATCGGTGTTGTTGTAATTTCCCACGCCCGAAGCGTTGACGATTTCCGCGCAAACTTTGGCCTCGAAGATTTCGTCTTTGTCGTAAAGCGAATATCCTCCCGGACTGTGGGCGCCAAACTGAATTTCGTCGTTTTTGAAGTCGGTGGGTTTTAATACAACGCGCACCCCGTTTTCCAAAGACCATTCGGTAACGCCGATTTCTTTGATGAATTTTTCGCCTACGACCTTTCCGGGTTTGGGTTCGCCGTTGACGATGGGTTTGGCCAAATCGGAGTCTTGATACGGTTCGACGGACTTGGACTTCGCTTGCCGGTAAGCGTCCAACAAAGCGGATTCGTCGGGCAATGTTTCTTTGATTTTATCGGGCCCCGTGAGCAAAATCACAAAGTTTTCGTCGGTTATCCATTCTTTTGCCACCGCGTTTACCTCTTGAATCGAAATGCCGGGCAAAAGGCTTTGGGCCGTTTGATAATTGAATTCGGGGCCGGGTGCGGGTTCTTGTTCCAAAAAGTGTTCGACGTATTCGGCGATGATGTTTTCGGATTCGGTTTTGTCTTTTTCCAAAAACGCCTGTTCAAACTTTTTGAGCATATCGGCTTTGGCACGGTCGAGTTCGGAGGCGGTAAAGCCGTGTTTGAGGGCGCGTTGGTTTTCGGTTATCATCACGTCCAAAGCTTTCAATGCGTTGCCTTCGGTAACGTAAGCATAACCCGAAAAAGCCTCCATGTTTCTTATGTATCCGCCGATGTACGAAAAACAAAACATAAACGGAGGATTTTCTTTATTGGCGTATTCTTGTAGACGGTCGTTCAGCATTTTGGTAAACAAACCCTCGACAAGCCGGCGGCGAAAGTCGCCCAAGGTCGTCGTTTTACGCGGTGGTTTTTTATAAGAAAACGACAAATTGGTAAAGCGGGCTTCGGGGTCGGTGGCCACAACGGCACGCGGTTCTTTGTGCGCATCGACGTAATATTCGGTTCGGGTTTTGGGATTTTTTTGAGCGGGGATTCTACCAAAGATTGCCTTTATGCTTTCGACCATTTTGTCGGGGTCGACGTCGCCGACAACGGCCACGGCCATCAAATCGGGACGGTACCAATCCTTGTAATAGCGAACGAGCGTTTCGCGATCGAAGCTTTCGAGCACCTCTTTTTTGCCGATGGGAAGGCGTTGGGAATAGCGCGAATTGTTCAACAGCACGGGAAAAGTTTTTTCGCGCATACGGTTTTCGGCGCCCAGTCTCAGGCGCCATTCTTCGATGACCACGCCGCGTTCTTTTTCTATTTCCTGTTTGTCGAAGGTAACTTTGTGCGCCCATTCTTCAAGGATTTTCAAGCCTTTGGCCATGATTTCGGGATTGTCCGTCGGCACTTGAATCATGTAAACCGTTTCGTCGAAAGACGTGTAAGCGTTCAAATGCGGCCCGAACTTCACCCCGACCGACTCAAGATAATCGTCGATTTCGTTGCCCGGAAAGCTTTCCGTACCGTTGAAACACATGTGTTCAAGGAAGTGGGCCAAACCCTGCTGGTCGTCGTCTTCGAGAAGCGAACCCGTGTTCACCGCCAAACGAAGTTCGGCGCGTTTTTCGGGTTTGCCGTTCTTTTGAACATAGTACTTCATGCCGTTGGGCAACGTTCCGTGACGCACTTCGGGCGACAAAGGTATCGGCGTTTTGAGGTCTTGACCCAAGGCCACAAACGCCGTCGCCGTTGCGATAACGCCCAAAAACCACTTTTTCATCTTCATATACAACGCTTCGATTATTTTTTTTCGGGAAGACGAACGACGACGACGTCGTCCGTTTGGGTAAAATACGATTTTGCCGCCATTTGCAAGTCCTTTGGGGTGAGTTTGTCGTAAGCGACGGCAACGTTCGGAATTTGGCGAACATCCAAACCGTACTTGTAACTTTGCACCAATTTTTCCGTCCAATAGCCGTTTTCTTTTAATTTTACTTCGGCTTCGCGCTTTAAAGCGGACAACGTTTTGGTCATGTCCATATCGGACGGACCTCGTTCAATAAGTTGTTTGATATCGTTTTCCGCCAACTTTTTAAGCGTTTCCACATTCTCGGGGGCGCATCCAAAATAAATGTTCATTGCAAAGTTTTCGTTCGGGAACCGTACGGGTTTGAGTGAAACCGACGTGCCGTAGGTGCCGCCCGTTTTTTTGCGCATCGATTCGGTAAACATCAAATCCAACACGGTATTGACGGCGTACATTTTTATTGTATCTTCCACCGTCCAACGGAACGCGCCCGATTTGTGCATAAACACCTTGGCCTGTTCTTCACTTCCCTTGTAAATCGTGCGATGATGTTTGCCTTTTGGCGGACGAACGCCCAAATCTTTCCATGTTTCTTTGCTTTGACGAGCCGGAAGCGAAGCCAGATATTTTTCGACCATCGGTTTCAAATTTTCGGCTTTAAACGAACCCGAAAACACAAAGACAAAGTCCGAAGCGTCGGCAAATCTTTGACGGTAAACGTTTAATATTTCGTCCAACTTCATGTTTTTGAAATCGGCGGCGGTCGTTGGTTTTTGGGAGGGATGATAACCGGATATCAGCGCCTTGACCGTATCGATAAACGCTTGGTTCGGGTCGGATTCGGCATTGACAAGGTGGGCGACGTTCTTGTTAATCCATGCGTTGAACGCCTCCTCGTCCCGGCGGGGTTGCGTAAAATACGCGTGCAACAACTCAAAGCATTCGTGCGCGTCGTCGGTGGAAAAACTTCCCTTTATCCCCTCGAACAGCTCGCCGATGTAAGGTGCGACCTTGACCGATTTGCCCGACAACTTTCGCGACAAGCCCGACAAATTATAGTTGCCCGCACCCATGAATTGAACCGCTTCGGCGGCGTATTTTGCCGCTACAACGTCGTTTTCGTGCAGGGAATAACCGCCGGGGCTGTACGCGTGAAACACCACCTCGTCGTCTTTGAAGTCCGTCGGTTTCAAAACGACTTTCGCGCCGTTGCTCAGCGTCCATTCCAACGCGTTGATTTCCGATATTTTGTTTTCCGCGACGATTTTTCCCGCCGGCAATTCCAACGAAACGATGGACCGGCTTACATCGGGTTCTTTGTAAGGTTCCACGGGACGGGAAAGAACTTCACGATATTGTTTAAGCAAATCGTCGGCGCTCGGAATACGGGCTTTGAACGCGTCCGGACCCGTGGCGACGATGACCAAATCCGGTGTTTCGAGCCATTCTTTGGCCAAAGCGTTCATTTCTTTTAAGGAAACGCGCCGAAGATGTTTTTTCGCAAACTCGTAATTAAACGACGCGCCCGCCGCCGGCGTTCCCTCCAAAAAATGATAGACGTAATCCTCGATAAGGTCGGCGGATTCGGTTTTTGAGCGTTCTTTGTAAGCCGTTTCGTATTTGTTGAGCAAATAGGCTTTGGCCGTTTCGAGTTCGCCGGCGGTAAATCCGGCGGCGGCGATGCGCCGATGTTCGCGCGCCACCGCGTCCATCGCCCTGCCGACCCCGCCTTCGCCGACGATGCAAACGTGTTCGAGCATGTCGTAGACCGTTCCAAAGTTTGCGTGGTAAGCGTACGTTTCGGTAAACGGCGCCTCGGCAAGCAGACGGTAATCTTCCATGCGTGCGGCCAGCATTTTCGTCAAGAGTTCGGTCTTGACGTGGCGAAGAAAATCCGCATGGGTCGAAACGGGTTGATGCGGCTTTTTGTACGTCAAACGCAGGGACATATACGCCGCCTCGGGGTCCGTGGCGACGACCGATTTCGGAGAATCGTAAAAGTTTATCGTATATTTTTCGCGCTTTTTGGGATTTTGCGGATTGGGAATGGAAGAGAATTGTTTCTCGATTTCTTTGACCGTCGCCTCGACGTCCACGTCCCCCACGACGACGACGGCCGCCAAGTCGGGACGATACCAGTCGCGATAAAAGCGCACCGCCGCCTCGCGGGGAAACGATTGCAAAACCTCGATTTTTCCGATGGGCAGGCGCTCGGCGTAGCGCGAACCGTTGGCCGACACGGGCCATGTTATACGTTCCATGCGGTCTTCGGCGCCAAGGCCCAAGCGCCACTCCTCGATGACGATTTTTCTTTCGGGTTCGATTTCCTCGGGCAAAAACGTCGCCTTGTGCATCCATTCCCGCATGATGTCGAGACTTTTGGGCAGGTATTCGGGACGGTCGGTCGGCGTTTGAATCATGTACACCGTTTCGTCGAACGACGTATAAGCGTTCAAATGCGGACCGAACAGCACGCCTATCGATTGTAAATAATCGTCTACCGCGTTGCCGGGGTAGCTTTCCGTTCCTTCGAAAAGCATGTGTTCGACAAAGTGCGCCAAACCTTGCTGGTCGTCGTCCTCCAAAACCGAACCCGCCTTAAAAACCAGCCTAAGCTCCGCCCGCGCTTGGGGACGTTGATTTTTTTGGACGTAATACGTCATGCCGTTGGGCAGTTTGCCGTACCTGACCTCGGGGTTCAGGGCAAGCTCTTCGGACTTTTGAGCGCAGGCCGTTGCAAGCGAAAGGATTACCAAAAGCCGTTTTTTCATTTTTTTCGCAACAAATAAAGAATGGACGAGGATTTGCGCACGTCGTTGCCGGCGGCAAAATTGGAGCGTAAGCCGTTCCAAATTGCGCGGGGGGCGAAGCCCCGGCGATATTTTTCGCTCAAAAGCGAAACGTAAAACGCGTCCAAAGGCATGGTTTTTTTTTCGACGACCTTCAGGCCGTGTTTTTGGGCGAGGCGTTCGACGTCGGCAACGGAAAAATGGTACAAATGTCTGGGAACGTCGTAAGCGGCCCAGTATTCGCCGTAGATTTCGGCGTCTTTGGCTTCGGCGTTGGGAACGGCGACGAACATCACGCCGTCGGCGCGCAGCACGTCGGCGAGCCGGGCCGTCGTTTCGTGCAGTCGGTGGACGTGTTCGAGCACGTGCCACAACGAAACGACGTCAAAGGAGGAGGCGGGAAGGTTCCAAAGCGCGTCGTAGTTTTGTAACTCAAGGCCGTGTTTGTCGCGGGCGACGCGCCGAGCGTCGGCGTCGGGTTCGAGGCCCGTGCATTCCCAGCCCCGTTCCCGCATCGACGCCAAAAAAGCGCCCGTACCGCAACCGTAGTCCAATATCCGTCCGCGTTTTTTGCCCGAGGTTTTTTCGACGTAATTTGCTTTTTGGCGCAGAGAGAATATACGTGCCGCGTAATACAAAGTGTTAATGAATCCACGCGAATCGTCCGTATGCGAAACGTATTTTTCCGACTTGTAGTAGCGTCCGATTTTGTTCTCGTCGGGAACGCACGAAGTATAACGAAAACCGCACGCGGCGCATTGGACAATGGCGAACGTTTGGCCCGAAACCGTATAGTCCCGGCACGTCAAATAGGGACGCGCGTTGGCGCCGGCGCACATCGGGCAACTTTCCCCCATCTCTTGTGAATAATTTACAAAGATACGTCTTTACCGCCATTCTAACCAAATCCTAGCAAGCCCTAAAATCCAAACGACGGACGCAAGTCAAGTTTTTTTTCCCAAAAAACGTAAGGGGATTCGACGGGGACGAAAACGCAAAAGGCGGTGGTTTGTTTAAGGCAGTTTGAGGTCGGGAACGGCGTCGCCCGCCATTTTGAAGGCGGCGTCGGTTTGGATGGTTTTGTCGTCGGCGACGGCGACGAGTTTGAACGATTCACCCGCCGGGTAGCGCAGGGTGTAGTCGCCGCCTTTGACGTGTTTGCAGACGTGAACGCCGGGGGCGATGAGATGCAAACGGGCGTAAGGGGCGGGTTTGCCGTCGGCGCCGAGAATTTTGCCTTTGAATTCGACGGCCTCGGCGGAAAGGGGTTTGAACACGGCCAGCCATCCCGTTTGAACGACGTTCACTTCGAGGCGTTCGCCCGTACCGAAGGCGCCTTTCAGACGCGCAAAACCCGCCGCCGCCTCGTAACCCCGAACCAAATTCAACGCGGCGTTGAATCGAGGCGTCAAGTCGAAAATCGGAATACGGGTCGTGCCCCCGCCTTTGGCGTTGCGTCCGCCCCCGCCTTTGGCGTTGCGTCCACCGCCGCCGGTGGCGAAGGTGAAGTTGCCCACCGCCGGTCCCGGCACCTCCAACGCCTTGCGAACCTCCGCCGACACCGCGAACGTATGCACGTCGCCATAAAGTTGGTTGCCCACCCAGTGTTGGGTCGAAACGGCGCGGTCCCACGAAAACGAATGCCGCGTCAGCTCCTCGAACGTCGCAAACGCTTTGGGTTTGGGGTTGCGACGCTGTTCGCGCACCGAACGCACCCAACGCTCCACGACCTTGTAGTCGTTTTTGAGTTTTTCGTAGTCGGGATTTTCGCCGTCTATCGACGCGTCGCTCGCCCGCCAAGACAACCCCGCCTCCGATTCCGTTCCCGTGTAGAGGCGGTAGTCGTTTTTGTTGGCGGCAAGTTGAAACCGGCGCGATGCGGTGGCTTTCGGCGCCTCGGGGACGGAAAGACGCAAATACGCGTTTTCCGCGATTTTCAGGGGCTTGCCCCCGCCCTCCGCAACAATATGAAAAATACCCGCGCCCACCACGGGCCGACCGTCGGCTATTGTTTCCAAACCGTGGTTCATGAAGTCGTCGGGCGTTGTCGCCTCTTTCAATTTCAACGTTACCGTGCCGCCAAAGTATTTGCCCGAATCGTCGACAAAAGCGTCGGCGGGAACGTAAATCAACAATCCCGACTTGGACGACAGCGTCGCCGACGAGTCGCCTTTAAAATTGAATGTTTGGACGGGCATGGCGTCCCGTCGGGCCGAGTATTCCGCAATGAGTTCGTCGGCCCCTTTACCCGAATCGTTTTTTTCCTTGCCCGAACAGGCGGCCAGTATCGACGTCGCCGCGATGGCAACCCATAATTTTGTCATGTCGTATCGTCAATCAATGGCGCAAATTTAGGCAAAACCCGCTTAACGCGGCATGACCGTCGTATTAAGGTTTTGCGGGCGCCGACGCTTCGCCCCGTTAAGCCGTAATACGACCGAATTGGTCTCCATTCCATGCACGGGAAACGACACGTCCAACGACGGCCCGTTGATTGACGAACTTTACAAGCCGAGGCACGAAACCGACAAAAGCTAAAATCAAAGGCCAATCCCCGTGGATTGTCGCATTGCCCAATGCAAAACATCCCAAGAAACCGTGGCGCAAGCGTCGATTTTTTGCCGTCGTCGGCGCGTCGAACGGGCGGGGGGGACAACGCCGGAAAAAACGGCGCTTATCTTGGCTTCGATGCAGAATCCCGCCGCCGCCGTCGAACGCATGCGCCAGTGGAACGCCGCCATCGAAGCCATTCGGCCGATGACCGACGCCGTTCTCAAGGCCCTCGCCGACCGCGCGGCCCAAGGCCA
>CALAJH010000035.1 GCA_937922655.1 uncultured Bacteroidia bacterium
CGTACGTAATAAGTGGAACCGATGGTTAAACCGGTTAAGGTCGCCGTTTCCGTTCCGCCGTACAAACTTTCGTCCTTACAAGCCAACGACGTAAGATTGGAACACGAACCCGAAAACACTTGCAGCACGGCGTCAAAACCCGAACTTCCGGCAACGGTAACGTTGTGTCGATCGGAAACGGCCGTAAATTTATACCACACGTCGTTGTTGGGCGTACCGACGCAGGCCGGAACCCCGGAAGAAGCGCCGGCACCCGATACCGTTCCATTGGTCGGATTGCAAGAAGAGGCGGGCGTCAGCGTAACGGCGCCGGCGCATTCGTCGTTTGAAGGCGAGGCAGGTGCGGAAGAGGTCAAAACAACGTTGTCGATGGCGGCGGGAGGCTCGGTTCCTAGGTTCCAATCGTTGCGCCATGTGAAAATAATGCGCACGCCCGACTGCCCGGCCAAAGACGAGGGTAAATTGAGGTTGGTGGACTGCCACGTGGTTTGCCCCAAAAAAGTGCCAATCAATGTGCCGGAGGGTTCCGAACCCGCAACGGGGTTGGAATACTGATAATATACTTTGAGGTCGTCGTATCCGACTTCGCCGCCGCAACGCCAGTTGAACGACAAATTAATGTTCGTTTCCCCCGCCGGAAAATTGACAATCCAATACGCATGGGAAACACTCGAACCAAACAAACCTTGATAAGTGTTGGTCGCGCAATTGTCTTCCGAGATATAAAGCGAATAACTGCCCGAATAAGCGGTGGCTGTACCTCGACACCACCGGTTGGGGCTGTCGTTAGCCAGCGTCGCGCTTGTAGACGACTCGAAGTTGGCGTTGATAAGCGTGGTCGCATGCGCCGCTGCTCCGATAAAAAGCGAAACCATTAAAATTATTACCTTCATAACGTTTATATAGATTTGCAAATCTACAAAATTTCAAATTAGAAATTTAGCAACATCGATAATGATGTACAAAAACGCTTCGAAAACAAGGTTTATCCATAATTAAAAGGGGTAAATTTTTTACGTGAGAGAAAATATATTTTTGTTCGTTTTACGCCGTCAAAATTTTATGCCGTTAATAAGAAAAATGCCGTTCTTCGGTTTTGGCCGCTTTTTTCGATTTTTGTAATCAATGGGGATTTTTAGAAAAAAACAAGGTTGGAATTTAACTTTTTTTCGTGAATTTCAACGTTTGCCGCGCCAACATTGTTATATTTGCGTCGCGTTGTAAAAACGCGTGAAAAACATACAAATGAATTCGTTAATTTGCATCAGCAGCGTTCCCGACACGACGACGAAAATAACTTTCGACGCTTCGGGAAAAGAATTAAACAAAGCCGGGGTACAGTTCGTCATCAACCCCTACGACGAATTTGCCCTTGTACGGGCATTGGAGTTCAAAGAAAAATTGAACACGGGCAAGGTGGTGGTAATCAGCGTGGGCGAGGCCGACGTCGACCAAGTCTTGCGCAAGGCTTTGGCCATCGGCGCCGACGAGGCCGTACGCATCGACGCCGCCCCACGCGACGCCCGCTTTGTCGCCGAACAAATCGCCGCCTACGCCGAGGACAAAAATTTCGACCTCATCATGGGCGGCAAAGAATCCATCGATTTCAACGGCTCGGAAGTCATGGGCATGGTTGCCGCTTTGTTGGGACTTCCGTTCGTTTCCTTTGCCACACGGTTGGAGATTAACGGCCGAATAGCCGAAATTCGTCGGGAAATCGACGGCGGCGCCGAAGTACTGGAAGGTTCGTTGCCTTTGGTCTTGGGAGCGCAAAAGGGTATGGCCGAATGGCGCATTCCCAACATGCGCGGCATCATGGCCGCAAGAACCAAGCCTTTGACCGTTGTCAAGCCCGTAGAAGCCAAAAATTACACCGAATCCATTAAATTCGATCTGCCTCCCGCAAAAGCCGGGTGCAAGTACATCGACCCCAAAAACGTACAGGAAGTCGTTAAAGTTTTACAAGAAAAAGGCGTCATCTAAAAAAATAAATATATGTCGGTATTGGTATTTGCGGAATTGTCGGGGGGCAAATTAAAAAAACCCGCGTTCGAGGCCGCCTCGTATGCGTCCGATTTCGCACAAAGTCAAAATTTGCCGCTTTATGCTTTGGTCGCCGGCCATAACGTCGAAGAGGGAGAAATCAAACGCATCGGCGAATACGGGGTGGAAAAAGTTTTGTACTTCAACCACCCTAAACTGGAAGCGTTCGTCGAACCGGTATTTGCGGGCGTGTTGAAAGCGGCGGCGGAACAAGCCGGCGCGCGTTACGCGGTCATGCCCCAATCGTACAACGGACGCGCGGTTGCCCCAAGGTTTTCGGTGCTTTGGAATGCGGCTTTGATTTCGGGCGTTACCGAACTTGCCCGCGTCGAAAACGGAAAAGCCGTCGTCCGGCGCAGCGCCTATTCGGGTAAAGGCGTGGAAACCGTTCTCTCTCACGGCGAACGCACCGTTTTCACCGTCAAGGCCAACGCGTACGGCCTTAAACCCAACCCCAAATCGGTTTCCATCGAAAGCTTGGATTTTTCGCCCGCGGAAAAAGACTTCGACGCGCTCGTTTCCAAACGTATCGAAAAAGCCTCGGACAAAATATCGCTTACGGAAGCGGACGTGGTCGTTTCCGCCGGACGCGGCATGAAAGGCCCGGAAAATTGGGGAATTATCGAAGAGCTTGCCGAAACGCTCGGCGCCGCCACCGCCTGTTCCAAACCCGTGGCCGACGTTCACTGGCGGCCCCATCACGAACACGTCGGACAGACGGGCATTCAAATCGCACCCAACGTATACATCGCCATCGGAATTTCGGGCGCCATCCAGCACCTTGCCGGGGTCAGCGCTTCCAAAACCATCATCGTGATTAACAAAGACGCCGAGGCGCCGTTTTTCAAAGCCGCCGACTACGGTATCGTCGGAGACGCGTTCGAAGTAGTCCCCGAACTGCTTAAAGCCGTCAAAGCCGCCAAAAATTAGTCGGAATCAACATTGCCTTTCGCCCCCCGACGCCACGTCGGGGGGGCTTTTTTGTTCGCCGCTAAATCTCTAAATTTGCCCGCCTTACTCGTTAGAGATGAACATCCTTTTTTGGGCATGGATAACGGCAAACGGGCTTGGCCTATACGCCCAGAACGACAAAGAACAGCTGTTGGAAAAACTTGACAAATCCAACGTTAGTTATGTGCCGCTAAAGCCCGTCGTCGTCAATCCCGATTCGGGTATAACGTGGAAATACGGCCTGATTTCCGGAGTTACGATTAATCAATCGGCGGTGGAAAATTGGTCGGCCGGCGGCCAGAACGCTTTTTCGCTCAACGCCACGATGGGGCTTTTTGCCGACTTTGCCCCCAAAAAACATTCTTGGCGCACGCTCGTGGACGGTTCCTACGGCCTGACCCGCATCGAAAACCAACCCATGAGAAAATCCCAAGACTACGTCGAAATCAATTCCAAATACGGCTTCGAGTTCAAACCCAACTGGGTGTTGAGCCTTTTCGTCGAAGGCGTTTCCCAATTCGCGCCCGGATACAACTATGCCGCCGACCCCGACGGCCTTGTCCCCGTAAGCAGATTTTTAGCCCCCGGTTTTTTCAATCAAGGAATCGGTGTTACGTACGACTGGAAAAAAGCGGGCTTGTCCGCAAGAATCGCTCCGCTGACCGCAAGACAAATCGTGGTTTTGCATCCCGACATCGACGAAACGGCTTACGGCATCGACTCGGGCCGAACCGTCAAAAGCGAGTTCGGCGGTTCGCTCAGAGTCAATTTTTTTAAACAAATCACGAAAAACAAGAACTTCAACCTCGGCATGGAATCCCGGTTGTTTGTCTTTTTTAATTATTTGCAAGATCAAGGAACGCCTTTCGTCAATTGGCGTACGAAGCTGGACGCAAAGTTCTTTAAGGTTTTGACCATCGCCCTCCTTTTCCATCTCATGTACGACCCCGCCCTGCGTTTCCCCGACAAAACAAACCCCCTCACGAGCGAAGTTCTGACCACCAAACGTTCCGCCCAATGGCTTCAAACCTTGGGCGTCGGCTTGGGATACACGCTCGTCAAACGAAAATAACGGTCGCAATAAGCGGAAACCGAAAATCGGCATAATCCCGGTCCGGAAGTATTACGGCCCCGTTCAACGAACGGGGCCGTAACGGTTTGGTCTTAGTTTATTTTATTCAACAACCCATTTGACGTTCCTTACCGTTGCGCCCAATCTAAGCGAAACGACGTACACGCCTCGGGCAACTTGAACCGTATCCGAAAATTGATTTTCCCCCTCGCGTGCAACCATCGTCTTACGATAAACGGCGCGACCCGATAAGTCGACCACCGTAATTTCCGCCGACTGTTCGATTTCCGACACAAAACGAACGGCAAAATCGCCTTGGGACGGGTTGGGATAAAGCAATATTTCGGACGAGGCGGCGAATTGTGTCAAACGCGAGGGCAAAGTATGCAAATACGATACCGGTGCGGAGAACACGGTAGCGAGCGTTCCGCAACGACTGCGCACCGAAATTTCATACGTCGTGCCAGCAACCAAACCCGTAATCAGATGGGAAGTCGCGGGGGCGGTTACAATCGTTTGGGTATAAAACGTACCGCCGACGGGTCGCCAACGTAAAATGTAAGACGTTGCCGCATCCACGGTATTCCACGTTGCCAAAGCCGTCGTAGAGGCAATGTATCCCGCGCTTAATCCCGTAGGTAGGGTGCATCCGCCGCCCGAAAGCGTGGTGAACGTAAAAAATTCCGATTCGGCGCCGCACGCGCTGATAATTTGCCCCTCATAGGTCGTTGCCGACAATAGTCCCGTCAAATTGACGCTCGTCGTATTGATGTTCGTACGTATTTGAAACGTAGGATTGCCCACCGGACGGTAACGCAGCGAATAGGGCGTACTCGGCACAAGGTTCGTCCAGTTCACCACGGCGGAATTCGCGTTCGGCACGGCCGATGCAAACACCGGCACACTGCAAACGCCGACGGTCGCGCTTACCGTCGTTTCGCATCCCGCCGCGTCGCGAATGTATACCGTGTAGTCGCCGTCGTTCAATCCCTCGAAATACCCTTCGAGTTGAAAATCCACGTCGTTTAAAGAATACTCGTAGGGTGAAAGACCGCCGTATGCCGTCACGGTTATCGTACCGTCGGCGCCGCCCGTCGAGTTCGTCGTTTCCACCGAAGCCCCCAAACCATCCAAATACGTTATCGAAATCGAAGAGGTAAACGTGCATCCCCCCGTTTCGACTTCGTAATAAACGGCGTAAACGCCCGGGCCGTCGACGGGGGTGAAAAATTCGCCCGCAACCCCCGTACCGCTAAATACGCCGCCCGCCGGTACGGCCGACAGTTCAAACGGTCCCGTTTGGTACGAACACAATACGTTGTCCCCGTCCACGGGCACAATTTCCGCCGAGGGACTTCCCCCCACCGTTATCGTTACCGAACGCCCGACCACGCATCCGCCCGCACCCGTATAAGCATAAGTTACGACGTATTCTCCGGGTTCCACGACGGAGGGGTCGAGCGTCGTTCCCGAAAGCAAGCCGTCGGGAAGGGTGGAAAACGTTCCGCCGCCCGGCGTACCCGTCAAATCCACCGGCGCGGCGCATGTATAGAAATGCTGCCCGTCCGTAAGATTGAAGTCCGCCGGCACATTGACCCATGCGTTCACGACAAAATACTGTTCGCATGCGTTTTCATCGGTAACGACGACGATATACGTTTCGCTTTCGTCGTTGGAGAATGTAACGACGTTGGCGTCGATAACGACGTCGTTCTCGGGTTCGACGCGGAATGAAACCGCGTTAAAGACCTCTATCGATGCAGAACCACCCTCCACAATACAAACCGCGTCGGCGGAAACGGACGCAATCGTCGGCAAAACAAGCGTAACCGTCGCGACGTATTCGCATCCGTTGCGTACGGCGACGGCCGTATAGGTGGTCGTTGTTTGGGGATTGACGGTAACGATGGTTCCCGTCAAATCCTCGGGTTGCCAGGTAACGTTAAACTCCTCGGGATTGAATCCCGCGTCGATAAGCGACTCTTCGACCGAAAGCTCCGTAAAACTTACAAGACAAGGCGTATCGTCGGAAGCAACGGCGGCCAATTCAAAAACGGCACAGGAAGTTTGGAAGACGGTCGTCGCGGGATTAAACGAACTTTCGCCGCCCAAACAATTGGCAAACACGTATACCGTGTAACCGGTGTTCGGTTCCAAATCCGTTGGCGACAACGAAGTTTCAGTGAGTTCAAGAAAATCTTGGGACGTGCCGTCGTCCATATTGTAAAGCGAGACGTTGTAACTTGCCGCGCCCTCGGACGCGGGCCAAGAAATCGTCGCCGTGGTCGCGGTGATTTCCGAAACCTCAACCGAAGCTACGTCGGGGCAAAGCGTGGCAAATTCCACAAAGTTCGACGCCTCGGAGTCAAACTCGTTGCAAATCGAAACCACCGACGCCGTAAACAACGTCCCGGCAACGAGGTCGGTCAATACTACCGATGTGCCGGAAACGACAAATTCCAAATCGCCGGGTTGTAAGGTCAATCGATAATCGACAACGCCTTCGGCGCCCGTCCACGAGAGTTCGGCGGTGGTTGCCGTCGATTGTACAAAGGTCAAATCCGTCGGCCCGGGACAAGGCGTTGTAAAAACGTCGATAATTTGAAAATCTCCGATACCGTTGGGACATTCGGTATACAACTCGACTTCGTAGGTCGTTCCGGGGGTCAGGCCCGTAAACGTAAACGGCGAATCTTCGGCGACAAGCCCGTCCGCCAATATCGAACCCGCCGTCGAGTAAACGGCCAAACCGTAAGTCGCCACGCCGTCGACGGCGTTCCAAGAAATCGTCGCCGTGGTTGCCGTGGTCGCAACGACTTCGCCGCCGTCGGGATAACCGCACACCGTAGCCACGTTGCCGACAAACGAACCCAAAGCGTCCGCGCACGTATTTGTAACCGTTACGATATAATTTGTACCGCCGGCCAAACCGTCGAAAACATATTCCCCCGAAGGTTCGACGACGACCGTCTGCTCCACGATTGTCGCGTCGTCCGTTTCAATTTTTACGTCGAACGCGGAACCCACGACGTTCGCCACTTCCATAACAATAAAGCTTTCGCCGGCCGAAAGCACGACCTCGGGCGCGGGGCAAACGGTGGTAAACGTAAGCGTACGCTCCTCGGATTCAAAATCGACGCACGTCGTTTTGACGACGACAACGTAGGTCGTACCGGGGGCAAGGTCGTAAATCGACAATTGATTGACGAAAGAAATTTCGCTCATCGAGGCCGACGGGTCGGATTGCGGATAATATTCGACGAAATAACCGTTGTCGTTGGGGACTTCGTCCCACGTCAAAAGCGCCGAATTTTCGGTAATGTCCAGCGCCGCAAGGTTTTCCGCCGGCAGACAAAGCGTTGAAAACGAAAACGAAGCCGACCCGGAAACGACGTCGTCGCAAATCGCGACAATCGTACCCGTATAATACGCTCCCGGCGCAAGGCCCGTCATGGAATACGGCGAATCCATGGAAAAAAACGTGGACGCGCCCATTACGTCGTTTTCTACAACGACAACATAACCGCCGTTGGCCAACGTCGAGCTAGTCCATTCCAAATCGGCAACAACGGCGCCGACATTGGCGACGACCACGTTCTCGGGAACGGGACAGGCAAAGGTCGAAAATTCAACGGGGTCGCCAAATTCGGATTCGATTTCGGCGCAAAGGGCGCGAACGGCGACGGTATACATCGTCTCGGGATTCAAGCCCGTGAGTGTAAAAGGCGAAGCGTCGGCAACAAAGAAGAAAGTCTGCGTACCGTCGAAAAGCAAAATTTCGTATTCGGCGCCAAAATCGTTCCACGACAACACCACGGAACTCACGCCCGCATCAACGGACAAGTTCTCGGGCACGGGACACAGCGTCATGAAAGGTACGGGCAAACCGCCGCCCGAACCGTTGGTACACGAAGCCGTCACCAATGCGTAATAACTTTTGCCCGCGGTCAGCCCCGTAAAAGTATAGTGCGAAACGCCCGTCGCCAAAGTTTGCGCCACAAGTTCAAACATGGCGTCGTATATCTCGACGTCGT
This sequence comes from uncultured Bacteroidia bacterium, assembly GCA_937922655.1. Lineage (GTDB taxonomy): Bacteria > Bacteroidota > Bacteroidia > J057 > CALAJH01 > CALAJH01. Next base: position 8,101 of record CALAJH010000035.1, read on the forward strand.
AGGCGTTTATCCCCTCGACGGCCGTCCATTCGACACGGGCCGTATCGACGCCCGCAAAAACTTCCGGCGCCGCGCTCATATCGGGGCATTGCGTCGAAACCGTCATAACGTAAGACGCCGATTCGACGGCCAACGGACAAATCGCCGAAATTTCCAAAACATAATTTTCGCCCGGAACCAATTCGTCAATCACAAAAGGAGGAATATACGGCGTAAGCAACGTCGCGTAAGGTTCCCCGTTCAGATACAAACGCAAAATATATTGAACTGCGGCCGCCGACTCCGGAAAAGTCACCTCCACCTCGTATTCGGAAGCTCCCACCTGTTCCGCATAGTCGATTTGCGGGCAAATCAAATCAAAAACGACGACGGCGGGGTCCAACGTCGTTTCGCCCGTACCGGGACAATACGTATACACGTAAGCCTCGTAGCTGCCACCCGCCGTCAAGTCCGTATATTCGAACGAAGGTTCATAAACAACGTTCACGTCGCCGACGGGCATACCGTTCCAATCGTAAAGCACGACAAAGTATTCGGCTCCCGGTACTTCGTCCCACGTCAATAACGCCGAGGAGGAAGTAAGGTTGGATACCGCCAAATTTTCCACCGTAGGACAAATCGTATTGAAAGTTACGGTCATGGGCGTGCCGTAAGTTCCGTTCATACATACGGGCGCCACGCTCAGTTCGTAAACGTTGCCGGGCAAAAGGCCTTCGAGATACAATTCGGGCGCGTAAACAATGTTCGTTTCCGAACCGAAGGTTACCCAATAACCATAATCGGAAATATGGTCCCAAACGGCGACGGCCGTTGTCGCGGTGGCCTCCCCGACTTCAAGGCCCGTCTGGGTGATGCATTGCGTCGAAACGTCCCCGCCGACAGGGTCGGACTCCGAATCGTTGCACAGCGTGTAAATTTCGACGTAATAATCTTCGCCCGACGACAATCCCGAAAGCGTATATAAATTGTCCGGGGAAACGGCAAAGTCTTGTACCGCATTGACGCCGTCGGTCATGGCCGAGGCAGCGATGCGATATCCCGGCACGCCCGGCATAGGTGCGATTTCGAAGACGATGTAATCGGTTGCGATTTCCGCCAAGGCGACGTCCTCGACCTGCGGACAAACGGTTTGAAACGACAAATCCAAGGCGCCGGATTCCGAGTCGTTGCATGCCGAAGCCACCTGTAAAGAATAATTCGTACCGGGCTCAAGACCCGAAAGCACATAACTCGTTCCCGAAATCGTCTCGTAATATTCGCCGTTAAGATAAAGGACGAAAACATCCACGCCGGCGACCAAAGTCCACGCCGCCGCCGCGTCGTATACGCCCGCAACGACCTCGCCGTTTTCGGGCGCGGGGCAGTTTGTATAAAACTCTATTTCGACGAAATCGGAACCGGCGTCTTCGCAAACGGTGGCAACGCGGACAAGATAACGCGTTCCGGGTTCAAGTTCCGAAAGATAAACGCTTGTCTCCGAAACGGAAATATCCAAAACGGGGTCGGGATTGTCGAAACGGAAAAGGCTGAATTGGTAAGCGTCGGCGCCCGAAGCCGCATTCCAAGACACTTCGGCGTCGTAATCTTGCGCGCTTGCGTTCAAATTTATCGGAACGGGGCAATCCAAGGCAAAGACGAGCTCCGATACGGGCGAATTTTCGCTTTCGCACGTGGCGTACACGCTAAAAACATATTCCACTCCGGGAGTTAAGTTTTCCAACGTTGTCGAGGTCGAAACGGTCGTTGCCGATGCGACGACGGCGGCGTCGTCGGTTAAAGTATACGTATAACGGTCGGCGAAATTGACAACGCTCCAAGCAATGGTTGCGTCGTTGCCCGTCACGTCCACGACTTCCAAGTCCACGGGGCCTTCGCAGGTAGCGGTGGTAAAGGACAGAAAAACGGGTTCGGAATCAACATCGCGACAAAGCGTGGCAATTTCGACGGTAAACGTCGTGGATGCGGCCAACCCCGTCAAAGTCAAAAAACCATCCGATGTCATGCCGTCAAAAACGGTTTGACTTTCGGCGTCGGTTAGCCGTACGCGCACCTCGTTTTGCCCGAAAAGGGTTTCCCAATTCAAATCGGCGGAATTGATACCGACGCTTGCGACTTGGGCATTGACGACCTGCGGACAAACGGTCGAGAACGTCAAACCGGCCATCGGCGACTCGCTTCCATTAACGCACACCGAACGCACTTCAAAAATATAATTGGCGCCCGGAACCAGACCCGCCCAAACCGCCTCGGGAGAAAAGACGGTAAAGGTTTGGCTAAATTCGTCGCCGTCGGACAGCGAAACGCCGTATTCGTTTACGCCCTGCACCGCGTTCCAAGAAAACGTCGCCTCGGTTTCGGTGGCAAAAGCGCTCACGCCATCGGGCGCAAGGCAGGGCGTGGAAAACGTCGTTTCCAAATACGTCGAGGACGGGCCGTTGTAACATTGGTTGTAAAGACGAAAAACATAATCCGTACCCGCATCGAGATTGGCAAAGTCCACAAAGCCCTGCGCCACCGTACCGTTTTGAACAAGAACGCTTTGCGCGTAAAGTTCGTAAGCGTAATTGGGCACGTCGGGATGGGTATTCCAATAGATGGCGACGTAGTCGTCGGTTTGGGTAAAAACGTCTACGACGGGAAGCGAGGGTGCGGGACATTCGGTTTCAAAATCGACGGTCAAAGGCGAATCGCCGGCGCAAAGCGCGGTAAGCGTTGCGGTGTAATCGCGCCCCGCCGGAAGATTAAAAATTGTGTATTCGCTCGTGCCGACGGGCAGGTAGATGGAAAAGCCGTATCCGCCTTGCCCGGTTACTTCGAGGAGGTACGGGGCGGCGGCGCCGCCGTGAGGGGTCCACGTCAAAAGGGCGGCGTCGCCCGAAACGGAAACTTGCAGGTTGGACGGCGGCGAACAAAGGTTGTATTCCAGATTGTAGTCAAAACTCCAACCCGGACGTCTGGTCGTTGAGTTGGAAGTAAAAAGGACGAAGGCCGCCGGATTTTCGACGACGATGGGTGCGGGTACGCTCGTACCCGAAAAAGTACCCAAAAGGGTTGCGGTCGCGTCGGCGCCGGCGTAGACGCGCACAAAGTCCGCACCCGCTTGGGTGTTGAATTCGGTGAAGGTGATGCGAATACGGTCGGGAGGATATTGGGGTTGGATGCGCCAAGAGCAGTTGGCGTTGTTGGCGTAATTGGCGGGGCCGGAACCGTCGGTAACGGTACCCGACACGTCGGTGAGCAGCGACGGGCCGGCGCAAAAGCCCGACGACGAAAAATAATCGAAGGTAAAACCGGCCGCTTCGACCGCAGCGTCGGTGCGAAATACCACCAACATTTTGGCGGGGTTTCCTTGCACGCTTACCGACGGCGGCAATGCCGAACCCGAATAAGCGGCCACCAGATTGGCAGGATTTTCGACGTCGCCGCTGTAAATTTCGACCACGTCGTTGACAAGCTGAAGGTCGAACTCCGTGAAGGTGAGAGTGAGGGTTTTGGCGCCCGAGGGCGAAAGAATCCATCGACAGTCAAGATTGGACGAGTAATTTCCGATGCCCGAACCGTCGTTTATCGTGCCGTTGGGAGCGAAAACGAGAGTCGTTCCGGCACACGACGGGCCGGGGGGCGGAGAATCGACGGCGTAGTTCAGCGTCCATCCGGCGTCGTTCACCGAGCCGTCGGTGACAAAACGTAGGTAAACGGCCGAAGCGTCGACGGTCAAGGGAGCCGGAATCGTCGAACCCGTTAAAACGGCATGAACTTCGGCGGCGGGACTTGCACCGCGATAAACTATGAGTTTGTCGGGACCGTTTTGAAGCGCAAATTCGGTGAAGGTCAAAGTGTAGGAAGCCGCGCCCGGCGTTTGAATCAAAAAGCCGCAATTGAGTCCGTCGGAGTAGTTGCCCGAAGCCGAACCGTCGTTAATCGTTCCGGCGGAAAAGGTAAACGTCTGTTCTCCCGAACACGTTTGTCCGAATGCCGGCGCCGCGCTCCAAGACGCCCACGCCAAGAGCAGTAATATCGCTTGTTTCATCGCATTTCGATTTAACGACGCAATATAAACATTTCCGTTTATTTGTACTTGACCGATGCGGCGAAGATGCGAATTCTTACGACCAACGACAACGATTGGGCAAAAGCCCGCTTGATTCGTCATTCGACACCCGATTCCATAAAATTTGGTTCGTACTCGAAGACCCCGAGGTGCGGCAAACAAACGTCCGGGGTTCTTTTGCAATCGTGGGGTTTGGCGACGATTTTAAATGAAATCGACCCGGGTATTTGATGTAAATTTGGGGGTATGGAAGGGTGGACTTTCAATTTGGAGAAGGTCGCGGGTTCGGGCGAAGACGCGGAGCCGACCTTGGTCGTGGACGCCGAAGGGGGATGGGTTGGCGTTTACGACGGTATGGGCGGCAGTGGGGCGGAACGCTCGGGGTCCGAGGAGGGCGGGGAAACGGGCGCGCGCTTGGCGGCGGGCGCCGCCCGTGCCGCCGTTGAATTTGCGGTTCACGCCGCCATCGATCGCCTCGACGACGCCTTTGCCCGTGAACTGGGCCAAACCCTTTTCACCGCCCTCAAAGATTTGGACGAAATTCATCCTGCGAGGGGTAAAATCAAGGGTCGGTTGGTGCGGCGTTTTCCGCTGGCGTTCGCATCGGCGGCGTTTTCGGCCACCGACGACGCCGTGTTTTATCGGGTCGTTTGGGCGGGGGACGCACGTATATACGCATGGACCCCCAAGGTCGGCCTACAACAACTCACGGCCGACGACCTCGCCCGTCCCGCCGACGCTTTCGACCAACTCTACGGCGATTCGCCGCTGTCCAATTGTTTGAGCGCGGGCGGTTTCGCTTTGCGCACCGCCGCCGCCGCCGTTCCCGCACCCACGGTAATCATTGCCGCCACCGACGGCTGTTTTCACTACCTCCCCTCTCCTTTTCATTTCGAGTATCTGTTGGCGGAAACGCTTTTGGCCGCCGACAACTTCGAAGAATGGAAAACGTTTTTTATAAAAAAAATTGCGGAACGCGCCGGCGACGACGCTTCGATGGCTTTATGCGCCGTGGGTTTCGAGCATTTTGTTGCGCTTCGGGCGGCTTTCGCCGAACGCGCCGCCTCGCTCTGGAACAACTACGTCAAACCTTACGCCGACGCGGTCAAACATGCAACCGGCGAGCTCGAGAACGATATTTATCGCGCAGGGCCGATACACGTCGGCGCCGAACTCTGGCGACGTTACAAACCCGATTACTCCGCCCTCGTGCCGGTTTCCGAAGCCACCCCTCTGCTTCGTTCGTTCGACTTTCGATAAATTTCGTAGCTTTGCGACAATTATGGCGAAATATTTGGTAACGGGCGGCGCCGGATTCATCGGCTCCAATTTGGTCGAAGAAATCCTCAAACGCGGCGACAACGTACGGGTTTTGGACAACTTTCTCACCGGACGCAAACAAAATCTTGCCCCATTCCTCAACGACGTTGAGTTGATAGAAGGAGATATGACCCACTATCACGTGGCCCTCAAAGCGATCGAAGGCGTCGACTTCGTTTTGCATCAAGCGGCTTTGCCGTCCGTCCCCCGTTCCATCGCCGACCCCATTACCTCCAACCACGTCAACGTCAACGGCACGATTAACATCCTTTACGCGGCGATGGAAAAAAAAGTCTCGCGCGTGGTGTACGCCTCGTCGTCGTCGGTCTACGGAGACAGTCCCGTTTCGCCGAAAGTGGAAACGCTCACGCCGGCGCCCAAATCCCCCTACGCCGTTTCCAAACTGACGGGCGAATATTATTGTCGGGTGTTTAGTCGGGTTTACGGCTTGGAAACGGTATCTTTGAGGTATTTCAACGTTTTCGGCCCCCGCCAAGACCCGGGTTCGCCGTATTCGGCGGTCATACCCAAGTTTTTGCGGGCCATGCTCCGAGGCGAACGGCCGACCATCTACGGCGACGGCTCTCAAAGCCGGGACTTTACCTTCGTCGCCAACAACGTTTCGGCCAACCTGCTGGCCTGCACCGCCCCCAATGTGGCCGGGGACGTGTTCAACATCGCCTGTGGAACCAACTTTACCCTCCTTGAACTCGTCGCCGCACTCAATCGCATCCTAGGAACGAACATCGAACCAATATTGGGCAACGAACGCGCCGGCGACATCAAACACTCTTTGGCCGACGTCAACGCCGCCCGCGAAAAATTGGGTTACACCCCCCAAATTTCATTTGAAGAGGGGCTAAAAAAACTTGTCGAAAACTTCGAGCGATGACGGACGTTTTCGTCGGCCTCGGTTCCAATCTCGGCGATAGAGAAAAATACATTTTATCGGCGGCGGAGCATTTGCAAGTCCTTGTGCTGTCCCCCGTTTATGAAACCGAACCGTGGAGGGTGGATTCACACCCTGCCTACCTAAACGCCGTCGCGTTTTGTCGAACGGATTTGTCGGCCGAAAGATTCTTAAATCGGGTAAAAGAAATCGAATGCCGTCACGGAAGACCCAAAACCTACGGTCCGCCTGTACCCCGAACTTTGGACATCGACATCCTAACCTTTGGCGACGACGTTCGCAACGATACCCCCGTCGTACCGCATCCGCGCCTCCACCTCCGGGCATTCGTCTTGCGCCCGTGGCGCGACATAGCCCCGGAATTCGTCGTTCCGTTTTTCTACAAAACCGTAAGCAAGCTTTACGAAGAGTTGGACGACGATGAAAAAGCAACGACCCGCCTCTTCGTTCCCGCCAAATCCCAATAACGTTGCGCGCGGCCGACGAAAGCAAGCGTGTAAATCGTTTTGGCTTACAATAATAAAACACGTCACAAAAAACGATAGCGGCGTTGAATAAGAATGAATAAAATCGGAATGTATCTTAAATAACAAGTTGAATTTTTCGGAGAATAGATTTTATCGTTATCGGTTGCGCCCACGAAACGTCTGATTTTATTAAGGGCGTTAAAAACGAAACCGGGGGCTTTGAAAAGCCCCCGCGGTTTGTGATGATTTTGTCAATCCTGATAGAAACGACGGCCTTCGGCGGCCATTTTTCTTAGCGATTCGGGAACGACAAAGCGTTCGGCGTAATGCGAACCGTAGTGGGCGAAGGGGGCCCCGTACTTTTGGTGAAATTCGTCGCATTCGGCGACGAACTTCTCAACGCCGACGTAGTCGATGTAACTGATAACGCCGCCCGTATAGGGCGCGAACGCCCAACCCATAATCGAACCGACGTCGGCGTCCTTCGCTTCGCGCACCACGCCCTCGTCCAAACAGCGCACGGCGTCGAGCGCCTGTACGTGCAACATGCGCTTTTGCATGGTAAGATAATCGGGGCGGTCGTCGCGAACGGGATAATGGGTGGCGAGTTCGGGCCAAAGGTATTTTTTACCGTCCTTGGGGTATTCGTAGAAGCCTTTGCCGGCTTTTTTTCCGGGGCGGTCGAGCTTTTCGACAAAAAGACGGGCCAATTGGGCGCGGGGTTCGTTGATGGCTTGACCCGTATCCTCTTCGGTTTGTTTGATAATGTGCAGCATGAGGCTGAGGCTGACCTCGTCGGCCAACGCCAAGGGGCCGACCGGCATGCCCGCCTGTTTGCCCGCGTTTTCCACCAACGCCGCCGGACAACCCTCGACCAACAAACTTATCCCTTCGCCAACGTAAGTGGCAAAGACGCGCGAAGTGAAAAAGCCCCGGCTGTCGTTGACGACGATGGGGGTTTTTTTGATTTTTTTGACGTAATCTATCGCCATGGCCAAAGCAAAGGACGACGTTTGTTTGCCCATGATTATTTCAACGAGCGGCATCTTGTCCACGGGAGAAAAGAAGTGCATGCCGATGAAATTGTGGGGCCTCGACGAGGCTTCGGCCAAGCTCGTAATGGGCAAGGTCGAGGTGTTGGATGCAAATACGCCTTCGGGGTTCATGACGGCCTCGGCCTCTTGCGTAACTTTGGCCTTCAAGGCCCGGTCTTCAAACACGGCCTCGATAACCAAGTCACAGCCGGTCAAATCCTTGGGGTCGCCGGTGGTCAAGATTCGGCTCAAGTGCTCCTCGTAGCGTTCTTTGGAAAGGTGGCCTTTGGAAAGTTTTTTGTCGAGCAGGTTTTTAGAGTACTCCTTACCTTTTTCGGCCGCTTCTTTGGAAACGTCTTTTAGAACGACGTTCATGCCGGCGGTAGCGGTAACGTAGGCGATGCCGGCGCCCATCATGCCGGCGCCCAACATACCCACCTTGTTTATCGTCGTTTCGGGAACGTCTTTGGGTCGCGCGCCGCCCTTGTTGGCCTCTTGGAGGTGGAAAAAGAGCGTGCGAATCATGTGTTTGGCCTCTTTGGTCATCAAGGCCTTGGTGAAATAGCGCGATTCGACGACGAGCGCCCGGTCGAAGGGCAAAAGCATGCCTTCGTATATCGCGCTCATGGCGTAACGCGCGCCCGGGTAGTTGCCGTAGGTTTGTTTGCGCGTCAAGGCGATGCCCGCCGTGAACACTTGGGCGTTTTGCGGGGTCATGACCCCGCCGCCGGGGATTTTGAAGCCTTTTTCATCCCAAGGCTGTACTTTGCGGCCCGTTTCCTTAATCCATTGGACGGCGTGGGGAATGAGCTCGTCCTGCGTTTCGACGAGCGCGTCTATCATTTTCTCTTGCAAGGCCTCTTGCGGACGCAGGCGTTTGGCTTGCAAAATAAGTTCCAAACCTTTTTGAATACCGACCATTCGAGGCAAACGCTGCGTTCCGCCCCCGCCGGGAAATATGCCCAACTGTACCTCGGGCAATCCAATTTCGATTTTCGGATTGTTTACCGCAACACGGTAATGACAAGCCAACGCCAGTTCGTAACCGCCGCCCAAAGCCGTACCGTTGATGGCCGCCACCACCGGTTTTCCACAGGTTTCGAGTTTGCGAAACAGTTCGTTGAGTTTTTTTGTGGCCTCGAATATTTGCGCGGCGTCGTTCATGCCTTTGAGCATATTGAGGTCGGCGCCGACGACGAACTCTTTTTTCCCCGAGGTAACGACCACGCCCTTGACCGCCGAATCTTCAACGGCTTTCGACACCGCCTCGGCAAAGGCCGTCATCGACGCTTCGTTAATGACGTTGGTCGAATAACCTTCCATGTCCAGCGTCAATACCGCCGTTTCGTCTATAATTTCGTATTTTACCATTCGTTGTGTTTGATTCTTTTAGCGCCGGGCGGCTTGCGCCGTCCGAATGTTTTGGCGTAAAAAAAAGACGGATTCAATCGCCAAAATTAAGCAAAAAAACCGTCGTCTTTGCCATATTTTCAAGAATGCCAACTTTTTGGGTTAATAATAATTGTGTTCCCAAAGCGTCAGATGTTCGACGCTTCCCCTTTGCATCTCGAAATAAAGGTCGCCGTTGGCCTCCGACCCAACGTAAAAAGTATGGTCGTAGTTATAACGTTCTATCAACCCAACCCCGGGAGCATAGATTTCGTAGGTATAAAAATCTTCGGTCAAGCTTTTTCTTTGGCGTTGCAAAACCACGGCGCATCCCTCGAAGGTCCGTCCATTGACGACGACCGTCGAATCGAGGGAAAGATAACGATAGTTTTCTCGTCCTAGGGCGTTGAACTCGTTGCCGTTCCACGTTATCTTGGTGGAGGGCGGAAAACGCAAAACGACGTATTTGATATTCGCCTCGATGCGCTCGGCTTGATATTGGTCTTTGTACTGCGTCCAGACCTGAAAAAAATCGAAAGGGCCGTAGGAACCCGTCGAAGAGTCGAAGGGGGCGAAATGGACGTGCAAACGATGGGTTACGCGTTCGCGAAGGTCGGTTTCGACGCTGTCGGTGAGGTCTTTGCGAAACAAGGTGCGTACCACTTTGTTGTATTTGTTGTTTTTGGTGCCGATAAGCGTGTCAAAAGTGGTACAGTTGCCGCAACGAACGTATTTGACGGAATCGACCTTGTAAATGCGATATCGCCCTTCGACGGCGGGAAACCAATTTCTGTCGGAAGGGTCGTAGTCGATTTTTCGCACGCACCCCCCAAGCATTGCCGCTCCCAAGAGCAGACCAACTCCGAAACGAAGCGTCATATTTTGTGTATCGATACCAAATCTATGTTTTCGCCCCACATCGAAAACGAAAACAACGACGATTCCCCGTACTCAAATTCGACGTTCAAGCCCGAAACGCGGAATGCGTCGGGCAGGCCGTCGTTGGGGCGGAGTTTGCGTCCGTCCTCGGTTTCAAGTCCCCAAAAACCGCCTTCAAAGTCGTTGTATACCACCCTGCCTTTTGCCCGGTGTGCCATCACGAAATATTTTGACAAAAATAAACAAAATTTGGGAATGCGAAACACGTTTAGGCGCTTCTTGGTTTATTCTCGGTTGGTTTTCGATGCCGCTTGGGTTTAAGGCGCTAAAAAGGTACGTGGCAAATCCCCCATTTTTTTGCCTGGTCCCAAAAACCCGGAAACGACTTTGAAACCACGCCCGGATTCTCAATGCAAACGCCACACGCCGAGAGCGCCGTCAATGCAAACGCCATGGCCATGCGGTGGTCGTTGTACGTTTGCACGCGGGGCGCGGAGGGGGGGAAAACATCGGGGGTTAGGGTTATTTTGTTTTCGTCGGCCTCGACTTCGGCGTTAAATTTTTGTAATTCGTTTTTGAGGGCGGCGATACGGTCGGTTTCTTTGTGTTTTAGCGTTTGCAAACCCGACAGCGTGCATTTTCCGCCGGTAAAAAGCGCCAATACCGCCCATGTCGGGGCCAAATCGGGTGTGTTGGAACAGTCCCAATCGAAGGGTTGAGCCAAAAGTCCGGCGTCGTTGGCAACCCGCAGACCTTCGGGGACAAATTCGGTTTTCAGCCCCCATGCGCGGTATTTTTCGAGTTGGGCGGCATCGGCTTGCAACGAACCGGATTTGAGGCCGGCGAGGGTAAGGCGCGTCTTTTGCAACAAGGCGGCGGCAAGGGGATAAGACGCGGCCGACCAATCGCTTTCGACGCTTGCCCCATTCGCCGGCCGGCACGAGACGAGTTCGTAACCGAAGGTTGTGATTTTCCACTCCGCGCCGACGTTTTTCAACAAACCGATGGTTAAATCCGCGTAAGACCGGGAAACGGCACGCTCGCGATCGTAAATGATGCGCGCGCCGGTTTTGAGTACGGGAGCGCACAACAACAGCGCCGACAAAAATTGACTGCTCACCCCGGCCTGCAACCGAAATTCGTCGGGGCAAAAGTCGGGCCTGCCTTTAATTCTAACGGGCAATTTACCGGGCCTTTGAAGACAGGCGAGGTCGGCGCCCGCACCGTTGAGCGCGTCTATCAAGGGCGCCATGGGCCGTTGGCAAAGCCGTTCGTCACCCGTGAGAGTGGTTTCTCCGGGTCGAAAGCAGGCCAAAGCCATCCAGAACCGTGCGGCCGTTCCCGCCATACCCATATCCAAGACAACGTTTTCGGGGGTGGCGTCTTGAATCCGCCCGTGGACGTAAATTTTTTCGTTTTCCGGCGACCACTTGACTCCCGCGGTGCGCAGGGCGGTCAAAAAAATTTGTACGTCGTCGGCATTCGGTATGTTTTCGATGCAAAAATCGTTTCCGACAAGGGCGGCAAAGGTTAAAAGACGATTGGCTTCGCTTTTGGAACCGGGAAGATTAACGACGGATTCCATGGCGGGGCGCGACATCAGACGCATACATTGTTGTTTTAATCAACGAAAGGCGGAAAGAACGCGATGGTGTGCCCTGGGCCGGATTCGAACCGGCACGCCGTAACCGGCGCCACCCCCTCAAGATGGTGCGTCTACCAATTTCGCCACCAGGGCGGGGTTTGCGGGTGCAAAGTTAGCGCGGAATTTTGGGAATGCAAAATTTTTTTGTCGTCCCTAAAAAATACGGGCTTTTGCTTATTTTTGCGGCTCATTCAAGAAACGGTATGCAGTTTAGTTCGGACGTCGAAGCGGCACGCTCGCTCCAAGACGCTTTTCGCCGCCTCAAAGCCGAAATCGGCCGGGTCATCGTCGGACAACAGGACGTCGTGGACAAGTTGGTAACGGCAATATTTTGCAGGGGTCACGTGCTGTTGGTGGGAGTTCCGGGATTGGCCAAGACGCTGTTGATTTCGACGTTGGCCGACGCGCTGGCTCTTAAATTCAGCCGCATCCAGTTTACACCCGACCTTATGCCCGGCGACATCCTCGGTACCGAAATCCTTGAGGACGACCCCGCCACGGGCCGAAAACGCTTCAAGTTCATCCACGGGCCGATTTTCGCCAACATCGTTTTGGCCGACGAAATCAACCGTACCCCGCCCAAAACCCAAGCCGCCCTCCTCGAAGCCATGCAGGAAAAAAAGGTCACCGTCGCGGGCGCGACCCACAAACTCCAAACCCCGTTTTTTGTTTTGGCCACCCAAAACCCCATCGAACAGGAAGGAACCTATCCCCTGCCCGAAGCCCAACTCGACCGGTTCATGTTCAATTTGTATTTGGATTATCCGTCGGTTGAAGAAGAAATCGCCATCGTCAAGGCCACCACGGGCCAAAACACGGCCAAAGCCTCGGCGGTGATGTCGGCACAAGAAATCGAATACTACCAAGACTTGATTTTGCGGGTGCCCGTACCCGACAACGTCGTCGATTACGCCGTTAAGTTGGTAAATAAAACCCGCGTAGGAAATTCTTTACAACCCGATTCCGTTAAGGGATTAATCAATTGGGGGGCGGGTCCGCGGGCGTCGCAATACTTGGTTTTGGGCGCCAAGGCCCACGCGCTCTTGCACGGCAAACATTCTCCCGACGTCGAAGACGTTCGTGCCGTGGCCGTCCCCGTTTTGAGACATCGCATCGTTACCAGTTTCAACGCCGAAGCCGAAGGCATTACTCCCGGAGAAATCGTTCGTCGGCTTTTGGCATAGTCTTGCCGACGTGAAAACCAAAAAACGTACCGACAAAGTCAGCGTCATTACGCTCGGATGCTCCAAGAACCGAGTGGACTCCGAAGTCTTGCTTACCCAACTTCGCGCCAACAACGTCGACGCCGAACACGAAACCGACAAGGCCAACATCGTCGTGATCAACACCTGCGGTTTCATCGACCGCGCCAAACAAGAGTCCATCCAAGCGATATTGGATTACGCCGAAGAACGAAAAGCCGGAAACATCGACCGGCTCTTCGTTATGGGATGCCTTTCCGAGCGCTACCGAAACGAATTGGCCGAGGAAATCCCCGAAGTCGACGGTTATTTCGGCACCATGGATTTGCCCGCCATCTTGGCGCGTTTCAACGCCGATTACAAACACGAACTTATTGGCGAACGGCTCGTCACCACCCCGTCCCATTACGCCTACCTTAAAATTTCCGAGGGATGCAACCGAAAATGTAGCTTTTGCGCCATTCCGATTATGCGCGGCGCCCATCGTTCCCGAGAAATCGATTCTTTGGTTGCCGAAGCAAAGTTTTTGGTTTCGCGCGGAGTCAAAGAACTCATGCTCATCGCCCAAGACCTGAGTTATTACGGCATCGACGTTTACGGAAAAAGACGGCTCGAAGACCTGCTCAACGCCCTTGCCGACGTCGACGGCCTGCGTTGGATTCGCCTGCATTACGCCTATCCGGCCGGCTTTCCGTTTGAAATTTTACCCGTTATCCGCAAGCGAAAAAACATCTGCAACTACCTCGACATCCCCCTTCAACACATTTCCGACAAAATGCTTGCCGTCATGCGTCGGGGATTGAACAAACAAAAAACCATCGACTTGATTGCCCGCTTTCGAGACGAAATCCCCGGCCTCACCCTCCGTACCACCATGCTCGTCGGCCATCCCGGCGAAACCGAAGACGACGTCCAAGAACTGCTGGACTTTATCGAAACCACGCGCTTCGACAGACTCGGCGTTTTCACTTATTCCCACGAGGAAAACACCCATTCGCATAGCTTCGAGGACGATGTAGACGACGAAACCAAACAAGAACGCGCCGATAGAGTCATGGAAGCCCAACAACGGATTTCCTTTGAACTCAATCAAGAAAAAATCGGACGCGTGTTGGAAGTCGTCGTCGACCGCAGGGAAGGAGAATTTTTCGTTGGACGTTCGGAGGCCGATTCTCCCGAGGTGGACAACGAAATATTGATTTCGACCCGAAAAAAATTGAGAATCGGCGAATTTTACGAGGTTGTCGTCTACGACGCCGCCGAATTCGACTTGTTTGCCCGGCCCGTGGGCGAGACGCAGACCTAAGCGCGGGCGACCTCCCAGACGCGGACGGCAACGTCAATTCCACCGAGCGATATGCGTCATATCGCGTCGATAAAACCTTGGCGAGATTATCCTTCCCGTATAAATTTTTGTGCGGTTTTGGCATCCATACCGATAAACGTGAGCTGCAGCCCCGTTTCTCCGTTTTCCATGGGGTGAAGATGTTCGCGCCACCCGGTGGCGACGTACCCGGGGCCGGCGACCGAAGCGTGTTTTTTTTCGCAATACACCTTCCAGCGCATGGACAAAGAAAAATCGTTTTCGACGTAAAATATCAACGGTTCAAAGACAAAAGGCAAAGGGTCGGAAGGGTTTTCGGGCCGGCCGACCCGTTCGACCAATGCGTCCCGAACGGCCTCGGTCAACGAATCCCGGTTTACGTTCCACGTCAACGCGTCCAATCCCCGAACGTAAAACCCGTCGAAACGATATTTTTCCACATGTTCGTAAAACAACACCTCCTCGCGTTGGGACAATTTGGCAATCGCCTTTCGTAGCGAATCAAGGTTGCGGAAAGTGAGCGTGGCCCACGGCGCCCGCGAATACAAACCCGCAAATTCTTCCAACAACGCCGGGTTGAAATGGTAAGAAAGCTTGCCGTCGGTGATGTAATCGCAATGCAAATTGACCTTTAAGGTTTTGCGCAAAGTTTTGCCTTGATAAAATTTAAGAGCGTAATGATAATCGCAGTCGTCGTCCAAGAACGGGGAAAAAATCCACTTTTTTTTTAGGGTTTGCAAGGCGGCGGAATCGGTGAGCAGAAACGTACCGAGACGTTTTTGCATCTCGACGGGATGATAATTGTACAATCGTACGCCGACCAGAGTCCAGTGGCCGTTCTCGAAATCCAAATCCGCCAAGAGTTGTTTGGCACGGACGGGCGTCGTCGATAACGATACGAACGCGACGACAACGCCTATGCGCACCCCCCAAAGCGGTAACGCTAAACCGATAACGATGAAAAAAATAAAAAAAATATCCACAGGCCCAAAAGCATGCATTTACTTGCGTGATGAACGCATCGCACAACACCCCGCTCGTAAAAATTCAAATATCGTAAAAAAAGCAAAACACAAAACCATGCTTTTTGCGCCGGCGTCAAACCGATAACGCTAGAAAGAATCGACACGAATTAAAACGACAGCCATTTATCCCCAAAATTTAAGAACCAAATTGGAACGTTCTCCTTCGCATCGTTGCTTGTTTTGCACTATTGGCTCGTTTTTTCCAAACCTTTGGAATGGAAAATAAAAAACGAAAAAGCCCTTAATCATTTCTTCAATAATTGTTCGCATATTGTCGTTTTTTTTCCCACAACGTTTCAATATAGCTTAACAAGTGCCGATAACTTACTTAATTTGCAAGTTAAATAAATTGTAGCCTACAATCCGATGAAATTTTTTGCCTTTT
The DNA here is from genome assembly GCA_937922655.1 of uncultured Bacteroidia bacterium. GTDB lineage: Bacteria > Bacteroidota > Bacteroidia > J057 > CALAJH01 > CALAJH01. The sequence goes on from CALAJH010000035.1 coordinate 23,732, forward strand.
CACTTTTTTTGACGCTTTTTGGGGCGGCTGAGCTCCTCGCACAACCGGGCGGGAGTCAAAGCGCCCAAACCATACATAATCATCGGTGGGAATTGACAGAGGGAATACAAGGCCGTCATCCGTCGGCACGTTATGTCGCCCACGGCTTTTCAACGGTTAGGGATTACGTGGAAAACATCACTCCCGAGCATTTCCGCCTTCACCCCGAGTTTGCGTCGGCATTGTCGCCCGAGGCCGACGGCGCCGTCGAACTCATCCACATGCGTACCGCTACGGCCAAATATTTTCTATTGCCCAACGGAACTTTTCAAGCAAAAAAATGCCTTGGCGCGATGCACTATCGCGACGCACAAGGTTTTTGGCGCACCGTTAACGACGACGTCGACCAAGACGGCGCCGATTTCGTCGTCAAAAACCAACAATATCCGTTTCGAGTTCGGCCCGATGGTTCGGTCGTTGCCGAATACGCTTCGCCCGTCGTTTGGGGGGAAAATGCAACGTTTAACGGCCAAGCCGCCGTGTATTCTTCCCCGGTTTTTGACGGACGAACGCTGACTTACCCCGAACGTTGGCCCGGGGTGGATATGCGCCACGAGCTTCGTGCCATGCTTCTAAAAACCGACTGGCTCATTCGCCATCCCATTCAGACCGCCGGCGAATATTCCGTTTTTTCCGAGAAAGTGCGTTTGCCCGCCGGATGGAATTTGACTTACAATTCCGGCGAGTTTGTCGATGGCAAATGGCAAGGAAGTTTGGCCGTTGTAAACGTCGCCGGCCAAAGAATGGGGGGTTTCGAGCTTCCGCTGTATTACGATTCCTCCCCCGAACGTTCCGTACCCTTAAAAGGATGCTACACCGTCGAAAACACTTCCGACGGCGCAATATTGAATGTCTGGGTTCCCAATGCGTGGCTCAACGCCCCGGAAAGGGTTTTTCCCGTCGTTATCGACCCCGCATACGTCGTCGATTTGGACAACGACTTAACCGTAAATTCATGCGGCCCCTCGGCGGGAACACAATTCTTCTACTTCGACATCTACACTTCTTACGCATGCTATTGGGTCAATTCCATGCAGGCGAGCATCCGTTACCATGCACGCAACGGCGCATGGCAAAACGAGGCTCGAATATATGTTACGGGTCCGTGCAGCGATTCTTACGGCCCGCTTTTTTGCAACGTCAGTACGGAAGGATTTTGTCAATTGCCCCCCCTAACGTTAAATCCGTCCTGTTTTCCCTCGCAAACTTCCGCCTCTTCCTGCAACCCAACGGGCTGGACCATTCGCACCACTACCGAGTTTAGACGTACATGGCCGACCACCGACGCTTTATGCGACGCTTATTACCAACGCATCTTGCCGGGGGACTTCGTTATGACGGTAAACTATACGTATTTCGAAGTTACGAGCGACGGCACGTTTTCCGGCGACCAAACGATTTGCCCCAACGGCGACCCCACCGTCATCACCGGCACCCCTGCCACAGTGGTGGATTTGCCCACGCAGTGCAACGGCGTCGCTTATCAATGGCAACGTTTGGCCAATTGTACCGGTAGCGGATGGGTGGATATCCCCGGCGCCACGGGCCTCGATTACGACCCGCCCGTACAAACCGCAACCACCTGTTTTCGCCGCTTGACGATAACCACGGGTTGCAACGAAGAAAACGGCCCTATTCGCACCCCCGGCCCCACGATACAAGTTACCGTAGGCGTCCCCACGATTACCATTACCGCCAACCCGTCGGGCGCCGCATGTCAAGGTACGCCCGTGACTCTGACGGCTTCAAGTTCGAGTACGCTGGCTTATACATGGGCTCCGGCCACGGGTTTGTCTACAATCACAGGCGCGAGCGTCGTTGCCACTCCGAGTACGACCACGACCTACACCGTCACCGGCACCGACGGCGCTTCGTGTACCAACACCCAAACCGTTACCGTTACCGTCAATCCCCTACCCAGCGTAACCGCCTCCGCTTCCCCCGCAACGATTTGCGTCGGGCAATCGACGACCTTGTCCGCCTCGGGTGCATCGAC
>CALAJH010000036.1 GCA_937922655.1 uncultured Bacteroidia bacterium
ATCGAGATTTTCCACCGTTTTCGGACTTGTTTCGACGAGCGTCGGCGTTGTTTCGACGAGCGTCGGCGTTGTTTCGACGAGCGTCGGCGTTGTTTCGACGAACGCCGGACTTGTTTCGACGAGCGTCGGCGTTGTTTCGACGAGCGTCGGCGTTTGAGCTTTAAGCCGTTCAATTGCTCCCGGCTTAAACATTTTTGTCTGTTCCGACGTGATTTTTATGGTAATGCGCTTAACGGAAGCCGTTTGAGCGCTTGTAAAATAATCTGTTTTTGCGGCGGGAACCGGCGTTTCGGGTTTTGCGGCGGGAACCGGCGTTTCGGGTTTGGCGGCGGGAACCGGCGTTTCGGCTTTTGCGGCGGGAACCGGCGTTTCGGCTTTTGCGGTGGCAACCGGCGTTTCGGCTTTTGCGGTGGCAACCGGCGTTTCGGTTTTTGCGGCGGGAACCGGCGTTTCGGTTTTTGCGGCAGGATTGTCCGCTTTCGCAAACCGGGTCATAGATTCGGAAATAATACGGCGTACAGGAACATCGCTTGTCGCTTCTTCGATGAAAGACAAATCTACGAACCGACGCATCGAGTCGGAAACGATACGTTCTCCGGGATTGACGGGAGGCAAAGCATTTTCTTCCATTGATGAAGAAGTGGAAGACGGTGCATCCGCCGTGCCGTCGCGTCCGAACCGGCTCATCGAAACCGAACTGATACGCTCAAACTTCACTCCTTTTTCCGTTGAATCTTTTTTGGGAACGGTAATTTTGGGCAAGGCGGTGGACGGCGCAGGAGGTATAAATCGGCTTAGACTTTCGGCTTTACCTTTGTCTTTGTCCGGGGCGGGTTCTTCCGGTTTTGAGTGAGACATGTTCAGGGGGCCGATGGAAAAATCGGGGTCTACGAACCGTCGCATCGATTCGGAAACGATGCGACCACTCGTTTCAACGGGCTTCTCGGGCGAAAAGCGCGTCATCGATTCCGACGTAATGCGTCTCAGTCGTGAAAGCGACTCTTCATTATTTTCAGTGGACGAAGCGATGGTTTGCGGCGCTTCTTCCGCTTTGGGCGTTTCGTCGGACTTGGGAATAAATCGGCCTACGGTACCCGAGGTCATGCGATCGAGTTTTTCCTGCATGGTTTGCCGGGTCTTTGGCGCTTCGGGTTCGGTTTTCGGCTCCGAGGCGTTGAAGGTCGGTTCGACGAAGCGCTGCATCGATTCGGAAACGACCCTTGCGGGTTGGGATTCGGATTTTTGGGTTTCGGCGGGTTGTGATGTTTGGGTTGAAGCGAGGGCGGCGTCGAATGCGGAAATGGCGTCGAGGATTTCGCGCAAAGGCATCGCATCGCCGGCGTACAAGGTGGCGGGCTTGGGGTCGAACTTCGGTTGAACGTATCGAGTAAACGAACGCGTGTAAATTTTCGGGGGCAATCCGCCGCCGATGTGCAGGACGACCTCGTCCGAATGCTCTTCAACCGCGGCAAGCCACTCTTCGTAAGGAATGGATTCGGCCAAGTCGAGCGTCGGCGATTTGGGGGCGAAATCGGGCATAACGAACCTGCCCATAAATAATTGTTCGTTTTTTTGCGGGTCGGGCGTCGTCGGCGAATCTTTGCTTTTTAATTCGGCCTCGTTGGCAACGGCGTTCGGGGTCGCAACCGCCGAAGCCGTCGTTTCCGGCTCGAAAACGACGGCGCTTACCGTCAACATCGGGGCGTAACGCCGCATTTGCGTCCGTATCTCTTCGCCCATTTCCGCAAACATCCTCATTCGAAAATCCAACATCGCGTTGAGCCGCCAATTGAAAGCCTCGGCTTGGACGGAAAAACTCTGCGATTCGGAAACGGGGGTTGCTTCGACGTTGGGGAATGTAATTGACGGTTCGGTCAAAAAGACTTTGGACGTTTCCATCGCGGGGGGAACGTCCGGCCCGGGTTCGGATTCGGCAACAGGCAACTCAGACGCTTTTTGTTCCACCGCAGTTTCGACGACAACGTTCTCGACGACGGCGGACGAGGTTTGCGCGGGCGTTTCGACCGTCGGTTCAAAAGGCGCAAAATGAAAATCCGACGCAAGGGGTTGGGAATAATGCGGGGCGTGGGTACGGGAAACGGGGGCGTTTTCCCCCGAATCAAGGGTTAGGGGGGTGAAGTGGTCGGGCGGCGGCGGCGCCTCCTCGTCGTTTTGTCCGCTGACAAAATCCAGAAAACGTTTTTTATTGGGTGCGTACAGCACGCCGACGGCACGCTTTTGAGGAACGTCTTTCGCGTCCCGCGCCGCTATCAAATGCAACAACGAAAAATACGGATACGCTTCAATCCGGGCGGCAAGCCATGCCCGGTCTTCGTCCGTCAGCCGGTTTTCTTTCGCCCTTTGGTAGATTTGAAGCGGGTTGAGCGCCATGGGCCACTTGATAAGAGAATTTCACAAAGTTAATACAAAATTTCAACCGACAAAAGTATTAAGTCGGTAAATTTATCCTCATTCGGGAACGAACGCAAACGGCAAGGCAACAACCGCCCCGTTCGTGCACGCCATACCGGGTAAACCGTGTTCTTTACTCAATAAAAATATACTTTTGTATAAAAAAACTTATTTTATTATAAAATAAATAAAAAATTATTTGTTGTCCGGTCGTTTGAAGGACAAAACAAACCGTAAAAACGTCGTGACGTCGTCTACGCACAAGCAACGTTTACCGTCGTCGTTTGGGGTACGCTACCCAAAGTCCAACGGCGAAACAAAGCGCTTGCGATGTTTGACGACGTTCCACGTGAAACATGGCATGGGTTACAGACGAAACATACCGTATTTTAAAATGCAATAAATGGCGTGGAAACCGTCCTTCCAACCGATTTTTTTACCTTCTTCATACGTTCGACCGTAATAGGAAATTCCGACCTCGTATATCCTTATGCCTTTGACGCGCGACATTTTCAACGTGACCTCGGGTTCAAAACCGAAACGCTTTTCTTTGAGTTTAAGACTTTGGATAATGTCCGTTCTGAAAACTTTGTAACACGTTTCCATGTCGGTCAAATTAAGGTTGCTAAACATGTTGCATAAAAAGGTCAAAAACTTGTTTCCTATCGTGTGCCAAAAAAAGAGTATGCGGTGCGGTCTGCCTCCGACAAAACGCGAGCCGTAAACGACGTCGGCAAAACCGTTCACTATCGGGGCAATGAGAACGTTGTACTCCGCAGGGTCGTATTCCAAATCCGCGTCTTGAATCACGAGAAATTCGCCCGTTGCATGGCGGATACCCGTATGTAGGGCGGCGCCCTTTCCCATGTTTTTTTCGTGTTTGAAATATTTGACATTCATTTCGGGGTGGGCTTCGATGTAACGAAGTACGGCCTGTTCGGTATCGTCTTTGGAATGGTCGTTGACGATGATAATTTCTTTTTCGATGCCGTTTATAAGATGGACATTCCGCACTTTGTCCAAGATGCGGTGAATGGTTTTGCCTTCATTGTAGGCGGGGATGACGATGGAAAGTTTTTTCAATTCCACGATAGGCATAGACGGTTTGCGACAAAAATACAAAAATTATTCATAAAAACAGTTTGGAACGTTCCACGTGGAACTTTTGCGGGACGTTGGCCGAGAAGGTTTTGATGGTTGCGCGTATCGAAATTCGTTGCGGACGAACGATGTTCCACGTGGAACGTCAAGTCAAATTCAAAACACGTTCGGTCAAAAACAATTTTTGGGTTGACGGTTGGAAAACGCCGTTGATTTTAATTTGACGCAATTTGCCCGGCAAGTTTGTCGGTTGTTTGGGCGGAGTTTTTGAAGGATTTTGAAAACGGCGGTTAATTCGTATTTTTGCAACAACGCGGGTAAATTCCGCCTTCAAACGTTCCACGTGGAACATCAAGCCCATGAAAACACTCAAACCCGTTTGGAACCGAACCAAAATCGTAGCGACCATTGGCCCGTCCAGCGCCAAATACGAAGTGCTTTGCCAAATGGTAGAATCCGGTCTGGACGTGTGCCGCATCAACGCTTCACACGGCAACCACGAAACCCATCAAAAAACCATAGACCTCGTCCGGCAAATCAATAAAGACCACGGTCTTTTCATTCCCATACTTTTCGACCTGCAAGGGCCGAAATTACGCGTCGGACGGCTCGACCCTGCGTACCCTATACGTCCGGGCAACGAAATCGTATTTTCCACCGCCATCAAAGAACGCGAGGGCAATCGAATACCCATCGAATACGCGTCGTTTGCCAAAGACGTAAAATCGGGCGACCGCGTCCTCGTCGAAGACGGCAAAATCGAACTACGGGTCGTGGAAACGGACGGACAAAGCGAAGTTAGGCTTACGGTCATCAACGGCGAACTCATCGGCGACCGCAAAGGCTTGAACCTCCCCGATACCCGGGTTTCGTTGCCCGCCATTTCCGAAAAGGACTTGCAGGACGTAGCCTTCGCCGCCAAGAACCACGTCGAATGGATTGCATTGTCGTTCGTGCAAAGCCCGGAAGACATTTACCGTTTACGTAAAATACTGAAAGAAAACCACTCGGACGCGCGAATTATCGCCAAAATCGAAAAACCCGCCGCCCTCGAATACATAGACGAAATCATCAAGGCTTCGGACGCGGTCATGGTCGCCCGCGGCGACTTGGGGGTGGAAATACCGATAGAAGAGGTTCCGTTTTGGCAAAAACAAATTGTTTCCAAATCCAACGCCGCCGCACGTCCGGTTATCGTCGCCACGCAAATGTTGGATTCCATGATAACCCATCCGCGTCCGACGCGGGCCGAGGCCACCGACTGCGCCAACGCCGTTCTCGACGGCGCGGACGCGCTCATGTTGTCGGGCGAAACCTCCGTCGGCGCCTATCCCGTCGCCGTGGTGCAAACCATGCAACGCATCATCAAACAAGCCGAACACCACCCCGCCGTATTCGAACGACACTATCGTCCCGACCCCGCATCGCCCACCTTCCATTCGGACGCCGTGTGTTTGACCGCCTGCCAACTCGCCTCGCAAATTTCCGCCAAAGCCATCATCGGCATGACCGTTTCGGGTTACAACGCCTACCAACTCGCCAAACACCGTCCGCAAGCGCCCGTGTTCATTTTCACCGACAACGAAAAACTCATCAACGCGCTCAATTTGGTTTGGGGCGTTCGGGCGTTTTATTACAGCTCGTTTGAAGGTACGAACGAAACAATAAAAGACGTTATTTCGATACTCAAATCCCAAGAACTTGTCCGTCCGGGGGAATGGGTGGTGAATACCGCCAGCATGCCCTTGCAAGCCCGGCAAAGAACGAACATGATAAAAATCACTTTGGTCGAATAATGCGCGCGGGATTGCCCGCAACAACGGCATAAGGGGCGACGTCGTCGACGACGCACGCGCCCATACCCACCAACGCCCCCGACCCTATCGTTGTTTGTTGCCGGACGCAGGCGCCCGCCCCAACGAAAGCGCCTTCGCCGACGGTCGTTTCGCCCGCCAAAACCGCCCGGGCGCAAAGCATCGCATACGGGCCGACGACAACGTCGTGATGCACGACGGCCCCCGCCATGACAACCGCATGGTCGTGTATCGTGGCGCCGGCGTGTATCGTCGCAAAAGGACCAAGGTAAACATTGCGGCCGACGTTTGCGTATTTGGAAACAACGGCGGAAGGATGCACGACCGTCGCCCAACGCTCGTCGTCGACCCCCAAACTTTGAATGATTTCTTTTCTGCGACGAAAAGTTTTCGGTCCTCCCGGAACGGCCAACACCCGCGACGACAACCAATGCGCCAACGCCCGTCTGTCTTCGACGGGAAAACCATAAACCGTCGTGCCCGATTTTTCGTCGTCCACAAAAACGACGGAAACGTTAAGCGAATCCAACGCTTCCCTTGCCGTAGCGTTGCAAGGAAAAAGAATCAAGGGCGAAATTCTTTCCATATCGTCAAAAGTTCGTTGAGCATCATGGCCGTCGCGCCCCAAAGCGGTGTTTTAGGATGAACGTCGAAGTACGGGACTTGTCCGTAGCCGGGGTTGATGTCGGCGCTGAACTTGACGGTTTCGGGCAGGGCCAAACGCTCGATATTCACCCAAAACACCTCATCGACCTCCGACGGCTCGGGAAAGAGCGGGGGCATTTCGTCGGCGACGGCCAAAATGGGCGTAACAAAATTTCGACTCGGGGGAATATACAGGTTGGATATTTGGCCGAGGGCTTTGGGATGTTCGGGCGACAAACCGACTTCTTCCCGGGCTTCCCGCAAGGCCGCGTGCAAAGGCGTTTCGTTGGCTTCGATGCCGCCGCCGGGGAAAGAAATTTGTCCGCGATGATGTTTGAGCTTGTCCGAACGTCGGGTCAACAGCACCGAGGGCCGTCCCAAGGCGTCGGGACACAACAAACACAACACCGCGCCGCGCCGTGCGTCCGCCGGCGCCGTCCATTCCTTAATGTCCTCTTTTCCCTCCCCCATCAATATCTTGGGATAAGGCGCCATCGCCAAATGCGCTTTCGGTCCCGGCAAGGGACGGTTCAATCGTTCCGAGAAAAAGTGTTTTAATTCGTCAAACTCCGTACTTTGCGACATGACAAAGCAAATTACGCAAAATAACGTACAACAAAACGATACGGTTTTAATAAAACCAAATCACGGCGGATTGTTTTGCGAAAAATCGCCAAAAAACAAATGGAATATCTGCGGGTGTTTTCAACATCGAAAAAATAAAATCATTAATGTATAATTTTATTAAAAATTACAATTTTTTTGTTAATTATATAAAGATTCACCTCTTTTAAGGAAAAAATATTGTATTGAGAAAGTGAAAAGCGCCCAAAAATCTTAATAAATCCCGCAATTGCGAGCCACGGGCATTGGCATCGTTTGCAAAAATAAATTCGTTTTGGGCAAAAATTGGCACGCTATTTGGGGCGAAAACCTTGTTACCTTACCCGTATCGTCTATAGAAACAAATTTATGAAAGCGACGCTAAAGCTCTGTATTTTGGGGGCTTTTTGGTACATGGGAGCGACCGAAAGGCTGTTTTCTCAAAGTATCGACGACGTATTCGGGCAGGTGGAGCAGGCCATCGGACGCAACGACGCCCAGTCGCTGTCTCGATACTTCAACCATCACGTCGAAATTACGATTCTCGATAAAGAAGACACCTATCCGAAAAACCAAGCGGTCTTTGTGGTCAAAGAATTTTTCATGAACTATCCGCCGCAAGGCTTTCGGTTCATGCACCGCGGAAATTCCAGCGACACCTATTACGCCGTCGGACAATATACTTCCAGCCGGGGAATTTTCGATACCAACGTCTTTATTAGAAAATCCGGCACGATTTATGCGATAGAACAATTACGGTTCGAGCAAAGTAAATAACCGTGAGCCCTAAAATAACAAATGCTGATTTAATGTTGTGTGTATGAGGCGGTTCCACCAAAGTGTGGAGCCGTTTTTTTTTCTATTGCAAAATGAATCAAACATTGCCAAATTGGGCGGACGTCGACGCCGTTATTGAGCGTGGATTGTTGGAGGACGTCGGCGAAGGAGACTTTACCACCCTAGCCACCCTTCCCGACAACCCCGTGGCCCAAGCGGTCTGCAAAATCAAGACGCCGGGAATCTTGGCGGGGGTGGAGTTTGCCCAACGGGTGTTCAATAAAGTGGACAGTTCCGTCGAAATTATCATTCAAATCGAGGACGGCACGCAGGTTCGTCCCGGCGATATTGCCTTCACCGTCGTCGGCCCCTCGCACACCCTGCTCAAATGCGAGCGGCTCGTACTCAACGCCATGCAGCGTATGAGCGGCATCGCCACCGAAACGCGAAAAGCGGTCATGGCCGTGCGCGGCACCAAAGCGCAAATCGCCGACACGCGAAAAACCACCCCCGGATTCAGGGTATTGGAAAAATGGGCCGTAGTTATCGGCGGCGGGGTCAACCATCGCTTCGGCCTCTTTGATATGATTCTCATCAAAGACAACCATAGCGACTTCGCGGGCGGGGTGGAAGTAGCCCTTTGCCGGGCTTTGCAAAACAACCCGCGAAATTTGCCCATCGTCGTCGAAGCCCGCAACGCCGAAGAAGTAAACAAAATATTGGAAATCGGCGGAGTCAGCCGGATTCTACTCGACAACATGCCGCCCGAAATCGTTGCGCAACGCATCAAGGACATAGCGGGGCGTTTTCCCGTCGAAGTGTCGGGAAAAGTAACGCATTACAACGTTCAGGCTTACGCCCGCGCGGGCGCCGACCTCATCTCGATGGGCATGCTCACCCACAGTTTTCAAAGCATGGACATAAGCCTGAAAGCCAAACCTTTGTAACGTAAAGCTATCGGCTTTCCAAATAGCGCATCGTTTCCCGAATTTGCCAAGCCGTTCGAGCGACGCGACTCTGCTCCTTGCATCGTTGGTTGTAACGCTCGATTTCTTCGGCGATTTCGGCCAAATAACGGGTTCTTTCGGGCGGGATAACGTACACCTTTTCGCTTTCGCCTTCGAGACGCGGCGGCGGCGGCACAAAAGCGGCGCCCGTTTTTTCAACGATTTTTTCCATCAACGAACGATAGAAACGATTGACGCCCGGGTCGTTGAACTGGCCGGCTATCGTCGCGTAAACGGGCATGGCGTCGATTGGACGTTGGAAAAGCTTGTGATTGCGTTGGTATTGTTTGCGTACGTCGCGCAAGGCGTCGGGGCCGCCGCGTTTGTCGAACTTGTTGATGGCGACAAGGTCGGCGTAATCGAGCATATCGATTTTTTCGAGTTGGCTGGCGGCGCCGAATTCGGGGGTCATGACGTAGACCGAAACATCGGCCAAACGGGTGATGGCGCTGTCGGCCTGTCCCACCCCCGCCGTTTCAACAACAATCAGGTCGAAACCCGCGTGCTTAAACCATTGCACCGCTTGGGCGACGTGGGGACTTAACGCGACGTCGGCTTCGCGCGTGGCGAACGAACGCATAAACGCACGTGGGTCGTGGACGGAATTCATGCGAATACGGTCGCCCAAGAGCGCGCCGCCGGTTTTTCGTTTCGAAGGGTCGATGGAAAGAATGGCGATGCGTTTGTCGTAATCGGAAAGAAAGCGGAGGGTGATTTCGTCGGTGAGCGAGGATTTTCCCGCCCCGCCCGTACCCGTTATACCGACGACGGGGACGGCGGGCGGTTCGCCAAAGGAATCCAACAGCGCTTGGGCGGCGGCGGGGTCGGTTTCGGACAAGGTTACCGCACGCGCCAACACGCCCGGTTCGCGTAAGTGTTGGGCAAGCGTCGGCAAGCCTCCGTAATCCAAAGGCGAAAAATCACACCGGCTCAACAAATCTTGAATCATGCCCTCCAAACCCATGGCCCTGCCGTCGTCGGGCGAATACAATCTCGCAATTCCGTAAGCGTGAAGTTCGTCGAGTTCGTGGGGAAGGATGGTTCCGCCGCCGCCGCCGAATATTTTGATATGCCCCGCGCCGCGTTCGCGCAGTAAATCGTACATATACTTAAAGTATTCGACGTGTCCCCCCTGATACGAGGTTATCGCCACGCCTTGCACGTCCTCTTGAATGGCGGCGTCGACGATTTCGGCCACCGAACGGTTGTGGCCCAAATGTACGACCTCCGCGCCATGGGCTTGCAATATCCGGCGCATGACGTTAATGGCCGCGTCGTGGCCGTCGAACAGCGAAGCCGCCGTTACCAAACGCACCTTGTGCTTTGTCCGAAATTCCATAGCACAAAATTAAACTTTTGAACGCAAATCCGTCAAAGAATTTCAAGAGACGAATTCGAAAAACGTGCGTCGAATTCTTTATTCGTTTGCCTTGCCGTTGATTTGCCGCCATTCGTCCAAGGGCAAGCCCGTGGCTTCAACAATGAAGTCGTCGCTCATGCCCAAATCCTTCAATCGGGCGGCCAACTCGCGTTTAGCCTTGACTTCGCCTTCTTCGCGGCCTTTACGTTCACCTTCTTCGCGGCCTTTACGTTCACCTTCTTCGCGGCCTTTACGTTCGCCGAAATCCACGCCCTGCTTGTAAAGGGGATCGGCCTGAATTTCGGCTTCGCTTATCGGGATTTCGTAATCCTCGATAATCGAAAGCATCGTCTCCTGCATGTTTCTCAACCTTGAAAATTCCAACAATCGGCGCAAGTACAAACGCAGGGCCCCGGGGTCGGACTCCGTCGGGGAAAGGCGGTCGAATTCTTTATTCGTTTGCCGTGCCGTTGATTTGCCGCCATTCGTCCAAGGGCAAGCCCGTGGCTTCAACAATGAAGTCGTCGCTCATGCCCAAATCCTTCAATTGAAGGGCCAACTCGCGCTTGGCCTTGAGTTGGCCTTCTTTTAAGCCTTCTTCACGGCCTTTACGTTCGCCTTCTTCGCGGCCTTTACGTTCGCCGAAATCCACCCCCTGCTTGTAAAGGGGATCGGCCTGAATTTCGGCTTCGCTCATCGGGATTTCGTAATCCTCGATAATCGAAAGCATCG
>CALAJH010000037.1 GCA_937922655.1 uncultured Bacteroidia bacterium
TTGGGAGGGCGTTTGCCCGGATTGAGGAGGGACAAATCGGGCATTTTCCCTTTGGTTTAGCGGGGTTGAAGCGCTAAAAAACGTTTTAGGATTTGTCCAATTCGGCGATTTCTTCGCGACGGAGTCCTGTGTGTTTGGCGACGAATTCGTATTCGAAACCGTCGTCCAAAAGGCTTTTTGCCAGCTTGCGCTTCTCTTCCGCTTTACCTTCCGCCATTCCTTCCGCTTTTCCTTCCGCTTTTCCTTCCGCTTTACCTGTTTGAATGAGTTTATTGACGACGGGCGCCAAAAGAGGGTTGTTCAAAGCGGCGTCTTCTATCAATTCGGGCGTGTAAAAACGTTCCAAAAAATTTGCCATATTCATCAGGGATTGAAAACTTATACGCTGTTTTTTAAACGCTTGTTGCAATGCCAAGAAAAAATGTCCCCGCTCTTCGTCGTTCATTTTGGGGGCTATGCGTTGGGCGAGTTCGATAAGGCGGACGTCGCCGCCGACGGCGCCGCGGTCGCAGAACAGCGCCATCATCAGCGAGTAAGGGTTGTCCTCGTCCATAAAAAATTGGGCGGGCGTTTTTGAAAAGTCGAAGGCGTGAAAAGTCAGGGCCATGCCCGTTCCCGTTGGTCCGGTAAACGTCACGCCGTTCGCGTATTTGTCCGCCGAATCGTCCATGAATCCGACGAACTGTACGGGCGCCGTTCCGTAGCGTTTGAGTAGGGCCAAAAAATGCCGCGCCAATTTTTCCCCCAAGCCGGGGTCGTCTTGTGTCTGATGGTCGAATTGTACGAGCAGAATCTCTCCTCCTTCGATTTCCAGCCAAAGCAGTACGTCGGGTTTTCCAATCAAAAACGACTGCTCCTCGTCGAAGCGTGCCTCTTTGACGTCGACGACCTTACGGCCCAAAAGCCAAGAAAACAGTCGCGTCGCTACTCGAAAGATGACGTTTTTAAAGAGGTAGTCGTTGAGCTTGGCGCCGTCGGGTCGTGAACGCTGTTCCATTTTCTTCGCATTGGCGGCAAAGATAAACATTCCCGTTGAAAACAGGCCTTCGAACTCGTTGAGTCAATGTAGGTGTTTAATCCGCCGCGTGTCCGATTGATACACGGCGTTTTCATATTTTTTCCGGCTGGTCTTTTATTCCACTTATTTATGTATTCGGTTGGAACCTTGGTAAGGAAGGAAGCGGTGTTTGCAAACAAGGCCGCGTGCAAAAACGAAGAATTTTAGCCTCAAAGAATACGATTCGTATTTTTTTGACGTTAAAATGTCGAGCCCGTTTTTTTTTGCTGCTCAAACGAGCATGATTTGACGACAATAAAAATATTTTTGGTTTGCGAATTGGAAAAATTCCCTAATTTTGCGCCGATTGCCGGATAGCGCCGCTAACCGGATTCGTATGAAAAGATTTTTTTAGAGCGATAAATTATTGATTTGGCATAAATATATGAAACAGCGATTGCTTATCGTCTGCTGTTTGCCGCTCTTGTTAATGGTCGGCAGGACCGGGCTGTTTGCCCAAGGCGAGCCGACGGCGGAACAAGTGTCGGCAAAAGAGGCGTTGCAGGCCCAAGTGTTGCAAGCGATGCAACAAAACCCGCCGCCCGCCTCGCCGTTGGCGTCGGGTCCCGGCGAAAACTGTACCAACGCCGTACCCATCTGTTCCCAAACCTACATCCAAACGACCGGTTTTTCCGGCTTTGGTTCGGTACAGGAAATACAGCCCGCCACCACCTGTCTTTTGACGGGCGAAACCCACTCGATATGGTACGTGTTTAACGTCAGTCAGTCGGGCGTGCTTTCTTTTACGCTTGCGCCCAACGACCCCAACGCCGACTACGACTTCGCCATCTATAACATCACTTATTCGGGATGCGGTGACATCGCCTCGGCCAACCCCATTCGATGCAACTATTCGGCGGCGACGGGCAACACCGGTTTGAGCGGCCCCTCGCAATCGGGCAACATTTCTTATTCCGCCCTGCAATCGGCGTTTATGCCGTCGATGAACGTTACCACGGGCGAAACTTACGTCTTGTTGGTCAATGCCTTGCAATCCAACATCGGCGGTTTTACCTTGACCTTTTCGGGAAGCTCTTCGATTACGCCGCCCGGTACGATTAGCGCGTCCATCGGCGGGGTTTGCGGCGTCGGCTCGATAACCGCCGCCTTTTCCCGTCCCGTGAATTGCTCTTCCTTGCAACCGTCGGACTTTCAACTTGTCGGCCCGAACGGGAGTGTAACCATCACGAGCGTTTCGGGCAACGGATGCGGCGGCGGCGGTCAATACACCGACGTCGTTACCGTCAATTATTCCACCGTCGGTTTTACCTCCGGAAGCTACACTTTGAGCGTCGTTGGCAGTATTGAAGGCATATGCGGAGGAACGGTCAACTCGGGAATCGTCGGCAGCGCCAATATCGCTCAGTCTACGATTTCCGGCGGGGACGAGCCCCGATGTCCCGGCGACCCCGTCCAACTTACCGCTCCCACCGTCCCCGGCGCCGGTTATTTTTGGAGTACGGCCCAAGCCGGACAAACCATTACCGTCAATCCCGAGGTCGCCACGACTTACGCCGTTACCATTCTCAGCCAAGGCTGTTCGCAAGTGGTAACCAAAACCGTGAACGTTCTGCCCATTCCCGTCGTTACCACCGACCGTATCAATGTTTTTCTTTGTAATGCCACAAGCAGCGTAAACGTAACCGCTTCGGCGATTCCGAATACGAACCCGTCTTTTGTCTGGAACGGTCCGGGTTTGAACAATGCTACGGGCGCTACGCAGACTTTATCTCAAGCCGGCGTCTATCAAGTCCGCGCGATAGTAAACGGATGTACATCCGCCGTGCGCACGGTAACGGTGACGAACGTCGACGCCACCACTCCCGTGCCGAATTGCGAGGTCATCCATGCCACGCCCAACGGTAGCAGCAGCGCGGCGGGTACGGCGGCAGACCCCACCAACCTTCAAGAAGCCTTGATTCGTTCCCAATGCCGTGGCGCCACTATTCGCTTGGCCGGTTCTCAGCAGGGAACGACGTATACCATCAACAACGCCATCACCAACATCACCAACAACGTTACCATCGAGGGCGGTTTCGACAACTCCGCTCCGGGCGGTTGGATTAAACGCAGCAACTTTACCTCCCGAATTCTTCGCACCGCCGGCAATGTGCAAGTTCAAGGCGGCAATCGCTATTTGTCGGCCATTGAATTGGACAACGTTTCGGGCTTTCGCCTCCAAGACCTAACGGTGGAAGTTGAGGACGCACCGGCGGCAACGGGGAATGAAACGGCCGTTTCGGTTTATGCCATACGATTGGTGGCCTGTTCGGATTATAGTATTGTGCGCACCGAAGTGATAGCGGGCGACGGCGGTCGCGGCGCCAACGGTGAAAACGGTGAAAACGGCGCCAACGGCGGCGACGGCGCCGCCGGTCAAAATGGTTCCGAAGAAAATCCGGCGCTTTCCCTTCCGGGGGGCAATGGCGGCGCATATCCCGGCGGTAACGGTACCGATCCTTGCGACGTCGCATCTTTGGCCTGCGTAGCGGGCGGGGTTGGCGGCTACAATCGCTCAAACCTTATTCCCGACCCTGATAACGACGCCGACAACGATGGAAATCCCGACTTCGGCGCACGTGCCGGTGGCGGCCCGCTGGGCGGCGTAGGCGGTAGCGCAGGACAAAATCGTTGTGAACAGGTACCGTGTACCCGTGTCCAGGCCGGCCAAGACGGTGCACAAGGATTGGCCGGTACGAACGGCAGCGCCATTGCCCCGCCGGCTCAAGACGGTGCTCCCGGAACTTATTCTCACGTAGGCGGATTTTTTGTACCCGGAGAAAGCGGAGACGATGGAAAAGCCGGTACCCCGGGTTCGGGTGGCGGCGGCGGTGGTGGCGGCGGTCGCCGCACGGGAGGTTCATGCAATGCCAATGCCACTTCTTCCGCTTCGGGTGGCGGCGGCGGTTCGGGTGGCGTTCCCGGAACGGGGGGACGCGGCGGACGTGCGGGCGGCGGCTCTTTCTGCATTTATTTGGTAGACAATGGAACGGGTGGCCGGATTGTTGACGTAACGCTTATTCCCGGAGCGCCGGGCCAAGGCGGCCAAGGCGGCGCGGGCGGCCAAGGCGGTGCGGGCGGCCAAGGCGGTCCCTTGTTTGGCGGTGGCGGAAATCCACCCCAATACTGCAACGTTGGTCCCGGCGGCCGCGGCGGTAACGGTGGTCGTGGTGGAAACGGCGAAGACGGCGGCGACGGCGCCGACGGCGACGCCTCCAAAATCTTTGCCTTTAGCGGAAACGCTCCGACCTACGCACGTTACACAACCAATTTCACTACTCCCGTGATCACTCCGATAACCGTCGGAACGAACAACAACCCGCCCGACTTTGATTTGGATCAACCGGCCATTGCCGCCGGCCCCGAAGCCTGTGTGGGTATCGACGCCCGTTATTCTTCCGAACAACCCCGCAACTGGTCCATCCGCCACGACCTCGGCCCGATTCAAAACTCCGAAGGTCCGACGGCGACGTTTAACGTCCAATGGCCGGCCGTGGGACGTACCACCCCTTCTTTCGGTACCAACGTTTATACCGGCTTCTGGGCGATTTTGGGTACTCCCGAAATCCCTGTCATTGAATCCTCGGCCAACGAACTTTGCGGCGGCCCCACGACCACCCTCAATCTTTCCACGCCTTCGCAAGCCGACAGCTATCGATGGGAGATTTTACGCGGTACGACCGTCGTAGCCACTTCGACCCAACAATCGTTTACCCCCGCTCAAGGTACTTTTACCCAACCCGGTCAATACACGATTCGTTTGACGGTAACCAACTCGTGTTGCGGAGAACAAACGGGTGAACAATCTTTAACGGTATTTCCGCCCAACATTACCATCAACCGTCAATGTTTGCCCGACGGCGGTGTTTTGTTGAGTACGAACGCCATCGAAGGTTCGGCACATATCTGGCAGCCGGGCAACTTGGTAACGCCCTCGATTGTCGTCGAACCTTATGAAGAGACCACCTATTCGGTAACGGTTTCCAACCCGGTTTGTAATTATTCCAATCCTACAACGATAACGGTTCAACCGCTTCCCGTACCGACGGCCATTACCGGACAACCCTACCAATGTTCGGGTCAAGACATTACCTTGACCGCTCAAGGCGCTCCGGGATTGACGTACACGTGGTCGATTGCCAACGCCACGCCTTCCACGGGAACGGGTCCTTCGATTACCTTCCGTCCCAACTTACCTCAGGGTTCCACGGGAACGGTTCAAGTGATCGTCGGTGCAAGAGACGCCAACGGATGCGTGGGCCGGGATACGATTTTGGCGGGTTGGGTTGAACAACCGACGGCCTCGATTGCAGGCCCGCAATACGCATGCGGTTCGGCGGTAACGTTGGTGGGCTCGGGAGGCAAATATTATTATTGGTATCGCAACTTGGTCTCGCCCAACAACCTGCTCAACACCGACCCGCTTCAAAACACGATTGACGTTATCCCTACGGAAATAACGACGTATTTGTTAATCGTATTTAACGAAGGATGCCAAAGCGCGACGGCGGCGACCCTACAATTGGGCGTACTCGACCGACCCATTGTAACGAGCAATTCTCCGGTTTGCGAAGGCGGTCAGCTTTCTTTGACGGCGACCTCGATTCCGGGAGCCGCGTTTCAATGGACGGGTCCGAACGGTTTTGTCTCCAACTTGCCGAATCCCGTTCGTTCGGGTATTACCCTCAACGACGCGGGTACTTACCGTGTGGTGGCGACGGCCGGTGGTTGTGTCAGTGATGAAGCGACCCTCAACGTCGAAGTCGTGCCTTCGAATATCGACCTGAACTTCCTTGAATTGAACCCGGTGATTTGTCGCGGAAGTTCGGCGATATTGCAGGTCTCGGGTGCGGAAAGCTACTTCTGGTCTCCGCCGACGTGGCTTACGGGAACGAACGGCCCGATTGTCGAAACGGCCGCCCGTGAAACCATCACTTACACCGTGACAGGCTTTTCGGGCAACTGTTCGGAATCCGCGCAAATTACCGTTACCGTAAAAACCTGCGACGCTTGTTGCGACACTAGCAATTAGTCTTACCAAACAATAAATGTTAGGGCCGCCCATGGGGCGGCCCTTTTTTATATTAAAGTATCGACCTTCCTATTTCGCATTCCAAACAACGCTTATGCCGACAGTATTCGCGTTGTAGGTGAATCAATCCTTGTGAATGCAAGGGGTGTCGGTTGACAAATCCCGATTCGGAATAAGGCCGCGTTGCGACGTTGTTTTCCGGCGGCAACGAACGAAAAAGTCGTTCCCACGCTTCCAAAATTTCGCTTTTTTGCTGCTCTATGGCGTACCAACGCGCCACGGGATAAATCGCGTTGGTCAGGACGGTGGATAGAAATTCTTTTCCGGGAAGGGTAACGCCGCTTTTGCCGACCTCTCCGATTTTTACGCGGTTTTTCCAATAGTCGTCAAAAACGAGTTGTGCGCAGTCGTCAAACAACAATGGCGGTTTTCGCCAATAGTCAAGCAACGAACGTCCGTTTTCGCAGGTTTTTTCCCAAAGCGCGGCTAATTGCACCCATCGGACGGTAGGAAACGCGGCCGGACGCATTCTAAGGTGCGAAAAAGAAACGGGTGGCGGTCGCAGTTCGTACTTATGTGAGTAATGTGTCCATTGTTTGACCAGTGTTTTTACGTATTCGGAGTCCGTTTGGTTGGGAAGCATGCCCGACGCGCCCAGTAGCATGGCAAGTGCGGCGTGCTTGTCTGCTGCGGAGCGAGCCAAATATTTTCGATGAACAACCCGTGCCACCGCAATGAAGGCGTCTTTGTTGGCCGGACCTGCAAACGCGCCCGCGAGCGTTATCCATGCCGCCTGTTCCCGGTCGCCGTCCGTAGTTTGCAACAACGACTCGCACGCCCGCGCTTTGGCTTCAAAGCGTTCTTCGGCCATGACCTCCAACCATTGCGAAACAATTTTTTCGCCGACGCGCGCAATATTGTCGTCGAAAACACAAGGAATTTCGTGGTCGCCGGACGTTATTTTTTCATAACGCGCCAATACGTTTTCGTCGAGTTGCGGTCGAAAAAGCAATTCGGGGACGTAGGCGCCGTCGGCACGGACGGGAGGGGGTAGGGATGGGCGATAAACGACGTGAAGAACTACGGAATTGTAGTATTCGTCCCGGTCGTGTCGATGACGATACCAATCGGAGCCGTCCACGTGGATTTCAGCCGTTCCCACCCAATAAATCCCGTCAATGACGACTTCGGCGTTAAAAAAGTCGGGTCCTTGATGAATGTTTCGCGTGCCGGGGCTAAGGATTTTTAGCTGTCTTCCATCAATCGTACGTAAATTTTGTACGTCAAAATATCTTTTTTCCCATGCAAGCGAAAGCAGACCCTCGTTCACGGTTAAGATATTTTGGCGGAGAGTTCGTTTGAATGCTTAATAAATTCCGCCATTCTTTCACCGCCCAACCTTCCCGAAGAAAGCAGGGCAAGGTCGAGCAGGTAACGCAAATATTTTTGTCGGCCTTCGTCCGACATCAGAAACACCCGCTTAAATGCGTCGGACGAGGTGTTGAGCGTTGCGATGAAATAGTCGGGAATCTCTCCCGAACCGAGCATTCCCATGCGTTGCATGTCCATGATGCGGCGTTGGGACTCGGGAACGGTGATGAAAATCGGCAGTTGCGCAAGGGTGGAGGGGCGAAGTTCGACGGGAATTTTTCCCGCGGCCTGTTCGGTCCAACGCTTCAAATCTTTTTCCTCTTCTTCGTTGTAGAGCGAAACGGCCTCGACGCCTTTGTCGATGAGTTTGTCCAAACCGTCGGAATCCACACGGACGAACGTCGTGTTTTCCAGTTGGAATTCGATGTATTGAATGAAATTTACGTCCAAAATGCCGTCCATGAGCAGAACGTCGTAGCCAATGTTTTTGGCGTTTTGTATGGCGACGAATTGCTCTTCGGCATTTGTGGCATATAGAAACACGACTTTTCCGTGGCGGTCGGTTTGTTTGGATTCGACGTATTTTTTGTATTCGTCGAGGGTGAAAAATTTGTTTTCGGTGTTGTAAACAAGGATGATTTCTTTGGTTTTTTCCAAAAAAGAATGGTCGCGAATGGCGCCGTATTTAACGAAAACACCGACGTTTTCCCATGCTTTTTCGTAGGCGGGGCGGTCGGAATGGAAGATGTCGTGCAGTTTGTCCGCAACCTTTTTCGATATGTGGTTCGATATTTTTTTGACGTTGGGGTCGCCTTGCAGATAACTTCTTGATACGTTGAGCGGGATGTCCGGAGAGTCGATTACGCCGTGCAAAAGCGATAAAAAGTCGGGTACAATATCCTCGACCGAGTCCGTAACGAATACTTGGTTGGAGTAAAGATGTATTTTGTTTTTTTGGATGTCTACTTCTTTTTTGAGTTTGGGGAAGTAGAGAATTCCTTTTAAAGTGAAGGGATAATCGACGTTGATGTGTATCCAAAAGAGCGGGGCTTCGGCGTAAGGATAGAGTTCTTTATAGAAGTTTTTATAATCTTCGTCGCCGAGTTCGGTTGGTTTTTTTATCCATGCCGGGGAGTTGTTGTTGATGGTTTTACCCTGAAAGCGGATGGTGAAAGGTAAAAACTTCGAATACTTTTTGAGTATTTCTTCGATGCGCCATGGACGCAAAAACTCGTCGGCGTCTTGGGAAATATGTAAAATTACGTCCGTTCCGCGCTCGGCTCTTTCGCCTTCGCCCATGACGTAATTGACCGAACCGTCGCAGGACCATGTAACCGCTTTGTCCGACTTAAACGAGCGCGTAAGGATCTCGACTTTGTCCGCAACCATGAACGCGGAATAGAATCCCAAGCCAAATCTTCCAATAATTCCTTCGATTTTTCCTTGATATTTTTCGATGAAGTCTTTGGCGCTTGAAAAGGCGATTTGGTTGATGTATTTGTCGGTTTCTTCGGCGGTCATGCCGATTCCGTTGTCGCTGATGGTAAGCGTTCTTGCGTTTTCGTCGATGGAAATATTGACGACGAGCTCGCCAAGTTCGCCTTGAAAATCGCCGGAGTGCGCCGCGCCTTTGATTTTATGAAGCGCGTCCACGGCGTTGGAAACCAACTCCCGAAGGAATATATCCCTGTCGGAGTACAAAAATTGCTTTATGATCGGAAAAATGTTTTCCGTTTGTATCGAAAGCGTTCCGGTCATATTGTTAATCATCTAGGTTTGAATTGAGTATTCTGTCTTGTTTTTCTTTTTTCTTTTTGCCGATGTAGTTTATCAAATTGTATACCGCTACAAAATCCACGCCAAAAGTCGGTCTGACATTGGCGTTGGAATAGTATTGCATGTAACGTTGTCTGGCGACGTTCTGTGCGTCGTTCGGGTCGGTGGGAAGGTTGTTCATAAAGAACGCCATGAGTTCGGGCGTGATGTGCGCTTGCGCCTGTTCGATGGGAATATCGATGGGCGTGTTCATATATTTAATGGCGTTCTTGATGTCTTCGGGCGTTTTGTACGGATAAATCGTTACGGTGGGAAGGGTAATGGTGTCCTCCAACATGAATTGAATCTCGTACAAATATTCGGAATCGGGTTTGTAGTTTTTAAGATAATCCGCGATGGCGAGTTTGGCGGGATAGAATCCGACGTGGAAAAAGTTTACGGTGTCCCCCGCTTCGACGGGCAAACTGTAAAAGCCTTCTTCGTTGGTATAGGCCATTCTCAGCCGCTTGTTAATCGTGATTTTGGTATAAGGAATGGGCGCGCCCGTAACGCGATTGAGTACCAATCCCGTGAGTTGATATACCTTTTCTTTTTCTTTTCCTCCGGTTTGTGCATGGCATTTCGTTGAAAAAGCCATTCCTAAGGAAACAAGAAATAAAATGAGATGGGTCATTTTTCGTTTTTGAAAATAAATCCTTTGCCCGAATGTTCGGGTCTGAAATACGATTCGGGTATAGCCGTGGCGTTGCCGTCTCGAAGGGCGGAATAATGCGGCGACATGATTTCCACACCCGCCTCAAAAAATACGTCTTGTATGTTTTTGTGAAGTTCGGAAAGCACGTTGTCCATTTGCGCTGCGTCTCGAAGCAGTGCGTTGATTTGATACGAAACGTAAAAATCGTTGAGCGCCGTTTGCAATACAAACGGTTTCGTACTTGTGTCTATCATTGTCGTTTTTTCCGCCGCCGTTATCAAAAGTTCGTGAATTTGCCGCCAAGGAACGTCGTATCCGATGGTAATCGTCGTGTTTAACCAAAGGCCAAGTTGTTTTGAAACCGCGCTGTAATTGGTGATGTGATGGTTGAGAATCAATGAATTCGGAATGGTTACGTCCACGTTTTTTATCGTTCTCAATCGTGTAACGAGCAGGTTTTTTTCAACGACTACGCCGACGGTTTTATCCAATTCGACGCGGTCTCCTTCACGAAACGGACGCATATACGTCAATACAATTCCGGAAATGACGTTGGCCACCGCAGATGAAGATCCCATTGAAAATATCACGCCCGCAAAAATGGAAATGCCTTTGAATGCGTCGGAATCCGACCCCGGCAGATAAGGAAATATTATCACCAACACAAAAAATACAAACAAAATTCGTACCAAAGCGAACGTGGGTTGGCTCCACTCGGGATGAAACCCATTGATTTTCAGCACCTGCCTTTCAAGCGTGTCGAAAAAGAAATGTATAACTTTTAATGTATAGTGTGCAATCGTAATGATAATGATTATAAAAACCAAATTCGGGAAATAATCTACGGCGCCTTTACCCAAAAAAACCAGCGGTTGTTTTACGTAGCCGTAAAGCATTTCGGCTATGTACTTGGTTTCCGGGAATATGCTAAACTCCGAGGTGAAATAAACGAATATTAAAATGCCAAGGATGACAAAGTAAAACAAATTGACGACGAACTTGTACAACCTGACTTCCTGTTCGTCCGTTAATATTTCTACGTTTTTTATTTTGACGATGTTGATTTTTTCGGCGCCGTGGTGTTCTATCCAAAGAAAGATTCTTTTACGGACTCTTTTTAGGACTTTTATGATAAAAATTAAAACGACGGTAAGCAGAACGGCGTAAAATATTTCCAGCGCCAGTTCGACGTTTACGCGTTTGTAAATTTGACGAATGTCGGGCAAAGAGTCTTGGGCGACCGCCCGAATCGGCACAACGGCCCACATCGTCGAAAGCGCGAGCTTAATTGCCTTCATATTTTTTTTGAATCAATGACCAAAATAATAGGGAAAAGCCAACCCCCAACTGCCGCTCCAATACGGATTCTCCAAGCATTCCAAGCGCAAGTATCGCCCACAACGACAACAACAGTGAACGCATGGGACTTGCAAATGGCGTTGCAAAGATAAACAACAATGTGGAAAAACCCAAAATTCCGAGTCCCGCGCCGGCTTCAAGAAATTGATTGTGAGCGTCGGAGACTCGTTCGCTTGACTCCACCCGGTATTTTGAGTCTTCGTAGCGGGATAAAATCTCCGTTTTTACGTTTCCCGGACCGACTCCGAACATCGGATTTTCACTCCATATTTTGGCCGCAAAACCCCATACCAAAAATCTTTTCGACAACGACCTGTGCGTTACATCCTCATTGTTTGTATAGGCTTTTATGTCTTCAATGGTATTTGTATACCGATTTTTTAACGAGGGAACCGTCGCAACGATTACTATACCCATCGCAGGAAGCAAAGCAATTGTCCATAAATATTTTCGCCATTTACGGTTGTGATACGCTTGAAGAATTGCCACGGCCAAACCGGCTCCGTACAAGGCAAACAATCCCGTTCTTGATGCAAACAAGTGTAAACAAACAACGCATACGGCGCCGCAAACCAACATGAATTTTCCAAACGGATTGTTGCCTTTTTTCCATAGATATACCCCCAAACAAGCCGCAAACGCGCTCATTATCCCAAAATAGATATGTGAAAGCGACTTGGTGGTGGTTTGTATCGGTACGGGTTTCGACGCCAGAATCAAGGCGTTGCACTCGTCAAAATGGCCGACGTAATAGATTAACGTGGCAACGTTTACCGCCGTAACCACGACGACAAACAGCCAAAGACAAGGCAAATACCATCTTTGAACCAAGTGTTTGTTGCTTGAAAACGCCACGGGAACCAAAAGCATCGGCAATTTTACCCTACATTCGTCCCACCATAATTTTACGTTGTCGTGCATCGGAAAAGACGCCAAAGTCAAAACAAAATACAACACCCATCCCGCGAACGGCGGTCGTTTTAATTCCATAAAACATTGGGGATTGCGAACGATATTGGGCAGGGCGCTCGCCGTCAAAAGCCCCATTCCCATGCTCACCATCGCCGGTGAAAGACTTAGCCCCGCGGAGACAAAAACACATCCCAAGCCGAACGTTGCACGTGAAAATTTATCCATGGGCAAGCGTTTTTATAGCGTCGGTAAACGCATAAATTTCCGCTTCCGTCGTATCGAAAGAACACATCCATCGCATCAAACCTTCGTTTATATTCCACGGATAAAACGATGTATGTTGTACCAATATCGGGAACCATTCCAACGGAATGACGGCGAAAACCCCGTTGGCTTGAACGGGATGTTTGATTTTTATTTTTGGAATGTCTTTTATCAAGCTTTCCAGAAGTTTGGCCATGGCGTTTGCGTTTTCCGCGTTTTTTTTCCATAAGTCGTTTTCAAAATACGCCAAAAATTGTCCCGCCAAAAACCGATGTTTCGACGCCAACTGCATCAATTGTTTGCGATGATATTTCACGTATTTTGCCGGATTTTTGTCGAAAAAAACCAATGCTTCCGCGAACATCAATCCGTTTTTTGTTCCGCCGAACGACAACAAATCCGCACCGCATTCCACCGTCATGGTTTTAAAGTCCACGCCCAAACTCACGGCCGCGTTGGATATTCTTGCGCCGTCGATGTGAAAAAGCATCCCTTTTTTGTGCGCCCAGTCGGCCAATTGCTTCGTTTCTTCGAGCGAATACACCGTTCCGACTTCGGTGGGTTGGGTGATGGTCAGCAGGCGGGGAACGGCCTGATGTTCGTCAAAACGAAATTTTGAATAAGCGCTTTCCAACCGCGTTATCGTCAATTTTCCCGATTCGGGTTCGATGGGAACGAGCTTGCATCCCGTCAGTTTTTCCGCCGCCGAACATTCGTCTTCGTATAAATGAGACTCCGAAGAACACATCACCGAATGTATCGAATCGCAGACGCACCGCACCGCCAAAACATTGGCTCCCGTTCCCGTAAATACAAAGTAGGTTTCGCAATCCGTGCCGAAAACCTCGCGAAATTTTTTTTGCGCCGCCTCCGTTATCGGGTCGTAGCCGTATGCCAAGGTATGGGCCACGTTGATTTTTGACAAATATGCCAATACGTCGGGATGAACGCCTGACGAATTGTCGCTCGAAAGCGATTTTTGGGTTTCAAACTCCATTACGAGGATATTTTAACGCATAATTACGTAATACCGGCCGGATATACAAACCATCCGTGCAAAATTCCTTTTTGATTTTAAGGATTGACTATAAAAAATGTTTTGTATTGCCTATAAATTAACCTATATTTGCTTTCTATTTGAGGGTTGTGAAAAATAGCAGTAGGTATAATCGTATTTTTATATACGTAGTATTCTTATATACGAGTGCAATTCATTGCGTATTTTCGCAAAACGTTGTTGGCCGGGTGATTGCGGGCGACGGGCGCCCCGTCGCGTCGGCTTCCGTTTTGATTGACACGCTAAGCCTGTCCACCGACGAAAACGGGCGTTTTTTTGCGGATTTGCCCGAAGGCGTTTATTTAGTTAAAATTAGCGCTCAAAATTATTTTACTCCTCCGCTTGTGATTAGGGTTCCGATGCAAGATACTTTGCGCATTGTCGTTTACAAAGACGTCGTTGATTTGGAAGGCGTTGTTATATCCGCGTCCCGTTCGGAGGAGAAACGATTGGATTCGCCGGTGGCCGTGCAAACGATGGACGAGCGAATATTCGCAAGCGCCCAAACGGTGAGTTTGTCGGAAGGATTAAGTTTTTCGCCCGGTTTACGTATGGAAAACAACTGTCAAAACTGCGGTTTTAATCAGGTGCGCATCAACGGTTTGGGTGGGGCGTATAGTCGGATGTTGTTGGACGGGCGGCCGGTTTTTGGGCCGTTGATGGGCGTCTACGGCTTGGAATTTTTGCCCACCGAAATGATGGAGCGGGTCGAGGTGGTGCGCGGCGGCGGTTCTGCGGTTTACGGCCCGGGAGCCGTCGCCGGAACGGTCAATATCGTTACCCGCACGCCCGTTTTTCCCGAATGGCACGTTTCGGCCCGGCAGTCGTGGACGGGCGGTCGGGTTCCCGAGTCGTTTTTTTCGGGCTTTGGCGCTTGGACGGGCAAGGAAGACCGTTGGGGGGCGACGGGTTTCGGGATTTTTCGTCGTCGTTTGCCCTTCGACGCCAACGGCGACGGTTTTTCCGAACGCACCGCTTTGACTACCGCCGCCGCCGGGGCCAAGTTTCGTTTCCGGCCGCGTCCCGAGCGTCGTTTTTCCGCCGACGTGTACGCTCTTTACGAAAACCGGCGTGGCGGTTCGGATTTTGCGCTTCAACCCCACGAGGCGCGTACCGCCGAAGCCCTGAAACATCGGGCAATAGGTACTTCTTTTTATTACGAAAATTTAAGCAAAAATTTGAAAAACAGGCTGTCCGTTTATACCGCATTGCAATATCTAAATCGCGAAAGTTATTACGGAAATATGATTATGGTTGCCGACGGCCTAGACCCTTACGGTCAAGCCTCGGATTTTTCTTTGGCGACGGGCGCACAATTTTCCCGGCGTTGCGGAAGAAACGATTGGGCGTTGTTTACCGCCGGCGCCGAATGGAACCGCAACGCCGTTGCCGACCAAACGGGAGGAGTGATTGTTGCCGGCAACCCCAGAACCCTTGGACAAACCGCGGACAATTTTGGCGTTTACCTCCTTTTTGAACCTAAAATCACGTCTCGATGGACGCTTCAAGCCGGCCTTCGCACCGACTTCACCCACTTAAACCTTGACGACGGACTGTATCGTTTTCATCAAAATCGTGTTTTTTTCGCCGTCAATCCCAGAATTTCGGGTATTTATAAACCGTTCGTGTGGATGCGCGTACGGGCGGGTTACGGCACGGGTTTTCGCCCGCCGCAAGCTTTCGACGAGGATTTGCACTTGGCCGTAGTGGCGGGCGAGGTGTGGTCGCGGCGTTTGGCCGCCGATTTGCGTCCCGAACGTTCCCACAGTCTGAATGCCGAGCTCGTTTTTACCCCAAAATTCGGACGCTTTACAACGGAAATCGGCTTGGACGGCTTCTTTACGCGTCTGCAACACGCGTTTGTTTACGAGGCGGCGGAAGTGGGCGTGTGGGAAAAGCGCAACGGCACGGGAGCCACGGTGACCGGAGCGACCTTTCGCGCCCTTGCCGCGTGGACGGATAAAATTTGGGCCGAATTGAACTTTACCGCCCTCGACGCCCGCAACGACGCGCCCGTCGATTGGGGAGGACCCAAACCCGAGGCGCGTTTTTTGCGTACGCCGGGCTTTTACGGCGCCGGGGCTTTGTCCGCCGTCCTTTATAAAGGATTGAGTTTGTCGCTGACGGTGGTGTTCACCGGAACCATGCTCGCCCCGAGATTTTCCCCCTTCGACGCCGGCAACGTTCCCGACGACGAACCCTATCGCCAACTTTTGCCCAAACAAACGCAACTTTTGCCTACGCCGATGTTTTTGGACGTCCATCCGAAAATGGCATACAAAACTTACGTATATCGTAAGCGTTTTTATCTCGAACCCAACGTCGGCGTTTTTAACGTTTTCAACGCCTATCAACGTGATTTTGGCTATGGCGTTTACCGCGACCCCAACTACGTTTACGGCCCCGAACGACCTATTACTCCTTACATGGGATTAAAGGCGGGTTGGCAATAATCGTTACGTATTTTTTGTGCGAACGTCTTGCAAAATTTTGAGCAACGCGTTTTCGATGTTCGCCTCGCTTTCTTCGGTGCGGCCGGCGATGTGAGCCGAAAATCGGACGTTGTAGCTTTTGAGTTCGTCCATCAATTTCTGTTGTTCGTCGTTTAAGGCAAGTTCTTTTCCTTTTTGGGGTTCAAACGGCAGTACGTCCAAATGCGCTCCCCAAATTTTTTCCGATTTTAGACCGTCGCGTAATGCATACAAATCAACCACTTCTCCCCGGGACAAATTGAGTACGCAAAACGGTTTACGCATTTGCGCAATAAAATCTTCGTTTAAGTAGTTGTGCGTTTCTTCGGTAAGCGGTACGTGAAAAGAAACGACGTCGGCGTTGTGATAAATATGGTCAAGTTCGGCCGCATATCGGAGTTCGGGTTTACGGTATTTGTCGTAGGCTAAAATCTTACAGTCGAATCCCGAAAGGGCCTTTGCCAAAGCGCGTCCCGTATGTCCAAAGCCTATGATTCCGACGGTCGTGTTTCCGATTTGCCGTCCGCGTATGCGTATCCATCGTTGGTTGCGAACGTCGTTGTCGGTGGGTTGGAGGCCGCGTGCCAAAGCGACCAAGGCGGCCGCACCGAATTCGCCGACGGCCCGAGCGTTGGCTCCGGGCGTCGAAAACACTTCGACGCCGCGACGTTCGCAGGCCGAAACGTCCACGTTGTCCAAACCCGCGCCTCCGCGCAACACGTATTTAAGACGCGGGCGCGAAGCCAAAAACGCCTCGTCCACTTTCGTTGCCGTTCGCACGACGGCAATCGTTTCGTCGTCTTGCGAAGCGGGAAAAATTTCTTGTACGCGTTTAATAAAATCGGAACGAAAATCGTCGTAGATGCGGCAATTCACTTAGTCAATCAGGCCGTTTTTCAGGGCGTATTTGATGAGTCCGACCGTCGTTTTTACGTCAAGTTTTTGCATGATTTTGGAGCGGTGGTTTTCGACGGTGCGTGGGGAAATGAAAAGTTTTTCGGCGATTTGCTGGGTGGTGAGCTCTTGACCCACCAATTTGAGAATTTCGATTTCGCGTTTGGAAAGCACGTCCGGAGATACGGCGCTGTAGCCCGCGTCGGTAGCGTCGTCTTTGCGTGAGGTCATGTATTTGGCCAATACCACTTCGGCAATCTTCGTGCCGAAATAGGGTTGTCCCGAGGCAACGACTTCTATGCAACGTTTAAGTTCGTCGCGCGTCGTGTTTTTGAGTACGTATCCCGCCGCCCCCGCCTGCAACATATTGACGATGTACGCCTCTTCGTCGTGCATGGACAGCGCCACCACCCGCACCGACGGATACTTTTCCAATATCTGTCGGGTAAAGTCTATGCCCGAGCCGTCGGGCAGGCGTATGTCCATCAGGATGACGTCGGGCGGGGGAATGCGCTCGAGCAACGCGAAAAGTTCCCGTCCGTTGGCCGCGTCGCCGACCACGTCCGCGACATTCATCGTCGAAATCAAAAATTTGATGCCTTCCAGCGTTACGTTGTGGTCTTCGGTGATAACGATGCGTATACGTCTGTTCATGGACGGTAGAATTGTATTTTTTTAATTAAGGGCGGATTGAATTGTAAAATTAGCAAGTTTTTGGGAGATTAAAAAACAAATCGTTCAAGACGCCGGTCGGGAGTTGCGCTCAAAATCCGAAACCTTTTTTCAACGGACGGGCGGATTTTTTTACGCAAAACTTGAACGTGAATTTATTTTTGGCGTTAGGTTTGGCCGGCGTTCGTGAGGGGTTGTTTTAATCAAACGCCGGTTTGAACGAGCGAATTCGTCGCTCGTTTCATGTTTTTACTTCGTTCCGGGGGTTTGCAAGGCTTGGTTGAATTTGCCGTTTTTTCATTCCTTTTCCCCCGTGGGGACGCCGAGGTGCTTGGACAAAAACTTTTCGATGAGCATGTAGGCTTCGAGTCTGTTTTCTTCGTTGGTAAATCCGTGGCCTTCGTTGGTTTTGAGCAGATATTCGACTTCGACGCCGCGCTTTTTGAGGGCCGCAACGATTTGGTCGGCCTCTTTTTGCTTGACGCGCGGGTCGTTGGCGCCGTGAATGACCAAAAGCGGCGCTTGGATTTTGTCGATGTGGAAAATGGGCGAGGCGGCGGTGAGCATGTCCTTGTCCTTGACGGGATGTCCGACCATTTCGTTGAACTGAAACTCAAACGGTTTCCAATAAGGGGGTATGTCTTGAAGCCATGTGAAAAGGTTGGAGACGCCGACGTAATCAATGCCGCAGGCGTAGATTTCGGGGGTGAAGGCCAAACCGCAAAGTGCGGCGTAACCGCCGTAGCTGGCGCCGTAAATGGCGATGCGTTTGGGGTCGGCGTAACCTTGCTTGACGGCCCATTGCACGCCGTCGGTGAGGTCGTCCTGCATTTTTTGTCCCCACTGTTTGTAGCCCGCTTCGGTGTATCGTCGTCCGTAGCCCGTCGAACCGCGAAAATTAATTTGCAATACGGCGTATCCGCGGTTGGCAAAAAATTGTACCTCGGGGTTGAAGCCCCAGTAGTCTCGCCACCACGGGCCGCCGTGGGGGTTGAGAATCATCGGCAGGTTTTTGGGCGCTTTGCCTTTGGGCAGGGTCAGATAGCCGTAAAGGACCATGCCGTCGCGGGCCTCGAACTTTATCGGCTTCATTTCGGCCATGTCTTCGGGGTCGAGCCACGGCATGGTCGCCGAAAGCGGCGTGGCTTTTTGCTTTTGGGCGTCGTAAAGCCAGTAACGGCCCGGGTCGCGGTCGGAAGTGGCGTAGACTATCCATTGCGTTTCGTCACGGTTCCAATCGACGTGGATTTCCGCCGCCGCCCCTTTGAGCGCTTGTTTGAGGGCCGCGAATTGTTGTTCGAATTCTTTGTCGAGTATTTCGAGTCGTCGTTTTTCAAAATCGTATTCGACGGCGATGATTTTTTTGCGTTTTTTTGAACGCCAAAGCGTTTCGACGTCGACGGTCGGGTGTTCGAAAACGACCTCGACCTCTTTTGCCGAAAGCGGGTCGAATTTGACGACGGCCGCTTTGTCGCGTCCGATGTTGGAGGCGGCGTAAAGATGTTTGTCGTCGAAGTCGAAAAAGAGGGGTTTGAAGGTTTCGCGGTAATTGACGGTCATGACGGTGCGAAAGTCTTGTCCGGGTTTGTCGCGATAGTATACCGAACGGGTTTCGCCCGTGCCGCCGACGGCCAATCGCACGACGCCCGCGTTGTCGGCAAGCCATTCGTCGTGGTAGCCCGGATTTTCGACCTCTGATTTGATTTCTCCCGTTTTGACGTTGAGTCTGTAAAGGTCGAAAATTTCGGGGTTGCGTTTGTTGAGGGAAACGAGTATGTCGGTGGGGTGGTCTTCGAGGTTGTCGATGACGGCGGCTTGAACGTTTTGGAAAGGGGTTAAGTTTTTGGGTTTGCCGCCGTTGGGGGAAACGACGAAAATTTGCGTGTTTTCGTCGCCTTTTGAGTCGATTTCAAAAAGCACGGCGTCGTTTCCTTTCCAGTAGAAGTCGAGCGGGTCGCGTTCGGTAAGGTCGGTGATGCGCAAGGGTTTGTCTTTTCCGATTTCTTGGACGAAAAGGTTGAGCCGGTTTTTGTAGGGGGCGCAAAAGAGAAGTTTCGTGCCGTCGGGAGAAATTTGGTAGCCCGCCGCCTCGGGATTGCGAAAAAAATCTTTGAGCGGATACTGTTTGACGCTTTGGGCGCAAAGGGTTGGGTTCTGTGGGCAGACGGTGCAAATCCAAAGGGCAAGGCCCACCCAAAAAGGCGCAAAGGGGACAAAGGAGCGTCCCATGGACGTTGGGGCGCAATGCATCGTGTTTTTCATTGCGTAAATTTACAATAAAAATGCGTTCGGGGGAATAATCGTTGAAAACTAAGGCTTGAAACGCAAAAAAATTGCATAACTTTGCCATCGTGTTTTTTTCACCGAATTCTTTTCGGCGAAAACCCAAAACGCAACGTTTTCAAATCATGATGTTTACCACCGCAACGAAGCGAATCGTCGCCTTTGTTTTATTCGTCTGTCCGACGTGGGGATGGGGGCAAAGCGCCGAGGTTGACGCGGTCATTGCCCGCATGGACAGTCTCGCCGCCCATATCGAATACAAACTTCGTTACGGGGCGCGATACGACACCGCCCATTTCAACAAATACAAGTTCGCGCCGGACGAAGTACCGACTTATCACGCCGCCGTCTACGAAAAGCGTATGCGCGAGATGCATTTTGTTGTGCCGTGCCAATACAACGACGTCGTCCGCGGCAGCATCGACGCCTACACCAAGCGTTACCGTCGTCTTTCGTCCAAACTTTTGGGTTTGGAGCAGGTGTATTTGCCGATTATCGAGGAGGTTTTTCACCGCGAGGGCTTGCCCGACGAACTCAAATATTTGGCGCACATCGAAAGCGCGTTGAACCCTAATGCCGTTTCGCCCGCACAGGCCGTGGGTTTGTGGCAGTTCATCGCTTCGACGGGCAAAATGTACGGCCTCCGCATCGATTCGTACATCGACGAGCGACGCGACCCGTACAAATCGTCCGTTGCCGCCGCCAAGTACCTCAAAGACCTTTACAACACTTTCGGCGACTGGCTTTTGGCCATTGCGTCCTACAACAGCGGACCGGGACGGGTGTCGCGGGCCGTCAAGCTCGCCGGCTCCACCGACTTCTGGAAAATCCGTTCCTACCTGCCGCGCGAAACCGCCGGTTACGTTCCGGCTTTTTTGGGTGCGGCCTACACCATGAAGTTCCACGCCGAACACAACCTTTACCCCTTATACGTCGATTTCACTTTTAAACACGACGAATTCGTTATCGTCGAACAGGAGGTGTCGTTGGAAAAAATAGCCGAACTTTCGGGCGCCCCCTTGGGGCTTTTGAAAGAGTTGAATCCCGAATTGATTCGCGGAGTCGTACCTTTTACGCTTAAACCCTACAAACTGCGCATGCCCGAAACGGCGGCCCTTCGCATGGCCGAACTTGTACGCGAACACCAAACCCTTGCCGCCCTCTTGGAAAACAAAAAAGACGAGGACAACAAAGAAAAAACTTTGGCCGAGGCCGACGGCGTTCCCGAACCGGGCATGAAAAAGGCGGTCTACCACACCGTCGCACCCGGACAAAACATGGAACGCGTTTGCCTGCAATACGGGGTAAAGGCCGAGGACGTCGTCTTGTGGAACGGTTTGGTCAACGAGCACGAAATTTATCCCGGTCAGTCGTTGAAGCTTTACGTGCCTTACACCGAGGCGGAAATCGCGGAAATCAAATCCAAAAAGGCCAAACCCGCCGTTCAAGCTCAAGGCCGAGGCGTTGCGTCGACGGGCGCGTACGTCGACCCCCAAAACCACCGCGTACAATCGGGCGACACCCTCTGGACCATCGCCCAACGCCACGGCGTAACCATCGAACAGCTTTGCAACCTCAACCGCATTCCCCGAAATCAAACCCTTTATCCGGGGCAGGTGCTCCGGGTGCGTTAATCCAAAAAATTTTATCCCGCATGAAACCCTACACCTTAACGATTATCAAGCCCGACGCCGTCGCCGCCGGCCACGTCGGCAAAATCATCGACCACATCGTTTCCGCAGGCTTTAAAGTACGGGCGATGAAACTCATGCGCCTGACGCCCGAACAGGCCGGAATGTTTTATTACATCCATCGCGAACGCCCGTTTTACAACGACCTTGTAAGATACATGTCCTCGGGACCGGTCGTACCGATGGTTTTGGAAAAAGACAACGCCGTGGCCGACTTTCGCACGCTCATCGGCGCGACCGACCCCGCCAAAGCCGCCGAAGGCACCATCCGCAAACTCTACGCCCAAAGCATCGAGGCCAACGCCATCCACGGTTCCGACTCCGACGACAACGCCAAGCTCGAAGCCGCGTTTTTCTTTTCCGCCCTCGAATGGGTGGACTAAAACGTTTTTTTGCCGCGATTTTCAAAGCGCGGCGTTTTTTTGAACGACAATCCCCCGTGCGGAGGCCTTGGGGCCCTCGGGCGGGGGGATATCGAAACCATCCCGACGATCGGAGCGTCTAAAAAAACAAAACGCCGGCACAAAATTTGCCCATTCCCGAATTTGTGCGTATAATGCACGCAATTATCGGCCTCAAAATGGGAATAGCGGAAAAATTATTGCCGAAAAGCGAGGCGGGACGACGAAAAACGACCACCGGCCTCTTGGCCGGCGCACTTGTACTTACCACGGGTGCGTTGGTCTACGTTTTGTCCACCGCCTCGGGCAAAGAAAAAGAATTGACGACAAAGCTTAAAAAGCTGGAAAACGACGTTAAGGACAAAGAAAAAGTTTTGGATTTGTGTCTCAAACAACAGGGCGCCGAAGGCTTCAACTTGGTAACCGAAATGGCGGGACAAAACCGTATGCTCGATTCGAGCCTTAAAGCCCAAACGACCAAACTTACCGACCTCACCTATCGTTTCAACGAACTTACGCGCCAACACGCCGAACTCGCCCGCCAACACGCCGAACTCGGTGAACGCGACTCCGTGCTTCAAGCCAACCACAATTCGCTCCAACGCACCCACGCCGAACTCCAGACTTCGCTTTCCAAGTTGCAAGACCAACTTGCCGCCGCGCAAAAAAGCCGCGAAGAACTCCAAAACCAATATTACGCCGTCCAAAAAAGTCGCGACGAACTCCAAAACCAACTCGGCGCCGCCCTCCGAAACAATCAAGAACTGGTACAAAACAACGCCGCCCTTCAACGCTCCAAAGACGAATACGTTCGCGCGGCCGAAAACCGCGAGCGCGAACTCCAAGTCGAAATCAACAAACTCAACAAAATCAACCTCGATTGGCAACAAAAACACGACAAACTCGAGCAGCAAATTCGCGCCCTCAAAAGCGAAAAATAGTTTTCGAGCGCGTTGTTTTGGTTTAAGCGCGTGGCGGTCGTTGGCCGTTCCAAGCGTGCGATTATCGACGGGAGGCCGACGGTTTGTACACGTAATTTAATTCACAACACGGCGTTCGCGTTTTTGGGCGAACGCGCCATAAAAGCGTACGGGCGGCGTGTTTGCGTCGCAGGTCGGGGGCGTTATGCCGTTTGAGGATAGGATTGGGTCAAACGCTCGGCCAAAAAGGCTTTTAAGGTTTCAAGGTTCATAAAACCTTTGTCGCCTTCGGTGTGAATGCGTACGGACGCGCCCGATTCGGCGGCCTCTTTTTCTCCGACGACCAACATCACGGGTATTTTGGCCACTTCCGCATCCCGGATTTTGCGTCCGATTTTTTCGTTGCGTTCGTCCACTTTGATTCTTATACCCTCGGCGGTCAGTTGTCTTCGGAGTTGGCGGGCGTAGTCGAGGTGTTTTTCGCTCACGGGCAAAACGAGCGTTTGAACGGGCGAAAGCCAAAAGGGAAAGTTGCCGCCCGTATGTTCAAGCAGAATGCCGAAAAACCGTTCGAACGAACCGAGAATGGCTCGGTGAATCATCACGGGCCGCGCCGTCGTGCTTTCGGCCGTTACGTATTCCAATCCAAAGCGTTCGGGCATGGAAAAATCGAGTTGTATCGTTCCCAACTGCCACGACCGGTGCAACGAATCCTTGACGACGAAGTCGATTTTGGGGCCGTAAAAGGCGCCGTCGCCGGCGTTGATTTGGAATTTGACCCCCGCGTTGTTGAGCGCGGTTTGGAGCGCGGCTTCGGCGTTGTTCCACACCTCAAGCGAACCGATGTATTTTTCGGGCCGCGTGGACAAATACACCGAAACGGAATGAAATCCGAACGTACCGTAGACCTCGAAAATCAATTTTATGAGCGTCGAAATTTCGGATTCCACTTGTTCGGGGGTGCAAAAGATGTGGGCGTCGTCTTGGGTGAAGCTCCGGACGCGGAAAAGGCCCGTCAGTACGCCCGAAAGTTCGTGCCGATGCACCAAGCCAAACTCGAACATGCGCAAAGGCAAGTCCCGATACGAACGCGGCGAGGTGCGGTATACTATCGTACTTCCGGGGCAGTTCATCGGTTTGACGGCGTAAGACGCGTCGTCGATGTGCGTGAAGTACATGTTTTCTTTGTAGTTGGCGTAGTGTCCCGAACGCTGCCAAAGTTCTTCGTTGAGAATGATGGGGGTGCGTATTTCTTCGTAGTCGAGGGCGAAAAGTTTTTTTCTCAAAAAACTTTGGAGTTCGTTGAGTACCAGCATGCCGTTGTGGTGCCAAAACGGAAATCCGGGGCCTTCGTCGTGGAAAGAAAACATGTCGAGCTCTTTGCCGAGGCGTCGGTGGTCGCGTTTTTTGGCTTCTTCGAGGCGTTGGAGGTGTTCGTCGAGTTCTTTTTGCGTGGGAAAACTGACGGCATAGAGGCGGGTGAGCTGTTTGTTTTTGCTGTCGCCGCGCCAGTAGGCGCCGGCGGTCGTCAGTATTTTTACGGCCTTGATGGTTTTGGAATTGGGGACGTGGGGGCCGCGACACAAGTCCGTGAAGTTGCCCGAACGGTAAAAGGTGATTTTTCCGTCTTCGAGGCCTTCGATGAGTTCGACTTTGTAGGGGTCGTTTTTTTCTTGAAAGTATTTGAGGGCGTCGGCTTTGGAGACGTTTTCGCGTACAAAGGTTTCGCCCGAGGCCGCCAGTTCCAAGAACTTTTTTTCGATTTTTTCGAGGTCTTCGGGTTTGGGGACGCGTTCGCCGAAATCGATGTCGTAATAAAATCCCGATTCAATCGGCGGGCCTATGCCGAACTTTACGCCCGGAAAAAGCGACTCCACGGCTTCGGCGAGGAGATGGGCCGACGAATGCCACAAAACCGCTTTGCCCTCGGCGTCCTCCCACGTGAGAATCTCGATTTGGGCGTCGGTTTCGATGGGCATGCTCAGGTCTTGGACGACGCCGTTTACTTTGGCGGCCAACGCTTTTTGTCCAAGGGTGCGGCTGATGCCGGCGGCGATTTCCGCGCCCGTCGTGCCCAAGGGGTAAGTCTTTTCTTTTCCGTCGGGAAACGTAATCCGAATTTCGGAAGCCATGACGTTCTCTTAAAAATATGACGCAAATTTACGCAAAGCGCTCCAACCGAGGAAATCGTTCGACGGCCAACGATGGTTTTGATTCAAGGGCCGAGGTCCGCATTTGGCTTTGAAACGCCCCGTCGTCGCAAAATTGGCAAACGCCGTTTCGTGTTTTCGACAAAGAAGTTCCACATTTAACAATAATATAATATGGAAAATATTTGCGGAAAGAAAAATCGGTTGTAATTTTGCATCGAAAATCAAGTTGCGGTATACCGCGCTATTTACAAGTTACAAGCAAACACAATTAAATTCCGAGACAATGGAAGAAAAAATCATCGAAGCCTACAAGGAAATGCTCATTACGGGCGAAGGCGAAATCAACTCCTTTACCATTTCCAAGAAAGTAGGCATTAGCGAAAAGGACTTTTTCCAACACTTCAACAGCGCCGACGACATTGCGCGGAAAATCTGGTCGAATTTGGCCGATACCGTCATTGAAAGTCTGAACTCTTCGGAGCTTTTCAGCAGCTACCCGCCGCGCCAAAAAATCCTTTCGTACTATTTCACGTTTTTTGAAACGGCGCTCAGCGAACGCTCGTTCATCGAGGCGACGATAAACAAATCCAAGTCGCTCAAAACGTACAAGGAAAAGTTCAAACAGTTCGTTTCGGACATCGTCCAAGAAGGCATCGCCGTCGAAGACATCAAAGAACGCCTGACGCTCAGCAACTACTACCCCGAAGTTTTGTGGCAGCTGCACGTGCGTCTGCTTCACTTCTGGCTCAAAGACGTTTCCGACCGCTTCGTCGAAACGGAAAAGGCCATCGAAGTTTACGCCAAAGTTCCCTTGGAACTCATGGGGCCGAACCTGCTCGACAGTCTTTTCGAGACGGCGCGTTTCGATTTTGAACGCCTCAACCTTCAAAAAATTTCCGTCTTTAAATAATTCGGAAAACGAACGGGAGGGGCCAAAGCCCCTCCTTTTTTCATTTTTTAATCTCAACTCAACGCTACGGCGTTTCAAAATATGTCGCACGAAGAGCCACAAGACAAACTTCCCACCACAAAAATCGAGCGTGCGGCCCGATTTTTGAAAACGGGGTTGAAAGTGGGCGCCAACTATGCCAAACACTACGGCCAAAAGGCCATGTTCCAAAACCCCGACCGCAGCGAACTCGACCGCGCCAACGCCTCCGACATTTTTGAAGGATTCTCCCAACTGCGTGGTTCGGCGTTGAAGGTCGCGCAAATGCTGTCTTTGGATACGATTAATTTTTCGCAATCGTTCACGACGGTCATGCAAAAAGCGCAGTATTCGGTGCCGCCGATGAGCGCCCCTTTGGCCGTTCAGGCGTTCAAAAATTCGATAGGCAAAAGCCCCGAAGCCGTCTTTACAAAATTTAATCCCAACGCCCACAAGGCCGCCTCCATGGGTCAGGTACACTTGGCCGAAAAAGACGGCAAACGCATGGCCGTAAAAATTCAATACCCCGGCGTCGCCGATTCCATCAAATCCGACCTCAACATGGTCAAAGGAATCGCCCCCCGGCTCATGAACACCCCCCTTTCCGAACTTCACCCCTATTTCGAGGAAATCGAGGCCCGGCTCCTCGACGAAGCCGACTACAAGCTCGAACTCAAAAACTCCCTCGCCTTCAAAAAAGAGTGCGAAGGACTTGAAAACATCCTATTCCCCAATTATTACCCCGAGTTGTCGTCCGACAGGGTAATCACCATGGAATGGATGGACGGCCTGCACCTCAAAGAATTCCTTGAAACCGGGCCCTCCGAGGAGGTACGCCACAAGGCCGCCAAGGCCATCTGGGACTTTTACGAGTTCCAAATCCACGTCTTGCGCAAGGTCAACGCCGACCCCCACCCCGGCAATTTTCTTTTTAGACCCGACGGCTCGGTCGTCGTCTTGGACTTCGGCTGCACCAAAGTGCTCAGCGAACAGCTTTACAACGACTATTTCACCCTCGCCGAACCCTACCTTTTCGACGACAAAGCCCGCGCCCGCGAAACCCTCTTCCGTCTCGAAATTCTCCGGCCTACGGACGGCGAACAAAAAATCGCCTATCTTATCGGCCTTTTTGGCAGGCTCATCACCGAAATCTCCCGCCCTTACCACCAAGGGATGTTCGATTTCAACGACGAGCCGTTTTACGAAAACTTCAACAACATCGCGGCGGAAATTGCGCGTTTGCGCGAACTTCGCGGTTCCAAAGAATTTCTTTTCCTCAACCGCACCTATTTCGGCCTTTATTCGCTCTTTAAGGACTTGGACGTCGAGTTGGAAACGGCTTGCAAGTACAAAAACTTTTTGAAAAAAGAGTTGGCGGAAAAATACCAAACCCGCGCCCAACGCGCCGGCAAATCCGCCGTTCTCGCCCTCCAACCCGAAGCCATCGTCTCCGAAGCGAATGTGCCCGAAAACGGCGAGGGCAAAGTTCAAGTGGAGGAGGCGGCGCCTAAAAAATCCAAAAAGTCCAAAAAGAAAGAGGTCGTTCGGGAGTAACGAACGAAACCCGGGGCCGAAAGGCCCCGGGTTTGTTTTGGGACAAAATTTGCGTGCTTTGATGAATAAAAAAGCCGCCGCCCTTTCAAACGGGCGGCGGCGCAGAACGTTGGGAAAAGTCGGCGCTTTAGTTCAAAACCAACTTTTTGACGGCCGTTTGTCCCGAGCCGTCCGTGATTTTGACGACGTAAATTCCGCGCGGAAGCTTGTCGGTATATATCGTGGCTACGTCGGTAAAGGCGGCGGACAAAACTTCGCGTCCCGTCGGGTCGAATACCGAGTAGCGGTACCCCCCGGGTTTTTCGGCGCTCAACGCCACGACGTCCTCGGCAGGGTTGGGATACATGACGAATTTTGAGCTTGGGGTTTTCGCCCCGCTTTCGCGCGAAACGAATTCCGCCGTTTTGCCCACGACCGGAAAATCAATATTCGCCGCGTAAACGTCGGAAATCGGCAGGGTTTGCAGGGCTTTGCGCGGGTAAAGCGTCGTACCGTAGAAGTTGTAGGATTTGTCTTCATAGGGGCGGCGACGATAAAATTCCCCGGGTTGAAGCGGAATATTGGCGCACGCCTGATAACGCGGATAGGACGTCGAGCTAACCATGACCTTGATTTTATGCCCTTCGGCGAAAGTGTAGGCAATCGGAAGCATACGCATTTTATATTCGTACACCCGCCCCGAAACAATATTCGACCACGGCACATTGACGTCCTCGACGCCCGTTTCCGCCCATTTTTTGGCGTAATCGCGGGCACGGGCGTTTACCGCGCCCTCAAAAACATAGAGTTCGCGTCCATCGGGGTAAACGTCTACCACCCGCACGATGAAGTCGCAGTTCGTCGAATCGGGAACGATTTGTGAGAGCGGCGTGGACGCGGCGTAGAACGTCGCTATCGGTACGCCCGCGATGCTGAAGCTGTCGGCCACCGCCTCGGATTCAAAACTAACGATGTCGTAGACGGTGTCGCCGTTGATGATTTGGGGCAGACGGTCGCGAACAAGGTTGCGATACATCGGGTCGGTGAAGTTCATTTGTCCTTGGCTGTCGCGTTTGTCGTCGGGGGTGCGGACAATCATATTCGGACCGCCGTGGGTGGGCACGGGGGTGTTGGGGTCGGCGACGAACGTGCGCGTGCCTTCGTTTTGGATGGGTGCGTCGGGGGTAAGGCCGCCGTCGCCGCGAAAATACAGTTTTTGACGGGCAAGGGCGGGGTTGGGGAAAGTGTCGGCGGCCACCCAATAGTTGCCGAATTTTTTATCCTCCCCAACGTTGCCGACAACGTAATAGCGTACGGCTTTTACGCCGTCGGGTGCGGTGTCGTCGAAGTTGTATTGCACGCCCTCTTCGAGGCGGGCGCCCGATCGATCGCCAATCAACGATTGCCCCGTAGCGGGGATGGTCAAGCGCGTAACGGCGTTGGAATCAAATCCGATGATGCCTTTGAGGCGCAAGGGAAATTCGGGCAAGGGTCCGGTGCCGTTCAAAAAGTTGAAAAACGTTTCAAAACTGATTTCGTAATCTTCGGCGGGGACGGCGATGTAGGCGTTGGAGCCGAGGACGTTGCCGACGTATTGCCATTCGTTTTGTTGGGGCAGGCGTACGCGCGGCGAACCGAGCCACGTCCGGAACCAATCGATGACCTCGGAGCGGGCCAATCCGCCGAGGTTGGTTACGTCGAGGTCGTCGAAGTTGGCGCCGATAATTTTATTGACGTTTTCGGGATAGCGGTGGTCGGGGCCGCCCTCGATTTGCCGGCAGTCGCCCGTGGCGCGGGTGCCGATGGTTTGGTGGGCCCACGGCCCGATGACGATTTTTTGGTGTTTTTTGTGTTTGACGGTGTGTTGGCGCAGCCGGGCCCACGTTTCGAGTTGGCCGTCGATGAAAATATCCCACCAGCCGGTGAGGTTGTAGATGGGTAAATCGAGGTTGCGGTAGCGCGAAACGGGTCCGAAGGCGACGGGCTTGCCGTCGAAGTCGAGCGTGGCCTTGCTGATATCCATTACGGCGCGAAAGCGCGAATTCGGATAATGCGCATGGAACATCGTCGTCCAAAAGTCGATGGCTTTTTCGGCGGCGGCTTTGCCGTCGCGCACGTCGGCGCCGTAGTCGTGGAGGCTGTGAATGTTGTTGAAGACGCTGTTGTCGGAGGGGTCGTCGACCCAATCGTAGCGCTCGACCTGACCGCGAAGCCAGCCGTCGATGATGCGTTCGCGAAACACGCCGTTGTGGTGGCCCGTGGAATGATAAAATTCCCCCGAGGCGACGATGGGAACGAGGCATTTGAGCCCCGGAGCGTCGGTGTCGGTATATTCGACGGCCGCCGCTTGATACTGCGTGTTGCCCAGCGCCGAGGCGCCGACCATGCCGATTTTGCCGTTGCACACTTTTTCGTCGAGAACGCCGTCGCCGTCGAAGTCCCAGCGCAAATCGTGGGTAATCCATTCGACGGACTCGTGGCCGTCTTGGTGTTCGCCGGCGGCACGGTTCCAAGTGGTGTCCAACGGGTGGCGGGCGTCGCCGACGTAAGGTTCTTTGGCCCAACTGTCGGAATACATCGGGTAATACGTGCCCTCGGAACGATAGCGTCCGCGCATATCCTGCACCACGCCGCAATAGCCCATCAGGGCCTCGACTTGCCCTTGCGTCGGGTCGCTTTTGTTGTAGGGCGTGCGTGTGAAGACCACCGGCAACTGAAAAGGATTCGGTTGATTGGGATAATACATCAATTGCGTGCCGCGCGTCGCCAATTTGAGCCGGGGCACCGCAAGCTCGGTCAGGCCAAGATTGATTCGCAGGGTGTCGAAGGCCAAGTCGTCGACCAATATCGGCATGAAAACGTCGGTGGCCAGCCGAACGCCGTCGGACATCGGCACCATGTATTCTCGTCGGGTAACCAGCTCCTCGATACCGTCGAGCACGCCGTTGATGTTTACCCCTTGCGCGGCGGCCGAGCCCGCAAGGCTTGCGGCCGCACCCGCCGCTACGATTGCTTTTCGTAAAAATACCATACTCGGTTGTTTTGTACTCATTTGTCTATTTCACGTTACGGTTTTTTTGATG
The DNA here is from genome assembly GCA_937922655.1 of uncultured Bacteroidia bacterium. Classification (GTDB taxonomy): domain Bacteria; phylum Bacteroidota; class Bacteroidia; order J057; family CALAJH01; genus CALAJH01. The sequence goes on from CALAJH010000037.1 coordinate 30,552, forward strand.
CGACGAGCGTCGTGTTTATGCTAAGCGCGCAATCCGCAAGGCGGCATGCGTTTTTGCATGGTTTAGGAAAAAAATACGTTTGCTTCGACGCACCGTATTCGTTACCGCTAATTTAGCAAAAATTATTTTAGCTACACATAAAATTTAAAAATAAAAATACGTCGCCGTTTTTGAAACCGGCCCAAGCCGACGGCGATAGTAGTGAACGGATAATTGACGATGGTCGCAACGATTCGCCGGGCATTGAAAACAATGGTTTATTGCCAAGGGCGAAACGGTTTTGCCTCGAATTCATCTTCAAGATACATCTTGGTTACCGACTCCAAATAATCGGTATATTCGAGTCTTTGGGAGCGAAGCCGTTTTCAAACTTGTTGAAACACAAGGGTTATAAATCGACGTTGATGGCGAAATAGGCGAGCCGGCCGATGTAAGGGCCGCCGTAGACGTTGAGGTAGCGGCGGTTGAAAAGGTTGGAGGCCCCGGCCTTGAAACTTGTTTTCCATTTGGGTACGTTGTAGGTGATTTGGGCGTCGACGACGTCGTATTGGGGGACAAAGCCCGTGAACTGCGGCGAACCCTCGAAAACAAAACCCTGCACCCATTTGTAATTGACCTGAAAACCGACGTTTTTGATTTGCATGATGGGAAGTTTGTCCCAAATTTTGTTCAAAAAACCGATTTTGGTGCGTATCTCCCGGGAGCCGAAACCGATGTTGAACTTGTGTTCGGGGGTGTTGAACGCGGGGACGATGTCTTCGTTGCGCAGGCTCAGGTCGCGTACCTCGCTGCGGGCGACGTCGTCGCGTCGGCCGCCGGCGATGAGCTTGTTCCAAGAATAATTGCCGTTGAGGCTCAAAAATTTGGCGAAAAAGAAGTTGAAGCCCAAGGCGAAGCCTTGCGTCGTGACGGCGTCGGGCGCGTTGGTCGGCAGACGGTAGGTGACGCGGTCGAAGTATTTGTTGGGGTCGGGGTCGGGCGGCGTCGAAGCGAAAATATAACCAATGAAATGTTGGTAGTAATTGAAAAAATAACTGGCGTCGAAAAACAGCCGGTTGTCCCAAAACGAACCTTTATAGCCGATTTCGGCCGTCCATACCCGTTCCGGGCGCACGCGCGGCACGTTGATGAACACCAGCGTATCGTAGGCGTTGCTACTCGTCGAGTAATAGTCGAACAGCGATTGTATGGTAACGAGCGAGTCGGCGCCCGTAAGGTTGCCGCGCAAAAGCACGTTGGTGCTTACCCAATAATTTAAATATTGGTCTTGGAGCGTGGGGTTGCGGAAGGCCGACGACAACGCCGCGCGGAAATTGTGTTTTTTGTTGTAAGTATAGACCGCCGAAGCAAAGGGCGAAAACAAGGCTTGAAAATTGACGTGTTTGTCGAAACGGACGGTAAGGTTGAATTTGAGTTTTTGGTCGAAAAATTTTTTTTCGGCGCCGACGAACGCGCCCGCCTCCCAGATACCCGTCAGCGACTTGAAGCCTTGCGAGCTGTCGGCGGCGTTAATCAGCGTGTCTTCGAAGACCGTGCCGTCGGAAACGGGGAGGTAATAACGAAAACTGCCGCCGACGGCAATGCTTTCCATAAACTTGGGTTTGAATTGGTATTGGCCTTGGGCGTGAAAAAGTTTGGAACGGTCGACGAAACGGGCGCCGCGGGCGGCGATGGCGGCGGGGTCCAAGACGGCGCCGGGCCGCCCGCCCGACGGACGCGCAATGATTTCCCGGAACGCACGGTTAAATTCCTCGGTGCCGACTTCCAAACGCGGCCGCGCCGTCAGGCTGATGCCCCGTCCGTCGGCATATCTTCGCGCCATTTCATGCCAAAGGTAAAGCGAATCGCGTATCGAAAGCACAAAGGCGTTGAGTTGGCGGAAATACTCTTCAAAATATTCGGGCGGCTGTCCCGATTGAAACGGCGGCAATGCCGTATAGCCCGGCATACGGGTGATTTTCGGTTGGATGTTCGTCGACCAATACGATTCGTAATCCAAGCTCCAACGTTCGGACGTTTTGGCCCGAAGCTGGAGCAGTTGCGCGGTCAAGACCGCGTCGTAGGATTTGCCCGCATCCTCGGCCGACAAATACGACAAAAAATAAAAACGGTCGCGCAAGTCCTTGATTTCGAGTTTGGGCTGTAAAAAAACGAAGTCTTTGAGGCTGTAACGGTTGTCGCCTTGGAGGACGGTCGTTCCGGTGCCGAAGCGCATGCCCAAATCGAGTTGGAGGCTGTCGGTCAAACGGTAGGAAACTTGGCCGTCGAGTTTGATGGATTTGGTGTTGTAATCGACGATGTCTTTTTCCCAATAGCCGGTTCGGAAAAAGGTGCCGAGGCCGGGCCGCGCGCGGATGCCGTAGGCGTTCGAGCGCACGTCGGGGTTTTCGTCGCCGTAACGATTGACGGCGTCGTAGCCGCCGGGGTTGGTCGTTCCATAGACTTGGAGTTCGGAGCGGGGGGTGGGGTCGGCGTTGGTTGCTTCCCAGTCGTAGGCCCGCATGAACGCACCGTTGATTTTGAAGGCGAATTTGTCTTCGCCGTCTTTGTTTTTGAAGGCGCGGGCGTAGCGCACCGCGCCGTCGAACCACTGCCGTTCCCCGCCTTTGAGTTGTAAACTCACCCCTTGATGAATGAACGGGTCTTTGGTTTGCATGTTAATCACGCCGTTGAAGGCGTTCGGGCCGTACATCGCCCCCGAGGCGCCGACAATCAAATCGACGCTTTGCACGTCCAACTCCGAAACGCCGACCATGTTGCCGATCGAAAAGTTGAGGCCCGGCGAGGCGTTGTCCACCCGGTCGATGAGTTGAAGCACGCGCACGGGTTGGGTCGAATTAAAGCCCCGGGTGTTGATGACCTTGAAGCCCATGGCCGCCGCCGTTACGTCCACCCCTTTGAGGTTGCCCAAACCGTCGTAAAAGTTCGCCGACGGCGTGGATTTTATCGCCGCGATGTCCATGCGTTCGACCGTTTGCGGCGATTCCTGCAATTTTTCCGAAATGTATACGTCCACGATTTTTATCTCCTCGGTCATGACCCCCGCCACGCCCAAAACGATTTTAACGGGTTTGGAAAAATCGTTGACGACGACCGAGACCGAATCGTAACCGACGTAGGTGGCGACAAGCGTTACGGGCGGCCGACCCGTATAATTGATTCTGAAACGGCCCTCGTCGTCGGTAACGGCGCCGTAGTTCGTACCGCGAACGACGACGTTCGCTCCGAAAAGTCCTTCGCCCGTTTCCGCGTCGCTGACCGTTCCCGTGATTTGCCCCCAAACCGCCACGGCCGTAATTGTCCACCACGCCAGCGCCAACCCTATTTTCGTCATTTCTTTTCAATTATTTAACGGCGGCCAAAAATACCAAGATTTTACGGAGTTTAAAGAGGTACGGCAAAAGAAATCGACCGTCGCCGAACCTTTTTTGAAAAAAACACCGGCACGACAATTCTTTACTTTTACTTGCGCGTCCGTTGGACGTACGCCGGCGCCAAGCCGTCTTAAAACTTTGCCTCATGCGCCGGACCTGAAATTTTGCCGGCGTTAAAAAGACGACGATGGGGATTATTCTTTGGCGCTTTTAAAATCATTCCTTTGTATCGGGGATAAACAACGTCTTTTATCCGTACGGTTTTCGTCATTAGCCGTTGTACGCTATCGAAAAAAACGGTACATCCAACTAGTGTCGGGTAATTCGGCGCCCGTCCGATTGTTTGACGTCATTTTTTCAATGCGTCAAAAAAACGAACGGACGGGCGGGGGGGGGAGTTGGGCAACAACGGCGCTTATCTTGCGCACGATGCAGAATCCCGCCGCCGCCGTCGAACGCATGCGCCAGTGGAACGCCGCCATCGAAGCCATTCGCCCGATGACCGACGCCGTTCTCAAAGCCCTCGCCGACCGCGCGGCCCAAGGCCACGTCCAAGCCGCAAAACTCTACTTCCAACTCACGGGCAACCCCGGCAACAAAATCATCGGCATCTCCGACGGCCTGAGCGTTAGCGCCGACGAACCCTCCAACGCCACCCTA
>CALAJH010000038.1 GCA_937922655.1 uncultured Bacteroidia bacterium
ATTGCCGAGGCGGTCGGTCGTGCGTATGGGCGTGGCCAGCGTCAAATCCGCGTGAAGCGTGTGGCCGGTGCCGCTTTCGTAGGGCGCCGTCAGGCCCGTGGTCTGCAACAGGGCGTGCGACCATTTCGCGCCCGTCGTACATGGCCTGAACTTGACGAACACCCATACGGCATCGTGGTTGGCTGGCGGACCCAAGACGTTCCAGCTGTTCTGCCACGAGAGCTCAAACGAAACCAAGTCCCGGTTCGGCGCCGCGTGGCGTTTGACCTTCGTGACGTTCACGGCGTTGGCCCACACCAACGCCGACGTCTGAAGCATCAGCATCGCGCTTAATAACGCGATTCGATTTACGTATATCTTTCTCATCGTATATGTCCAAAATTGGATTACGAAATAGAATGAAGGGATGCGAAATTGTCCAAATCGCCAATAACGTTACAAATATGTAAAGAATGCGTTTATTCGCCCTCTAGGATTCGACGAATCGCCGGATATTTTCGACAAACATCCAAAATCCATCGACAAACTCAATGCAACCCAAGACAATCCACACATTTTCATCGACGAAATCACGGGCAAATCAGTAAGTCCACGGCTTGTAAAGCGGTTTCGAGTGCGTACTTTCCGAAAATTTTAAGGGTAAAAACAAGAAATTGCAAAACTTTAAAGAATTTCCCCCTTCATTTAACATAATACAAATATACAAAAATGTTGATATGAATTCTTTTCTCCCCGCACCGCATTCAGGCAATTGCCGCGCAAACCAAGCGCTTGTTTTGCTTCAACGTTCCCGTGCGCCGGGTTTGACCCTTTCAATCTCAAAATACATCGGGTGTCGGCGGACGGAAAATTTTTTGTTTATCAACCGCACGGTACGATAATAATACAAAACGACGACGGGAAGGTGCTCGTCGATAATATTTTCAAGTCGGAGGTAGATTTGCGGGTCGGGATTTCGGACAAGGCAACGGTACAAAGAATCGTACAACGCCGAAGAAAAGCGGGTGTAATTAGGGCCTTCGGGCGGGATGTTGCGCGAATAAAAAAGGGCGAAAAAGTTTTCGGGGTCGGGATAGTCGGCGACCCAGCTCGCCCGCCACGCCCGCGCCCCCCCCGAAGCCACCCGGCGACGCAATGCCGCCCCGTCCATTTCCTCGACTTGCGTCGGTACGCCGATTTCGTTCCAATATTTTTGTATGCGTTCGGCCTGCAAACGGTAAGCGGGGTTGGTTAAAAGCACAAGCGGACGCTCAAAGACATAACCCGAATTTTGGATGAGTTTTCGTGCGGAGTCGGGCGCGTAAACGGGCGACGAACGCACAACAAATCCCGGAACCCCCTCGGGAACAACCCCCCCCGTCGGCACGACGGTCGTCGGCGGTCGAACCATGCGCCGCCGGTCGATTGCCAGCGACAACGCCCGCCGTAACCGAACGTCGCCCAAGGCCGGAAAATCCTCTCCCGCCGACAAACCCAAATATTCGGTCGTCATTTGAGGTAAAACTTGGGCCTCGAAACGGGCGGCGTATTCGGCTTTGAGCGTGCCGTCGGCCTCGAAAAGCTCTTCGACCACGGCGGGGTCGGGCGCGTCCAAATAGTCCAAGCCGCCGCGCACAAATTCATGAAACGCCGACGTTTTGCCCGCAATGAAGCGAAAAACAACCGCGTCGATTTCCGGAGCGCCCCCGTAATAACGCGGATTTTTATGCAATATCAAACTCCGGCCCGTTCGCCACGATTTGAGACGAAACGGCCCCGTGCCAACGACCGACGTCGGAGCCTCGCGCGGAAGCACCGACGCGTACGGCGACGCCAACAATCGCAAAAACGGCGCGAACGGTCGCGACAAACGAATGGCGAGCGTCGAGTCGTTTAACGCCCGAAAACCCGAAACCGTTTTCGCCCTACCGCTCCGGTACTCCGCCACCCCTTCGACGCATTGGTTGAACAACCATTGCCCCGGCGAAGCCACGGCAGGGTCCGCAATCCGCGTAAAAGAAAAAACAACGTCGTAAGCGTCGGCACGACGGGTCGAATCCCGCCCGAAAACACCGTGCGGATGAAAATAAACGTCGTTGCGCAATACAAACACGTATTCCAAACCGTCGGCCGAAACCGCATACGACTTGGCCAGCGCCGGCACGAGTCGCAACGAATCGTCGAAACGCAAAAGCGGGTCGTAAATTCGACCGACAAGCCACGCGTTGGCCTCGGTACGGGCAAAAGCCGGGTCCAGAGACGTGAGACCGCCGTAAATATTCGCCCGAAAAACGGTTTGGGACGGTTCGGAAGAACGACATCCCGCCGCCAAAACGACCCACATTACACATTTTATCCAAAAACAACGTGGATAAGTAGAAAAAACGATTAACATTGCGAATTGTTGTTTATCTTTGCGGCGTTAATAGGAAAGGCGGCGCCAAAATAAAACAAAACATCGTAGTCCGCTACATTGACAACGAACACCATGGGTAAAACCTTTGCAATAGCGAACCAAAAAGGGGGCGTGGGCAAAACAACGACGGCCATCAACTTGGCGGCGGCTTTATCCGCGGGCGGCCACCGATGTCTGCTTATCGACACCGATCCTCAGGCGAACGCCACCTCGGGCGTCGGTTTTAATCCCCGCAACGTCAAAACCAGCATTTACGAGTGTATCACCAACGAGACGCTCGACCCCATGGCCGCCGTCGTCTCCACCCGGCTTGAAAACCTCTACCTCCTCCCCTCCCACATCGACCTCGTCGGCGCCGAAATCGAAATGATTAACCTGCCCAAACGCGAACTTAAAATGCGGGCCGTCGTCGACAAATTGCGCGACAAATTCGACTTCATTTTCATCGACTGTTCGCCGTCGCTGGGGTTGATTACCGTCAACGCCCTCACCGCCGCCGACGCCGTCATCATTCCCGTCCAATGCGAATACTTCGCCCTTGAAGGGCTGGGCAAACTGCTCAACACCATCAGCATCGTTCGCCAACGACTTAACCCCCGGCTACAAATCGAAGGCATCCTGCTGACCATGTACGACAAACGTCTTCGCCTTTCGCAACAGGTCGTCGAAGAGGTCAAAAAACACTTTTCCGAATTTGTGTTTTCGACCGTCATTCCGCGCAACTCGAAATTGGCCGAGGCGCCAAGTTTCGGCGTTTCCGTTATCCAACACGACATCAACTCCATCGGCGCCATTGCGTACATGAGGCTTGCCGAAGAAATTCTGGGCAAACGCGAGGCAACGCTCGAAGTCCCCGACGAGGAAGAGGTCGCCTAAGCGTTTGATTTCCAAATACTCGCCTTAGGCTTCCCCGCCCTCGCTTTCGAGCAGTAATTTAAGTTCGTTGAGTTTGAGCAGGGCTTCGACGGGCGAAATTCGATTGACGTCCGTTTCGCGCAAATGTCGGCAAACCTTTTCGGCAACGGGGCTGGCGGGGGCAAAGAGCGTCATTTGCGGCGGCGGTGCGGAACGTCGGGGACGTTTGCGGTCGTCGGCCTCGAAATGCGCCAAAAGTTGTTTGGCACGCTTAACGACGGAAGCCGGCACGCCGGCACGCTCGGCCACCTGCACCCCAAAGCTTCTTTCCGCCGCCCCGGGCGCCAATTTTCGCAAAAATACAATTTTGCCCCCCGTTTCCTTGACCGTTACGTTGTAATTTTTGACGCGTTCAAGGGTTTCGGACGTTTCGGCCAATTCGTGGTAATGGGTGGCGAAAATGGTTTTGGCGCCGCAAACGTTGTGCAAATGCTCGACAAGCGCCCAAGCGATGGCCATACCGTCGTAGGTGCCCGTGCCGCGACCGATTTCATCCAAAAGAACGAGGCTTCGGGACGTGGCGTGATTGAGAATATAGGCCGTTTCGTTCATTTCGACCATGAAGGTGCTTTCTCCGCCGGCGAGGTTGTCGGAAGCGCCGACGCGGGTAAAAATACGGTCGGTCGGCGGCACTTGCGCCGCCCGCGCCGGAACCGCCGAACCCGCATGCGCCATCAGCACGATAAGCGCCGTTTGCCGCAGGAACGCCGATTTGCCGGCCATGTTCGGACCGGTCAAAATAATGATTTGTTGGTTTTGGCCGTCGAGCATGAGGTCGTTGGGAATGTATGGATCGTCGGGCGGCAGGCACGACTCGATAACCGGATGCCGTCCCGCCACAATCACGAGTCGGTCGTCGTCGACGATTTCGGGCAAAACGTAACCGTATTTACGGGCCGCCTCCGCGAACGAAAACAACGCGTCGAGCTCCGCAACGCTCCGCGCCGCCGTTTGTATTTGTTCAAGGTAGGGTTGTAAATCCGCAACCAAACGTCGGTATTCGTCGGCTTCGATTTCGGCGACGGCCGCATCCGCCGTCAAAATTTTGTCCTCAAAGATTTTAAGTTCGGGAGTGATATAGCGTTCGGCGTGAGTCAAAGTTTGTTTGCGCACATAATCCGTCGGAACTTTGTTTTTGTGGGCGTTGGAAATTTCGATGTAATACCCGAAAACACGGTTGAACTGAATTTTGAGCGACGGAATTTGGGTACGTTGGGCTTCGCGCAGGCGGATGTCTTCGAGCGTGGCTTCGGAATCGGTTTTAAGACGGCGAAACTCGTCGAGCCGGGGATGTACGCCGGGACGAATCACGTCGCCGGCGCCGGCTTGGGGGCCGGGGTCGTCGTTGAGCCGTTCGACAAGTACTTTCAGCGCCCCGCTTAGGTCGGGTACGGGCAAATAGGGAGCAAAAGCGCCGGGTTCAAGCCGGTCGAGCGCGTCCCAAAGCGCGGGAAGGGCTTGAAGGGCGACGCGAAGTTTGGCGCATTCACGCGGCAAAATGCGGCGCGTGGCCAACTTTGCGGCCAAACGTTCAAGGTCGCCGATATCTTTCAAGGCCGAATCGACGATTTTGAGCGTGGCGCCGTCGGCCTGCATCAACGCCCGAACCCGGTCTTGACGACGACGGATTTCATCGGGGTCTTGGAGCGGAAAGGCAAACCAGCGCTTAAGCATGCGCGAACCCGCCGGCGTACGCGTCAAATCCTGCGTATCAACAAAGGCTTTGCCCTCCGGATGCATCGGCGCAAACAACTCCAAATTCCGAACGGTAAATTTGTCCAAAACCAGGTATCGACCGTCTTCGAAACGACGAACGGGAAAAAGATGGGCAAGCTCTTGATGCCCGTTTTGATTGAGATAATGCACGAGGGCGCCGGCGGCCGCGGCGGCGGGTTCGTCCTCCAAACCAAAACCTTTCAAAGAGGCCGTGCCCAAATGCCGACAAAGCGACGTATATCCGTAGTCGCCTTCAAAAATCCAGTCTTCGAGCCGAAAATACGCCGATTCAAGGCCCAAAAAATCGCGAAGCTCGTCCCAATGCTTTCTGGGTAAAAGTATTTCGGCGGGCTTGTGGGCTTGAAGGACTTTTTGGACGCGGTCGGCGTCGCCGGAAAGACAGTAAAAGTCGCCGGTGGCGACGTCGGCCCACGCGGCGGCCATGGCGCCGGCTTTGGGCAAAAAAACGGCGGCCAAAAAATTGTTGGCGCGCGCGTCGGTAACGCCGTCGGCCAAAACGACGCCGGGGGTAACGACGTCGGTAACGCCGCGTTTAACGATGCCTTTGGCGTTTTTGGGGTCTTCGAGTTGGTCGCAAACGGCGACGCGTCGTCCGGCCTTGACCAACTTGGGCAGATAGTTGTCGAGGGCGTGATGAGGAAAACCGGCAAGTTCGATGTGGGAGGCGGCGCCGTTGGCGCGTTTGGTGAGGGTGATGCCCAAAATGCGCGAGGCATCCACGGCATCCTCGCCGAAGGTCTCGTAAAAATCCCCCACCCGAAACAACACTATCGCCCCGGGGTATTGGCTTTTCACCTGAGCGTGTTGGCGCATCAACGGAGTAGGTTCGTTTTTCATACCCAAAAAAACAAAATTCGACCACAACTTTTCCCACAATAGCGCGAAAAACGAACCGTCGTATGCCGTGGTCAAACGGCATACGACGCAAAACTTCAACGACTTTAAATTTCAAGAAGCATCCGGGTAGGGTCTTCGAGAAACTCTTTGACTTTGACCAAAAATCCGACGGATTCGCGGCCGTCGATGACGCGATGGTCGTAAGAAAGGGCCAAATACATCATCGGACGCACCACGACCTGCCCGTCCACAACCATCGGTCGTTCTTGGATTTTGTGCATGCCCAAAATGGCGCTCTGCGGCGGATTGAGAATCGGCGTGCTCATCAACGAACCAAAAACCCCGCCGTTGGTGATGGTAAAACTCCCTCCCTGCATTTCGGCAATCGATATACGGTTTTTGCGGGCTTTATCGGCCAATTCCACAATGGTTTTCTCGATTTCGGCCAAGGACATGCTTTCGGCGTTGCGAATCACGGGAACGACCAAACCCCTGTCGGTACTGACGGCAATACCCATATCCACGTAGTCGAAATGGACGAGGTCGTCGCCGTCGATTTGCGCGCCCACCTGCGGGAAAAATTTTAGGGCCTCGCAACACGCCTTGACAAAAAAAGACATGAATCCGAGTCCGACGCCGTGTTTTTTCTCAAAGGCGTCCTTGTATTTTTTTCTTAAAGCCATGACGGCGCTCATGTCGGCCTCGTTGAAGGTGGTGAGCATGGCCGTCTCGTTTTTGACGGAAACGAGCCTTGCGGCAAGGGTTTTACGAAGCTGGGACATTTTTTCGCGCCTAACGTTGCGTTCCCGTGGATGCGCGGCGGGCGGCGGAACGGCGGCGGGTTTGGCAACGACTTCGGGCGCGGATGCGGAGACAACGGGTTTGGCAACGACTTCGGGCGCGGGAACGGAGACGACGGGTTTGGCAACGACTTCGGGCGCGGATGCGGCCAAAGCGTCGGCTTTGGTGATGCGTCCGTCCCGGCCCGTGCCTTGAACGTTTTGGGGAGAAAGTCCTTTTTCGTGCAATACGCGTTCGGCCGAAGGCGAAGGCACGCCCGTGGCGTACGTCGTTTTTGTTTTTTCGGCATGCACGGCCGCGGGAGCCGGAGCCGGGGTTGCGGAAGCCGCCACGGTTTCGGCCGCCGGAGCCGAAACCGCAGGCCCCTTCGCCGAACGGTCAATGGTTCCGATAACGTCCCCCACCGATACCGTCGTACCCGCCGGAACGGTTATTTTCAACACTCCCGATTCTTCGGCGTACACCGTGAGCATCGCCTTGTCGGATTGGATGTCGGCAATGGGCTCGTCGCGCTCGATATAATCGCCGTCGGCTTTGAGCCATGAGTCTATCGTTACCTCGGTAACGGATTCGCCGGGACTGGGAACCCTAATTTCCAATATCATTCTGCTATTCGTCTTTGGGTTTATAAATACGCCCGACGACCGGAATGCGAAAACGGGTCAGGCGATTGACTTCATGTTGCATTTTTTCGCGAAAGACACGGTCAACCTCGGCGACGATTTGCGGATTTTTGGCGTCGTCGGGGCCAAGCCCGTCCAAATAAATCGGTTCGGCCACGCTAAAAGAAATCTGAGCGGGCAAAGGGATGTAGAATGCCGGCACCCCGAAACGCAAACCCGCACCCAAGCCCCACGTCAGCGGAAAAACGTGCCATTGCATGAGTTCGGGCAATCCCAAGCGTTTGGCGATGGCACGGCCGTCCCACAAAACGACAAACGTTTCATGACCGCCGACGGTGGCAATCGGCACCAAAGGCACCCCCGCCTCAATAGCCAAACGAACGTATCCCTTTCGGCCCCAAAACGTAACCTTGTGGCGGTCGATAAAGTTGCGAAAAACGTCGCGGTCGCCGCCGGGATAAACGTGTACGGCAAAACCTTCTTTGAACGCGGTTTTGGCGATACGGTTGTTGGCCGCGTGAATGCCCAAACGCCGAAACAACCGGAAACCCTCAATGTTGTTGAAAGAAGCAAGCAGGTTGTGCGCCAAGGAAATGAGTCGCGGCGAACGGCACATCGAATGATACTTGCCCCCCCAAAGCAAAGAATCCCAGAGCATCAACCCGCCGCTGTGAACGCCGACACTCAAAAAAGGACGCGTCGGCAAATTTTCCAAACCCTCGTATTCGACGCGAAAATATTTTTCGAACCAAGGCAACGCCGCCTTCGACACCCGTTCGACCAATTGCGGGTCGAAATAATGCGCGGGATTGATGTCTTTCGGTTTGCCGAAAAATTTTTCGTACAACGTCATGGCCTTCGCTCAAAAATCGGGTAAAAATAACGTGAATCCGCCAAACGGCCAAACGTCGACAAAATAACATACCAATCGTATTTTCGACTTTTTCGACGCACCGTTGGCTTTCGCGCCCACGCCCCTCGCAAACAACAAAGCCGCGTCTCCCCCCGTATGTACCGGTCATGCACCCTTTCGCTTACGACAACTTTTTAATACGACGTTCAACGATTGGCAATGTCGACGAACCGATATCGTCGCGGAATTTGGTAATTTTATGCCGAGCGAACGTTGTCGCACGACGGTAAGACGGAACGCTTGTCGTGTTTTGCCGATTTTTGATTATTTTTGTGAACGATGAACGAAACACGGGAACGGTTGAAATCGCAAGGACTGCGGATTACCCCTTGTCGGGAGGCGCTGCTTGATTTTTTTTATGCGCACGGGGGAGCGGCGTTTTCATTTGCCGACGTGGAAAAAAAATTTGTCGAATTTGACCGTGCAACGGTTTTTCGTACGCTCAAAACACTTCTGGAATCGGGCTTGGTACACAAAACCACCGACGACGACGGCGTTCGTTACGCCTTGACCCGGCTTGCCGAAACGCACGCACATTTCAAATGCACCGAATGCGGCACGACGACGTGTATCGATTCGGTGGTGGTTCGCCCTCCCGTTTTGCCCGAAGGCTTCTTCGTCGAACATTTCGACTTTGTGGCCACGGGAACTTGCGGCCAATGCACAAGACGATGAAATCATGGACGCAACAATAATAATGGGTGACGTGCTGTTGGGCATTGCGTTGTTGGGGGTCCCGTTTTATATTTGGTTTACTTTTCAAGGCAAAATTCAAACTCGAATGTACCCCTGAAATGGAAAAGATGGAAGCGTTGATAATCCGGCGCGCCCAAAAAACAACCCCGACGTTTTTTGCAGGATTTGGCGCCGAAGGTTTTGCCGTATGTACAATTCGGTTTTCACTGGAACTTTCTGCTCGAAAAAAGTAACAATAAATACTTCTTGTCCATTGGCGTTACGACACTTTCAATTTTTATGGCCGCCGGTTTTATGTCAATGGAGGAAGAGCTTACTCGGGGCGCGGCGTGGATAGGTATAGCCGTGGCCTATACACTACCCGCCATTTTGCGAACTAGAAAAGAAAAACAATTATTGGCGAACTCGGAAGCCATCGGCCGATTGACGCCGGTCGAATTGAGCCTGTACTTGAGCGCCCCCGACGAGGAGCGAAAGCGCGTCGTCGAACGCTTAGCCACTTCTGCCGGGGCGAGCAGAGGCGAGAGGCAAGGGGGTTACTCGACGGGAGAGCTTGCCATTATCCAACGTGCGGCTCGGGCCGTATGGCTGGCCACCGACGGCTGTTGCCCCGAATGCAAGTCCCGCCGGGAATGTCGCCCGGTCGTGCCGCAAGAGCCCGTCTTACCCCCAAAAGTAAAGGCCCGGCGCCTCAAATGCGGCTCAAAGGCGTCCATACCCCACAGAGTGGTGGGCGTCGTCGGCCCACAAGAATACCCGTCCGAACTTCGCGGCAACGTTTTATACCTCCGACTTTGGGGCGGCCCCAACGAAGAAACCGGGTCTTTGGACGCGGTGGAAATTCGCCCGGGCGGGGATTTTTCCTACGACCACGCCGTTGTCGCCGTCCTGCAACGCTTGGAAAACGCCGGCCCGAACTTTTGTCGGGGCGCGGCCGTCGGACTTGACGACGAGGGGGACGCACCCTATTATCGGGGCGAACTGCCCGTATACGTCTTTGGCGGCGTAAATTTATCCGAAAACACCCGCCGTATGCTTAATCCCATGCCCGTACCGGCCGCCCCGAATTCCACAAAAAAAATACGTTTACCCGCAAGAAAAAGAAGCGACGTTTCAATGGTTGCAATAACGCGCGGCAAGCGTGTCGTCAATCGTCTTTTTTGACTAATTTTGGGGACGAAAAAAGCTTGCCGTCGGCGCGGACGGGTTGAGGATTATCCGCATTAAAGAATTTCAAACCACTCATGAAACTGCGTACACTCGCGACGATAACGACGATATTAACGGGTGCGTCGGCGCTTTCGGCGCAACCCTGCGACCCGCCGGGCTTTTCTTTCGTACTCAATCGCGATACGACGTGCGTCGGGCAACCGGTAACGGCCATCCCCACGGGTTCGACGGGTGGAACGATAACATGGAACTTTTGCGACGGCGCCGTGCGCAACGGCACGTTTGAACGAACGACCGTTGCAAGCTTTTCGAGCGGAGGACCGACTTCTACACTTCTTGTCGAAGACCAAGGCCAATATTACGGTTTTTTTACCGAAAGTGGAACATTGAAACGTATCCATTACGGAGACAGTCCCTTAAATACTCCGTCGGCGCCGCAAAACGTCATAGGATTGCCCGGTAGCGTCAATTCGCGCGGGTTGTGTGCCTACGTACAAAACGGAACGCGCTACCTTTTTGCCAACCAAGCCAACGCCCCAACCTCGCCGATTTTTCGCTTCGATTTCGGAAATGCCTTTTCCAACGCCGCCACCGTCCAAACCATCAACGTCGGCAACGTCATTACCAATCCGGGACAAATGCAACTGGTGCGCGACGTGAACGGCGCGGTCAAAATTCTGATTGGCTGCATACAGAGCAGCCGGGTGGCGCTCGTTAATTTTGGCGACGACGTTACAAACAATTCCCCCGCTTCAACGTTTATTTCCATACCGGGCAACGGCAACAATATGAGCGTGGACGTTATACGCACTTGCACGGGTTGGCAAATGTTGGCCGGCGGCGGAAACAAATTAAGCCTTTACAACCTCGGCAACATTATCGACCCGAACAATACCCCCCCCACGCTTGTCGGCGAAGTTACGTCTGCGGCCGTCGGCAACCTTTTGCCTGAAATCCGAGGAATAAAATTGTTTTCCGACGCCGGAAAATGGTACGCATTGGTGGAAAACGGTAATGCATCCGGCGGTTTTGCCAATCACAGCATCGTTTTGGGATTGGGGGAAGCGGGCACGGCGTTGTCTCTTCCCGTTACTTACGCTTCAAATTATGCGGGTCCCGGATTTTTTGTCGGCGCCCTTTCGGGTTTAAAATACAATGGGCAAAACGTCTTTATGAGTTGCCTTTCGTACGGCGGAGGAACGGGCGGTTTGGTTGAGCGGCTTCGTTTTATTCCCTCTTGCGACCTCCCCCCTTTTACCGGCCCCGAGCCGCCCGCCGTCGTTTACGACCGATTGGGATGCCTCAACGTCGGTCTTTACACCCAAGCCGACGACGGCACAAACCATATTTTCGGACAATCGCTATGCGTTTCCGGGGCCGACGTGAACTTTTCCAATTCGCCCGCATGTTTGGGTTTTGCCACCGAATTTTTCAATCAATCGCAAATTTTCGCACCCGAATCCACCCTTTGGCAATGGGATTTCGGCGACCAGACTTTTTCGCAAGAATCCAGCCCCTTTCACACTTACTCCAACATTGGACAATACACCGTAACACTAAGCGCTTATTCGCCGGCCGGCTGTGTAAATGAAATTAGTAGAACCATTGAAGTCATTTCTCCCCCAACGGCAAGTTTTTCCGTTCAAGCCTTTGGAGGGTGTATGACAGACCCCCATGCTTTCAATGACTTATCCGTCGGCAATCCTCCCGTGGTCGCATGGTTTTGGGACATGGGCGACGGAACAACCTACCACACCCCCGACGTCGAGCATCGTTACGTTAGGGGCGGCGCTTACAACGTTCGGCTGATTGTCGAAAACGAAGGCGGATGTCGGGATACAATGCAACAAATCGTGGACGTGCCGGGCTTTGATTTTGACGTAACCAACGCCTGCATCGGCAACGAAACGGTGTTTTCGGTCGCGTTTTTTTATCCGCCCAACGTCGCGGTTATCGGATACACATGGGAAATATTTACCGAACCGCCGGTTGTATACAACATTGAAAATCCGACGCATGTTTTTCAAGAGGGCGGGAATTACGACGTAAAACTGACGCTGCGCACCAATTCCGGCTGTACCGACACCATTCGTAAGACGATATTCGTCGCGCCGCCGCCCGTTGCCGGATTTTCGACTCAAAACAATCCCATAAGCGGAATGCCCGTGTATTTTATCAACGAATCGAACGCTTTTGGGGCGGAAGTGGTGCGATGGCGTTGGGATTTCGGAGCGCCGGGCAACGCCGACACCGCCTCGACTTTCAACGCCGAATATACTTATGCCTTGGCGGGAACTTATGCAGTCGTGCTGACAATGGAAACGGCAGCCGGATGCAGGGACACCGTTGTACAAAACATCGTCGTTTGCGACCGCGACTTTTGCAACCTACCCTCATTTTCAACACC
>CALAJH010000039.1 GCA_937922655.1 uncultured Bacteroidia bacterium
GCTTTCTTCGATGATTTCGTAACGTTCGACGCGTTCGTCGAGCACGTGTTCCAACAGGGGCTTGGCCCTGCGAGCCACGCCTTTTTTGACGACGTAGTCGAAGGGGTTTCGCGGCGTGAAAAAATGTCCGGTATTCATGACGGTGTTTTAACGCCGCCAATTTACGCACTTTGTCAAAACGTTGCACCCCGTAAACCGCAAAAGTTGGAACGCGGCCGCAACCCCGGCGAAAACAACGGACGGCGGAATCGGCCGTTGTCGACAATCGTCCTCGAAGCGTCTTCGTTCGTTGCGACGGCGTTGTTTATCGTTGCCGTCGCAAGGCTCGGTGCTCCGCCACGGCTAGGGGATGAACGCAATTTTCCCGACAAGGCCCACGCAAACCAAAAACTTTATCGAAATTTGCACCATGCAGGATTATATCGGCTTTCGCCGGGCGCTCTTGGCCGGGGAAACGACGTGCGCACAAACGGTGGAAACGTTTTTGGAACGCATCACCCAAACCGAACGTCTGAACATATTTATCGAAACGTTCGCGGACGAGGCCCGAAAACGCGCCGACGAAGTAGACGCGCAAGTTCGGACGGGAAACGTCGGCAAAGCGGCGGGCATGGTCGTTTCCATAAAAGACGTCGTTTCCTATGCAGGCCACACCTTGACGGCGGGTTCGAAGATATTGCAGGGCTTCAAGACCGTATTGACCGCCACCGCCCTTGAAAGATTGATTGACGAGGGCGCGATAGTCATAGGACGTACGAACTGTGACGAATTTGCCATGGGTTCGTCGAACGAGCATTCGATTTACGGGCCGTGCCGCAACCCTTTCGACCCCGAACGCACCCCCGGCGGTTCGTCGGGGGGAGCGGCCGCGTCCATCGCCGCAAACCTTTGCCACGTCGCCATCGGCAGCGACACCGGCGGCTCGGTGCGCCAACCCGCCTCGTTCTGCAACGCCGTGGGCATCAAACCCACTTACGGACGGGTTTCGCGTTGGGGTTTGGTGGCCTACGCCTCGTCCTTCGACCAAATTTCGCCGATAACCTCGTCCGTTCGCGACGCCGAACTGGCCCTTGAAATTATGTCGGGCCACGACCCCAAAGACAATACCTCGGCCATGCGTCCGTGGCAAGGCCCGCCTCTTCCCGAACGTTACCGCGTCGGGGTCATTCGGCAAACCATGGATTCGCCCGGACTAAACGCCGAAGTCAAGGCGGGCGTCGAAACCAAAATGGCCGCCCTCCAAGCAACGGGACATTCCGTCGAATACGTGGATTTTCCGTATTTGGACTATCTCGTGCCAACCTACTACATTTTGACCACCGCCGAAGCCTCGTCCAACCTTTCGCGTTACGACGGCGTTCGCTACGGTTACCGTTCGCCCAAGGCCCAAACCCTTGAAGAGGTATACACGCTTTCCCGTACCGAAGGCTTTGGCGCCGAAGTCAAACGACGCATTCTTTTGGGAACGTTCGTGCTTTCGGCCGGCTATTACGACGCCTACTATCAACGGGCGCAAAAAGTCAGAAGGATTTTGCGCGACTACACCCGCGAACTCTTAAAAAACTTTGACGTTCTTCTTTCCCCGACCACCCCTACGACCGCCTTCAAAATCGGCGAAAAAACCGACGACCCCATCGCCATGTATCTTTCCGACATCTACACCGTCCATGCGAATTTGGTCGGTATGCCGGCCGTTTCCGTACCTTGCGGCTTCGACGCGTCGGGATTGCCTTTTGGCGTGCATCTTTTGGCGCCCGAATTCGCCGAAAACCGTTTGTTCGACTTGGGCCGGAGATTGGTCGAAATATGACGTGGCTGTGGTGGCTGGGATGGTGGGCGCTGGCGGCGCAGGACGTTTCGGTCGAAGCCGAATTCGAACACGCCTACGTGCGCGTCGGCGAACATACGAGCGTCAAGGTCGTCGTCCGCCGCCCTGCGAGCGTCGTCGTCCACTTCGAAGAATCCAACGCCGCCTTTGCCCCCTTCGAAATCGTCAAAAAAACGGCGCCCGTTTCAACGAAAACCGGCGACCGCGTCGTCGAAACCCGACGTTACACCGTAACGACTTTTTCCACCGACAGCATTTTGTTTTTGCGCATTCCTTATGCGTTTACGGGCGGGCAGGGACGCATGCGGCGTTACGCCGAGGCAAAAATTCGGTTTAAATCCGTATTGGACGGTAAAAAAACGGGTCTGCAACGCGACTTTCGTTTGGCGGAAATACCCAACGACGACAACGGAAAACTTTGGACGCTCGCTGGCGCGGCATTGATAACGTTGGCGCTGACGCTGGCGTTGTGGCGGCCGGTCAAGCGATGGCGGGCCAAACGCAAACGACGCAAAGCCTTTCAAACCGTAGCCGCCGCGTTCGATTCCGCCCTCGGCGCCGATTGGAACCAACAAGCCCATGCCGAAAAAATCATCGTTGAGCTGGGGAGGGTGTGGAAACCGTGGCTCGATGAAAAAGCGCCCGCCTTTTCGCTCAACGAAATGCGTCGCTTCGCTCAGACAACGCTCGCGAAATACCAAGAAGCGGCGGAAAACCGCCCGTCCCCGCCCGAAATTCCCGACGTTTCCGCGTGGGTCGAGCTGCTCAAAATCGAAGAAGAGATTTGCCACGCGCGGCGCCCGCCGCCGCCCCAACACATCCAAAATACGCTCCAAAAAGCGCGCGCGGCGCTCGAGCAGCGCCATCGTTTTTTGGAAAAAACCTTTTACGCCCCATAAACATGGAACGCCCCGTTTATCGTTTGGCCGAAGTGGATTCGACCAACGACGAAGCCAAACGCATCTACGCCCAAAAACCGGGAGAATTCGTCGTCGTAGCCGAACGGCAAACGGCGGGACGCGGTCGGCAGGGACGCCTTTGGCATGCCGCCCCCGGATTGAATTTGACCGCCTCGTTCGTCGTCCAACCCCGCTTTTTAACGGGAACGGAAGCGTTTTTGTTGAGCGAGGCCGCCGCCGTCGCCGCCGTTCTCGCTCTGCGAAGCATGGCCCCGTCCGACGTACTCATTACCGCCAAATGGCCCAACGACGTTACGGTCTTGGACAAAAAAATCGCCGGCATACTCATCGAAAACGTTTGGTTGGGTGAAAAATGGGAGTGCGCCGTTGTCGGTTTTGGAATCAATGTCAATCAAACCGAATTCGACGACGAAATCAAAACCCGCGCCGCCTCGCTTTCCCAAATGCACGGCGGCAAACCCCAAAGTTTGGAACGGATGTTTCGTGCATTGTACGATATTTTTTGGGACGGCGTCGAACGCCTGCAATCGGGCGACAAAAACGGAATCGAGCGCGAATTCCACGCCGTTTGGGGCGACAAAGGACGCACCGTCGTACTCAACGAAACCGAAAAAGGCGTACCCATACGCGTCGGGCGCGACGGACGCATCGAAATCCAAACCGCCGCCGGAATCAAACGTTATGCGCTCGACGAGGCGCGCTTGAACTTCGCCGCACCGATTTATTAACCCGCCGCCGTCGCCTCCAAACAATAAATTTTGTATTTTTGCGAATCAAAGAAAAAAGAAAATGACAAGAACGACGGCGGCGGTGTGCATGGTCTTGATGCTCATCGGATGGGCGCACGGACAGGTAACGTTGAACGCGGGCGATTTGCCCCAAGCGGGTTCAAGGGCGCTTTTCAGCCGGGCAACGGGCTTGGGAAACTTTAACCCCGAAAGCACCGGCCCCAACCAAACGTGGGATTTCCGCAGCCTAACCCCAAGTTCCCAAATCGAACAAAACTACGTCGCGGGATTGACCACGCCTTACGCCTTTTTCTTTGCCCAAAACTTCGGCGTCGAGGACGCCAACCTCGGGTTTTTGAGCCAGCTGGGCGCCATCCCCGTCGGTGGATTCAACGTTGCCTTGGACAACCCCTATTTATTCTTCTCCAAGAACGCCACGCGTTATGCGGCCGTCGGACGCGGCGTAACCATCAACGGCTTTCCGGCGCCGTTTTTTTACACCGACCCCGACGAAATCTATCATTTTCCCATGACCTACCAGCGCCAAGACGCCTCCACCTTCCGGTTCAACGTCCAGATTCCGACGTTTAACGGCGGTTATCGAAGCGCGGGTACGCGCAATTCGACCGTCGACGGTTGGGGTACGGTCGCCACGCCAACGGGGACTTATCCCTGTTTGCGTCTAAAATCGGTGGTGGTTTTCAGGGACACGCTCGACGTTCCCGAAGGTTTGCCCCTGCCCATACCCTTTCCTTTGCCCATCACCCAAATCCCGCTGACGTACACGCGCACCGAGTACACGTGGCTGGCGCCGGGCGAGGGCGTTCCCATCGCGCAGGTGAACGTTGTTTCCGCGTTTCAGTTCCAACTTCCTTTGCCGATTATTCCGAGTTTTGGCGGATTTACGGAGGTATTGTGGCGGGACGTGGACCGTAGGCCCGTGGCGGCGTTTTCCACCCTAGGGTCATTGACGGGGTGCACGCCGCTGACGGTCAAGTTCGTCAACGAATCCTTGCGCGGCGAAACGTATCGTTGGAGTTTCGGCGACGGGCGCACGTCCGTCGACCCCAACCCGACCTACGTTTACACGCGCCCCGGGGATTTTTCGGTAACCCTGACGGTAACCAACGCCTTTGGTACGGATTCGTTGCGCAAGGTACGCTTGGTGCGTGCGGACGGGGTGGTACCAGCCTTTAAGGCCGAACGCACCTCGGCGCCGCTCGAAGATGCGCGCATCAAGTTCGCCAACCAAACCACGGGCCCCCAAAACCTTTCCTACCTCTGGGACTTTGGCGACGGTTTTTTAAGCGTTGAAAAAACGCCGACGCATTATTATCGTTACCCCGGCGTGTACACCGTGAGCCTGACCGCCGTTACGGCCTCGGGGTGCGAAGGCGAAGCGGTCAAAAAGGATTACATTTCCATCGGCACGACGGGCCGGCACGATGCGTCTTTGGTTTCCACGTTGTTCGCTTATCCAAATCCTTCGTACGGCGACATGACGGTCGAATACGCTTTGACACAAGGGGGCAAAGCGGAATTTACGCTTTACGACCTTGCGGGACGCAGGGTGTGGACGGCCCAAAGTCCCGAACGCGCGGGAACCATCGCCGTTCCCCGTCCCGAAAACCCGGGCCTTTATCTTTTGGAACTTCGCCAAAACGGCGCCGCGGTACGATTAAAAGCCTTGTGGCATTGAAAAACAAACCGAAAACGCGATGACGAACGACGCTTTTTTGCTGTTCTTATGGGGAATTATCGCGTTTCTGACGGGAGGGCTGACGGAGTTTGTGGTCACGGGTATCGACGGCGGGAAACGGGCCAAAAATTATCGCCGAAAAATCGCCCAATGGATGCGCTACCGCATCCAACGCCGGGGACGGCGCGGGCGGGGGGTGAATTGGGTGTTTTCTCCCGTGCGTCGGCTTCGCACGACGTTTTCGTTGATTTCCATCCCGTTTTGGATGAGCGTCGCGGGCTTTGTTGTCAATTATTTGAGTACAACGACGTACATCCCCGGCGCTCCGGCGTCGGGGTTTTTATTGTTGGCGGTGGGAGGTTGGCTGGCGCATATGGGCATGCGTGCGCTGACGGTGCGCGACAGCTCGGACTTGGAGGCCGAATGCGTCTACGCGGCCTTGACCACGCCCGCCGGCACGCCCGAACGTTTTTTGCAGTTTTTCGCCCATCCGGAATTGGATTTTCGGTTTGCGGGCTTGCGGGCGTGGTCGGAACGTAGGGTCGGGTCGGCAAGTCTCCAAGCCCGCGCCGCCGAGGTCGCCGTGGGCTTTTTGTCCGACAAATCGTTTGAACGTCGCAAGCTTGCCTACGAATTTTTATACCGACACGCCCCCGGGGTGTTAAAAGAAAAATTGGGTCGGGTTTTGGAACATCCCGTGGCCGAGGTGCGCAAACACGCGCTTGAATACATCCGCGTGCTTTCGCCGGCGGAAAGAACGGCCGCTTTAAAGTCGCGTTTGAGCGACGTCAAAGCCGACGTGGCCGCCGCCGCCGCAAAACTCCTCAACGAACAACCGAAAAACATCGAAGAATATTTGAGCGATTTGCGCGAGGGTTCGATACCCTTGCGGATATTGGCGGCCGAATATTTTGCGCAACATCCCGATGCACGGGCGTTCGAGGGCTTGGCGGCGCTATTGAAGTTCGACGACTGGAAGGCGCGTCGGGCGGCGGCGGCGGCCTTGGGCCGCATGGAAGATGCGCAAGCCGAGACGGCGCTGTCGGCGTTTTGCGCCGACGTACAAAGCTACGCCGCCAACGAAGCCACGCAACGACGCGAGGCCTACCTCGAAGCCGTGCAAGGTTTGCGCAACCACGTTTTTACGGGCGGGCAAAGGCCAACGACGACAACGGTGCGGGGTTTGGTGCGATTGGTCGGCGACGACGACCCCAAAGTCGCCAAAGCGGCCGCCGCCGCCCTAAGGGAAATGCAACAAACCGAGGCGTTGGTGCAAACGTTCGAAACCGGCGGCCCCGCCGTTCGGGAAATTGTGTTGCTGACGCTCGCCGATTCGACGGACGAGGCCTTACTTCCGATATTCCGCAAAGGCTTGGAATCGCCCGACTCGAACGTCGTCAAGGCGGCGGCGACGGCCATCGGCCATAGTCCCTACGTCGAAGACGCTCTCGCCCTCCTTCCCCTGCTCAAACACAACGATACAAGCGTGGTCTATGCGGCCGTAAACGCATTGGGAAAAATAGGCGCCTTGCCGACGTTGGCGGCTTTGTCCGAACTTGTGCAAAAAACGCAAACGCTCATGCGTCGTTCGACGGCCTACGCCGATGCCGGCGAATCGAAAAAAAATTTCACCCTCCTTTACAACAAAGCCCGAGACGCCATTCGACGCATCATCCAAAAACAATCCGCGCTACCCGCCTACCCCGTCGAAAAATTTTATTGTCGAAAATGTTTCAGTCGTTTTCGGAAAAGCATCGCCGAAACGTGGGAATACATCGAGTGCAAACGCTGCCGCGACGACCGCCACCACCTCGTCCCCGTAGACAAAATCGTCGGCTTTATCGGCGACGCTTATGGAACCGGTTACAAAGCGGGAGAGTTTTATATTGGTTTATGGGATGAAAAATCAAAATCGACCGTCGACGCCGAAATCGACGAAATGATCATAGTCGGCGGCGGCTCCGTCTCTTACGATTGGGCGGTGAGCGCCGTACTCCAAAAACTTCAAGAATCGGGGCAAAACGTACCGGTAAAGCTTGTCGGCCCGCCGCGATTAACGGCCAACACCCAAGCCATGCTTCGCGATTATTGTCCCGCCGTCTTTGCGCCGGAATAAAGCTTGGAAACGATGGTTTTTCTCGCGCATGCATGCCACCCCTCAATCCACAAACAATGCATCGGTCGTAGTTAAAAAATTGTATTTTATGAACGATTGGCGTTCGTTTACACGGCCTTGGATTTCGTTCGCACTCGAACGATGTTATTTTCTTGTTCTTTTTTTTATCTACACGGCAAGCGTAAACGCACAATTTCTTATTAAAGAAAAAGTTTTGAACGACGAGGAACTTTTGAAGCTCAAAAAAGAAATCAAGCGTTCGTCGGGAAGACAAAAATTCGACAAATTGGTGCGTTTGACCTATCATTTAACCCTTCGGGTCGACGCCGACACCGCCGAATTGAACGAGTACGTAAAAGAAGCGGAGCGGACGGTCAAATCCTTGGGCGACGACCCCTATCTCGAAATACGTTTGGATTGGATGCGGACGTTCGGAAATCCGGAAAAATTTAAGCAATTGGCTTCGAAAATCATTCGTTTCTACGAAAACTCCGACCCTCGGCGCAACCAACGCGAAGACACGCTCATCTATGCGGCGGTACTGCATTCGTTGGGCCAATACTATTCTGCCCTGCAACAACCGGAATCGTTGAAAGAAAGCGCTCGTTATCATTACAAGGCGTTGCATTTATACGAGGCCCTTGGGGATTCGAGCTGGATTAAACACCAGTACGGAACGCTGGGAGCGGTTCACTTAATAACACACAATTACGAAGACGCGGTAAGATATACACTCGCCGCGATTCGATACGGCGAGCGCACGGAAGAAGAACGCTCGGCCAACTTATCTTTGCGCAACAACTTGGCTTTGATGTATTTTGGCCAAAAAAAGTTTCGCGAGGCTTTGGAAACGTTCGAGTACGTCGCCAAAGAGTACCGCAACCTCAACCGAAACTACTTGCACGACGTGAACGTCGTCGTAGGAGCGACGCAGTTCATGGTCAACGCGTCAATGGCCGCAATGAACCTTGGGGATACGGCCCTGCTTTCCGAAAACATCCGTGATTTGCGCCAATGGCTCGACGAACATCCTTCCGACTATTATTCGGCTTATTTGACGTTATTTGAAATGGGCGAGGCGTTTTTGCGCAACGACGACGCCCTCGGGGAACGCAAGTATCGTGCGTTGAAAGAAATCTTGCCCAAGGCAAAGGCGTGGCGTGCGGCCGGCGTCGCGGACATGGTGATGGGAAAACATGCGATGAAAAATCGGCAATTTCAACCCGCCGCCCGCGCTTTTCAATCCGCCCTTTCCCATCCCGAATTGCCCTTAAAAATCTATCTCGAACAAATCTATCGCGGCGCCGCCGACGCCTATTACGCCCTGCAACGCTACGATTCGGCGTATTATTTTATTCGTCAAGAAATGATTTTACGCGACTCCATCGCCAAAATAGCCGACGAATACCGCGGCATGGAGTTGTTGCACCGTTACCAAAGCGACGCCCTCAAAGAATCTTTGCGAAACGCGACGTTGGAAAATCAAAGACATCGCTTTGAAAAACGATGGGCTTGGGGAACGGCGATATTTATCGGTTTTGTAGTGTTGGTGTTGGCTCCGGTGTTGTGGAAGCTTTGGAAGACGCAAAAACGAGTCAAACGCATCAATCTACGGGTAAGAAAGCACAACGAAACGATAACACGGCAAAAAAAAGAAATACAAATTCACGCCGAAGCTTTGCAATCGGCGCTTGAAGCCAAAGACCGTTTGGACAAATTCAAGGAAAACATGATGCAACTCGTCGTTCACGACCTTAAAAGCCCGCTCAACGTCGTGCTGGGCTTCGCGGAAATGTCCAGCGACGAAACGACGAAAAGATATGTATCCGCTGCGGGGCAAAAAATGCTGACGTTGGTGCTGACGCTGCTCGACGTTTCCAAGTTTGAATCCGATTCGCTCAAACCGCATTTGACGAACGTTGCTTTGGGCGACATGATTGCTTCGGCGCGGGAACACATCTTTCTCGAACTCGAAACCAAACAAATCCGGTTTGAGACGACGGGGCCGAACGTCGTCGTCCGGGCCGACAAACAATTGTTGTATCGTATTTTGGTCAATTTGTTCACGAACGCGGTGAAATACACGCCGCCGGGTGGAAAAATTACGGTCGATGTCGAGGTCGAAGGCGAACGCGTCGGGGTCTCGGTTTCGGACACGGGGCCGGGCATCCCCGAAGAGTTTTTGCCGCAACTTTTCGACCGGTTTACAACGGGCGGAAAAAATTTGGGACGCACGCCTTCGACGGGCTTGGGATTGTATTTTTGCAAGCTGACCGTCGAAGCGCACGGGGGAAAGATTCGGGCGCTGTCGCGCGTAGGCGAGGGTACGACGTTCACTTTCGATTTGGAACTTGTTTCCGTAAACGAAAAAGCAATGGTCGATGCCGAAAAAACCATGGGGGAAAAGCCGCCGTTGAGTCCGGAAATCGTCAAAACGCTCGAGCCGTTTTTGGAAAAGTTGATGCGCATGGAGGTTTACGAAACGACGCAAATCTTGGCGGTCGTGGACGAAATACCGCCGGACGGTGCGGAAATCGAGCGTTGGAAAAGCGAGGTGCGCAACGCGGTTTTCAACTGCAACGCCGAGGCTTACACCCGATTGGTGAAGATGGGTTAAACGGAAGTTGGGACGGCGCTTTACCGTTCCCAGCCGTATTTTCCGATAAGCGGTACGAAGCGAAAGCGTCCGAACTCTTCTTGTTGAAAAGTTCCGTCGGGTTTTCGGACGATGCGGGTCATGGATTGGAGTTCTTTGTCGCCGACGGGGACGACGAGTCTTCCGCCGGGCTTGAGCTGTTGAAGCAGGGGGGCGGGAATATCGGGACTGCCGGCGGTAACGAGAATGGCGTCGAAAGGGGCGTGTTCGGGCAGGCCGCCCGTGCCGTCGCCCCAAAACAGTTTGACGTTGTAGGTTTTGAGACGTTCAAGGGCTTGGAGATGGAGGGTACGGTCGCGTTCGACGGAGTAAACCTCGGCGCCGAGCGTGGCCAAAATCGCGGCTTGATAGCCCGAACCCGTACCGATTTCCAAAACTTTTTCGCCCGGTTGCGGATTCGCCAGCCAAGTTTGATAAGCGACGGTAAAGGGTTGGCTGATGGTTTGTCCGGTGGCGCCGAGGGTCAGCGGGGTGTCCTCGTAGGCCAAATTGGCCAAGGCGCTGTCCACAAATTCGTGCCTTGGTACGGTCTCAAAGGCCGACAAAATCCGTGCGTCCCTAACGCCGTAACCGGCAATGACTTCGGTCATGCGCCGGCGCAGGCCCCGGTATTTTCCTTCCAAATCTAGAACTTAAAATTCAACGTAAAGGTAGGAATAATCGGGAAAAGCGCCACGATTTTGCCTTGAAAACCGACGAATCCGCCCCCTTGTCCTTGCACTTGGTCGTAAAAGAAAAAGAAAGGGTTGGCGCGGTTGTAGAGGTTGTAGACCGTGAGGTTGACGTCGATGTTTAGGTTGCGGTTGGGGTTGACGTAGAGGGGCTTGAACTTGTAGGTGGCCGAAAGGTCCATGCGGTGATAGGCGGGCATGCGAAAGTTGCCGAATTTTTCAAAAATGCCGACGGGCGTACCGAAAAGATTGATGGCGGCAAAATTGGCCGTGCCGGGAAAAAACGTGTATTGGTCGGCGATGGTGACGGCTTCTCCCGTACGATAAACAAAAATCACCGACAGCGTCAAGAAGTTGCGTTTGTCTTTGTTGTGAAAGTCGTAGTTGGCGACGACGGAGAGGTCGTGCCGGCGGTCGAAGCGGAAGGGGAAAGGGTCGGCTTGAACGTCGGGAAAACGGCGCCACGCCCATGCCAGCGTGTACGAAATCCAGCCTGAAAATTTGCCCGCCCGTTTTTCCAAATAGACTTCGGCGCCGTAACTCCAACCGTCGCCAACGATGAACGCCTTGTCCAATTCGTTGTTGAGAAAGATGTTCGACCCCGGGATGAGCATGAGCTGATTGTTGAGCCACTTGTAATAGCCTTCGACGGTAACGGCGAAGTCGAGTTTGGGAAAGACCCACGTGGCGCCGGCGGCGACTTGGTCGGCGTATTGGGGACGGATGCGTTCGGTGGAGGGATACCAGATGTCGGTAGGCAGCGAGGAGGCCGAATTGCTGACCAGATGGATGTATTGATAAGTTCGGGCGAAGGAGGCTTTGAGCGAGACGTCGGGATGGACGCGAAAACGGGTGGCGGCGCGGGGTTCGACGCCGCCGTAGACGCGGTTCAAGGCCGCAAAGCCCGAAAAGCGCACGCCCGCGTTGATACGCAACCACCGGGTCGCGTCCCATTCGTCGGAGAGGTAAGCCGCCCCTTCGTGGCCCGTTTTGGTGTCGTTGAAGGTGAAGGGGATGTCCTGTTCGCTTCCCGAGACGGTGGCGTTGAGGCCGTTGGGATTGAAGTGGTGGTAGATGTATTGGCCGCCAAAGCGCATTTTATGTGTCGGCGTCGCCGTCCATTCAAAATCCGCTTTCCCCGAGCCGTTCAAGATTCGGGAAAAAAAGCTGGCTTTGGCATCGGAAAAGCGGTTGGTGATGTCGTAGTTGTAACTGCAAAAAATGGCCGAGGCGTTCATGAACATTCGGTTGTTGATAATGCGGTTCCAACGTCCGGTGACGGTGGCGTTCTGCCAATAAAATTGGAAGTCGAAGACGTCGTTTTTGAAGCCAAGAACGTCCCGTCCCAAAAAGGCGCTGACGAAAACGCGGTCTTTGGGGGTTAGGTTGTAGTTGGCTTTGAGATTGAGGTCCCAAAACCGGTAGTTGGGTAGGGGGTCGGCGTCGGAACCTTCGTTGATTTTGTTGATGAGCGAGGTGAAAAGGTCGATATAGGTGCGCCGACCCGCGACCATGAACGAGCCTTTTTCTTTGACGATGGGCCCTTCGACGGCCAAGCGACTGGAAATAAGGCCGAGACCGCCGGCGGCATGATACTTTTGGTTGTTGCCTTCCTTCATTTTGACGTCCAAGACCGACGAGAGCCTGCCGCCGTAGCGTGCGGGAAAATCGGCTTTGTAGACTTCGAGTTCTTTGACGGCGTCGGAATTGAAAACGGAAAACAGGCCGCCGAGGTGGGAGGCGTTGTAAACGACGGCTTCGTCAAGAAGAATGAGGTTTTGGTCCGAGCCGCCGCCGCGCACGTAGAAACCCGCCGTTCCCTCGGTGCCGGCCTTGATACCCGGCAAAAATTGCAAGACCTTGACCACGTCCACCTCGCCGAAGATTGCAGGGATTTTTTGCATTTGGACGATGTCGAGTTTGGTACGGCTCATTTGCGTCGATTCGACCAAGTCCTGAATGCGTTCCCCCTCGATGACGACCGTTTCCATTTCCACCGATTCGACGCCCATTTTGACGTTGAGCGTTCGGTTTTCTTTGAGGCCGACCAGTTTTTCGACCACCGTTCGGTAACCCAAAAGCGTAAAAACGAGGGTAAGGGTATCCGCGGGCGGGTGGGAAAGGGAATAAAAGCCGTAAGCGTTGGATACGGCGCCCGTATTGCCTGCGCGGACGGTTACGCCCGAAAGCGTTTCCCCCGTTTCCGCGTCTTTGATTTCCCCGGAAACGACGATTTTCTTTTCCCGGCCGGGAGCTTGGGCCCATAACGGCGAGGTCGCGCATATCGCCAGAGCCATCAACAAAAAAGTCATGATATATGTTTGTTTGCCGTTTGCGACGCAAAGATAACAAGCCTTTTCGGCCAAAGGTTTATTGGGGGAAAAATTGGATTTTAACTAAAAAACAAAGCCCATAGAACCGTCGTTTTTACGACTAAAACGCGGGTAGTACGGCGTATAACTCGTCAAATCCGTTGTCTTTTATTTATTCTCGCCTCAATGTTCGGCGTTTCCGTTGAGGGGGTAAAGCACGGCGCGCACCGTCGAAACGGGAACGCCGACGACGCGGGCGATGCGTTCGTCGTCGAATCCCTCGGCCTTCAACCCAAGAATAAAATCCCGCCGCGCCTTTTCGACGCCTTTTTCAAAGCCTTCTTCGCGCCCTTCTTCGCGCCCTTTGTCGACGCCTTTTTCAAAGCCGAACTCCCACAAAAACGTCCCCTCGATGATTTTGAGGTCTTCCTCGGCGTAATGGGCCCGGATGTTTTGTTTGACCATCGTTTGCAATTCTTTGTCCCTCAATTGTAAAATTACGCCCAAAAGATTGTAGGCGTGGGCCCGCAACCGGCGACTTGGCGTCAGCTCCCGTATCCGTCGCAGGGCTTTGTCCACATACGTTTTGCGGTCGCGAATGTTGCAAAGAAACGAAAAAATCACGGCGCCGAGCGTTCCCAACGCGTAAAACTCCTCCGCGTCCCTGTCCCTCGCCGAAACCAACAAATAACGTATGGTGTACTGTTTGCGCTCGAAACGTCGGGGCATCGTGCAGGGCCCCGCGCCAAGGTAAAGCACGAGGTGAAGCGGCAAGAATCCGTGGTATTTGAGCGTCGCGCCGCCGTAGGTGAGCAAACGCTCGCCGATTTTCAAGTCGTTGTCGCGTTGCGCCTCGCAGTGCACCCCTTCGTCCTCGTCGGTGTCGAGGTTGGTTCCGCGTCCCAAGACGTCGCAATACAAACCTTTATAGTCGGGCATTTTGGCGTCGAGCCACACGACGCCGCGCCACCTAAGCCCCGCCAAATGCGCCAACAACGTCCCTTCGTCCATTTTCAACAAAATGTTCGCCGCCTTGTCGTAAAGTTTTGGTCCCGAAATCATGACTTCTTTTTTCGCAATTACGCAAAAAAATTTCGGGCGGTATCAAACAACGACAAACAAAACATTATGCGTTGGCGCGTTCAAATTCTTTTCGTCAAGGACGACAATTATTGCCCCCGTTTTATTGTTTGGCGTCGTTCGGGAACGTTTGCATTGGGAGAGGATTGCCGTGCAATTGCAAATGTATAAAAAAGCCGTTAATTTTGCCCGAATGAAAAAAACAACATTGCCCTTTATCGTCACTCCCAACGACGGCGGCGGAAATTTGGAGGAGTTGGAAGGACGGATTCGGTCGGGCGAATTTGAAAACGAAATCACACATACGGGTGCGGTCCTGTTTCGGGGTTTCGACGTGCGCGGCGCGGAAGATTTCCAACGTATCGCCATGACCGTCGCGCCCGACCTCCAAGAACAATATCTCGGTACATCACCGCGCGAAAGCAAAAGCCGATACGTCTTTTCGGCATCCGAACTACCCGCTTTTTATCCCATCATGCAACATTGCGAAATGTCTTTTTTGCCCTCGGCGCCCCGCAAGATTTTCTTTTACTGCAAAACGGCGCCGACGGTCGGTGGGGAAACGCCGCTGACCGACTTTCGCAAAGTCGCCGCAAGCCTCAACCCCAAAATCCGCCGCGAATTCGAACAAAAAGGCATTCGCAACATCCGCAACTACGCCGGCCCCAAGTCGCCCAAATCCTTCGACCTATGGTCGCTTAAACGTTGGAACGAAATGTTCAAAACCGAAGACAAAACCAAAGTCGAGGCCGAATGCCAAAAACAAGGATTTGAATATCAATGGCTCAAAGGCGACCGATTGCGGTTGATAAACACCCAACCGGCGTTCAAAACGCACCCGAAAACCGGGGAAACGGCGTGGTTCAACCATTTACAGGTGTTTCATACGGCCGCTGCGGCCTACGAATACAAAAAAATTGCGGCCATGCGTCCGACGTTGAAAAACAGGGCGTTGGCTTGGGCGACGAAAGCCATGACCCAAATCAAAAAACGCGTTTCGCCCTACGAAAACCACGGTACCCATTGCACCTTCGGCGACGGTTCCCCTATCCCCGAAGCCTACATTTACCATGTTCTGGACGTAATTTGGCAACATCTCGTGCCGCTCCAATGGCAAGCGGGCGACGTCGTCGCCATCGACAACGATTCCATCGCCCACGGCCGCCTGCCATACTCCGGCGCACGCGAAGTGCTCGTTGCATGGACGGGCGAATCAAAATCCTAAACAAAACAATGCATTGGATAATCGCTTTATTGTCGGCGACGACGGTATGGGCGCAAAACCCCTTTCGGTCCATCGAAGACGCTTTTCCCACCCCCAACGACTATCGCAGCGCCTCCGGCGCCCCCGGGCATAAGTATTGGCAACAACGCGCCGATTACCACATCCGCGCCACGCTCGACCCCGTAACCCAACGATTGTCGGGCGCCGAAACCATCACGTATCACAACCTCTCCCCCGACCCGCTGTCGTTTCTTTGGATACAGCTCGACCAAAACATCTTCGACAAACACGCGCAGGGTTACGCCGGCGAAACCCAACGCCTTCGCGAATCCATACCCCTCGACGAAATCATCAAACATCAACGGCGCGAAAACTACGACGGCAAACTCCGCATACTTTCGGTCGTCGACAACAACGGCGCCAAATTGATGTATACGGAAGTCGGCACGATGATGCGCGTGGATTTAACCGAGGCAATAGCTCCGGGGAAAAAGTTTGTTTTTTCGATAAAGTGGGAACACAAGGTCAACAACCATAAAATTTTCGGCGGACGCGGCGGTTACGAATACTTTTGGCAGGACGACAACTACATCTTCGAGATGGCACAATGGTTTCCGCGCATGGCCGTTTACAACGACCTGCACGGCTGGCAAACCCTTCAGTATTTGGGGCGGGGGGAATTTACGCTGAGTTTCGGGGACTACGACGTTTCCTTGACCGTTCCCGAGGATTACGTGGTAACGGCGACGGGCGAACTGCAAAACACTGACGTTCTCAAAAGCGAATGGCGCACCCGGCTCAATACGGCCCGTCAAAGCGCCGAACCCGTTTACATCATCACCCCCGAAGAAGCCAAAGAAAACGAAAAATCCCGCGCCACGGGCACAAAAACTTGGCGTTTTAAAGCCGAAAACGTCCGCGACTTTGCATGGGCCGCCTCCCGCAAGTTCATCTGGGACGCGATGAACAAAAACGGCGTATTATGCCAATCGCTTTACCCCAAAGAAGGCTCGCCGCTCTGGGACAGATATTCGACCAAAGCCGTGGCTCACGCCGTCGATTTTTATTCTCATTACACGGGCATAAAGTATCCATGGCCCGTGGCCATCTCCGTCAACGGCCCCGTTAACGGCATGGAGTATCCGATGATATGCTTCAACGGCCCGCGCCCCGACGCCGACGGCTTTTACTCCCACGGCGTGCGTTACGCCCTTGTTTCCGTCGTGATTCACGAGGTGGGCCACAATTTTTTCCCCATGATTATCAACTCCGACGAACGGCGTTGGATGTGGATGGACGAGGGATTGAATTCCTTCGTACAATATTTGTGCGAACAAGAATGGGAACGGGACTATCCCTCGCGACGAGGGCCGGCAGAAAAACTTGTCCCGTTCATGCGCGACCCGACGCATCGCCACGCGCCGATAATGACCGCACCCGACCAAATTCTCAAAACCGGAGACCTAACCTACGGCAAAACCGCCGCCGGACTCAACATTTTGCGCGAAACCGTCATGGGCCGAGAACTCTTCGACGCCGCCTTCAAAGAATACTGTCGGCGTTGGGCGTTCAAACACCCCTACCCCGCAGACTTTTTCCGAACGCTCAAACAGGTTTCGGGCGTGGACATCGATTGGTTCATAAACGGCTGGTTTTTCGGTACCGACCCCGTGGATTTGGCCATTGCGTCGGTAACCGAATACACCGTTTCAAATTTTGACCCCGACGCAGAGAACGCCCACCTGCGTTCCCAACCCAAACGCGAATCCATTTCCCAAAAACGCAACCGCGCCGACATCCCCCAAACCGTTTCGGAACGCGACCCCAACATCGAAACCACTCCCCCGCCCGCCGTCGAACTCTCCGAAAACGAACGCCGGCGCCTGCTCAACGCCCGCATGCGTCTCAGCGACGAAGAACGAGCCTTCCTCGACGCGGGAAAACGTCTGTATGAGGTGGAAATAAAAAACATCGGCGGCATGGTGATGCCGTGGATATTGGAATTTGTATTCGAAGACGGCACGTCGACGGAGATACGCATCGGCGCGGAAATATGGCGACTCGACCCCAAAACCGCCGCCAAAGTTTTCGTTTTCGACAAACCCGTCGCATCCCTTACTTTGGACCCACATTTTGAAACCCCCGACATCGACCGCGAAAACAACCAAATCCACGCCCCATTTAAACGACAACGCATCATCCCAAGAATAGGGAATTAAAAAAATTTATACTCATGGACCCTTCTATTTTTTTGGACCCCCACGTTTACGTCAGCCTTTTGAGCCTGACGGTCATGCTCATCATCTTGGACGTGGACAACCTGATATTCATGTCCATTTTGACGATGGAAATGCCGCCCGATTTGCAACGTCGCTCCCGACGCTTGGGTTTGTTCATCGGCATCGGCATACGCATAGCCTTGCTTTCGGCCATCGGCCAAATTGTCAGTATGGACGAACATCCACTTTTTCACGTCGGCGACCAAGCCTATACCTTGCGCGAAGTGATACTTTTTGGCGGCGGGGCGTTTTTGATTTACAAGGCGACGCTCGAAATCCACAAAAAGCTCGAAGGCGCCGACGACGACGTTCCCAAAGAAAAAAGCCATACGTTGGGCAAGGCGCTCGTTCAACTTTCGACAATCAACCTGATATTTTCGGTGGACTCGGTGATTACGGCTGTGGGCATGACCAAACACATCGCCGTCATGCTGACGGCGGTCGCCGTTTCGATGACGCTCATGTATATTTTTCAGATGCCGATAGGTCGGTTTGTGGCCAAACACCCGACGTTTAAAATATTGGCGTTGTCGTTTTTGCTCTTGATAGGGGTGATGTTGGTGGGGGAAGGGACGCATTTCGCCGTACCCAAAGGGTATATTTACTTTGCGATGGCGTTTTCTTTCGGCGTCGAACTCATCAACCTTCGCATCATCAAACAAGGCAAACCCGTGAATTTGCACGGCGCCGCCAATGCCGACCAAGCGGCGGAATTGGACGAACTTTAAAACTTTGGGCGTTGGCGCAAATTACGTCGTCGACCCGACAATGGTTCAATGAACGACGAACAATCGACGGCGGTGGTGGATTTGGGCAACACCGCCGTAAAAATATGGATGGACGAAGAATTGCGGTGGGTGGGCGGTCGAATAACGACCACGGAATTGGCGGAGGCCTTGCGCGACGCACAACGGACAATATGGTGGGCGACGCGCGAACCCGAACCGGGCATGGCCGAGATTTTGGGGCCGCATCGGGTTTGGGGGACGACGCCCGGGCCGTTGATTAACGCCTACCGCACCCCCGAAACTCTGGGCGCCGACCGCTGGGCCGCCGTCAACGGCGCTTTCGTTTGGGCGCGACGAGAAACGGGAACGGCGGTTTTGGTCGTCGATGCCGGCACGGCCCTCACCTACGACTTTGCCACCGACTTTTTGGCGTCGGAAAACAATTTTTTTACGCGTCCATGCGCCGAACGCGGCACCTATTGGGGCGGAGGCATCGGCCCCGGATTAAGCCTGCGCTACCGCGCCCTGCACGAACACACCGCCCGTCTGCCGTTGTTGGAAGTGGCCGACGACGTGGAATTGAACTTTGGCATGGACACCGTCGGTTCGCTCAGATTTGGGGTTGAAGCGGCGACGGTCTTGGAAATCGAGGCCGTCATCGCCCGAACACATTCGCGATTGCCGCAGGGCGCAATATTGGACGTGTTTTTAACGGGCGGGGACGCGCCGCTTTTGCATAAAAGCCTACAAAGTCGCAACTTTGCAACGCGGACGCTCAAGCCCGATTTGGCCGCTTACGGCGCCCGTTTGCTTTTTCGATGCGATTGATTTTGATTTGGGCGTTGGGGTGCCAAGCGCTTTATGCGCAATCCGACCTCGCCAACTTCGAGGCCGGCCTCAGTCCGTATTCCGCCTTTGGCGTGGGGGAAATCCACCGTCGCGCCTTATCGCGCAATTTCGCCATGGCCGGCGTCGGAACCGCCGAATTCGACCCCCTCTCCCCCGCCGTGAACAATCCCGCAAGTTGGTCCGACCTGCGTTTCACAAGCGTGGACTTTTCGATGTACGGCCAAACCTCCCTGCTCTCCGAAACGGGAAAAAGCACCGAACGCTCGACGGGCGGCCTGCAAAGTCTGGTTATGGTCTTCAAAAAAGTCAAGCCCTTGGCCGTCGGCGCCGGCGTAACCCCTTACGCCCAAGTGGGTTACGAAATCCTTCGCTCGAATTTTATGACCGTCGAGGGCGTACGATACGAGGTTCGGGAACTGCGAAGAGGATGGGGCGGAATCAACAACGCGTTTTTGGGCGCGTCGCACAAGGTTCTCAAACAACGTTTGAGTTTCGGTTTGAGCCTGCATTATCTTTTTGGTTCGATGAACCGCGAATGGGCGACGAGCCTCTATCAGGTGGAAAATCCCGTGGGCTTTACGCAAAAAATACGCGTGGACGGCCTCAACCTCAAAACCGGGGCGGCGTATCTGGACACACTCAAATTCGTCAAAGGCAATCCAACAATACGCGTTGGCGCCACGGCGGATTGGTCCGTTTTTCATCAAGCGCGACGCGTTACGGAATTGCGCAACCCGATTAATTCCCCGTTCTCGGACACCGTAGCCTTCGGACGCACCCCGTTGTATCGTCCGGCGAACGCTTTTTCCATCGGTTTGGCCGTCGAAAAAAGCATGAACTATTCGTTGTCGGCCGAATTTGAATATCAACCTTGGAACGACAAGAATTTTCCCACGACGGACAACGTGCGTTACGGTGCGGCGTTCGGCGCGGCGTTGGGCGGCGAATGGATACCCGACTACCGGGCGGCCAAACAATACCACAAACGCATCGCTCTTCGAGCGGGCGCCGGTTTCGACAAGCTATATATTCGAGTCAATGGAAAAGACCTTTATCAAACGCGTATGACGTTGGGTTTGGGGCTGCCCTTGTCTTATCGTTCGTTTACGCGGATTAATATCGGCGGGGAATGGGCCTACCGCGGCCAAACCCGTCACGGCCTGGTCTTGGAACATCATTTTCGGTTTGTGTTGGGCGTAAGTTTTACCGAACCGTGGCTTTCACCCAAAAAATACGATTAAAATCATGGAAGAGTTTGAATTGCAAATCATTATTTCGTCGGGACTAAACGCGCCGGAAAAGGCAACGTTGGGCTTGGCGACGGCGTTGGCGGCGGCGTCCTCGGGGGCGTCGGTAGTGGTTTTTTTTACCATGCACGGGGCGATATGGGCCGACCCCAAATACGGCCACGAACACGTTTTCGCCAAATTTGAAACCATAGCCACCTACTTGAACATACTTGCGGAAATGGAAGTGGTCTTGGAAGGATGCACGGCGTGCGTCGAGGAGATGTGTCCTGCGGTGGCGCTGCGCCCGGGCTTTCGCTTGGGCGGATTGTCGGTCGCGGCCATTCGCGCCCTGACCGTTCCCACTTTGACGTTCTAACGAAACGTATCCGGTTTTACAAAAAAACATGCGCCTCTTAGGTGGCAACGACCAACGTTCACACCGTTGGTCGCGGCGGAAACCGTTGCGCGACATCGTTCGCCGTTTTCGACAATGGCCGTATTTTCGTATATTGGCCGCCGGCTATGGCGGGACTGATTGAAGGACTTATGGCGATGGCGTTGGTACGTTGGCTTTTGCGAACGCTCAAACGCATCGTTTTCTGGTTTGTCGTGTCGTCGGTGGGGCTGACGATATTGTATCGTTTCGTTCCCGTGGCATATACGCCGTTAATGTTTGTGCGGGGTGAAGTTTGGAAGGCAAAAAAACAATGGGTTCCGATTGAAAAAATGTGTCCCGACTTGGTTGCGGCGGCAATCATCGCCGAGGACCAAAAATTCAACGAACATTGGGGTTTTGACTTTGCGGCAATGTGGGACGCATGGAAATACAATCGTACGCACAACGGCCACAAGCGCGGCGCCAGCACCATTTCCCAGCAAACCGCCAAAAACGTATTTCTTTACCCTTCGCGAACTTATTTGCGCAAAATTCTTGAGGTTTATTTTACGGTGTTGATAGAAATATTTTGGCCGAAAAAGCGGATAATGGAGGTTTATCTCAACGTCGCAGAAACGGGCGACGGCATTTACGGTGTAGAGGCGGCGGCCCAATATTACTACGGAAAATCGGCGGCGAACCTCAACCGCGACCAAGCGGCGGCCGTAGTGGCGTGTTTTCCTTCGCCGAGGCGGTGGTCGCCCGTTCGTCCGTCCGCTTTCGTCGCGCAACGCATCGCATGGGTCAAGGCCCAAATTCCCAATTTCCCGCCGTCGAAATGCACCTTTCAATAGGCAAGCATTTTTTCGAGCGCGGTTTTGAAGCGTTGCGCAGGCAAAAATTGGTTTTCCAACACGGCGTTGAACGGCACGGGCGTATCCAAGGCCGCAACCCTGACGACGGGCGCATCCAAATAGGCAAACATCCGCTCACCGACGGTGGCGGCGATTTCGGCTCCGAAACCGCCGGTGTAAGTGTCTTCGTGCAAAACAAGGCATTTTCCCGTTTTGCGCACCGAATCGAAAACGGCGGTTTGGTCCCACGGCAACAAGGTTCTGAGGTCGATGATTTCGACGCGTCCGGCATGCGCGGCCGCCGCTTCCAACGCCCAATGCACCCCTAAACCGTAGGTTACGACCGTTGCGTCCGAACCTTCGAGAACGACGCGGGCTTTGCCGATTTCGACGGTATAATATTCGGTCGGAGTGGGGTCCTGCACCGAACGATACATTTTTTTGTGTTCAAAGTACAAAACGGGCCCCGGGTCGGCAAGGGCGGCGGTCATTAGGCCTTTGGCGTCGAAGGCGGTGGCGGGAAAGACGACCTTCAGGCCCGGAACGTGGGTAAAAAACGCCTCCGTACTTTGCGAATGGAAGGGGCCCGCGGCCACGCCGGCGCCCGTCGGCAAACGAACCACCACCCGCGGCGCGTGGCCCCAACGATAATGCGTTTTGGCCAAATTGTTGATAATTTGGTTGAAGCCGCAACTGACAAAGTCGGCAAACTGCATTTCGACCATTGCGCGTTTGCCCGCCAAAGACAATCCCATGCCCGCCGCAATTATCGCCGATTCGCACAAAGGCGTGTTGCGCACCCTCTGCTTCCCAAAACGTTCGACGAAACCTTGGGTGATTTTAAACACGCCGCCGTATTCGGCGATGTCTTGCCCCATTAAGACCAGCGAAGGGTCGCGTTCCATCGCTTGAAACAGACCTTCGGAAATTGCGTCTATCATACGTTTTTGGGGGGCGGTGGACAAGTCGCCGGCGGCATGGACGACGGGCGCCGCTCCGGACGGATATACGTCGTCAAGTTCGTCGCTTTCGGTTACGGCGGAAATATCGGGTGTGGCGAACATTTTTTCCAAGCCTTCTTCTATGGCGCGTTTGTGTTCGGCACGCAAACGTTCGGCGTGTGCGTCGGTGAGCACGCCCGATTCTTTCAGGAAGTTTTCGTAATTGGCGACGGGGTCTTTGGCGGCCCAACGCTCAAGCAATTCTTTGGGAACGTACTTGACCCCCGAGGCTTCCTCGTGGCCGCGCATACGAAAAGTAAGGGCTTCCAAGAGAATCGGACGGCGTTCCTTGCGGGCCCATTCGGCGGCGTAGCGCGTGGCCGTAATCATCTCCAAGACGTTGTTGCCGTCGGCCTGAATGCCTTGAATACCGTAACCGTAGGCTTTGTCGATGAACTGTTTGCAACGAAACTGTTCGGAAGAGGGCGTGGAAAGTCCGTAGCCGTTGTTTTCGACCAGGAAAACGACGGGCAAATCCCAGACGGCGGCGGTATTGACGGCTTCGTGGAAATCGCCTTCGGAGGCGCCGCCGTCGCCGGAATAGGCCAAACAAATGCGCTCGGCGCCGTCGAGGTTGGAAGCGAGGGCCACGCCGTCGGCCACGCCCAACATCGCGCCCAAATGCGAAATCATGCCGATAATCCGCCATTCGAGCGTACCGAAGTGAAACGAACGGTCGCGTCCTTTGGTGAAACCTTCGCGTTTGCCCTGCCACTGACAAAACAAACGTTCCAGCGGCATTTTCCGCGTGGTGAAAACCCCCAAATTGCGGTGCAGCGGAAAGATGAAGTCGTCGTTGCGCAGGGCGAGGGTCGTGCCAACGGCCACCGCTTCCTGCCCAATGCCCGAAAACCATTTGCTGATTTTGTTTTGCCGCAACAATATGAGCATTTTTTCCTCAATCATTCGCGGCAAAAGCAAGGCCGAATAGACGTCGAGCAGTTCTTGGTCGGAAAAGCCGGTTCTATCGAAAACGATGGGCGCTTGGAGGGCGCGGGCGGAGGCGTCGGGGGTGGAGGGGTCGGGCGCCGGCGTAACGAGTATCATCTGACTGAAATATTTTTACGCAAAGATAGAAAAAACGGGCGGGTTTGGCTCCCGCCCGTTTTTTGAAAAATTGTCGCCGCTGCGTGCCAACGAACCAAGCGCGAAAGCGAAAGGCCGTTTATTTTCCCAAAAGTATTCTTTTGTAACGCACGGGGTCTTTAAGAACTTCGGCTGCCAATTTGACGTCGGGGTCGTCGCGAAAGCCCGCCTGAATACGTCCTTTGCGGAAGTAATAGCGTTGGATGATTTCGTCTTTTAAGGCCTTGGATATTTCGGTTTTGTAGTTGAAAAGGTCTTTTTCAACCTGCGCCTTGACGGCGGCCTGCAAGGTTTCGACTTGCTTAATCATCGCGGGGTCGTAGGCGTCTTTTTTCATTTTGGCCACGAGGGTGTCGAGCAGACGCGAATACTCGGATTCAAACTTGAAATTTCTTTGGGCGACGAAACGAGCAAAATCGTTGAAAAGCGCGTCGTCCACCTGAAACTCTTCGGCGGGCGGGATGGAGGGATGGGCAAAATAATATTGGGTCACGAAGTCCTGTAACACGTGGGCCTTGAAAAGTTCGCGGGTGACGGGACGAAAGGGAGGGGCTTCGGAAAGAAGGTCGGGTCGAATGCCGCCCGCGTCCAAGACGGGCCGGCCCGCCCGAGTCTTAAACGATTGTTTGAGGCTGTCGGGTGTTTTGACCACCGAGCCGTCCTTGGTTTTGTGCGAATAATCGATGGCTTGAATGCACCGACCCGACGGGGTGTAATATCGGGCCGTCGTTACCTTTAATTGTGTTTTGTAGCTGAGCGGACGCGTGGTTTGCACCAAACCCTTGCCAAACGACTGGCGCCCAACGATTACGCCCCGGTCCAAGTCCTGCATGACTCCGGCAACAATTTCGGAGGCGCTGGCGCTTTTTTCGTCGATGAGAACGGCAAGGGGCAGATTGACGTCGAGCGGGTCGTTTTCGGCGTTGTAGCGTTTATAGGAGCCTTCGACCTTGCCGCGCGTTTCAACGATTTTTTCGCCTTTGGCAACAAAAAGATTGGAGATGGCGACGGCCTCGTGCAAAAGCCCGCCCGGATTTCCCCGCAAATCCAAGACCAAACCTTTGAGGTTGGGGTCTTGTTTTTTGAGTTCGGCAATGGCTTTTTGCAGGTCTTCGGCGGCGTTGCGCGTGAATTGATGCAGGCTCACGTAGCCGATGCCCGGCTCGGCCATACCTTGAAAGGGAACGTTGTCGATTTTGATGTCTTCGCGCTTAACGGTAAAAACCAAAGGTTTTTCCTGCCCAAAACGACGAACGGTCAATTTGACGTCGGTTCCCGCTTGGCCGCGTACAAGGTTGCGAACGTCGATGTTGTCGAAGTTTTTGCCTTCGATGTTTTCGTTGTCGATTTTGATGATTTGGTCGCCGGGGCGCAAGCCGGCGTTGAAGGCCGGACGGTTTTCGTAGACTTCGGCGATGATGACCCGGCCGTTGAAATTTTCCATGTTGGCGCCGATGCCGCCGTATTGGCCGTCGGTCATGTAACGATACTCCTCGATTTCGGCAACGCTGATGTAGTTGGTGTAAGGGTCCAAGGATTTGAGCATAGCGTCGATGCCCGTACGAATCAGCGGCCCGGGTTCGACCTCGTCCACGTAGTTGAGGTCCACCTCGCGAACGATTTTCGTGAAAATGTCCAGATTTTTGGAAATTTCAAAGAAGTGGTCGGAGCGCGACAAACCAAAACCCGTTAGCGCCAAAGCCGCCGTTGCCAACGCCGCCGCCAATCCTATTTTGTTTTTTTTCATTGAATGTTTCGTATTTGTTTACACAAATTTACGTCAAAAAACGTTCCGCGTCCGCTCGTCCGACGTATGCCCGGATTAAAATGTCAAAGCGCCCGTTTAGGGTACGGAGCGAAAAAGTTGGTTTATTTTTCCAATAAAAACAAGTATTCTTGATAAGGTTGTTGTTGGCAAACCCACTCGTTGGTCCATTTCATTTCCGCCATGACGTTTTTTTTATAATCTATTTTCACCAACTTTACGAGCCTTCCGACGACGTCGATACACTCGGCAAGTTCGCGTGCCGTCGCCCTTCCGCCCGAAGCGTAAGACAACAAAACGTAAGGGGCGCGGGTTTGTTCGAGCATGTGTTGGATGGCGTTCAAGGCGATAAATTTGCCCGCGGCGTCGGTTCTAAAATCCTCGAAGGGCGAATAACTTTCGGCGTCGGAACTGTCTTTTCGGCGACCGACTTTTCCGAAGAGTTCGGGGCGGTCGTTGAGGACGACGGTTGTCCAGAGGTGGTAATAGCCGGCGTAACGCACGCGCGACGGGGGCATTTTTTCGTTGTTGGAACCGTAGGGCGGGTCGAAATACGCCAAATCGACCTCGACGTTCGGCAACAAATCGAATATGTCTTTTTGCCAAACCTCGTGGTTTCCCTTGTTTGGAGTCAAATTCGGAAGCTTGATTCGCATCGTTTGATAAGAGCGCGGAGCCCAATCGTTGAGGTAGGAGGAGAAATGTCCGAGGGTGCTTTCGACCTCGTCCAGGGCCAAAATCAACGCCGTAAGCAGCACGCATTTTTCGGTTTCGGGCAAACGGTATTCGTCGATTTTTTCGCGTACGGCGTCGAGTTTTCGGGTGTTGTGGTATTGCCACGGTTTTTTTTCACCGCGTTTGCTTCCGTCGCCGCCGTAGTTTTGAGTAAACCAGCCGTCTTTTCCGGGCAAAGCGTTGAGTTCGTCAATCAGGGGTTGAAAGTGGGAGGGCGGGCGCTCGTTCAAAAGAAAGGTCGTCGCAAACACACGCGACCATTCGGCGCGGTCGTTGCAAACCACCTCGTATCCCGACCCCGCCAACGCTTGCGACACCCGCGTCGTTCCCGAAAATCCGTCCAAGACTTTTTTCACCCCCAACGGACGTATCAATTCCAAAATATTGGGAATCAATTTGAGTTTCGAACCGACGTACTTTATGCCGTAAGTGGCGGGAAAGGACGGCGTTGCCATGAGCAAAAGTTAAAAATACGAATAAAAAACGCAGAAAAAGAAAAGTTGCTTGGCGGAATCATTCCCTAATTTTAAAGGTTGTAAAATTAGCGTCAAAGACATTTGTTTCGTTTTAAACTACGGAATTATTGGCCAAAAATGTTTAATTTGCGCACGCAAGGCTTCGGCGCGATATTTGCGGGGTGGAAAAAATATTGGAAATACACGATTTGACGGTGTCGTATCGCGGCAAACCGGTGCTGTGGAGCGTGGATACGACGCTTCCCGCCGGGGTGATGGCGGGTATACTCGGCCCGAACGGGGCGGGAAAGTCCACGCTTTTGAAGGCGGTCATGGGTTTGGTGCCGGCGGCGACGGGGGCGGTGCGCATTTTTGAGCGTCCCGTAAACGAAGTGCGGCGACGCGTGGCCTACGTCCCCCAACGGGAATCGGTGGATTGGGACTTTCCCGCGACGGTTTTCGACGTCGCGCTTATGGGCGTCTACCCGAGGCTCGGTCTTTTTCGCCGCCCCGGAACGCCCGAAAAAACTTTTGTGTTGGAATGTTTGCGCAAAGTGGGCATGGAAGAATACAAAGACCGACAAATCGGCGGACTCTCGGGAGGCCAACAACAACGGGTGTTTTTGGCGCGGGCGCTTGCGCAAAACGCCGACCTTTACCTGCTCGACGAACCGTTCGCGGGCGTCGACGTGGCCACCGAGGCCGGCGTCGTCGCCATCCTGCGGGAAATGAAGGCCGCCGGAAAAACCGTCGTCGTCGTCCACCACGACCTCCACACCGCCCCCGACTACTTCGACTGGATGCTTTTATTGAACCAAAGATTGGTCGCCGCCGGACCGACTCAAAACGTTTTCAACGCCGAAAACCTTCAAACGGCCTTTGGAGGCAAACTCACCGCCCTCACCCACTTGGCCGGACTCATGCAAAACAGCCGTTTACCCTTACGCGAATTCTGATTATGAAACAT
Organism: uncultured Bacteroidia bacterium; assembly: GCA_937922655.1. Classification (GTDB taxonomy): domain Bacteria; phylum Bacteroidota; class Bacteroidia; order J057; family CALAJH01; genus CALAJH01. Next base: position 27,560 of record CALAJH010000039.1, read on the forward strand.
TTATTCGTCTTAACCTTTTCTTGGGTTTTGTTTGCGGGCGCGGTGATTTTCGCCCAAAACGACAACGAAAGCCATTTGGCCAACGAATACTTCAACGACGGCGAATACGAAAAAGCCATCGAACTCTATAAAAAACTCAATAGACAAGCCCCGAACGTCGAGTTTTACGTTCAGCGCGTCATCGATTCGTATTTGTCCTTGCAACAGCCCGACGAGGCGCGGGATTTTTTGGAAAAAGCCCTCAAAAAATCGCCGGAAAACATACAATTTCAGGCGATGGTGGGAATGTTGTACGAACGCGGCGGCAAATTGGCCGAGGCCGAGGCGCATTGGCAAAAATTGGTTGCGACGGTCAAAACACAGTCGGACTTCGCACGCTTGGCGGCATGGTTCACCAACGCCCGAAAAACCGAATTGGCCAAAGCCGCCTACGCCCGCGCCCGTACCGTGCTCAACAACCCCGCCCTTTTCGCCAACGAACTGGCCAACGTTTACCAATACGAAAACAACTTCGAGGGCGCGACCGTCGAATACCTCAACGTTTATTTTACCAACAAATCCCAATACTCTTACGTCAAAGCGCAAATTTTACGTATGGCCAAAGAGGACAACGTGGACGCAATGGAAAAAGCCCTTTTGACGGTCATACAAAAAAAGCCCGAAGACCTCGAAGTCAAAGAACTTTTGTACGAATTTTATCTGCAAACCAACCGCTATTCGGACGCACTGGCCCAAGCCAAAGCCTTGGACAAACTCAAAAAAGAATCGGGTTCGCGCGTCTTCGCTTTGGCGCAAACCCTCCAAAACGCCCGCGAGTACGACCTCTCCAACCACGCCTTGGATTACATCGTCAAAAACTACAAAGAATCGCCCAATTATCAGGCGGCCATGCAGGAAATCGCCAAAAACTTCGAACTCAAAGCGTTTTCCATCGTCCCGCTCGACATCGAAAGCGTACACAAAGCCGTAAACAATTACGCCACGCTCTTGGAACAGTTCGGACGACGCGAGGCGCTCGCCGAAGCCATGTATCGAAAGGCACGCCTGCAAATCTTTTACCTCGACGACGTCGAAGGCGGACTCAAAGAACTCGAAACCATCGAAAGACTCAACATGCCCGCCATCAAAAAAGTCGACGCCCGCCTGCTCATCGGCGACGTATACCTTTTGCAAGGCGACTTCCTCAAAGCCAAAGACAAATACATGGCCGTCGAAAACGAATTTAAAGAAACCCAAACGGGCGCCATGGCCAAGTTCCGGGACGCCAAACTTTGTTATTTCAAAGGCGAATTTGAATTGGCCAAATCCTACCTCAAAATCCTTAAAGACAACACTTCCAACAACATCGCCAACGACGCCATTCAATTGTTTTTGTTGATTCAAGACAATACGGGCTTGGACACCACCGAAACGGCCATGCAACTCTTCGCCAACGCCCAACTCGCCGTCTATCGCAAAAACTTTCCAAACGCCTTAAAACTCCTCGACTCCCTACTCTATCAATTTCCCAACCATCCCCTGTCCGACGACGTTTACTGGGAAAAAGCCCAAATTTATCTGGCGCTCGGCGACGTGGACAACGCCATGAAATACCTCGACAAAATCCTTTCCGACTACGGAGAAGACGTTAGGGGCGACGACGCGCTTTTCGCCAAAGCCGAACTCTACGAACACGCCCTCAAAGACAAAAAAACGGCCCACGACCTCTATCTGGATTTATTGGTCAAATACCCTTCGAGTTTGTTTAAAGTCGAGGCCCGCAAGCGCATTCGACGCCTGCGCGGCGAACAAGGTTTCGGTTCATGAAAAAGGCGACGCTCTTTGTTGGGTTGGCAATATTCTTGCCGACGGGCTTGTGGGCGCAAATGGGCGTGGGACTGCGCTTTGGCGCCGCCTTCAACTATTTTCTCAACGCAAAAAAATATCCGCTTATCGACGGCTTCTATTCCAACACCGTCGTCGGTCCGACGTTCAAAATGTATTTCAAAAACGGTTCGTTGGAAGCGGGCGCCGCGTGGATTTACAAACAGCGTCCCGGACTTTTCAGCCTACCCCTTGTCCAACAGAACTTCGTCAAAACCGATTCGACATCCGTCAACGGCCTCGAACTCGATTTCAAAGGCGGCCCACGATTTTTTAAGTTTCTTTGTCCGCGCCTCGGGATTATCGGCGGTTATCGTTGGATACAACGGGGAATGCTCGAACGCGGCTCGTCCGAACGCGTCAACGCCTTTTACGCCATGGTTCCCGTCGGCGTCTCGGCCGATTTCAATACGGGTTTCGGTACCACGGGCGTGGCGTTTTATTACCAAATCGGTTTGGCCAACGTCATTCATTCCCCCAAAACGCCCGTCGGCGGGAGAATGCACGCCCTTTATTTTGAAATTCACGTCATGCTCGACCTCATCCCCGGACGCGAAACCCCCGACCCCAATTAAATCAAAAGCCGTAAGAAAACACACTTGCTTTACCGCACGACCGACACCCTCGTCGTACCGCCGGGCACGAGACGCAAAAGATAAAACCCCGCCGGCGGAGCGTCCAAAACGCCGTCCATGGTGCGGCCGCGCGAAACGATTCTACCCGTTGCGTCCAACCATTCAAAAGCGATTTCCCCGTTTAAGCCCGCTAGGTATAATTTTTCCCCTTCACGCACCGGGTTCGGATAAACCTTGGGGCGAACAACGCTTTTTTCCGTTCGGACCAAACTCCATTGATGCGAATTGAATTCGGGACGAATCATCAGCGTCCCCGAAAAGCGTCCGTATTGCCACGACCGGTTGTTGGAATAAACGATGTTTTCTTTGTTGTCGTGACTTAAATCGAAACCGACGGCCAACAAGTCGGCGTCGCGCTGGATGCATCCGATAAAATAATCCCTGCCGGCCTGCACCTTGACGGCCGAATCGAGTTCGTAGCGATAAAAGTAACGATAGGGGAAAGCGACGCCGCCGTCGCCAAGGTCTAGGGGCGGGTATTGGGTGAAAACGCCGTTGGTTTTTTGATACAATATGGAGTCGGGGTGGAAGGTGTCGGGCTTCCATATCGCGAGGGTAAAGCTTTTTCCCGCCGCCGAATCGATTTTCGGCGTGTGTACAAAACACATCCAAACGGCGGAAATTTCGTCGTCGCGGTTAAAGCGGTATTTTTGGGCGAAGGCATTCCGCGATTCGACGCCGTAGCCGTATTCGGGTTCGCCGTCGTCGTAAGCCAGATAATCGCGAATAAAATAGGGTTCGGAAAGAACGTTGTTGGCGGGAACGGGGTCTTCGAAGGATACGGGTAAAGCAAGGGTATAGGTCAAACGTCCGGCGTAACCGGGAGGATAAAACGTTGCCGGCGGCGGCACGGAGACGTCGGTGAAAGTTTGAGCCGGGGACGTCAAAGCGACGGGCGTTTGCGTCCACAAGGTATTGTTGGGCGGGTCGAAAACCGACAAATACGCCCCATCCGTGGAATAATTTGCATCGGAAAGATTGGAAACCGTGGCCGTCCACGGCCCCAAAGGATAGGCGCCGTCGGCAAAGTGGCGTTGCGGCACGGCCGTCAGCGGCACGGGAAACGGCGAACGCGAAACCTCGCTTATGCCCACGTCCTTTTGCGCACGCATCGGTTTAACGCCCGCATCCAAACCCACGTAATCCAAGTGCCAGCAATCAAACGGCCCCGAACGCGTACCGTAATTGCGAAACATAACCTGAAATCGCGAATGCATAAACTCGGAACGGTCGATGGGCACCACCGCCCGATAAAACGTATCGCGTCGAAATTCGACGTTTTCAAAATTGACCGACCAAACGAAAACAAACGGGTCGCGAAGCGTCGAATCCGAACTGCGGAAAAACACGGCCAAAGAGTCGTCGGCGGTATGGCGGAGGGTGAATTGTTTTTCTCCGGCGGGAACGATTCTTTCTTCCGATACTTTACGGGCAAAATATCGGGTAAACGTCCCCGTGTAATGCCTTCCGACGACGGCCATCGTATCGCAACGCCAAAGCGTGTCGTAGACCGTGCCGGCGGCCACAACAAGCGTATCCAAATTTTCGAATATCGTATCGAGGGCGACGGTAATTTTTACGACCGTGTCGCAAAAAACGACGACGGACGTGTCTCGATAGATGAAATTGCGAACGGCGGTAAACGAACCGACGCTTACGGTGTCGAAGGGGTCGGGTTCGGGAAAAGGAAGAAATTCGACGGGGCCTTCCCACGCAAGGTACGTTCGGATTTCGAGGGTGTCGTTACGGGGCAGGGTGCGGGGATTGACAAGGGTGTCGTTGCGTTGGCCACGTCCTTCAAAGGGTCCTTCGGTGGCCAAAACGATGCTGTCGCGGCGAACGACGGTGTCGGTTACGGCCACGCTGTCCCATACGGTGCGGGTAACGACGTAGGTTTTGGGCGCGTTGGAATCCGCGACGTAAAACGTGGTATCGGTGAAGGCGTAAGGCGGGTCGTTTTTTCCCGCAAATTGAAAATAAAACGTCAAAAAAAGATTGAAATGCGCCTTCGCCTCCGACAAATCGATGTATCCGGTGCATAAAGAGTCGGCGGCGCCTTGTTCGTTGTTGATGGAATAGACGGTACGTACGGCGTTGAGGCCGTCAAAAAGAAGGGTGCCGTAATCGGGCGGGCGATGGGCCGAATTCCGGCTAACCAAAGCGGGTTGTTTGGGGAGCCATTTCGTCGAATCGGCGTAATTTTGGCTATAAAGAAACGAATCGAAGAACGGAAGCGAAACGCGGGGAACGGAATTTTGGCCGGTTTCATCGGTGGTTTTGGCCGTACGGGTCGTCGGCGCTCCCGAAACGGGGCGGGTCAAGGCGTCCTGAGCCAACGTCGCATCGGTCGCCGTCAAATAAAACAGTAACCACAAAAATATTGACATCATTAGATTAAACCCAAACTTTGGGCGGTTTGGGGTTGGCAAATAAGATAATTAAAGGACGGCGCATGGCCGCGCAAACGCTCGTCGCGATAAGGGCCGTGTTTTTCATCCACGTGAAAAAACCAATAGCCCAAACCGTCCAACAGGCGTTCCACTTTTTGCCCCACGTCGTCCAAGAGTATTTCGACGAGCATATCCGGTTTGTCGCGCTCCAAAACATCCTTCATACCTTCCAATACTTCGGGTTCGTGAGTTTCAACGTCGATTTTTAACAAATCCACTTTATTGATTCCGTTTTCACGACAATAGTCGGAAAGTCGAACCGTTTGAATTTCCAAAGTTTTGACCGACGTTCCGGGCGGATTGAGATTTTTGTCCACGGTAACGGAATAAAGGTGTTCGTCGTTGGCCATGTAAATAACGGCGGTGCGATTGGCGTTGGAAACGGCCCGCTCGTCGCAAACAATATCAAAGCCGTTGGCCGCAACGTTGGCTTTCAATTTTTTGAAAACCGAAGGAATCGGTTCAAAAGCGTAAACCCGCGCTTGTGGACGATTGACCTTGGCCAACAACGCGTATATGCCCGTATTGGCGCCGACATCAAAAACAACGTCGGCCCGCAAACACAACTTTTCCCACAAACGCAAGGATTGACCTTCAAAGTTGCCGTAAAGTCCCGTCCAAAATATTTCGTTCTCCAAATACGTTCCGTAATGATGCAAACGTATTTTTTTTCCTTCGGCGTTTTTAACCCAAAACGGACCGTCGAAATGCAGATGTTGATATATTGCGCGAGGAGGAACGCCAATGCTCCTAACCGTATGCATCAACGGACTTTTAAACGGCAGGGCGCGGTAAATATTTCGGAGTAAGGATTTCATAGATTCTTATGTTATCCCGCCCAGCCTTCGCGGTCGAGGTTGCGATATTGGACGGCTTCGGCAACGTGGTGAACTTGAATGGATTCTGATTGGTCGAGATCGGCAATAGTGCGCGAAACCTTTAATATGCGGTCGTAGGCGCGGGCGGAAAGCTGAAAGCGTTCCATGGCCGTTTGAAGGATTTTCATTCCAACGGTATCGAGCGTGCAAATTTCACGAACCATTTTTGTGGTCATGTGGGCGTTGGCGTAGACTCCCGGAGCCGTTATGGATTTGAAGCGTTGCCTTTGGCGTTCGCGGGCTTGGATGACTCTGGCGCGGATGTTTTCCGACGGTTCGCCCGCCGACTTCGACGCCAAAGCCTCAAACGGCACCGGCGTAATTTCGACGTGCAAATCGATTCTATCCAACAACGGCCCCGAAACCCTGCTCAAATATTTATGTACCGCGCCGGGCGGACAAACGCATTGTTTTTCGGGATGGTTGTAATAACCGCACGGGCAGGGGTTCATGCCCGCAACCAGCATAAATCCCGCCGGATAGTCCACCGCGAACTTGGCCCGGGAAATGCTGACCGTGCGGTCTTCCAGCGGCTGACGCAAGACTTCGAGGGCCTTGCGGTTGAACTCCGGCAGCTCGTCCAAAAACAACACCCCGTTGTGGGCCAAAGATATTTCCCCGGGCAAAGCGCCCGAGCCGCCGCCGACCAACGCCACATCGCTTATCGTATGGTGGGGCGTGCGAAACGGACGTTCGACCATCAAACCGACGCGCGTCCCCAATTTTCCCGCCACCGAATGAATTTTGGTGGTTTCCAAGGCCTCGGGCAAGGTCATGGGCGGCAAAATCGTAGGTATACGCTTGGCCATCATGCTTTTGCCCGCACCCGGCGGTCCAATCATAATGACGTTGTGGCTGCCGGCCGCCGCCACTTCCAACGCCCGTTTGACGTTCTCCTGTCCTTTGACTTCCGAAAAATCGCAGGAAAAAACACGCGTGCCGTCTTCAAAAAGTTCGCGCGTATTGACGTTGGCAGGGGCAATGTCGCGTTTGCCGTTGAGAAAATCGACGACTTCGGCAAGATTGCGAACGGGATAAACCGACAATCTGTCCACCACGCCGGCTTCACCGACGTTGGCCTCGGGGAGAATGAAACCTTTAAAACCTTTGGCGCGGGCCTCGACGGCGACGGGCAAAGCGCCGCGAATGGGCAACACCGTACCGTCCAAAGCCAATTCACCCATAACGACGTAGTCGGCAAGAACCTCGCCGCGCACCTGCCCCGATACCCCCAGAATGCCGACGGCCAAAGTCAGGTCGAAGTTCGAACCTTCTTTGCGCACGTCGGCCGGCGACATATTGACGGTCAATTTGCCACGCGGGTATTCGAGACGGTTGTTTTTGAAAGCGGCCTCGATGCGTTCACGGCTTTCGCGCACGGCGTTGTCGGGCAGGCCGGTCAGTACAAAGCCGTGCGGTCCCCCCAAATTGACCTCCACCGTAACGATAATCGCGTCCAGACCGCGAAGCGTGCTTCCAAACGTCTTGACCAACATGGCAAGCGTTATTTCGCCGCCCGTTCGCGAATGCGCATGGATTTGCCAAAACGCTCGCGCAAATAGAAAATCCGCGCCCGGCGAACCCGGCCCCTTTTGACCAGCTCAATTTTTTCGACCGACGGCGAATGAATGGGAAAAATTCTTTCAACCCCCACACCGTTGGAAATCTTGCGGACGGTAACGGTTTCGGTTCCGCCCGTTCCCCGGCGCTGAATCACTACCCCTTGGTATTGCTGAATGCGTTCTTTGGCGCCTTCGCGGATTTTCACGTGAACGTTGACGGTGTCGCCGGCTCGAAAGTCGGGCAAATCTTTTTTCAAAAACGGCTCCTGCACGATGGCGATGAGTTCGCGCACGTCTTGAAATTTACGATTGAGGATCTTCATGTCCCTAAAAAATAGCCCGCAAAGTTACGACGTATTTTGCTAATATGAAAGTCCGCGATTGGCAAGAGCGGCGGCGACGTCGAAGAGGGTGACGGCGCCGTCGCCGTCGGCGTCGCAAAACTTGGCGTTCACCGTTTGTCCGCGATAATCGAGGTTTAAAGGCCAGTCTTGGGCGGAGGGATACGGTTGCCACAAAACGCCGCCCTCCTCACGAGCCGAACCTTGCGCACCATACGCCGAGGCAATGACGAAAACGTCCATAGCGTCGCAAGTACGGTCCCGGTTGGCGTCGCCGGGGTATTGCAACGCCATTACGTTCAAACGAATGGGACGGCGATGCAAAACGAGTTCGGTTGCCGCGTCGTTGGTTACGTCGCAATCGAAAACGCCGCTTTGCGTCGCGTTAAAAACGACCGTCGCCGATTCCGAAAACGCCTCTCCGTTGAAATACCATTGGTAGCGGTTGGACGCGCCGGGGGTCGGCACGGAAATCGTTACTTCGTCGCCCTCAAAGACCGTGATTTCCTCCGTATCCAAAATCGAGTCTTGCGGCGCGTAAGCGTATACCGCCGCCCCGGTAAATTTCGAGACGTTCGCCTCGATATCGCCAAAGTCGAAACGATTGTTTTGTGCAAAAAAAGCGCCCGGAAGCAGCGGCCCCGTAATTTCGGGGAGTTCGTCGAGTTCGTTGTCGTTGACGTGCAGCTCGTTCAAAAACAAAAGGTTGTTGTAGGATTCGGGCAGGGCGCCGGAAAAAAGGTTGTGGGAAACGTCCAATATCGTCATAAATTCAAGGTTACCGAACGATTCCGGCAACTGTCCCGAAAGACGATTGTGAGAAACGTTCAAATAACCGAGTTCGGCAAGGGCGCTCAGCGCCGAAGGCAACACGCCTTCCAAATCGTTGTACGAAAGGTCGAGTTCGGACAACGACGAAGCGTCCGACAATTCCAACGGAATCGAACCCGTCAATTGATTGTAAGAAAGATTGAGATACCAAAGCCGATTGACGCCGACGGGGACGGAGCCGGTGAACGCGTTGTGCGAAAGGTCCAAAAAGAAAAGGTTTTCGGGCATGGCGGGAATCCCCCCCGAAAGCGCGTTGAACGACAAATCCAAGGCGGCGAGCGCATCCAAATCCGCGATGGAGGCGGGAATGATACCGGTCAAACCGTTGTTGACCAACGTTAATCCGGATACACGGCCGGCTTCGACATCAACGCCGTACCATTCGCTCACCGGCGCTTCAAGGTTCCATGTTGCGTACCAATTCGGTCCGTTGGTCGCGTTGTAAAATTCCACCAAGGCCAAAGAATCGGTCGGCGACTGTGCCCGTGCCGTCGTCGTTATCGCAACCCATAAGACGATAATCGCTTTCATGCTTGAAAGTTATAAACTTTTTTGTTTTGCACGAAAATTATTTCGGCGATTGATTGAAAAAAACCGTCGAAAGCGCGCAATCAACGGGCGACTCACTTCAGCCGTCGTCCGGCAAAAAGCCATATCGTCAAAACGCTCAGCATTACCGACGCGGCCATAATATACACAAACGCCATCGGCGATTCGGCGAACGGCAGTTCGATGTTCATACCGTAAAAACTGGCCACGAGCGTCGGTATCATCAACACTATCGTTACTTTGGTAAGGGATTTCATAACGGCATTGACGTTGTTGGAAATGACGGAGGCGAAGGCGTCCATCAAGCCGCTGAGGATGTTGGTGTAAATATTGGCCATTTCAAGAGCTTGGGTGTTGTCGATGATGATGTCTTCGAGCAACTGCTTTTCTTCGGCAAGCGCCATGCGTAAAAACGGCGTGCGCCGCAAACGCTCCATCATAATGTGGTTGGCCCGCAACGACGTGGAAAAATAAACCAAACTTTTTTCGTAATTTAACAAACGTATAAGTTCGCGGTTGCGTTGCGACTCTTGCAGTTGGCGCTCGATTTCCGAGGTTTGGATTTCAATGTCTTTAAGGTAACGGAGATAGCGCAAGGCGGACGAATAAAATATTTGCAATACGAAACGAAGCTGGTTTTCGGGGTTGAAACCCTTGACGCGTCCTTCGGCGAAATCGGAAAGCATCGAAAGTTTGTAGGCCGTAACGGTAACGACCCCTTTGGGCGTAACAACGATGCCGATGGGCAAAGTAACATAGGGAATGTCGCGCCGAACGGAAAGTTCAAGGTCTTCGGAACGGTTGGTTACCGGCACGCGCAAAATGATGAGAATCGCGTCGCCTTCGATTTCATAACGGGAGCGTTCGTCGGGGTCGAGGGCGGCGGAAATCAATTCCGTCGGGGCGCCGTAAAGTTCGGAAATACGTTTGATTTCGTCGGGCGTGGGCTTGACCGCCCAAACCCATGTGCCGTCGTCGCCCGCCTTCTCCTCTACCCCATTCGGTCCTCGACCGTAAGTTATCAACATCGCCCGTGGATTTTTGCGTCCGCAAAGATACTCAACTTTTCCGCTTTCCCGAACCAAAGTTTTTGAACACCCCAAAATCGCGCCGCAACCATCCGACCAACGCCCGCATTCGCAATTCAATAAAACGACAACCAAAATTTTGTCCTTGTGATTAAAAACTATCGCGTCCGACTTTCCGACGTGTAAAAATTCGCCCAAACGCGTACGAAATATACGCGGTGCCCCCGACTATACACTCAAACGCAAGTCGTCGATTTGTGGAAACGCCGACTCAACTCCCCGCAAACGTAGTCGTTGCAATTTTTACGAAATTCGCATGAACGATAAACAATGTCCAAAGTCCGCCCGTTAATCGCGTTCGGGACGCGGCGTTTGAGGCGGACGTTCTATCTTTGCGCTTATTTTTTCGACGATGGATTCTTTACGAGAAAAGTTTTCTCGGGTATACGGCGCCGGTGGGGAAACGGAAATATTTTTTGCTCCGGGACGGGTGTGTTTTTTGGGCGATCATTTGGACTACAACGGCGGAACGGTGTTGACGTTTGCACTGCCGATGGGCGTTTACGCAACGGTGCGTTACCGCAACGACGGGGTCTTGCGACTTTTTTCCGAGCGCGGCGGAAACAACGTTGTCGAACACCGATTGGGACAAAACGTCGAAACGGCGTGGGCCCGTTATCCCGCGGGCGTTTACGAGTATCTTTTGGGTCAAGACCGTCCTTGCGAAGGCGGCATGGCCTGTGCCGGTTACAACGTTTCCGGCGCCGACGTGTATTATCATTCCACGTTGCCCATCGGCGCGGGACTTTCGTCGTCGGCCGCCCTTGAAATCGTTACCGCGTTTGCTTTGCTTTATCCAATTTACGGCGAACAAATCGACAAATCCGAAATCGCCCGACTCTGCAAACGCGTCGAAAACCGGTTCGTCGGCGTAAACTGCGGCATTATGGACCAATTCAGCGTCGCCCTCGGACGCGAAGGTCATCTGCTTATCCTCGATTGTTCGGACGAAAGCTATACGTTTTCGGAGGCGGGATTGGAGGGTTGGGTGTGGGTGGCGATGAACACGAACGTCCCTCGGGCCTTACGCGAATCGAAATACAACGAGCGCCGCGCCGAATGCGAAACGGCGTTGAACGCTTTACGCGAAAAAAATCCGTCGTTGCGGGCGCCGGCGCACGCGGACAAAGCGATGTTGGATGCGGCCGAACTGTCGCCAAACGTTCGCAAACGCGCCGAATACGTCGTCGAGGAGCAGGCGCGGGTCGTCGAATGCATTGCGGCGTTGAAACGCGGGGACGTGCAAACCATCGGTCGGTTGATGAACGAGTCGCACGCGGGCCTGCAAACCTTGTACGAGGTAACGGGCCGGCACTTGGACGCCTTATGTTCGGCGGCGCAAAAAGCGCCCGGCGCCGTGGGCGCGCGCATGACCGGAGCCGGCTTTGGCGGTTGCGCCATCGCCTTGGTAGCCGCCGAAGCCCAAACCGAATTTATCCGTAGCGTCGGCGAAAGCTATCTTCAAGCCACGGGCATGAACGCCGATTTTTACGTCGTTCGTCCGTCGGCGGGCGTGCGGCGCGTGGACGAATAAACGTCGTTATTAGAGTTTACCCGCCAAATAAGGAGCCGTACGCGATTCTCGAACGGCCAACAGGCCTTCGGGCGGTCCTTGATACACAACGTTACCGCCGGCTTCGCCCCCTTCGGGACCGAGGTCGATAATCCAATCGGCGGTTTTAATGATTTCGACGTTGTGTTCGATAATGACGACGGTGTGTCCGTTTTCGGTCAGTTCGCGCATGACTTCCATGAGTAAGCGCACGTCGTGAAAATGCAGGCCCGTCGAGGGTTCGTCGAAAATGTAAAGGGTGGCCTGACCGGGCTTGCGTTCCAAGAAGGAGGCAAGTTTGAGACGTTGGGCCTCGCCGCCCGAAAGCGTCGAAACGCTTTGCCCCAAACGCAGATACCCCAACCCCACCCGTTTGAGCAGGTTCAAACGAGAAAAAATCCGCGGTTCGTTTTCAAAAACCTCGCAAGCCTCTTCAACCGAAAGTTGGAGAACGTCGTAGATGTTGAGTCCGTTGCGACGGATTTCAAGAATTTCGGGCTTATAGCGTTTGCCTTGGCAGGTTTCGCAAACAAGTTCGACGTCGGCCAAGAACTGCATTTCGACGGTAACGTATCCTTCGCCGGCGCAGGTTTCGCAGCGTCCGCCGTAGTTGTTGAAAGAAAAATGACCGGCGTGAACGCCGGCGGCCTTGGCTTCGGGCGCTTGGGCCATCCATTCGCGGATAGGGTCGAAGGCGCCGATGTAGGTCGCGGGATTGGAGCGTTGATTTTTGGAAACGGAGTTTTGGTCGACCATTTCGACGTAAAATATCGAATTTTTGGGCATGGCAAGGCCGTCGATTTCGACGTAACCCGCGCCGTACTGTCCGATTTTTTGGCATACCGCGGGATAAAGAACGCGCTTGCAAAGCGTGGTTTTTCCCGAACCGCTCACCCCCGTAACGACCGTGAGCGCACCTATCGGAAACTCGACACTGATGTTTTTGAGATTGTGGGTTTTAGCCCCGAACACGCCGATAAGTTCTTGGATTTTGCGTTTTTGGGCGGGGACGGGTACGGCTTCGCGTCCGTTAAGATATCGGGCGGTGAGCGTGTCGGCGGCGGCAAGTTTGGACGGCACGCCCGCAAAAACGATTTCGCCGCCGTATTCTCCCGCTTTGGGACCAAAATCGACGACGTAGTCCGCGGCTCGAATGAGCGTTTCGTCGTGTTCGACGACGATGACGGTGTTGCCCATGTCGCGCAGGGCTTTAAGAACGGCGGCGAGGCGTTCGCTGTCGCGAGGATGGAGCCCAACGCTGGGCTCGTCCAAGATGTAAAGGGCGCCGGTGAGGTTGTTTCCCAGGCGGTTGGCCAAATTCAGACGCTGCATTTCGCCGCCGGAAAGGGTGCCGGCTTCCCGGTTGAGGCTCAAATACCCCAAACCCACGTCGTTGAGGTATTTGAGCCGGGTTTTGATTTCCGTTAAAATCCTTGCGCCGACCCGTTGTTGATGTTCGGTCAGCTCAAAATTTTCGACGCGCTTTTGCAATTCTTCGAGCGTGCCGGCAAGCAATTGAGCGATGGTGTATCCGGAAACCCTAACGTAAAGCGCTTCTTTGCGAATCTTGCTGCCTTGACAATCGGGACAAGGACCGATTTCGCAAAATTCCAACATTCTTTCGTAAACGCCCGGCCCTCCCGAAGCCTTGACCTCTCGGGCCATGCCGAAGAGGCCCATCACCCGGTCGTTGCCTTTCCAAATCAAGTTGCGTTCCTGCTCGGAGAGTTCGTTGTAAGGCTTGTGTAGGGGAAAAAGATTTTTTTCGGCCCACTTCATGAACTGGTTTCCATACGACTTGAAGCCGTGGACTTTCCAAATTTCTATCGCGCCTTGTTCCAACGAGGCGTGGGGACGAAGAACGACGCGGCGTTCGGAAAGCATGGCGCTTTGCCCCGTAGCATCGCACAACGGACAGGCGCCAACGGGGGAATTGTAGTTGAACAGGGCTTCCGTCGGACGCTCGAAGGCTACGCCGTCCTCCTCAAATTTATCGGAAAAATGTTCGATTTTACCGTTTTCGACCCATATCGCGCATTCGCCCTCGCCTTCGCCGAAGGCCGAAAGGACGCTGTCGGCGGCGCGAAAACGAAAATCGTCGTCGTCGGCCTCAAATTTGAGCCTATCGACGTTGAGGTAAAGACCTTCGAGGGACTTGGGCGGGGATTTAATCAAGCTTTCGATTTCGACGAGCGTACCGTTGGACAACACGCGGGAAAAGCCTTTTTGCAAAGCCACCTCCAGTTCCTGAACCGGGGTGCGCCCTTTACGCAACTTAAACGGTACAAGGATGTACACGCGCGAACCGGGCGTTTGGGCGGCGATGTAATCGACTACGTCCTCGACGGTTACGGGTTTGACCTCGCGACCCGTGACGGGCGAATACACCCGCCCCACCTTCGCAAACAAAAGTCGCAAATAGTCGTAAACCTCGGTGACGGAACCAACGGTTGAACGCCCGCCGCCACCCGCCGCCTTTTGACGAACGGCGATCGCGGGCGACAAACCCTCGATGAAGTCTACGGGCGGCTTGGCCATGCGCGACAAAAACTGCCGGGCATACGAACTCAGCGACTCGACGTAACGCCGGTGGCCTTCGGCATAGAGGGTATCGAAAACGAAGGTCGTTTTGCCCGAGCCGCTCACCCCCGTAACAACGACCAAACGGTTGCGCGGCAAATCCACGCCGACGTTTTTGAGGTTGTTGAGCGTCGCACCCCGAACACGAATAATAGGCAAACTTTGGGCGTTTTTCATCAATGCCGAATTTAACGCGAATTTCGGAAAAAAAATAGGCCCCCGTTCGGAAAGTCCCGCACCCGTACACCGCAAAAGAAGCTTCCTTTTTTGCAATGCCGCCATTTTTGGGGGAAAATTCTCGGTTGCCGCGAAGGTTGTCGCATTTTTTTTTATTTTTGTTGACGCACAAATTTATTTACAAGCAATGAGCGTCAAAGATTATCTAACAAAAGAAGAAATGCAGGCGTTGGCACAAAAGTCCGACGTACGCGGGGCGTGGGAGGTGGCACGGCAATGGCTGTGGATAGCGGGCGCGATGGCGGCGGCGGCGGCGTTCCCGCATCCGGCGGTGGTCGTGGCGGCGATGTTCGTTTTAGGCGGCAAACAGCTGGCTTGCGCCATCATTATGCACGACGCATCGCATTATTCGCTTTTTAAACGCTCGAAAACCAATATTTTTGTAGGCAATTGGTTCGGGGCCTACCCCATTTTTCATGATACCGTTCGTTATCGGCCCTATCACCTCAAACATCATGCCGTCACCGGTCGTCCCGAAGACCCCGACCTCCCGCTTACTTTCGGTTATCCCTCGGGAAAATTGAGCTTGGCGCGAAAATTTTTTCGCGACCTTTCCGGACTCACGGGTATTAAAAGCCAAATCGGACTTTTGCTCATGAATTTGGGCGTATGGAAATACAACCTTGGAGGAAGGGTGATAAAAGAACGGGGAGTAACGTGGAAAACAGTCGTGGCCAACGGCGTCAAACGCCTGTCGGGACCGTTGGCGGCCAACGCCGTCATCTTCGGCGTATGCTGGGCGGCGGGCGCGGCGTGGGTTTACCTGCTTTGGCCCGCCGCAATGCTGACCACTTTTCAATTTTCGTTGCGCGTGCGTTCGATGGCCGAGCATTCGATGGTTCCCGACCCGCTCGACGACCACAAAAACACCCGTACCACCTACGCCGGACTCGTCGAACAAATCCTTTTCGCCCCCTTGCACGTCAATTATCACGCCGAACACCACCTTTTACCCGGCATTCCGTCGTATCATTATCCCAAAATGCATAAGTTGCTCAAAGCGCGGGGATACTACGACAACGGCGTTTTGGCAACGGGATATGGACAAGTCGTACGCTTAGCCCTCAACAAGTAGTCACAAACGCATCGAGTTCGACGACAAGTCGGCACACGGGCAGTCCCATGACGTTGTAATAGTCGCCTTCGATGCGACTGACCGCTCGAAGGCCTATCCATTCCTGTATACCGTAGGCGCCGGCCTTGTCCAAAGGACGATAATTTTCGACGTAATACTCAATTTCACGGGCGGTTAAAGAACGAAAACGCACGAGCGTCGTTTCGGAAAAAGTATGGGCCTTGTTTTTGTGAATCAGGCTTACGCCCCCAATCACTTCGTGAGTCCGTCCCGACAACATTTTCAACATTTGCTTGGCCTCCCGGGCGTCTTTGGGTTTTTCCAACAACATGTCTTCACAAACGACGACGGTATCCGCCCCCAAAACAAGGTACTCGTCGGATTCGTGTTTAAAGAATTCGGCTTTTTTCCGAGAAAGCAATCCGGGAATTTCACGTTTGGGATACCACGCGGGTACGGCTTTTTCGTCCACGTCCGCCGCTTTTGCGACAAAGTCGAATCCCGCCGTCGTCAAGAGTTCGATGCGCCGCGGCGAACGCGACGCCAAAAGTATTTTCATGCCGCAAATTTACGACGCAATCCGGGCGAAAAGCGCGGTCATTTCTTCGTTGAGCGCCCGGTATTTGTCTTGGGCATAGCGTAAATGCAGCGCTTTCTGAAAATCGTCTTTGGACAATTTGCCCGCCTTGTATTCAACGGCAAGTTCTTGCATGTATGCGGGGCGCGGCCCCCAATGCGCCAAAACCGTATGGTTTTCTCCGTCCAAAACGATAAACTTGGGAATGGAACGGGCGCCGTTGGTCAAAAAAGCGTCCATAACGTCGGGATTTTCGTCCCTGAGTAAAAATTTAAGCGTGATTTTAGGATTAAGGGCGGCCATTTTGGGAAAAAGAGCGATGTTTTGCGCCGCGTCTCCGCACCACCATTCCGTCAATACCACCCAAACCTGCGGTTTGGAAATCGCTTTTATCGCTTCGGCCAACGGAGGGGATACCACAGCCTGCATATCCCCGCGTTTGAGGCGTTGGACGTTCATTTTCGTATATTCTATCATGGCCGGCGAATGGTCGTCGCCCGTGGTTTTGCCCTCGGCCAACAATTTTTCTATCAACGCCCAATATTCGGCGTAACTCATGGCCTTCGCGATTCTTGATTCGTCGAACAGCCGCGTCATCGTTGCATTCATAGCTATGAAAACACCGTTGGGCTTCAAATAATTCAAATTTACATCATATAACAAACCCAAAAATTATCGTTATTTTTGCGTCGTGAAATACCGGATATTTGTAAACGTCATGCCGCATGCGGAACTTCTCGACCCGCAAGGCAAGGCGATATTGGCGGGCTTGCGGCATTTGGAAATGCCGGCGATTGACGAGGTTCGGGTCGGCAAACGTATAGCGCTTGTCGTCGAAGCGGAAAACGAAGCGGCGGCGCACGCCCAAGCCCGCGCCGCCGCCGAAAAACTTTTGGCCAACCCCGTCATCGAAAATTTTACGCTCGAAGCGCCGGAGGCACTCGTTGCCTAGACCGCCTGTGCCAACGGTGGTTGCATCACTCCGCTTTCGATAAGTCGCTGCCGACAATAATCGGCGCTCACAACGAACTCCGTGCGCCCCGTGCCCGGCAACTCAAACATCGCCTCGGACAATACGCCTTCGAGAATCGAACGCAAGCCCCGGGCGCCGAGTTTGAGTTCGTCGGCTTTTTCCACAATAAAATCCAAAGCCGCAGGCTCAAAAATCAAGTTGCAACCTTCGAGCGAAAACAACTTGGCGTACTGTTTAAGCAAGGCGTTTTTCGGTTCGGTAAGTATGCGTTTGAGCGCCGCCTTGTCCAAAGGTTCCAAATACGTGACCACGGGAAGACGACCGATGAGTTCGGGGATGAGTCCAAAACGCTTCAAGTCGGCGGGTTGTACGTACTTAAACAAATTTTTGTTTTCGATTTTTCGGGTTTCGGCGGTGCGAAAACCGACCGACTGCAACGAGACCCGATTGGCGATAATGCGTTCAAGTCCGTCGAAGGCGCCGCCGCAAATAAACAGTATATTCGACGTGTCGATGCGAACGTAGGCTTGGTCGGGGTGTTTGCGTCCGCCCTTGGGCGGAACATTGGCTTCCGTGCCTTCAAGAATTTTTAGAAGCGCCTGCTGTACGCCTTCGCCCGAAACGTCCCGGGTAATGGACGGATTGTCGGCCTTTCTGGCGATTTTGTCGATTTCGTCGATGTAGACCACGCCTTGTTGTGCGGCGTCGACGTCGTAGTCCGCCGCTTGCAAGAGCCGAACGAGAATATTTTCGACGTCCTCACCAACGTATCCCGCCTCGGTGAACACCGTCGCGTCCGCGATGCAAAACGGCACCTTCAATATTTTCGCTATCGTGCGGGCCAAAAGGGTTTTGCCCGTCCCCGTTTGCCCGATGAGCAAAATATTGGATTTTTCCAGCTCGACGTCTTTTCGCGGTTCGGAAAGATAGCTTAATCGTTTGTAATGATTGTACACCGCCACCGACAAGGCTTTTTTCGCCTCGTCTTGACCGATAATGTAGTCGTCGAGATGTTTTTTTATTTGTGCGGGAAACGGCACTTCGCGCTCTTTGCCCGTTGTTTTGGGAATATGCCGTGCCTCGCCCAACTCCTCTTCAATCAAATTGTGGGCGTATTCGACGCAAAAATTGCAGATTTGAACGCCGTCGTTGCCCGCAATCATCATAAACGTCAAGTCCGCCGACCGCCCGCAAAACGAACATTCCTGTTTGCCCGTTGCCCGTTTTTTTGCCACCTTTTAGGTTTTGATTATTAAAACGCAAAATTAGCAAAATATGTCCACCGCGTGATTAAAAAAGAACCCGCCGCAAATGCGGCGGGCCGACTACTTAACCACAAACTTTCGATTTACTGCAACGTTACCTTGAACGAACGTGCCAGCGACGGGGTAACGACCTGCAAAAAGTAGAGTCCGGCGGGTTTGCCTTCCAGCGTACCCGTCCATTGGTTGTCTCCGGCAACGGTCGTCATTTCATCGCGCAACACCACGCGGCCGTTGAGGTCGGATACGGTAACAAGCGCTTTTTCAATTTGAGCCGTGGCGAAACGAAGATTAAGTTCGCCCGTGGTCGGATTGGGATAAAGCACGGTTTCCGACGACGTCGTTTCGCCCGCACGTGTGGAGGGCGTCGTAAAGGTAAAGTTGCGCGTATAAGCGGTATTGCCGCCGCACGTCGAACGTACGTTAAATTCGTAGTTGGTCGAGGGACTGAGTCCCGTTATATCATAGCTCGTAACCAGTCCGGGGGTTACCACCGTGTAAGTCGGGTTGCCGATGGGCCGATAACGGAGCGTGGCACCCGTGGCCAAAGCCGAATTTTGCCAGGTAACCGTAGCCGTGGTGGCGGTAGGCGTGGCCGAAAGCGGCAATGGGAAGGCCAAGGGGTTGTCTTTGTCCGAAAAAGCAAACGTCCCTACAACCGTCAAGCCCGAAACCGTCGCCTCGTTACCGCTGAGCGTCGTGTTCGGCGCCGCCTCGGGAACGAAAGGATAGTGGTACCATCCGCCGCAGTTTTGAGAACGACTTACTATTACGTCCGCAAGGTTGTCCACGTCGCCTATCATGCCCGGAGTAAAGGCGAGCGTCAAATTGTAAGCATAATTGGCGGCGCCCGGATTAACCGAAACCACATAATAACCGTTGCTTTTTGTCGCGGTTAAGGTGTTGGCCGGATTGACTCCCGAATAGTAACGAATGGAAAGGGTCGTCAGCGACGGGTCGTAAACCGTTACTTCGGCTTTGGCGTAAGTGTTGCCCGCAAAGTTGAAATAGTACGTTCCCGTTCCGGTAATGTTTTGGGATATCAGGTGAGGGGCCGGCGTGGCGGCGGTTATTTCTATCGAACCGATGTCCGCCGCTACGCCTTGGGTGGTCGAGCGCGACGTTCCCGTAAAGTCGATGCTGTTGTTTTGCACCAAAGGCCCCGCTATGCCTTTGCCGTTGACGTACCAGCGGTCGATATTGTTTTGTATATTCAAATCGCCGTTGGCGGTGCTGGTAAAAAAGTTTGCGGACGGAAGAGCGACGGCCGTCGTACAAAGCGAATAAGCGTCGGAATTGGATATCGAACGCCAACCCGAAAAATCGTAAAACACCGTCGAGGGTTCGGGCCCCCAACCGCCGACGGTCGTGGGGACGGCGGTAACGTAAAGATTGTAATTGGAGGCGCCTGCGGCCCAGCCGTCGGCCGGAGCGCCGTCAAAGTTTACGTTGGAAACCGCCACGTGTGTACCGCCGAGCGTCCGTTCGTTGTAGAAAATATTGTTGCGCAACTGAACGTTGGATTTGACGGTGCGAAAATAAGCCGCCGAACTCGCCGACGTGTTCGACGTTCCGCCCACGTAAATCGAGTTGTTGTGGAAATGGGAGGTGCGCATAATGCCGTTGCCTTCCCAAAAACCGAAAATCGCGGCGTCGTTGGCGTTGGTTCCGTTGGTGAGCGAAATTTGGTTGTTGAAAAACGTCCAGTTGTTGCCCGCCCAGTAGTCGATACCCGTAATCCAGTGCATGTTCGCCGCCGGATTGCTTGTTTCCAAATTGTAAACCCGATTGCGGCTGCACGTACCGTTGGCGTTCACCGCCCACGGCGAACACGACAACACAATGCCCGAAACCCGCGCAATGGTGGTACTGTTGTTCGTACTGTTGTTGTAAAGGTTGAACACCGTGTTTTGATTGATTTGGTTGCCCGAGGCGTTGGCCGTCGAATTGTACAAAATGCCGATAACCGACGTGTTCGATTGCGGGAACCAGCTCAGGTCGTTGTGATTGGCCGTTTGGGTTACGGTCAAATTCCGTACGGTGTTTTGATTGATGTAGGCGCGGCGACGCGAATCGACGGCGATACCATGGATACGTGCATTGTTGCCGTTGTTCGTGGCCGTAATTTGGCCTACGACGTTATTTAAAATTTGTACCGGCGATTCGCACGAAGAGGCGGTGGTAATTCCGCGGAAAAATCCGTTGCCCGCAAACGAGATGCCCAAACCCGGAGTGGCGGCGTTGCCTATGGTGTTGTTCGTAATAAGAAACTCCGCCGCCGCAACCGAACCCAAATCGGCGATAATACCGTAAGCGTTGTAAGCGGCGGTGGAAGAAAGCTCAAGGTTACGGACGATGTTGCCCGTAATAGTCGTATTGAACGAAGCGGTGGCGCAACGAACGCGTATACCGATGAACATCAAACCCGAAGTGTTTTGCCACGGATTGCCGCTCGTGCCTCCGTTTGCCGAACGACCGCCCACACGGTTGTTGCTGATAGTGTTGTTTTCGGAAGTGGCTCCCGGCACGAAATCAATGCCGGTTTGCTGGGTGGAAGCGGCAAAAGTACAGAAAACGCTGTTGCCGTCAATCGTCCACGAGTCGCCGTTGCCCACGTCCGTCACCCATATTCCACGGCCCGTGAAGTCGGAAATTTGGTTGTTGCTTAGGGTGTTGTTGTCGTTCAAAATGCCCGCCGCGCCTTGGGAATAAATACCGTTGACGGGGTAAACGCCGGCATTGGCCGTAACAATAGAGTTGCTTAGGGTGTTGTTGTCGTTGCCCGCAACGCTTCCCACTCCGAAAACGACCACTCCGGAGTTGGCGTCGGCATTTCGGCCCTGCACGTTAAGGTAAGTAAAGGTGTTGAAACGGGCATCGTTTTCAAAGGCGATGGCGGGCGCCGTCGTTCCCGTATTTCTCACCGAAATGCGTCGCGCCGTTCCCGTTCCTTGCGTCCGTCCGTCGAACGTATAATACGAACCCGTAACGCGTATCGTCGGCACGGCGCCGCCTTGCGCGATGATACGCGTGGCGGTGCCGTCGTTGGCGCGCCAAATCCTGATAGGATTGGAGGCCGAGGCGCCCGTTATCGGCGGCAAAACAATGGGAAAGGTTTCACCCGTAGAAACGTAGGTGTTGTTGATTTCAAAGGTAACGCCGCCGGCGCCGACCCCCGCGCTTGTCAGCGCCGTTATCGCGGCAGTGAGCGTCGCATAGTCCCCGCCGGGACCCACGGTATACACCCCGGTCATTTGCGCCGAAATTTTTCCAAACATCAGCCCCAGCGCGACCATCGCTGATATACCGAACTTGTTTTTTTTCAATACGTACATCTTTTTTATCATATTTTTAATAAATGACTTTATGCGGCAACATGCCGAAAAAGTTGCAATGCAAAGTAAATCATATTTTGAACGCCTCGCCAAAGAATTTCGACGAAACGCAATAATTTGACGCTAAACGATGTATAGGCGACTTCAAAACGAGCCGTTCAACCACGCCGTCAATCTTGCCCTTTAACGCTTATTTTCATGAATGAAGAGGGCCGCCCCAAGGCGGCCCTCCGGATTCAAAACAGAGATTTCGTTATTCCAATACCAAACGTACGGTTTGGGAGATTTCTCCCATGACGAACTTGACAAAATAAACGCCCGACGATTTGCCCGTCAAATCCAGCGAAATTTGATTTTCTCCTTCTGCGACGGAATAAGCTTTTTCGCATACGCGGGCGCCCACAAGATTGAACACCGCAACCGTGGCAAGGCCTTCCGCCGCCGACACAAACGACAACGAAGTCATGCCTTTCGACGGATTGGGATAAACCGTCAACGACGAAACGGATTCGTTGTAGTCGATTTCGAGGCCTTCGCGCATGCCTCCCGACAGCGTTGCGAATCGACGCTCCGTCGAATAGCCCGAGCTTTGACCTTCGGCACACAACGCGCGCACGCGTACGGCATAGCGGGTGGAAGGCGTCAAACCCGTTATGACGGCGAATTGAATCGCGGCATCGGTTTGCGTTACCGTTATCGTCGTGTATTCCGACGAAGTGGACAAACGATAACCGACTTCGTAAGCTACGGCGTTGGCCAAACGCGGCCAGCGAACGGTTGCGGTCGTCGGACTAATCGCAATGCTGTTGATAAACGGCGTGGCCGAACAGTCCACGGCGGGTTTGACGAACGTCGTCGTGACTTCGGTCGAACTTGTTTCACCACATATCGTACGCACGCGAACGACGTATTCTCCGGCCGCCAGCATCGAAACGTTCAAAGAAACGGACGTATTGCCCGAGGTTTGGGAAATGCCCGTGCCGTCGATGCTTACTTCATACGCGGTAACCGTAGCGCCGCCCGAAGGAGCGACAAACGACACGTTGAGCGTGCCGCTCAATACGGCGGTTAAACCCGTTACGGGTAGGCAAAGGGGCGCCTCGGGAACGACGAAACTCGTGGTTTGAACGCCCGCCGCGTCGCAAGTCGCGTACACAACGACGGAGTAGGTTCCGGGAGCCAAATCGGTAAGCGTAACGTTGGTACCGGCGGTGGTTACAATCACGCCGTTGCCGTTGGGGTAGGTAACTTCGACTTCAAAAGTTTGGTTGGCGGGGGCCTCGGGCGCCGTCCAAGAAATTTGCGCCGTACCGTTGGACGCGGCCGATGCGCTTGCACTCGTCGGCGCGACGCATTCCGAGGGCGGCGTTTGCGTCGTGAAAAACGTCAAAACCGAGAACGGCGAAAACACGCCGCTGACGCACAAGGCACGTACACGCACTTGGTAGTTCGTTCCCGGTTCAAGGCCCGAAAGGGTAAGCGACGTCGTGGCGCCCGAAAGATTGACAAAGTTCTCGATGCTCGCTCCCACTTTTTTGTAACGCACTTGATACAACGTCGGCGTAGGCGTAATAGGATTCCACGAAATCGTAGCGCCGGTCTGGGTCACCGAACTTACCGTTACCCCCGAAGGCGCGTTGCAAGCAATGGAAATCACTTCAACGATGCGTTGGGCGGTGAGGGTGCATAAATCGGGAGTGACGAAAGTGTAGGTGACGAGATGGGTACCCACGCCGGCGGCCGAAGGACTAAAAACGTTGCCCGTAACCCCGGGACCGCTAAACGTACCGCCCGCAGGCGCCCCCGTCATCGTTACCGACGTTACCGTCGAATAATAAGCCGAATTCAATCCCGAAATGCTTGCGCCTATCACGTCCACGATTTGTTGCACCACGCCGCCGCATCCAAAATTGTATTTTAAAACGTATTGGTCGCCCGGCGAAACGTTCAAAACGTAACCGTCGAGAATGGTTTCCTCACCGTTGTAAATGTAGGAAAGCACGCCGCCGGTAGGTTCAACGGGGATAACGGCATCGCAACCCGCGTAAATCGTCGGTATTTCGCCAAAATTCGGTTCTTGACTTTCGACGAGGGTTATCGTCGTCGAATAACCGTAGCATTGGCCGCCGAAAGTATCGGAAACGGCAAGGGTGTATTCGCCGGGGGCAAGCAACGACGGAAAGAAATAAGCCGTCGTACCGGAGGCGATGAAAGCCGGAGCCTCAACGGCGGCGCCCGTCGGATAAGTCAGCGTGAACGGCCCAAGCGCGGGTACGGCGTTGATTTCCACCGCTCCCGTTTCGCACGTGAAATGGGTGGCGTTGAAACCCGTAACTTCGGGAGTCAATATCTCTTTCACCTCGTAATTAACGGTCGTGGTGTATTCGCACGCGCCCACAAAATAAGAATAGGTCGCGGAATAAATGCCGACTTCCAAGTTGGTGTTCAGAATGTAGCGATTGTTTTCGGGGTCGGCGACGGCGGCCTCGTCGGAAAACGTTCCGTCGGTGGTGGTAACGAAACCGTTGCCGTCAACATCGACTTGGACGGCAAAGAAAACTTCCGAACCTTGACAGACGGCGGCGGGAATGGCGACGTCGAAAACGACCGTACCGGTATTGGCAACGGAAAAATATACGGTATCGGCACATCCACCCGGAACGGTATAAATCAGTTCGTAGTCGCCCGCGCCGAGGGCCGGGATTTCAAAATAACCGTTTTCGTCGAAGGCCACGCCGCCGCCGTTGTTGGTTAGCGTGCCGTCGGTACGCGAAACCGTACCCGATACCGTGGCGCCGATGCAGTAAGCGGTGGATACGCCGGAAATAAAATCGCCCGCAACGGGTTCGGCCACCGTGACGGTAAGACTCGTGGTGTATTCGCAACCGTTGTAAATACCCGAATAAGTAACGACGTGTTCGCCCGGACCTGCGGCAACGGGGTCGAACATAGCGTCCATAACGCCGGCGCCTTCGAACGTTCCGCCTGCCGGAGAAAAATCGGCGAGTTCTATGGCCGTGGCTAAATCACAGGCGGACAAGACCAAGGGAGCGGTGATTTCGGCGCCCGCGTAATAAATCGAAACCTCGGCCGTCGCTTCGCCCGCAACGATGGTGTAGACCGCGGGGTTGAGCGAAAAAGCGGCGGGGCCGTCAAGAATGGCGTAAAAAACGCCGGTAACGGGATTTTTGGCCAAACGCAGCTGGCTTGCCAATGCGCCGGTGATGTCCACGCCGTCGGCATTTCTGACCCGTAAATCGGCGTTTGCAGGCTCAACCGTCCCCGTTACCGTAACTTCCGGGCCGTCGGCCGAACGACAAAACATGGAATTGTCGAGGATTACGGACTGGGCCTTTACGCCGGAAACGACCGCCGTCCAAGCCAAAGCCCACAAAAGTAAATATCTCATAGATGCTTATCTAAATGTTCGCGTTTTAGTGCGCCGTGTTAGCGCCGCACAAAATTAGTGAAATATGGAATATCTAAAAAAAGTTTTTTGACCGCATGCAGGGAACGAACGGTGAAAAAAAAGTGTTTTCAGGGGATGAACGAGCGGGCCGTGCCGTCGCCGGCGGCCGGAGGCCGTCGGAGGAAAGTCCGGACAACACAGGGCGCCCCGCTTTCCGAAAGGAAAGGCGCGACGGAGGGAAACCCCGCGCGACGGAAAGTGCCACAGAAAACAGACCGCCCTTAGGGGCAAGGGTGAAAACGTGCGGTAAGAGCGCACGGCCCGGCGCGGCGACGCGGCGGGCGGTAAACCCCGGGGGTTGCAAGACCGTGTATACCGGCGTCGGCCTCGAGCCGAAGCGAACGGCCCGTTCGCCGCCGGGGGGTGGGTCGCTTAGAGAAATGACGGCGAAGACAGAATCCGGCTTATTGCGGTCCCGCTCGTTTTTGTTTTTTGCGCCTCTTCATCCCCGACTTTCGTGCCTCGAAAACAGCTTTACAACAATAAAACGTTCTCCATCGCTCCTTTCTCCAAACGTTTATCTTGCCGACAATTCGTCGCTTAATTTTTGACTTAGAGCCATGATGGTGAAATAAGGGTTGATTCCCGGTGCGTTGGGAAATATCGAAGAGTCGGAAATAAAAACGTTGTTCGTGCCGTGAAGGGCGAAATCCGGACCGACGACCGAACTTTTTTCGTCGACGCCCATCGCGCAACCGCCCATAAGGTGCAATCCGAAACGGAACGACGCGGGTATAAACTTTTTGGCGCCGGCTTTTTCAAAAATATTTTGTATGACGGACTTGGCTTGGGCGGCGCGGCTTTCGTCTTGGGCCGTAAACGTTTTTTTTATCACCAACCGGCCTTTTTTGTCCGTCGAAAGCTCGCCCGCCGGCTCGTCGCGTATCGCCGCCTCGATGCATCCGTAATAAGCATAGTTTTTGATGAACGCTTGGCCTTCGCGCCCCATTTTGGCGTAAAGCATGGCGATGGATATCGGCGGCGCGTAAACGTTTTCGAGTTTGAAGCCCGCCGCGCGAAAGCCGGGGTCGTGGGAGCATACCGACTGGAACGCGCCCTTGTGAGCGTTGACGGGATGGTCGAAAAGACCGAAAAACATCAGTTGGGGATGCATACAAAACCCTTTTCCCAAAGCGGGAAGCCGGTTTTTGAGGCCCGAGTTGTGCAAAAGCACGGCGTTGCCGAACGCACCGCCGGCACATACCGCATTTTTGCCCGTGAACGTTTGTTTGCCCTCGCGCCCCGCGCCGTGAACTTTCACCGTTTCTTTGCCGATTTCCAATTTTTCCGCCGTAAATTCGGTAACCATCGGCAAATCGGGTACGCGTTGCAAGAAACACACCCACGTCGATTGTTTGGAATCAAGTTGGCATCCGCCCAAACAACCAATGCAGTCGTTGCCTTCTTTGAGCCGACAATCGGATTGGCCGCGGTGCAAGGGACCCCACCGATAGCCCATCGCGTCACAACCGCGAATAAATTGTTTGGCGTTTTCCGTGAATTCATCGGGGGTAAATTCGTGGATGTGCAAATGCTTTTGCACCGCGTCGTAATACGGGGTCATGGCGGGCAAAGAAAAAAAATCCACGCCCGAGGCCGCACGCCAGTCGGCAAAAGCGACGTCGTCGAAACGGTCAAGGTCGCATTGATTGACGATGGTCGTGCCGCCGACGCATTTGCCGCGCATGAAAGCCAAGCGCGCGTCGGCGCTGAACTCCAACCCGCCGCCCCAAAACAATTGCGTCGAATAATCGGCCTCGGTGCGGGGAAAAGTCTTGCGGTCGAATTTTTTCCCCGCTTCAAGCAAAAGTACGTTCATGCCCGCCAAATGCAGGTTCGTCGCCAACACACCGCCCGACGCCCCCGAACCCACCACTATCACGTCGTATATTTTTTCGGCCATGCCAATTATTTTTTACAAAGTTAGCAATTAGTTTACGGACGCGAAAGTCGGGCACGAACCTTTTCGGGAGCGTCGACGGTCGGGCGACGACGCGGACGGAAGACCAAACGTCGAAGCGTTTGTCGAAAGCTTTTACGCACGGAGCCGTCGTCAAAAGACGAACCGCCCCGTCGAATCGCTTTAACCCTTTGGTCCAACTCTTATTTTTTCGGCGGCGCCGGCGGTTGGCTTGTCGAACCGCCGCTTGTTTTGTTCGGGTCTATACCCAATTTCAGCATCACGTCTTTGGTAAAGTCGTAGCGCGAATCGACGTACAACACCGTTGCCGCCCCCGCTTTGTCCAACATCAAATTCACCAGTTTTTCTTTGGAAACGGTTTCAATGGCCGTAAACAGCTTTTCTTGGACGGGGCGCAACTTTTCCTCGCGCATTTTGAAAAGCTCGCCGTCGTAACCGAAGCGTTTTTTTTGCAGTTCCTTGGCCTTGCGCTCCTCGTTCATGATGTTGGTTTGTTGACGTTCTTTTTCCTCCTTGCTCAAAAGCACTTCTTTGGCCCGATACTCGTCGTACATTTTTTCGATTTTGGCGTACATTTCGTCGAGCTCCTTTTGCCACTGTTGGGACGTGGCGTCGACCTCCTGTTGCACGGCTTGGTAGTCGGGCATGTTTTCAAAAATAAACTGGGAGTCGATGACCCCAAATTTTTGAGCAAAGACGCCGTTGGACAACGTCAAAAAGACAACGGCCAATAAAATACGTTTCATGTTTGAAATAATAATGAATGATACGAACTATTTGGACAAAAAGCGTGCCGAACGGCGTTTTCTCGCGATTTTATCCAAAGGGTAAAGCGTCAAATACGCAAAATAGGCGGTATTGTAGGGATTGGGAACGGATTTCCCGAACCGTGCCGCCAAACGCAAAACGTCCTGAAAAAAATGGTAACGCCAATACGTGGGCGGACGAGCAATGACGCGGTTGATTTTACGAACGTATTCGGGACGAATCACTTCGGCCAAAACCTCCTCGGACAACGGCGGAGGAACCATGCGCTCCCACGCCGTACGCGAAAGATCGTTGCGACGGTCGAAACGCAGTCCATCGTTTTCGGGCAACAAATTTTTGGCACGGAAAAATTCCGTTTGCCAAAGCCGATTTTTCCGAAGTTCTTGCGGCAAGGCAAGCATGGCCGTTGCCGTTTCCTGCGTACACAAGGGGGAAAACGGCGAAAAACCCAACGACCGCGGAACCGATTCCAAATACTGCAACAACGTCATTTTCAAACGTATCGCAGCCAAAACGCAAAAACGCTCGTCGCGCAAATATTCTTTTTGTCTTTCGTAAAATTCGATTTCGGGCTTTTCCGACGGCCTGACGGTCAAGGCACGCGCGTCCGCTTGCATGCCGTGTGTAAGTTTTAACCGGGCTAGGTCTTCCGGTTTATGGACGGGAGGAAAAGTTTTTCCGGCCCATGCGTCGCCCACCAATCCCGAAAGCAACGGCCCGCGCATCGTTTCCGCAATTTTTTTATAAAATTCGATGTGATACATGCCGTGCGCATGGGTCGACGCACCAAAAAGCCCGTACCAATCGTCGAAATACCGATGAAAATCCCCCAAAATCACCTGCCGCCATTCGACGCCCAAACGTTTGGCGAGCTCACGG
Source organism: uncultured Bacteroidia bacterium (assembly GCA_937922655.1). GTDB lineage: Bacteria > Bacteroidota > Bacteroidia > J057 > CALAJH01 > CALAJH01. The sequence goes on from CALAJH010000039.1 coordinate 56,385, forward strand.
GCAACGACCGCATCCTTCGAGCGCTCCTGTTGACATGCACCGCCGTAAGAAAACGCCCGCACCCGCCAAGGCTCGGCCAACATCGCCGCTATCAAACGCGAATCGTACCCTCCGCTCAACGGCAGTACAATTTCCCCGTCCGCCGACGACTCCCACGTTTGTATCGTCGTTTGAATCAAATGAAAAACGTCGTCGGGACGGGTCGGGGTATGGAAAAGATTGAGCCAATCGGGCTCGGGACGGGGACGAACAAAAAGTTTGCCGTCCGCGCCCCGAACCAAATCGGCATTGGGAGGTAAAAACCTCACGCCCGCCACCGGGGTACGTTCAAAAACACAAAAACCCCAATCCAAATAATAGTAAAGTCCCGTCGCATCCCAATCAAAGTCTTCTTCGACCAAATCGTTGAAATTGTACGAAAAACGATTTTGGTTATAGAACACGTTGGGACGACCGACCCAATCGGTGGAGGCGACGACGGTGGCGCGGTTTTCGTGTTTCATGTTCGTCGCGCAAAGATACGCCGATGCGGCCGAAAAAAAAACCGCCGCCCGTCGGGGCGGCGGCATAAGTCAAACACAAACGAAGCTTTACTCTTTCATCAACGTTTTGGAAACCGCGCCTTCGGACGTTTCCATGCGAAGAATGTACACGCCGGCGGGTTGGGCTTTCAAATCGAGTTCGATTTCGGTGGCGCCGGCTGTATAGACGCGGGTAAGCACCGGTTTGCCGACGGCGTCAAAGACTTTTACCACGGCGTTCGACGAACGCGGCGACGTTTCGATTTTGAACACGCCGTTGGACGGGTTCGGATAAACGTTGAAGTCGAAATCCGCCAAGTTTATTACGCTCGAAGTGCCTTGGCAGGCGGCGGTGCGGCAAATATTGACTTCAAAGGTCGTTTCGTTGGTGTAGCAGGTTCCCGAATTGGAACGCAAGGTAACGGTTCCGCGGCCGGCGTTGCTACCCGAACACGGGAAATTGACGACGATGGTGTCCGTTCCAACAACCGTGGCGCTTCCCCGTTGGCCTTGAACGACAACGGCGTTCGTAGGCGTGAACGACCATGTACGAGAGGTGGGGCAGTTGGTGTTCGCGGTGGTTTTGTCGATAAAAGTAATATTGCGTCCGCAAGCGATTTGTTGGCCGGCGGTGTTCGGGTCATCGTCTCCCAAGGTACCGGCATTGGATTCGGCGGCGAAAAAGAGCGTATCGTAAACAACGACCGAACGGGTGGCCGTGCGTTCGATGCCGCAACCGGCGGGGTCGCGTGCCACAACGCGATAGTTAATCGTCACCGGCTGACCGCACGACTCGTTGTTGAAAATCGGCTCAAGGTTCCATTGTTGTGCCACGGGGTCGTAGACTTGGGCGTCGGTCCACGTTTGAGTAACGCCGTTGGCGTCCACCCACGTGCCGGTTACATGCCATTCGTAGTTGATGCCGTTGGGGTTGCCTTCAATCATTTTGAAAAGGCTGGTAAGTTTGCGACGGCATTGTACTTCGGGAACGGAATCGGGACGAAGGGTAACGCTCCAGTTGATAAACTGAAAGTCTTTGGTTGAAACGCATCCGGTGGAGGTCTTCGTTACCGTTACGCGGTAGCGACCCGTTTGAGAAATATTATACGTATTTTGGGTACCGACTTGGTCGTAAGTGGAAGTAGTGGTGTTGAAGCGGCGCCAGCTAACGGTAACACCCGTTTCGTTGGTGGCGGTGAGCGTAACGGCGGGAGCGCTTTCGCACTTGGCCTCAACGTCTTGCACCGTAATTACGGGCAAAGGACTGATGTTGATGCTCAGCGTTTGGCTCAGGCTTTGGTCGTTGCAGTTGGGGTTGGTGATTTCTACACGTACTTGGCTCACGTCGTCGGCTTGGGTAACCGTTATAAGGGATTGTCCGTTAAGGCCGGGCTGTTCGACACCGTCAAAAAACCATACGGTCGTCGAGGCCAAAGAAGGCAGGCCCGTGTTGAGCGTGACCGTACCGCAGCCGCGAGCCTCGCCATTGGGATACAAAGACGACGGGAAAATTTCGTTGTTCGCGCCGCCAAAGTTCACGACCGTCGCTTGAGCCGTATTGTTACGGCAGGAAACGTCGTTGGGAAACTCCAATTGCAAATCGATAACCGACGTGCCGGCGCCCAAGGTAATTTCGGGCAAATTAACGTTTTGCGTTTGCCCCGGGGTCAAATTGACGTTGTACGTACCGGCAAGTTCGTAATCGCTTCCGTTGACCGAATAGTACAAGTTGGCGGGGCCGTTGGCGGCTGTGGTGCCTTCGTTGCGAAGGGTGGCCGTCGGGGTGACGGAGGAAGAGAAACAAAGATTTTCTTGGACGTTAAACGCTGTAACCCCCAAGTCGATGGACGGTTTGACGAAATCCGACTCGCGAATAATACGGTTGCGGATGTAAAAAAACCGAACGGGATTAACGTCGGTGGTACGCAGTTTTAAGAAAACGGTGGGCAGGATATATTCGCCGTTGGGGCGCGAAAGCACCGTCGTAGACAGGGTGCCGTAATAAATTTGCCCGGAGAACGTCGGGTCTTGGATGGTTTGAGATTTGGGGGAGGTGGTGGCGTCGTCTTCGACACGCAAGGCCATTTCATAGGCTTGGGGCGACATTTGGTCGGGTCCGGCGGCGTCCATATCGTCGAGCCAAGAAAAAAAGATGCGGTCGCCGGCCTCGTTGCGGGCTACGTTGAGGTGGTTGCCGTAGTTGAGCGAAGTTCCGGGGAGTGTACCGCGCCACGTGTTCACGTCCGTCAAATACCGGGGACACCAAGTCGCACCTTGGTCTTTGGTCGTCAGGTCAATCAAAATTTTACGGGCGCCGGGTTGCAGATAATACGGGGCGCCGTCGGTGTTGTTGGTACCGTTCATCACTATGGCGAAAAAGTGCGGATTGCCGAATTTATCGACGGTGATGTCGAAATCAATGGGATAAGGCCATCCAAGGGTGGAGTCGCCGTCCTCGAAGTAGGTAATAAGCGAGTCGCGTACGGATTTATAGCGATAAAGTTGAACGTCGATGGGGCCTTCCCATGTGGCGCCGTAGTCCGAGGAGCGATAGAAAATCGGGGTGTAGAGGCGTTCGCCTTCAAAAGCGGGATTGGCGACGAGGTCGGCCGTGGCGGCGGCCCAGCCCCATTTTCCATCGGGCGAAAAAGCGATGTTGGCGGAATTGATGGCGAAACCGCTGCCGCTCACCTGAGGGCCGGGACGAAAAGTACGATGCTTGCTCCATGCAACGCTGTTCGTGCCTTCGTCGTAAACGCCGCGGAAAAGCACGAGCGAGTCGTTGAAATAACCGCCTTCGCCTTCGTTGGTAAAAGTGTTGTCGAATTGCCAAAGAATGCCTTCGGTGCTCATGCACAAACCGCCGCCGGTAAAAACGCGCTGGTCTTGGGCGTTGGAAAGAAACGAGAACGTTGCGTCCGGGGTTTGGTGGTTGGGGCCGTTGGCGTTGAAGCCCGTGAGGTTGCGCGAGCCGCCCCACATGTAGTTGCCCCATCCGTTGCCGTCGGTACAGGCCGCCATCCAACCCAAGCGAAGGTCGCTCAAATTTGCGGAATTTCCTTTCGACCATATAACCGCTTGGGGATAACGACCGCGGGCGTTGTTGCCCGCAGGATAAGGCAAAGGATTAAGCGGACCGTAATCTATTTGCCACGTGTTGCCACCGTCGGTCGAAAAATCGTAACGCATCAAGCCATTGGCCACAAGCGTCGGCGTGCCGCCCCAAATATCGACGTTTTGCCGGTGAATCCAACCTACCAAGTTGTGTTTGTCACTGGCAAACACCTGATTGTGGCGGTTGGAAATAATCGTGTAGGCGTTGCTCGCCTCGCCAACCTCCACCGTGCTTATCTGTGCCTGCGACCATTGCACCGACCACAGAAAGAGAAGTGCAAGCGTAAGCTTTCTCATTCGTTTAATTGCTTAACTTTTAAATAAAATAACTAAAACTTTTCCTTGCTTTTATGCAGGATGGAAAAATCCCACAAATTTAATTACCTTTCGGTTATCCGGCAAAATTAGTTGCAAATTCACCCGTGAAGGGGAGAGGCCGATGCGAAACGACGCCGCTCAAGCGACGGAAAGAAAAGGGTAGATTGGAGATACGGGCAATTCCCGTGGAGGTAAAGTTCCGAAGTATTTTTGAATTTGCAAAATTTTAGGTAGGTACCACAGAGAATAAATAATAAAAAAAATATCCACAGACCTAAAAATACCATAATTGCATTGTAAATTTCGTAACATCCCCGGTTTGTGCAAACCGTAATAATATGGTAAAAACACAAAACCATAATTTTTTTGTAAAAACGGCCGATGCCTCTTCGTCCAAAATCCACTCACAAAATCGTCGAGACCGACGTTCCCGTAGTGCGAAGCGGGTAACGACAATAATAGGAATTCATCTTAAATTATTCCTTGGCATTAAAGATAAGCGGTTGTTGTTTTAATCCGTGTTGATTCTTCATCGGTAGTTGCCTTAATCAATTTTTTCATTGTTGCCCGTTTTTCTACGACCACGTTCGTCGGTTCCATCCGCCTTATCGCACAATAATTTTAGATTACCCTATCGTTTGCCTGTTTAGCTCTACTTAAAAACGCGTCCGCCCGGCAAAACGGACGGACGCGTTTTTGGAAAATCGAGCTGCGGTTTATTCGACCACCAGCCTTGCGCTCCGCATGGCCGCGCCCGACTCGACCGTCAGCAGATACACGCCTTTGGCCAACGATTGACGCAAGTCCACGCTCAGCGACGCCTCGTTTGCCGCGCTCGCGTGCGCTTCGCCATAAACCTTCCGGCCCAACGCATCGT